>NZ_JBIBVF010000004.1:0-496831 GCF_043080045.1 Streptomyces sp. NPDC015125
CCGCTACGAGAAGACCGCAACCATCTACCTGGCCGGCCTCCACATCGCAGGCATCTTCCTCTGGTCAGCCCGATGATCCAAACGAAACTGCCTAGCGCTTGAGGAATTCCTCCATGTAGCGGCCGAATTCCTCGCTGCCCACGGATGATGCCTGCGCCCACGACTCGAAGTCGAGCGAGGTGGAGAAGTCGGACGTCGCAGCGATCCGCACCGACCGCTTGATGTGGGCATTGAGATCCTTGCTGCGCTTCGCGTACCGCGCGGCCAACTCCGTGGCTTCGACCTCGGGATCCTCGGCCAGCCGATTGGCCAGGCCCAGTCGTACGGCGTCCTCGGCCTTGATGATGTCGCCGGACAGCAGCGCCGCAGTGGCGTGGGCGGGACCCATACGTTCGGTCAGCAGGAAGGAACAACCACCCCCGGGATGCAGGCCGATTTCGGCGAACGTCGGCCCGAAAGCGGCGCGCGGACCGGCGATGACGATGTCACAGGCAAGGGCGATGTTGAGCCCGGCTCCCACGGCCGCGCCCTGGACGGCGGCGACCGTGGGAATCGTGAGTTCACGAAGGCCGAGGAACGAGGCGTAGACCGATTTCAGATGTTCGCGGAGTTCGTGCACGGGCCTGGTGACATCGCCGAACATGCTCTCCAGGTTCGCTCCGGCGCAGAAGGCCGGGCCGGCACCGGCGACGATCAGGGCGCGAGCGTCCCCGTCGGCTTTGACAGTGGCGATTGCGGTCGCGAGTTGGCCGAGCAGGTCGAGATCGAGGGCATTGCGGCGTTCGGGTGCGTTGAGGCGGATGGTGCGGAGCGGGCCGTCACTCTCCAGCAGGACAAGGTCTGGGTTCATGGGGCTCAGACTAAGACGCTGCGCAAGGCAGCTCGGGTGAGAGGTGGCAGCCAAGCTCTGTACGAGTCCAGTCCGGGCGCGAGCGCAGTCGCCACCGGAAGAATGCGGGTCCGCCCGGTCCGATTTCACGCAGCAGAACTGCGCGATCCGAAGCACTGGACAGTCCCTTTCCTCCTCCTTAGGGTCCTCATCATGGTGCACAAGATCGAGCCCGCGGCAGAACCTCCGGTGACGCTCACCAGCCCGTACGAGCTCCTGACCGGCTACCTCGACTTCTACCGAGACGCCGTGCTGCGCAAGTTGCAGGGAATGTCCGACGAAGAGCTGAGAAACAGCCGACTGCCGACCGGCTGGGCGCCACTGGGCTTGCTCAAGCACCTGGCCTGCGTGGAACTACGGTGGCTGCAATGGGGTTTCATCGGCGAGGATGTCGAAAATCCCTGGGGTGACTTTCACGAAAGACCCGGGCCATGGCACGTGGACTCCGGAGAAACCTTCGAGGACGTCAGGGAATTCTTCCGGGAACAGTGCGCCCGGTCCCGCGCCATCGTCGCTGCGGCACGGCTGGAGGACCAGGCTGCCACCCTCGGCGGACGCGTTCCGGCCGAGGAAGACCGGCCAACCCTGATCTGGATCCTCTTCCATCTGCTGCAGGAGTACGCACGCCACGTGGGGCATCTCGATGTCGCACGTGAATTGGCGGACGGAGCTGTTGGCGAATAGGCCGGTGGTTTCGCCTACGGACGGGCTCCGGACCGGGCTTGACGTCCGGGACTTCGCATCCGGCGCCGGCTCGGCGTCGACGCCGAGCGGGCGTTGTCGCCGTCGTCGCCAGGCAGGAAACCCGCGGCCGATAGGCCGCCGAAAGGTCGGGGAGCGGCGGGTGACGTGTCCCCGCGAACTCCGGATCGGCCAGGAGCGTTCGGTGCCCGATCCGGAGTTCGTAGGGACGCGTCAGCCCATGGTGGCCATGGTGAGGTCTGCCACCACGCACAAGCCACAGATCTGAGCCACCAACACACCGGCGGATACCGCCAGCGCCACGCCTGTCGTCAACCAGCGTCGTGCAACGACGTACACCAGGCAGGAGACGGCTAGAAGGAACACGCAGAACATCACTGCGAAGGTCATGCTGTCCCCAGAGGTCGGGGAGGGCGGGAAGCCGGCGCGAGAAGATCGAACCGGTCCACGCCACTCCGGATCGAGTGCCGCTCTCGAAGAGGAGGCGCAACGGCCTCCGGTTGCCTCACGCGCCCATACCTGTTGCCCCGTGTCTGCTCGGCCGCGCACGGATGTACCTCCGGTGCCCGCTGCCGCGGCCGCGGCCAGGCCGGGCGCCGTGCAGGGCAGGGAAGGGCGCCGTGCCCTGCCGGGCTTGGCCCGTGCCGTGCCGTCTCCGGCATCAGACCCCGACCACGCCCCGCACCTCGTCCACCAGCTCCGCCGCGGTCTCCAACGAGCGCTTCAACTCCGTTACCCCGTGCCCGATGCCGCCGAGCAGGGCGGTGGCCCGGGCACCGAAGCCGGGCGGTGTCTCCGGCAGGGCCGAGGCCGCCGCGAGCGCGCCCTTCTCATTGAGACACCAGAGGCGGTGATGGGCGTGCAGCGCCTGGACGAGGTCGCCGACGGCCCGGGACAGACACAGGGACGCATGCAGTACGTCCGCGGCCGCGCACGACTTGCCCGCCGTCGCCACCGAGAAGCCCGCGTCCCAGACCCCGTCACGGGTCAGCGCCGTGCGCAGGGCCTCGGGATAGGTCCGGGTCTCCTGCCGGAGGCGGTCCAGCTCCCCGTCGGTATCGGCGAGCACCCGGCCCAGCGCCACCTCACCCGGGTAGGCGGGGGACCAGAAGCCGAGGGGGTGACCGGCCTGTACGCCGATCTCGAAGCGGCCCTCGCGGCACTCCTCCCACACCCGCCGCACCCGGTCGACATCCCGCAGGATCCAGTCCACCTGGCTCCCGTCGGGCAGCACGAGCCAGGCCCCGCCGTTGACCCATGCGCCCCAGGCCCCCGGCCCGTACACCTCGACGGGGCCGCCGGTCACCTCCGCGGCCAGCGCCTCCAGCGCCCCCAGATCCGGCTCGCCCCGGTAGTAGACGCCCACATCCCAGTCGGAGTCCGGCCGGTGGGTGCCCCGTGCCCGGCTTCCCCCGAGCAGCACCCCGACAACTCCCGGCACCTGCGCGACCTTTGCGGCAATCTCATCCATCCCGCCACGCTAGACGAGGCGGCACGGCCCCTGCTCGCCTTATTCCGATTATTCCGACGTACCGTCAGCCCCGGCCGGCGGCACGCCGTCCTCCAGGTCCGCCGGTCCGCCGCCGTCCGCGAGGGCCTTCAGGGCGGCGCCGAGGCGCAGGGCCATCCCGCGGTTCACCAGGGTCTGGGCCTCGTCCCAGTGCACCATGCGCCAGGAGAGCAGCTCGTCCTCCTGGACGCGGATCGCGGACAACTGCGCGGCGTCCAGCACTCCGCCGTCGTAGAGGTACGACACCAGCGGCGGCCGGTCCTTGCCGCGTACCCAGTCGACGGCGAGCAGCGGGCCCGGCTCGACGTCCAGGCCGATCTCCTCGGCGGTCTCACGGCGGGCGGCCTGCCGGGGCGACTCGCCGTGGTCCGACTCGACGGTGCCGCCCGGCAGGATCCAGGTGTCGCGGTAGTTGGGTTCCACGAGCAGAAGGCGGCCCTCCGCGTCGCGGAAGATGACGCCCGCGCCCGCGAGCACGCGGGGCAGGCCGGCGATGTAGGTGGCGTAGTCCATGGTGGTCACGGCGCGAGCCTAGACGGAACGGGTTCGGGGCCGGGCCGGTCCCGCTGATCTTCGCGGCGCACCCCGGGGGCGCTCGGCAGCACCGCGGACCGGAGTGCCCTGCTCGTCGGCACCGCGGACGGAGTGCCCTGTTCGCCGGACCCCTCGCCGGATAAGGTCACAGCGGCGCGACTGCCCGTACGAAAGCAAGGGGAAACACGGTGGCGGACGCAGCAAGGACATCTTCGGCACAGGTGCTGATCGCCGCGGACAAATTCAAGGGATCGCTCACGGCCGTCGAGGTCGCCGAGCACGTCACGGCCGGTCTGCGGCGGGTGGTTCCCGGTCTGGACGTGACGGCCGTTCCGGTCGCGGACGGCGGCGACGGCACGGTAGCGGCGGCGCTCGCGGCCGGCTTCACCCGCCACGAGGCCCGGGTCACCGGCCCGACCGGTGTGCCGGTGACGGCCACCTTCGCGCTGCGCGCGGAGGCACCCGCGGGGGTAGCCGGTGGCGGCACCGCGGTGGTGGAGATGGCGGAGGCCTCCGGGCTCCAGCACCTCCCGGCGGGCGTCTTCGCGCCCCTGACGGCGACCACGTACGGCACCGGCGAACTGCTGCGTGCGGCCCTCGACGCGGGCGCGACCTCGATCGTCTTCGGCGTCGGCGGCAGCGCCACGACCGACGGCGGCGCCGGCATGCTCGCGGCGCTGGGTGCCCGGTTCCTGGACGCGGACGGCGAGCCGGTCGCCCCCGGCGGCGGCCCGCTGCGCGACCTGGCCACGGCCGATCTGTCGGGGCTGGACCCCCGGCTGGCGAACACCGCGATCGTGCTGGCCAGCGACGTCGACAACCCGCTCACGGGCCCCAAGGGCGCCCCGGCGGTCTACGGCCCGCAGAAGGGCGCGAGCGAGGAGGACGTGGCCACGCTGGACGCCGCGCTGGCACATTACGCCGAGGTGCTGGGGCGTGCGGTGGGCCCGAAGGCCGCGGAAGCCGCCCTGGCGCCCGGCGCGGGCGCCGCGGGCGGGATCGGCTACGGCGCGCTGGTCGGCCTGGACGCGGCGTTCCGGCCCGGCATCGACGTGATGCTCGACGTCCTGGGCTTCGCCCCGGCGCTGGCGAAGGCCACCTTCGTCATCACCGGTGAGGGCTCGCTCGACACACAGACGCTGCACGGCAAGGCGCCGGCCGGGGTCGCCGCCGCGGCCCGTGCGGCCGGCCTGGACGTGGTCGCGGTCTGCGGCCGGCTCCAGCTGCCGCAGGAGGCGCTCGGCGCGGCCGGCATCCGGCGGGCCTACGCCCTGACGGACCTGGAGCCCGACCCGGCCCGCTGTATGGCCGAGGCGGGCCCGCTGCTGGAGCGGGCGGCGGAGCAGCTGGCGCGGGACTTCCTGGTCTGAGGCGTGGTGCGGCCCGCCGCGGGCCGCACCCACCACAGCGCCACAGCGCCACAGCGCCACAGCGCCACAGCGCCACAGCGCCACAGCGCCACAGCGCCACAGCGCCACATGCCACAACGCCGCGGGCCCCGGGCGAAAGAATTCGCTCGGGGCCCGCGGCGTTGTCCGGGTGGTGTGTCCGGGGCCTGCTAGGGAAGCTGTGCGGCGCGGGACTCGGCCCGCGACTCGCGCCGGTTGTCGCGGAAGGTGTTCACCCTCCGGGCCGTCGCGAACAGCGGGATCATCGCGCCCATGACCACCTGCAGGGCGCAGCCGGTCTGCAGCAGCAGCTGGCCGCCGGGGGCGTCCAGCGCCCAGGCCGTGAGCATGCCCATGCTGAGCACGATCCAGCTGAGCATCGCCACCGCGAGCCGCCCCCGCGGCTTGGGGTACTCGACCCGGCTCACCATCAGCCAGGCCACCCCGACGATCGCCAGCAGCGTCGGCACGAACGGCAGCTCCAGCAGCACGATGGCGACGACGGTCAGGGCACCGAACGGGCCGGGCATGCCCTGGAAGATCCCGTCGCGCATCGGCACGCAGGAGAACCGCGCAAGCCGGAGCACCACCGCCAGCAGCACCACGACGGCCGCGACCACGGACACCCGTTGGTTCGCGTCCTGGGCGACCATGCCCCAGGTCACGACGAAGTACGCGGGCGCCAGGCCGAAGCTGATCAGGTCGGAGAGGTTGTCGAGCTCGGCCCCCATCGCCGAGGCCCGCAGCTTGCGCGCCACCATCCCGTCGAAGAGGTCGAAGACCGACGCCAGCAGCATCAGGATCACGGCCATCGCCGCGCTGTGCCGGGCCATCCCGCCGTCCTCGTTCCCCGTGAGGTGCGGGATCAGCACGCCGGTGGTGGTGAAGTACACGGCCATGAAGCCGCAGATGGCGTTGCCGAGGGTGAGGGTGTCCGCTATCGACAGCCGCGTGGACAGCGGCATGTCGTCCTCGTCCTCGTCGGCCTCGGGCACCCAGCCCGCCTGTGTCTCGGGATCAATCACGGTCAAGACGAGTCACCCCCGCGGTGGTCGCCTGGCCGACCTCGACCGCCACCTCGACGCCCTCCGGGAGGTAGACGTCGACGCGCGAGCCGAAGCGGATCAGTCCGATCCGCTCACCCTGCTCGACCTTGGTGCCCTGGGGTACGTAGGGGACGATACGGCGGGCCACCGCGCCGGCGATCTGCACCATCTCGATGTCGCCGAGCTCGGTGTCGAAGTGCCAGACGACCCGCTCGTTGTTCTCGCTCTCCTTGTTGAACGCCGGGACGAACCCGCCGGGGATGTGCTCCACGGACGTCACCGTGCCGGCCAGCGGCGCACGGTTGACGTGGACGTTCAGCGGGCTCATGAAGATCGCGACGCGGGTGCGTCCGTCCTTCCACGGCATGATGCTCTGCACCACGCCGTCAGCCGGGGAGATGACACGGCCCTGAGCGATCTCCCGCTCGGGGTCGCGGAAAAACCACAGCATGCCCGCCGCCAGTGCGGTGGTGGGCACGGCAACGGCGGCCCAGCGACCCGACCGGCGGGACCGGGCGAGGCTGACCGCTGCCGTGGCAACGGTCGGCAGGAGCCACGGCGACGCTCCGCGCGCGAGGCGGACGCGACCGCGTTGTGCAGAGGATTGGCTGTGGGGCATGGATGACCTTCGTAGCGGAGGATGCCGCTTATGGATACGGGGGACGGCGGCTTTCCGGGGATGCTATCGGTTACGAGCGGCAACTGGCCAAGAGCCAGAGCCAATCCGTGGCCGAAGAACGATGACGGGGTGTGATCTTCGTCTAGGCCAAAGCAGCCCAAACGGGATGTTCACCCCTGGATCCGGTACTCCTCCAGTAGCCGTCGCCCAATGATCATTTTCTGGATCTCGGCGGTTCCTTCGCCGATCAGGAGCATCGGGGCCTCACGGTAGAGCCGCTCGATCTCGTACTCCTTGGAGAAGCCGTAGCCGCCGTGGATGCGGAAAGCGTCTTCCACTACCTCCTTGCAGTACTCGGAGGCCAGGTACTTCGCCATGCCCGCCTCAAGGTCGTTTCGCTGGCCCGAGTCCTTTTTGCGAGCGGCATTAACCATCATCGCATGCGCCGCTTCGACCTTTGTCGCCATTTCTGCCAGTTTGAACTGGATGGCCTGGTGCTGCGCGATCGGCTTGCCGAAGGTGTGCCGCTGCTGGGCGTACGAAACACCCAGCTCGAACGCGCGCTGGGCGACACCGCAGCCGCGGGCGGCCACATTGACCCGGCCGACCTCGACGCCGTCCATCATGTGATAGAAGCCACGTCCGGTCTCGCCGCCGAGCACCCGATCGGCCGGGATCCGCAGCCCGTCCATGATCAGCTCGGTGGTGTCGACCCCCTTGTAGCCCATCTTGTCGATCTTGCCCGGAATCGTCAGGCCGGGCCGCACCTCGCCGAAGCCGGCTTCCTTCTCCACGAGGAAGGTCGTCATCGACTTGTGCGGGGCGGTGCCCTCCGGGTGGCCCTCGTCGGTACGGCACAGCACCGCGACGAGCGTGGACGTACCACCGTTGGTGAGCCACATCTTCTGGCCGTTGAGGACGTAATCGTCGCCGTCCCGGACGCCCTTGGAGGAGATGGCCGAGACGTCCGAGCCGAGCGCCGGCTCGGACATCGAGAAGGCGCCGCGGATTTCGCCGGCCGCCATTTTCGGCAGGAAGTAGTCCTTCTGCTCCTGGGTGCCGTGCTGCTTGAGCATGTACGCCACGATGAAGTGGGTGTTGATGATGCCGGAGACGCTCATCCAGCCGCGGGCGATCTCCTCGACGGTCAGCGCGTAGGTGAGCAGGGACTCACCCAGCCCGCCGTACTCCTCGGGAATCATCAGGCCGAACACGCCGAGTTCCTTCAGGCCCTCGACGATCTGCGACGGGTACTCGTCGCGGTGCTCCAGTTCGGTGGCGACCGGAATGATCTCCTTGTCCACGAAGTCGCGGACGGTGGAGAGGATTTCCTGCTGGATGTCGGTCAGGCCCTCGGTCTGCGCGAGACGGGTCATGGCTACTTCTCCTTCTTGGCCGGAGGGGCCTGCAGCTCCGGGCGGCCGGGCTGCTCGCCGCCGCGCTCCTTGATGTAGGTGGCCGTGGGGACCATGACCTTGCGCCGGAAGACGCAGACCAGGGTGCCGTCCTGCTTGTAGCCCTTGGTCTCGACGTGCACGATGCCGCGGTCCGTCTTGGAGCGGGACGGGGTCTTGTCGAGCACGGTCGTCTCGCCGTAGAGCGTGTCGCCGTGGAAGGTGGGGGCCACGTGCTTCAGCGACTCGATCTCCAGGTTGGCGATGGCCTTTCCGGAGACATCGGGCACCGACATGCCCAGCAGCAGCGAGTAGATGTAGTTGCCGACGACGACGTTCTTGCCGAAGTCGGTGGTCTGCTCCGCGTAGTTGCTGTCCATGTGCAGCGGGTGATGGTTCATCGTCAGCAGACAGAAGAGGTGGTCGTCGTATTCGGTGACGGTTTTCCCGGGCCAGTGCTTGTACACATCGCCGACGGTGAACTCTTCGTAGGTACGGCCGAACTGCATGGTGCTTATGCCTCCGGGGCCTCGAACTTGGATGTGCGGGTCATGCCGGCGGCCCGGCCCTTGCCGGCGACGACCAGCGCCATCTTCCGGCTCGCCTCGTCGATCATCTCGTCGCCGAGCATCGCGGAACCCTTGGCGCCGCCCGCCTCCGAGGTGTGCCACTCGTAGGCGTCCAGGATCAGCTCGGCGTGGTCGTAGTCCTCCTGCGAGGGGGAGAACACCTCGTTGGCGGCCTCGACCTGACCCGGGTGCAGCACCCACTTGCCGTCGAAGCCGAGGGCGGCGGCCCGGCCGGCGACCTCGCGATAGCCCTCAACATTCTTGATCTGAAGGTACGGGCCGTCGATCGCCTGCAGATCGTAGGTGCGGGCCGCCATCAGAATGCGCATCAGAATGTAGTGATAGGCATCCGCGCCATAGCCGGGCGGCTGCTCGCCGACCACCAGGGACTTCATGTTGATGGACGCCATGAAGTCGGCCGGGCCGAAGATGATGGTCTCCAGGCGCGGCGAGGCGCCGGCGATCTCGTCGACGTTCACCAGGCCCTTGGCGTTCTCGATCTGCGCCTCGATGCCGATCCTGCCGGCCTCGAAGCCCATGGTCTTCTCGATCTGCGTCAGCAGCAGGTCCAGCGCCACGATCTGCTGGGCGTCCTGGACCTTCGGCAGCATGATGCAGTCGAGGTTCTGTCCCGCGCCCTCGACGACCGTGATGACGTCCCGGTACGTCCAGTGCGTCGTCCAGTCGTTGACCCGTACGACCCGGGTCTTGCCCGTCCAGTCGCCCTCGTTCAGCGCCTCGACGATGTGGTGGCGGGCGCCCTCCTTGGCGAGCGGGGCGCAGGCGTCCTCCAGGTCCAGGAAGACCTGGTCGGCCGGGAGGCCCTGGGCCTTCTCCAGGAAGCGCGGGTTGCTGCCGGGGACCGCGAGACAGGAGCGGCGCGGGCGCAGGCGGGTCACCGGCGGTGCAGCCTGGGTCATGCGGGGACCTCCAGGGGGTCGAGCTGGTTCGCTTTCCGGATCTCGTCGACGATACGGCCGATGATCTCCGTAATACCGAAGTCCTTGGGGGTGAACACGGCCGCCACTCCGGCTTCCCGGAGCGCGGCGGCGTCGGCGGAGGGGATGATGCCGCCGACGATGACGGGTATGGGAGGGCCGCCGGGCCCGGGCGTGGTGTCCACGCCGGTGCGGCGCAGCCGGGCCAGTACGTCCGGGACCAGCTCGGCGTGCGAGCCGGACAGGATCGACAGGCCCACGCAGTGCACGTCCTCGGCGACCGCGGCCGAGACGATCTGCTCCGGGGTGAGCCGGATGCCCTGGTAGATCACCTCGAAGCCGGCGTCCCTGGCCCGTACCGCGATCTGCTCGGCGCCGTTGCTGTGACCGTCCAGGCCGGGCTTGCCGACCAGCAGCCGCAGCTTTCCGCTGCCGAGTTCGGCGGCGGTCTTGGCGACCTTCTCGCGGACCGCGGCGAGCGGGCTGCCCTCCTCGGCGGCGACCGCCAGGGGGGCGCTGGAGACGCCCGTGGGGGCCCGGAACTCGCCGAAGACGTCCCGCAGGGCCCAGGCCCACTCGCCGGTCGTCACCCCGGCACGGGCGCACTCCACGGTGGCCGCGAAGAGATTGCCGTCGCCCGCCGCGGTCTTCTTGAGGACCGACAGCGTCTCCTGGGCGCGTCCTTCGTCGCGGTTGTCCCGCCAGTCGTGCAGCGCCCGGACCACTCGTGCCTCGTTGGCCGGGTCGACGGTCATGATGGCGGTGTCGAGGTCCGCGGTGAGCGGGTTGGGCTCGGTGCCCTCGTAGCAGTTGACGCCGACGATCTTCTCCTCGCCGGCCTCGATCCGGGCCCGCCGCTCGGCGTGCGCGGTGACCAGCTGCGACTTGAGGTAGCCGGACTCCACCGCGGCCATCGCGCCGCCCATCTCCTGGATCCGCTCGATCTCGGCGAGGCAGTCGGTGACCAGGGCGTCCACCTTGGCCTCGATGACGTGCGAGCCGGCGAAGATGTCCTCGTATTCGAGGAGGTCGCTCTCGTGGGCGAGGACCTGCTGGATGCGCAGCGACCATTGCTGGTCCCAGGGCCTCGGCAGCCCCAGGGCCTCGTTCCAGGCCGGGAGCTGGACGGCCCGGGCGCGGGCGTCCTTGGAGAGCGTGACGGCCAGCATCTCCAGGACGATGCGCTGGACGTTGTTCTCCGGCTGTGCCTCGGTCAGGCCGAGCGAGTTGACCTGGACGCCGTAGCGGAACCGGCGCTGCTTCTCGTTCTCGATGCCGTAGCGCTCACGGGTGATCTTGTCCCAGATGCGGCCGAAGGCGCGCATCTTGCACATCTCCTCGACGAACCGGACACCGGCGTTCACAAAGAACGAGATACGGGCCACGACATCACCGAACTTCTCCGGCGGCACCTGCCCGGAGTCCCGCACCGCGTCCAGCACCGCGATCGCGGTGGACATCGCGTACGCGATCTCCTGGACCGGCGTGGCGCCCGCCTCCTGCAGGTGGTAGCTGCAGATGTTGATCGGGTTCCACTTGGGGATGTGGGCCACCGTGTACGTGATCATGTCGGTGGTCAGCCGGAGCGAGGGACCCGGCGGGAAGACGTGCGTCCCGCGCGAGAGGTACTCCTTGACGATGTCGTTCTGCGTCGTCCCCGACAGCTTGGAGAGGTCGGCGCCCTGCTCCTCGGCGACCACCTCGTACAGCGCCAGCAGCCACATGGCCGTCGCGTTGATGGTCATCGAGGTGTTCATCTGGTCCAGGGGTATGTCCTGGAACAGCCGGCGCATGTCGCCGAGGTGGGACACCGGGACCCCGACCCGGCCGACCTCGCCGCGGGCGAGGATGTGGTCGGGGTCGTAACCGGTCTGCGTCGGGAGGTCGAACGCGACCGACAGACCCGTCTGGCCCTTGGCGAGGTTACGCCGGTACAGCTCGTTGGACGCCTCGGCGGTGGAGTGGCCGGCGTAGGTCCGCATCAGCCACGGACGATCCTTCTGACGCTCAGTCATATCAGGCCCGTATCTTCGTGGTCCGGAGGTCCGAGTGGCCTCAGACGTTCCGGAACCGGTTGATGGCGTCGAGGTGCCGGGCGCGCATTTCTTCGTCGCGCACGCCCATCCCCTCCTCGGGGGCCAGTGCCAGCACGCCGACCTTGCCCTGGTGGAGGTTGCGGTGCACGTCGTACGCCGCCTGCCCGGTCTCTTCGAGGGTGTAGGTCCGCGACAGAGTCGGGTGGATCTTGCCCTTGGCGATCAGGCGGTTGGCCTCCCACGCCTCGCGGTAGTTGGCGAAGTGCGAGCCGACGATCCGCTTCAGCGACATCCACAGGTAGCGGTTGTCGTACTCGTGGTTGTAGCCAGAGGTGGAGGCGCAGGTGACGATGGTGCCGCCCTTGCGGGTGACGTAGACGGACGCGCCGAAGGTCTCCCGGCCGGGGTGCTCGAAGACGATGTCCACGTCCTCGCCGCCGGTCAGCTCGCGGATGCGCTTGCCGAAGCGCTTCCACTCCTTGGGGTCCTGGTGGTGCTCGTCCTTCCAGAACTTGTAGCCCTCGGCGTTGCGGTCGATGATCGCCTCGGCGCCCATCTTCCGGCAGATCTCCGCCTTCTGGTCGGAGGAGACCACACAGATCGGGTTGGCGCCACCGGCCAGCGCGAACTGGGTGGCGTAACTGCCGAGCCCGCCGCTGGCGCCCCAGATCAGGACGTTGTCGCCCTGCTTCATTCCGGCGCCGTTGCGGGAGACGAGCTGGCGGTAGGCGGTCGAGTTGACCAGACCGGGCGACGCCGCCTCCTCCCAGCTCAGGTGCTGGGGCTTGGGCATCAGCTGGTTGGACTTGACCAGCGCGATCTCGGCCAGGCCGCCGAAGTTGGTCTCGAAGCCCCAGATCCGCTGCTCGGGGTCGAGCATGGTGTCGTTGTGGCCGTCGGAGGACTCCAGCTCGACGGACAGGCAGTGCGCGACGACCTCGTCGCCGGGGCCCCAGGCGTTGACGCCCGGCCCGGTGCGCAGGACCACGCCCGCGAGGTCGGAGCCGATGACGTGGTACGGCAGGTCGTGCCGCTTGGTGAGCGGGGAGAGCCTGCCGTAGCGCTCCAGGAACCCGAACGTCGACACGGGCTCAAAGATCGAGGTCCAGACGGAGTTGTAGTTCACGGAGGAGGCCATCACGGCCACCAGCGCCTCGCCCGGGCCCAGCTCGGGCACCGGCACCTCGTCGAGGTGCAGCGACTTGCGGGGGTCCTTCACCTTGCTTTCGAGGCCGGCGAACATCTCGGCCTCGTCCTTGTGCACGGTCACCGCGCGGTAGGACTCGGGGATGGTCAGGCCGGCGAAGTCGGCGCTGGTGGTGTCAGGCGCGAGGATTGCGTCCAGGATTTCGTTCACGGGGGTGCCTCCGGCGAAGCTCGTTGAGGGAACGGCTTGAGGGAACGTCGGGGGTGGTGCAGAGGTGGTGCCGTCGGTTCGGCCGGGGTGGCGCCGTTGCCGTCGCCCCTGCGGGGGTCGCAGAGTCGTCGGCCGCGGTGCCTGGCAGCGCTGGTGAGCGCGATGCCCAGCGGCAGCTGGGAGGTGCCTGTGACGCAGGCATCCGGGCGGACAGCCACATAGGGCTGGTGGGACAGCCGGCGTGCGTGGGTTCGCAGCACGCCGGCCGCCCGGACACCTTCAACGTATGACACCGCGTGCCAGGCGACAAGACACTGAGTGCCAAGAATTTCTCTCAGATGTCATCCGGACGGCACGCATGAGCAAAAGAGGCCCGCTGGGGGGCCTGTGGATGACGCAAAGAAATGCGGTGTGTGCGCAGCGTGTACGGGGAGGGCGTTACGCCATCCGTGTCGCGGCCCGGTCGGTCCAAGGGCGCCGGGCCGCGTTCCTGTCCGGTTCCGGCCGGAAGGCCGTTACCTGCGTTACTTGCGTTCTTTGATGGCCTTGCGGATGGTGCGCATGACCTCGTCCAGCGGGGCGTCCGTGCGGGCCACCGCGACCAGCACCTCGCCCTCCCGCGAGACGGCCGCCGGGGGGTTTTCTCCACTGCCGGTGCGGCCCGCGCCGATGCCGGCGCCGAAGGTCTCCCGGACGATCTCGAAGGCATGGTCGAGCTGTGCCTCGACATCGCCCTGGGCGTCGGCCCGCAGCCAGCGCCGCAGCACATGGTTGTGCGCGGTGACCACGGCGGACGCCGCGACCTCGGCGAGCAGCGGGTCGTCGTCGCCCTCGCGGTGTGCGCCCTCGTCGAAGTGGCCCAGGAGATAGCGGGTGAACAGCCGCTCGTAGCGGGCCACCGAAGCGATCTCGGCCTCCCGCAGGGTGGGGACCTCGCGGGTCAGGCGGTAGCGGGCCACCGACACGGCCGGGGAGGCCGCGTACATCCGCATGACCTCCTTGATGCCGCGGCAGACCGTGTCCAGCGGGTTCTCGTGCGGCGGAGCGGCGTCCAGGACGGCCTCCGCGCGGACGAGGGTGTCGTCGTGGTCGGGGAAGATCGCCTCTTCCTTGGAACGGAAGTGGCGGAAGAAGGTACGCCGGGCAACGCCGGCAGCGGCCGCGATCTCGTCGACCGTCGTCGCCTCGTAGCCCTTGGTCGCAAACAGCTCCATCGCCGCCGACGACAATTCACGGCGCATTTTGAGCCGTTGCGCAGCCGCCCGGCGGGTACCGGGAGTGGCGTTGTCGGGGGTCTCGGAGGGTTGCGTGCGAGCGGGCTGGGACATGTGGGGACGGTACTGCATATTTACGCGACCTGCGGCATGAGGTGCAGCTTGTGCCCCCGTGAGCAGGGGTGGACCGCCGTCGGGTTCCAGCAGTCCACCCCACCCTCCCCCGGCCGGGCCGGGGTGCCGCCACGCGTCAGCGCCGGGCGTACTCACGGAAGCCGCGGCCGGTCTTGCGGCCGAGGCAGCCCGCGGCGACGAGGTGCTCCAGCAGCGGCGCCGGGGCCAGCCCGGGGTCGCGGAACTCCGCGTGCAGCACCTTCTCGATGGCCAGGGAGACGTCCAGGCCTACCACATCGAGGAGTTCGAACGGGCCCATCGGGTACCCGCCGCCGAGCTTCATGGCGGCGTCGATGTCGTCCAGGGTCGCGTAGTGCTCCTCGACCATCTTGATCGCGTTGTTCAAGTACGGGAACAGCAGCGCATTCACGATGAACCCGGCCCGGTCGCCGCAGTCCACGGGGTGCTTGCGGACCTTGGCGCAGACCGCCCGCACGGTGGCGTGGACATCGTCGGCGGTCAGGACCGTACGCACCACCTCGACCAGCTTCATGGCCGGCGCCGGGTTGAAGAAGTGCATCCCGATGACATCCTGCGGGCGCGAGGTGGCGCGGGCGCAGGCCACGACCGGCAGCGAGGAGGTGGTGGTGGCCAGGACGGCGCCCGGCTTGCAGACCTTGTCCAGCGTCTTGAACAGCTCCTGCTTGACCGCCAGGTCCTCGGCCACCGCCTCGACCGCGAGGTCCACGTCCGCGAACGCATCGAGCGATCCGGCCGGGGTGATCGCCGCGAGCGCGGTGTCCCGGGCCTCGGCGCTCATCCGGCCCTTGTCCACGGAGCGGCCCAGCGACTTGGCGATCCTGGCCTTCGCCTTCTCCGCCTTCTCCAGACTGCGGGCGGCCAGCACGACCTTGAAGCCCGCCTTGGCGAAGACCTCCGCGATACCGCTGGCCATCGTCCCGGAGCCGGCCACGCCGACGCCGGTGACCGTCCGCCCGCCGGCGAGCTCATCGGCGGCCGACGGGCTCTCCGCATCCGGCACGACCGTGCCTCCCCCAGCTACCGCTGGGAGGTGCCCCCAGCCCGGGGCGTCGTACGTGTAGAAGCCGCGGCCCGCCTTGCGCCCGGTCAGCCCCGCCTCGGCCAGCTGGCCCAGAATCGGCGCGGGGGCGTGCAGCCGGTCCTGGGACTCGGCGTACATCGCCTCCAGGACCGTACGCGCGGTGTCCACGCCGATCAGGTCGAGCAGGGCCAGCGGGCCCATGGGCAGACCGCAGCCCAGCCGCATCGCGGCGTCGATGTCCTCGCGGGTGGCGTACTTGGACTCGTACATCGCCGCGGCCTGGTTCAGGTAGCCGAACAGCAGGCCATCGGCGACGAAGCCGGGGCGGTCACCCACCGCGATCGGGTCCTTGCCCAGGTCGTGGGCCAGTTCCGTGACGGCCGCGACCGCGGTCGGCGCGGTGAGCACGGAGGAGACGACCTCGACCAGCTTCATGGCCGGTGCGGGGTTGAAGAAGTGCACCCCGAGCACCCGCTCGGGGCGCTGCGAATCGGCGGCCAGCCGGGTCACGGACAGGGCGTTGGTGCCGGTGGCCAGGATGGTGTCCGGGCGGACCACGGCGTCGAGCCCGGCGAAGACCTGCCGCTTGAGCTCGTAGTCCTCGGGCACGACCTCGATGACGAGATCGGCGTCCGCGGCGGCCTGCAGATCGGTGAAGGTGCGGAACCGGGCCAGGATGTCCTGCCGCTCCCGCTCCGTGATCCGCTCGCGCTGCACCGCGCGGGCGGTGGCGGCTTCGAGGGCCGTGACGGCGTGCCGGGCCGCGGCCTCGTCGGTGTCGATACCGATGACCTCGCGGCCGGCCCGGGTCAGCACCTCGGCGATACCGGTGCCCATGGTGCCCAGGCCGACGACGGCGACGGTGGAAAGGGACAGAGGGGAGGCTTCAGTTGAGAGATCAGGGGTGGACTGAGGGCCCATCGCGAGACTCCTGAGGGTGTTCCCCTGACAACAGGGGAGAAGTGACGACTGAGGGGTATCCGCGCGGTGCGAGGCCTGCCATACGCAGCGGCAGAACAGCGGCGGTGAGCCGCAGCGCTGCGGGAGCACCGGCGGTGCGGGAGGTACGGCGGGCCCTGTCCCGGGGCCGTGCCGTGTTCTCCGTACTGATGTCGTGCTGTGCCGAACCGACTTCACTCTGTGGCGGCTGCGTCACCAGGCCGCCCGAGCAGTGGTGCTGCTCGTTCCAGCAGGTTAACCGGTGAGTAACCAGAGCGCCAGGGGTAGCGAGGGTCATTAGGCTGTGGTGCAGACCACGTCGCGGGAACCGGGGCGGCCCGGCGGGAGGGGATCGGCAAATGGAAGAGGAATTCCACGAGTTGACGGACCGGGTGCGGACCGAGCTCCGCTCCCCGCAGGACCTGGTGGCCTACGAACGGTTGCTGGGGCTGGCCCGCAAGAACACCCCGGCCGGGCGGGAGGAACTGGCCCGGATGCTGGTCGCCGTCGAACGCCCGCTGTGGGCCAGGGAGATCGCCGCCTTCATCCTGGGCTGCGCCGGCGACAAACGCGCCTTCGAGACGCTCGTGCTGCTGCTGAACTACCGCGACCCGGTGCGCTGCGCCACCGCCGCACACGCCCTGGGCCGCCTCGGCGACCCCCGTACCGCCCGCGCCGCCGCCGCCCTCGCCACCAACCCGCTGCGCACCGCCTACGCCCTGCACCCGGTCCGGCTGCTCGCCGAGCTCCGCGCACCGCAGTCCGTACCCGCGCTGATCGCGACCCTGGAGCGGCTGCTGACCCCGCACAACCCCTACTGGCGGGTGGCGCTCGCCTGTGTCGAGGGCCTGGGCGCGCTGGGCGACCGGCGCGCGGTGCCCGCGCTCACCACGGCCGTCGCCCACCCCCGGCTGGCGGCCGCAGCGGCCGCCTCACTGGCGCGGCTGGGGGTACACGAGGACGCACCGGCACCGGCCGACCCCGGGGCGGCGGAGGGCGGCGCGGGAGGGGGCGTGCCGGGTCAGGGGGCGGGGGAGCGGGGGAAGGAGGTCGGTGGCGGTTCCGCTCCGGACGTCAGCGGGCGCCGGTAGCGCAGCTCGGGGACGCTGCGCCCGCCCACCTCGTACGCCTCCTGCCTGCGCGACCGAGAGGGCGCGCGTCCTGGCGGTGGGCCGCCGTCCCGGTCCGCTGGCGGAGAGGCGGAAAGAGCCGCCGCCGGGCACGGTCAGATCCTCCCCCGCGCCGAAGACATCACAGTGGACGGCAGGGCGGCGCGATCTACGGGACCTTATCCCGGGCGCTGTCGAAGGACTGAAGACCATCCTTGCGACCCCGGGGAAGTCCGCGTTCGTCATCACCATCCGCACCAACCTGGGCGAGATCGCCCAGTGGCTGGAGCAGCAGGGAGTCCCTGCTGTCGCTGACGATGATTCCGACCGCCAGTACTGGGATGACGAGGGCGGTGTCCTCGTGACGCGGCGGCTGATGGTATCCGCGCTGCTGGTACACAATCGGGGAGCAAGTTCACCAACTGGCCGGCGTCGAAGACGAGATCAGCAGGCTTTACTGAGCAACCAGCAGCCCCGCCGGGATTCCGGCGGGGCTGCTGCGTTGAGTAACTACGGCTCGACCGTGCGGCCGTCCTCCCACAGCGCCGTCACGTGGCCGGCGAACCGGTCGTACAGCCCGTCGTCCGCCAGTCGGCGGATATGGAACATGGGTGACTCATCGCCGAGGAGTGAGGCAATGTGCGGGGTGACGAGCATTTGGTCGTCGAACATGAAGACGGACAGCGCGATGTGTTGATCACTGAAGCGCGCTTCTACGCCCTCGTGGCGGCCCATCTTGGCCAACGCGTCGAGCGTGATCGTGATGCGCGTGCTGACAGTCAACGGGACACCCTCTACCTCTTCCCGCTTCGTCGTCACCTCCGACTCAGGGTCGCCGACGAGGAAGCGCACACGGGTCCCGTGCTTCGCCTTCGCCGCAAGACGGGCACCGAGCCGTGGGTGTTGCTGCCACAGAAAGTAGTTCGTATAGCCGGCGAACGTCAGAGTCTGGGATGCTCCGTCAATGAGGGATGCCCAGAGCGACGTGGGTGCGGCACTACGAAAGGGGTAGGCCGCAACAATCTCGCGGTCGTGCCCTGTCTTGACGTGGGAGCGCACCGATTTGGGCCACAGAGTCACGGGGTCCACTCCTAGCGCGCGGCCGGCGTCCTCCTGCGTGGACTCCCGGGGAGCACGGTCAGGGTTGCTCAGCCATCGTTCGACGGTCTTGGGCTCAACACCGACCATACGTGCTAGTTGGTTGGGCCTGACCTTCGCGCTCGCCATAGCGTCTCGCAGCGCGCTATTCAAGGTTCCTCCCAGGGACGTTTGGGCCTCTTAGGGCGATAGCGCCGAAGAGGCCGCTCCGTCCTGGCTATGGGCGTACCAACGTCCTTCGTAGCAGCGTTTATTGGAGACATGACCGAGCCGAAGCGGACGATGTCACCCCCGGTACACCTGACGGATCCGTACCACCTCGACGCAAAGCCAGTCCCGGGCTGCGACGTCTGCACCGCGCTGGACAAGCAGCGCAAGGAAGCCCGGGAACAGGGAAAAGTCGCTGCCGCTGCGACTGCCAGCATCGAGATCGCCAACCACCCGCACAAGAAGCGGAGGGTGAAGCGATGACGTCGTACGACGACATCGCCGGGTACGACGTCGACGAGGAACTGTGGGGAGCCCCGACCGGGGACCACCTCATTGCGGTATCCGCGAAGTGCCAGCACTCCCCGTCGGACACCGGCCCGATCAAGCCCATGCCGACGCCCCGTCCGCCGTGCCGGGACACGCCGTAGCCGACGTCTGCCACACTCGCTGCGTCGATAGGAGGCCCCATGGCTGAGTTGATCAATAGCCGGTACGCCGCCCTGGTGGCTGCCTACCGTGAGGCTCAGGAAGAGGAGCAGGAGGAGACAGCCCCGGTGCGGGGGTTCGTCTTCCCCGACGCCGCCGAGAAGGCAGACGGACAGGCGCACTGACATGCGAAGCGCCCCCTGGGCCGGATCCAGGGGGCGCTGTTGTCGCGGCGAACGACAGGGTATTCGCCGTCGCGCGTCGGCCCAGTTGGCGAAACCCGTCATAATGGAACAGATGTTCCCTTGAGGCTTGGTGCCCCTGAATTTGGGCGCGCCGTCGTGGGGTGGTTGGCTTGGCGGCGCATCGCAGGACCGGCAGCCGAGTACTGGAGGACAACACACATGGGTCAGGTCGAGGCCATCACGGAGCGCGAGATCGCGGCGGACCCGGAGGACGTGTTCGACGCGCTCGCCGACTACTCCGGCACGCGTGGGCAGCTACTGTCCGAACACTTCAGCGAGTACGAGGTCCGCGAGGGCGGCGACGGCAAGGGCACCCTCGTCCACTGGAAGCTCCAGGCCACGAGCAAGCGGGTGCGCGACTGCCTGCTGGAGGTCGACGAGCCGACCGACGGCCAGCTCGTGGAGAAGGACCGCAACTCCTCGATGGTGACCACCTGGGTCGTCACCCCGGCCGGTGAGAAGCGCGCCAAGGTCGTCGTCACCACGACTTGGCAGGGCGCCGGCGGTATCGGCGGCTTCTTCGAGCGGACCTTCGCCCCCAAGGGGCTCGGCCGGATCTACGACACCATCCTCGACAACCTCGCCGCCCACGTGGCGAAGTGATCGGCCTTTCCCGCCCGTCACCCTGAGCGCATGGCGTCACTCTCACCGGTTCGGGTGGTTTCCGGTGAGCGGAAGCGTCCGGTCCGCCGGAACGCTTCCGTACGGAAAGCCCTGATGGGAGCCCAATAGGCGCCCTGGGCAACGTACTTGACGTCCCTTCCCGCCCCGCCCGCACCCTTTCGCCGTGGTTGTTCGGTGTTGTCGCCCAATGCGAGAAATTGGGCGGCAACAGGCGTGACGAGGGGAGCAGCACGTGGGCGGGACCACCCTGAGCGAGCGGGTCGAGCGGGTCGAGCGGAGCGGTCCGCACGTCTCCGGTACGACAACGGTTCCGGCCGTGAACGACAGGACCGAGGGGCCCGCTCCCGGTGCGCCGGTTAAGGTCGGCCCCCGCCGCGTCCGCCTGGTCTTCCTCGCCCTGATGCCGGCGCTGCTGCTCGCGGCCCTCGGCCAGACCATCGTCGCCACCGCGCTCCCCAAGATCGTCGGCGAGCTGCACGGCCTGGACAAGATGTCCTGGGCGGTGACGTCCTACCTCCTCGCCTCGACCATCGGCCTGCCGCTCTACGGCAAGCTCGGCGACCTCTTCGGCCGCAAGCCCGTCTTCCTCTTCGCCCTCCTCGTCTTCACCGCCGGCTCGGCGCTGGCCGGCTGGTCGCGGACGATGGACGAACTGATCGCCTTCCGTGCCGTCCAGGGCGTCGGCGGCGGCGGGCTGATCATCGGCGTCCAGGCGATCATCGCCGATGTCGTACCGCCGCGGGCCCGCCGCCGCTCCATGGGGCTGATCGGTGCCGCCTTCGGACTCGCCTCCGTGGCGGGACCGCTGATCGGCGGCTTCTGCACCGACCACACCTCCTGGCGCTGGTGCTTCTACCTCAACGTCCCGTTCGGCGCGCTGACGCTCGTCGTCATCGCCCTCGGCCTGAAGCTGCCCCGGCCCTCGCGCCGCGTCAGACCGGATGTCGCCGGAGCGCTGCTGCTCGCCGCGTTCTCCACCTGCCTGGTCCTGCTGACCAGTTGGGGCGGTACCGCATACGCCTGGAATTCGCGGGTCGTCCTCGGACTCGGCGCCGGTGCGCTCGGCTGTGCCGTGCTGTTCCTCGCCGTCGAGTACGTCGCCGCCGAACCGCTGATCCCGCTACGGCTGTTCCGTGACTCGATCTTCAACATCACCGGCCTGATCGGCGCCGTCATCGGCATTGCGCTCTTCGGCGCCGCCAGCTACCTGCCGACCTTCCTGCAGATGGCCGACGGAGTCACGGCCACCGAGTCCGGGCTGCTGATGCTGCCCATGCTGGGCGGCCTCGTCGGCGCCTCCCTCGTCGCCGGCCGGCTCATCGGCCGGACCGGGCACTACAAGGCGTTCCCCGTCCTCGGCTGCGCGCTGGCCGCCGTGGGGATGTGGCTGCTGTCGCGGATGCAGCAGGACACCCCGCGCGAGGTCTACAGCCTCTGGGCGGGCATTCTCGGCCTCGGCATCGGCTTCGTGCTGCCGGTGCTGGTGCTCGCCGTGCAGAACTCCGTACGCGCCGCGGACCTCGGCACCGCGACCAGCGCCACCCACTACTTCCGGCAGATCGGCGGCAGCATCGGGACGGCCCTCTTCGGCACCCTCATCGCCGACCGCCTCGCCCGCCGGCTGCCGGCGTCGGCGCGGCTGCCCGACCCGGAGTCGATCACCCCGCAACTGGTGCACGCACTGCCCGCCTCGCTGCGCGACGGCCATCTCGCCGCGTATGTGCAGGCCGTGCCGGGGATCTTCTTCTATCTCGTGCCGGTGCTCGTCCTGGGCCTTGTGCTCGCCTTCTTCCTGAAAGAGAAACCCCTGGTGTCCCACGCCTCTCCTGCCCCGCAGGCCTCTCCGTCCCCGCAGGCTTCGTACGGGGATCCGGCCGACCCCGCCGCCGTCCCCCCGGCCCGTTCCACGACCGAGGCGGCCGCCCCCAACTCACCTGACAGCAGGCCGACGTACCCCCGGACACACGGCTATGGCGCCCCCGGACACCCCACCGTCACGGCCGGCGTCCCGGTGTGCGGCACCGTCCAGCACCACGACGGCAGCATCGTGCCGCGTGCCGCGCTCACCCTCATCGATGTCGCCGGCCGCCAGGTCGGCCGCGGCGCCACCGGCGACGACGGGCGGTATGCACTGAGCACCCCGGGGGCCGGCTCGTATGTGCTGATCGCGGCGGCGGGCGGGCACCAGCCGCAGGCCGTCAGCGTCACCGTCGGCGAGCGGCCGGTCGAACTGGACGTCGTACTCGGCGGCGCGGGACGCCTCGCGGGCACCGTCACCACCGCCGACGGCACACCCGTACGCGATGCCATGGTCACCCTCACCGATGTCCGCGGCGAGGTCGTCGCCACCACCCGCAGCGGACGCGAAGGAGGCTATGTCATGGGGGAGTTGGTGGCCGGGGAGTACACCCTCGCCTCCAGCGCCCCGGCGTTCCGCCCCGCCGCGCTGCCGGTGACCGTGCAGGCGTCGCGGGAGACCCGGCAGGACATCGAGCTCGCCGGCGGTGCGGTGCTGCGCGGGACCGTACGGGCCGGCGGTGGCCGCCCCGTAGAGGACGCCAGGGTCACCCTCCTGGACGCCGCCGGAAATGTCGTCGACACCGCGACCACCGGCGCCGACGGGCTGTTCCGCTTCGTGGATCTGTCCGCCGGCGAATACACCGTCATCGCCGCCGGATACCCGCCGGTGGCCACCGTCCTGCGGGTGGCGGGCGGCGGCCGCACCGAGCGCGACCTCCAGCTGGGGCACGAGGACTGAGCGCTGCGCGACCCTTCGGCGCACGGTGTGCACGGTGTGCCGGCGGCGCTCCCTCGTCGGGGAGTGCCGCCCGTATGCCGTCGACGGGCTCGGCGAGCCGGGCTGCAGTGTGCAGTGAGTGCCGATGGTGTCCGGCACCGAGGGTGTCCGGCACCGATGATCTCCGGCACCGATGACGTCCGGTGCCGACCAGGCGGCCTGGATCGACGAGTTGCTCGATCGACGAGATACCCCCGATCGGCTCCGCCTGACCCGGGCGCATGCGCTGGGGGTATCGATCGGGGGCCGGCCGGCGGTACAGGCGGCTCTCCACCGTCCAGGGCGCATCGCGTCGGGTGATCGCACCGGGGTCGGCCAGGGGCCGGGCGACCGGTCAGGGCGGACGGGTCAACTCGGCGGCGCCGTACCGAAACGCAGCCGGGTGATCAGCGGGCGGTCCCCGCGGAGCAAGGGCACGGCCGCGGCGCGGGGCGCGAGATAGCCGAGGAACCCACGGCCCGCGGGCAGCGGGACGTCGGCCACGTCGCCGATGGCCGGATGGGCGGCGCGCAGTTGGTCCCGCCCGGCCGCGTCCATGCCCCAGGGCATCGGGGGCAGCTGATGGCCGCCGGGCCCCTTGGCGCCGGCGCGGGTGCGGGCGCTGAAGCGCCGCGACACGGTGTCGAACACCATCGAGCCGCCGGGAAACGCCTCGGCGCAGTCGGCGATCAGCCGGAACACTTCCGCCGGCCGCAGATACATCAGCACGCCCTGCGCGGTCACCAACACCCCGCGTGTGGCGTCGATCCCGGCCATCCACCGGCGTTCGCGGATGTCACAGGCGACGAGCCGCTGCCGATCTCCGTGCGGAAGTACCCGGCCGCGCAGCGCCAGCGGTTCGGCGAGGTCGACGGTGACCCAGTGGGCCCGGCCGTTGCCGACCCGCCAGAACTGGGTCTCCAGACCCTCGCCGAGAGCGATCACGGTGCCCTCCGGGTGGGCGGCGAGGAAGGCCCGCACGACGCCGTCGAATCCGAGGGCCCGGAGGGCGATGGCCTGCGCCAGCCATGGCCGGACGGCGCCCAGCCGCTCCGCGAAGGGGAAGTCGACCTCGGTGCGGAGCTGTACGGCGCGTGGATCGGGCAGCACCGTGTCCGGGCGGGCGGCCTCGGCGGCGCGGTGGTAGAGCGTCCACAACGCCGTTTCGGGAACTCCCTTGAGGTCTGCCGTGACGCGGACTGGCACCGAGTTCCTCCCAGAGTGCGGTGTGGCGGCGGTCCGGCGGCGCGACGCCTCTCGGCCCGCCGGCTGCACTGCCTCGATGTCGCGTTGATACCGCCGCTCCCGCCCCGCACGGGGCCGATCGGGGGGCCGGTCACCCTCGGGAGTGCATAGTCGTACTGCGGAATGCGCCCTGTCCTCTGGCCGGTACCGGGCAACTGCCGGGTGCCGGGCGGGAGCCGGGGCTCGCTCGCCCGCCTGCCCGCGCAGGAGGTCGGAGGCCGGATGCGCTCCGACACCGCTTCACGGCGGCGGAGTTGTGGGAGGCCGGTGCCAACGGTCCCTCGGACAAGGCCGGTTGATGAGGGCGTCCGGCCCGGGAGAGGAGGCGGCCCGGGAGGGAACCCGCCCGGGGGAGGAGCCGGCTCCGGAGACGGGTCGGCCCGGGAGGTGGGCCGGTCCCGCAGAGGAGCCGGTCCCGGAGGCGAGCCGGTGCCGGCCTGCGGAGGTCAGTGGGCCAGATCGCGGTGGATGACGCGGGCGGCGCCCTCGACGGTGTCCACCCCGTAGTCCATGGTCCGGCTTCCGGTGGAGAGGACGGCCATGCCGTAGTCGTTTCCGCCGCCGGTGAAGGAGCCGACGCTGTTGATCCGCCAGCCGCCGGTGTGGCGCGGCAGCCAGCCGTTCTTGACGTGGGCGGAGGCCGTGGCGGGGGCGCCGGCGGGCACGCCCCAGCGCTGGTCGGGGGCGACCCGGTGCATCAGGTCGAGCGCATAGCCGCGGGAGGCCGCGGTGAGCACCGTGTTGTCCGTGGTGAGCAGCTGCATCAGGGTGAGCTGGTCGGCGGCGGTGACCTGGGTGAGGCCCCAGGCCTTGCCCGCGCCGGGGACGGTGTGCCCCATCCCCGCCAGGGACAGGAAGTGCTTGATGCCGGCCGAGCGGATCTGGTGCCAGAGCGCCGAGGTCGCGTCGTTGTCCGACTTGGTGATCATGGCGGTGGTCTGCTTCACCTCGTGCGGGGTCAGCTTGCGGTGTGCCTCCTGGCTCTGCCGCAGCAGGGCACCGAGCACGGTGACCTTCACCACACTCGCCGAGTCGAAGTGGGTGCCGGCCTTGAACTCGCAGCGGGTGCGGGTTGGGCGGTCGTAGACCGCCAGCGCCGAGGCGCCCTTGCGCCCGTGGAGGGCGTCGGCGATGTCCTGCGACAGGGCGGGCGCCAGGCCCGGCTTCTTGGAGGTGCACACGACCCGGGAGTCGCCCACCGGCGTGCTGGAGGTGCTGGCCGAGGCCGAGGTCGCCGTGGTGAGTGCCGTGAGCAGTGCTCCGGCGGCCACGGCCGCGGCCAGCCCACGGCGCGTGCGGGTCGCTATGCGTGATCCGTGCATGAAGGTGGTGTCCTGTCCCGCTGTGTATCGGAGGCCCGCTACCGGGTGGCCGGCCTCGGGTGACCGGCGGTGCGCCGGGCAGCTGCGGCCGTGCTGCGGCCGGGGTCCCGGTTGAAGGTCACAGTGACGATACGTGGCGGGGGTCTGGACGCCTTGGGTGAATGGGGTGAATTGTCCGTATTTGGGTTGCGTGTCGTGGTGTGATTTTCGACAAATCGGGCGGTGGGTAGGGGGTGGGTTCGTGGGGGTGGGTGCGGCTGGTTTCCGGTGGGTGCGGGTGGTGGTCCGGGTGGTTTCTAGGGGCGTGGCAGGGCCTTGCGGAGTTTGGTGGCGGTGCGTGGGCGACGGGTGGCGGCCGCGCGCCTCCGTCGTGCACCGGCCATCAGCTGGCGGCTGCGGAGTGCCATCTCGATCTCGAACCGGGTCCGGGGGTCGCGAAGGCCGGCCCCGAACAGCTTTTCGAGCTGGCGCATCCGGTAGCGCACCGTCTGCGGGTGGATGCTGAGCGCCTTGGCCACCTCGGGAGCCCCCATGCCGCCGAGCCAGGCCAGCAGGGTGGCTTCCAGCCGCTCGCACCGCTCCGGCGTCAGTCCCGCGAGCGGGCTCAGATGGCGGGCGATCAGCGTGCGGGACAGTGACTCGTCCTGCAGGAGCAGAAGGGACGAGAGGTGGTCGTCGACGAACACCACACCGGCCTCGGGGCCGTCGTGCGGGGATGCCAGATCCAGTAGCCGGGATGCGGAGCGCACGGACGCGGCGGCCTCGTGCGCCGGTACCGCATGACCGACCACGGCGGCGCGGTGCCGCAGTACGCCCTTCAGTCTGGCCCTGCCGCTCTTGCCGTCGGCGAGCTGGGCGGGGATCAGCAGGCCCGGTGCCTCCTCCGGCGCGCTGACCAGACAGTCGCCCAGTGCGGACGCCACGAGATGGATGTCGGTGTCGGTGCGCAGCATGACGGCGCGCACCTTGTCGGGTAGCGGCCGGCCGCGTCGTAGTACCTCCTCGATCAGGCGGGTGACCTGCTGGTGACCGCCGCGCTCGATGACTTCCCGGAAGCCTGGGTTGCGATCGCAAAGTGTTTGCGCGATCAGTTCGGTCAGGATCGCGAGTTGGTCGTCTTCACTGTCGGCCCGGATGCCGCGTTGCGGTAAGGCGTCGTTGAGGGCTTCGCTCACCATTCTGCCTCTGTTTCATCGCGTGGGAAGCTGGTCCAGCCTGTTCTACCTCACCTGGCACGTGCCGTCGGCAGCTGACAGAACTCGTTCGGATGCCCTTTCGGAATCCGTCAGAAGTCCTTCCGCTTTGCGACAGAAACTGCCTGAGATGCGGTGCCACAAGAGCGTACCCCCAGGTTCCGGTTGGAAGGAATCGTGGTGCAGCAGCGAAGGAATCGTGATGCTGCCGCCAACGGGGGCGTCCCGGCAGGTCCTGGACGGGGCGTCAGCCCGGAGGTCCTGGTTAGGCTGGGGGAGCTGTTCGGGCCCTCCGAACGCGATGTGAACGAGTGATGTCAGGAATCCTGCGTACCGCCTCCTAGCTGCGATAGGACTGGTGAATGTGAAGATCCTCATCTCCGCGGACATGGAGGGCGCCACCGGCGTGACCTGGCCCGCCGATGTGCTGCCCGGCACCCCTCAATGGGAGCGCTGCCGCCACATGTTCACGTCCGACGTCAATGCGGCGATTGCCGGATTCTTCGACGGCGGGGCCGACGAGGTGCTGGTCAACGAGGCGCACTGGACCATGCGCAATCTGCTGCTGGAACAGCTCGATGAGCGGGCTCAGATGCTCACCGGGCGGCATAAATCGCTCAGCATGGTCGAAGGTGTGCAGCACGGCGATGTCGACGGCATCGCGTTCGTCGGCTACCACACCGGGGCGGGCACCGAAGGCGTCCTTGCGCACACCTACCTCGCCAACACCCTCACCGGCGTCTGGGTCGACGGCACCCGTGCGAGCGAGGGGTATCTGAACTCCCTTGTGGTCGCCGAGTACGGCGTACCGGTGGTGCTGGTCACCGGCGACGACCGCACCTGTCAGGACGCGCTGGGTTACGCCCCGCAAGCACCCGCCGTAGCGGTCAAGGACTATGTGTCGCGCTATGCGGCGGTGTGCCGGCCGCCGGCCCGAACGGCAGCCGAGATCCGGGCCGCGTCCTGCAAGGGGGCGGTGCTGGCGGTACGTCACGAACCGTCCCGGTGCGGGCCGTTCCGGTTCGAGTTGGAGTTCGACGCCGAGCATCTGGTGGGCGCGGCGACCTGTGTACCCGGCGTGGAGCGCACGGGAGAGCGCCGGGTCGCCTATACCGGTCAGGACATGTACGAAGCCATCCGGTGCTTCAAGGCGGTCACCACCGTCGTGTCGTCCGCCGTGGAGGAACAATATGGCTGAGCGGGAGAGGGCGGCCGGGGAGCCGGCGGCCGGGCAGCAGGCCGGCGGCGTGGACCGGCAGGCGCTCGACGAGGTGGTGCGGTTCACCTCCGAGCTGATCCGGATCGATACCGGCAACGCCGGTGACGGTACCTGCCGGGAACGGCCGGCCGCCGAGTACGTCGCCGAGCGGCTGGCCGAGGCCGGACTGACGCCGGCACTGCTGGAGCGCAGCACGGGTCGCACGAATGTCGTCGCCCGTATCGAGGGCACCGACCCCGGGGCCGACGCCCTGCTGGTGCACGGTCATCTGGATGTGGTCCCCGCCGAGCCCGCCGAGTGGAGCGTGCACCCCTTCTCCGGGGAAGTGCGCGACGGCGTGGTCTGGGGCCGGGGCGCCATCGACATGAAGAACATGGACGCGATGGTCCTCGCCGCCGTACGGCAGTGGGCCCGCAGCGGAGTGCGGCCGCGGCGGGACATCGTGCTGGCCTTCACCGCCGACGAGGAGGCCAGTGCCGAGGACGGCGCGGGCTTCCTGGCCGACCGGCACGCCGGGCTCTTCGAGGGCTGCACCGAAGGCATCAGCGAGTCCGGGGCCTTCACCTTCCATGCGGACCGCGGGATGCGGCTGTATCCGATCGCGGCGGGGGAGCGCGGTACCGCCTGGCTGAAGCTGACCGCCCGGGGCCGGGCGGGGCACGGCTCGAAGGTCAATCGCGACAACGCCGTCAGCAGGCTGGCCGCCGCCGTGGCCCGGATCGGCGCGCACGAGTGGCCGGTCCGGCTCACCCCGACCGTGCGGGCCGCGCTCGGCAGGCTCGCCGCGCTGCACGCCGTCGAGGTGGATGTCGACGCGCCGCACTTTGATGTCGATGCGCTGCTCGGCCGGCTCGGTGCGGCCGCCAAGCTGGTCGAGCCGACCGTCCGCAACAGCGCCAATCCGACGATGCTTTCGGCCGGTTACAAGGTCAATGTGATCCCGGGATCGGCCGTCGCGTATGTGGACGGCCGGGTGCTTCCCGGAGGAGAGGCGGAGTTCCGTACGACCATGGACGAACTCACGGGGCCCGGGGTGAGCTGGGACTACCACCACCGCGAGGTCGCGCTGCAGGCCCCGGTCGACTCCCCGGCCTATGCCGCGATGCGGGCCGCGATCGAGCGCTTCGACCCGGGCGGCCATGTCGTCCCCTACTGCATGTCCGGCGGCACGGACGCCAAACAGTTCTCCCGGCTGGGCATCACCGGCTATGGTTTCTCGCCGCTCAGACTGCCCGAGGGGTTCGACTACCAGGCGCTCTTCCACGGTGTGGACGAGCGCGTGCCGGTCGAGGGGCTGCACTTCGGCGTCCGGGTGCTCGATCACTTCCTGCGCACGGTCTGACCGGCCGGAGTACGCCCGACCGGTGGAGGAGAGGAACTGCACATGGTGACCACGGCTCCGTACGGCGGCTGGACGTCCCCGATAGACGCCCGGGCGGTCGCCGCCCACGACGGCCGGCCGGCCTTTGTCGGTGTGGTCGGCGACGAAGTGTGGTGGACGGAGCCGCGGCCCGCGGAGGGCGGCCGGCGGGCGCTGGTCCGCCGGCGGCCGGACGGCGCCGAGGAGCCGGTGCTGCCCGCACCCTGGAACGTCCGCAGCCGGGTGCTGGAGTACGGCGGCCAGCCCTGGGCCGGTACCGTCACCGAGCACGGACCGCTCCTCGTCTTCAGCAACTTCGCCGACCAGCGGCTGTACGTCTGCACACCGGACAGCGGCGACGCCCCGCGCCCGCTCACCCCGCTCTCCGGCATCGGCGCCGGACTGCGCTGGGTCGATCCGGTACTGCGCCCGGAGTCCGGCGAGGTGTGGTGCGTCCTGGAGGAGTTCACGGGCGACCGGCCGACCGATGTGCGCAGGGTGATCGCGGCCGTGCCACTCGATGGTTCCGCCGCCGAAAACCGCTCCTGCGTAAGGGAGTTGAGCGATGACCGGCACCGCTTTGTGACCGGCCCGCGGATTTCCGCGGACGGGCGGCGGGCCGCATGGATCGCCTGGGACCACCCCCTGATGCCCTGGGAGGGCACGCTGGTGATGGTGGCCGGGATCACCGGCAAGGGCGAGTTCGAGGACGTCCGGCCGCTCGTCGGCGACCTCGGCACCGGCGCGCCGGGCGGCGGCGCGGCAGGGGAGTCCGTCGCGCAGATCGAGTGGGCGGCGGATGGCTCGTTGCTCTTCGTCTCGGACCGCAGCGGCTGGTGGGAGGTGCAGCGCATCGATCCCGACGGCGGGGAGGGCGACGGCGCGGTGGCGGGCCACGCCCTGTGCCCCGCCCGGCAGGAGGAGTTCGGCGGTCCGCTGTGGAATGTCGGGCAGCGCTGGTTCCTGCCGCTGGAGAACGGCACCGTCGCGGTGATCCACGGCCGCGGCTCCACCACTCTGGGCATCCTCGACCCGGTGAGCGGCGAACTCGTCGACTCCGCCGGTCCCTGGACGGAGTGGGCGCCCACCCTCGCCGTGCAGGGCAGCCGCGTCCTCGGCATCGCCGCAGGACCGCACCGCTCGTACGAGATCGTCGAGCTGGACACCTGCACCGGGCGCACCCGGGCGATCGCCTGCCGGCATGCCGACATCCTGGACCCGGCCTACTACCCCCGGCCGCAGAGCCGTACCTTCACCGGCCCCGACGGACGGGACATCCACGCCCACATCTATCCGCCGCACAACCCCGACCACCGGGCGCCCGACGGCGAGTTGCCGCCCTTCGTGGTGTGGGCACACGGCGGCCCCACCGGACACGCCCCCATGGTGCTCGACCTGGAGATCGCCTACTTCACCTCCCGGGGCATCGGCATCGCCGAGGTCAACTACGGCGGGTCGACGGGCTACGGCCGGGAGTACCGCGAGCGGCTGCGCGGCCAGTGGGGCGTGGTGGACGTCGAGGACTGTGCGGCCGTGGCCCGGGCGCTGGCCGACGAGGGCACCGCCGACCGTGCGCGGCTGGCCATCCGCGGCGGCAGCGCCGGCGGCTGGACCGCCGCCGCCTCACTGACCGCCACCAACCTCTACGCCTGCGGCACCATCAGCTATCCGATCCTGGACCTGACCGGCTGGGCCACCGACGAGACCCATGACTTCGAGTCGCAGTACCTGGAGTCGCTGGTCGGTCCGCTCGCGGAGGTGCCCGAGCGCTACCGCGAGCGCTCGCCGCTGCACCGCGCGGACCGTATCGCCGCGCCGTTCCTGCTGCTCCAGGGCCTGGACGATGTGATCTGCCCGCCCGTGCAGTGCGAACGGTTCCTCGCCGCGGTCGCCGGGCGCGGTACGCCGCACGCCTATCTGGCCTTCGCCGGGGAGGGGCACGGCTTCCGTCGGGCGGACACCATCGTGCGCGCCGTGGAGGCCGAACTCTCCCTGTATTCCCAGACCTTCGGCCTCGCCCGGAGCGATGTCCCGGCGCTGGAGCTGCGCGGATGACCGCGGCGGAGCCGGTACGGGCGCCGCGGCTGCGGCCCGGCGACCGGGTGGCGGTGGTGGCACCCAGCGGCCCCCTCGCACCGGAGCGGCTCGACCGCGGCCTGGACGTACTGCGGAGCTGGGATCTCGACCCGGTCGCCGCCCCCCATGCCAGGGACACCCACGCCACCCTGCGTTATCTGGCCGCGGCCGACGAGGAGCGGGCCCGCGACCTTCAGGAGGCGTGGTGCGACCCCGCCGTCAAGGCCGTGTTCGCGGGGCGGGGCGGCTACGGTGCCCAGCGGATGGTCGATCTGCTGGACTGGGACACCCTCCGGGCCGCGGCCCCCAAGCCGCTGGTCGGCTTCAGCGATGTGACGGTGCTGCACGAGGCGTTCGCGGTGCGCGCCGGGGTGTCCACCCTGCACGGGCCGGCCGTGGCGGGTGAGGTCTTCCTCAAGGACGACGCCACCCGCGAGCATCTGCGGCGCACCCTCTTCGCACCGGAGACCGTCCGGACCCTGGTGTCGCCGACCGCCCGGCCCCTGGTGCCCGGACGGGCCCGCGGGGTCACCCTCGGCGGCTGTCTGACCATGCTCGCCACCGAGTTGGGCTCCCCGAGGGCCAGGCGCGGCGCGGCGGGCGGCCTCCTGCTGCTGGAAGACATCGGGGAGCCGCCCTACCGCCTCGACCGGGCGCTCACCCAACTCCTGCGGGCCGGCTGGCTGGACGGTGTCGCCGGGATCGTGCTCGGGTCCTGGGCCGGCTGCGGTCCCTACGACCGGGTGCGGGAGGTGCTGGTGGACCGGCTGGGCGGGCTCGGGGTGCCGGTGGCCGAGGAGTTCGGCTTCGGGCACGGCGACTGGGCGCTGACCCTGCCGCTGGGGGTCCCCGCGGAACTGGACGCGACGGCCGGCACGCTGACCTTCGAGCGACCGGCGACCGTGTGAGGGGCCTTCCCTGACGGCTCGTCCCTGATGGGTGACCCCTGATGCTTCGTCATGGCGGGGCGTTGCCGGGGCTGTCGGCCTGCCGTGTCGCCTCGTATCGCAACGGGGGCGGCGCTGAACTGACGTCCTAACGGCGACGCACGTCAGGGCCGTTGACTTCCCTTTACCCGTGGCACAGCATGAGCGCGCCGTTACCGACTGGTTGGTACGACGTGTGTGGAGGTCTTCGTGCCCAGCGTGTCCCGAGGCGTGTTCCGAGGAGTGTCCCGCCGCCCCCTGCTCCGCATGTCCCTCGCCCTGCTGGCCGGTTCCGCCCTCGTCGCCCCTCTCGCCCTGACCGCCCCCGCACCCGCGGTGGCCGCCGCCGCCCCGTACACCGTCACCGCGCTGCAGGTCACCGTCCGGGCCGGGGACCGCAAGTGCACCCTCGACACGGACGTCTACCGCCCGGCCGGTGCCGCCGCCGCCCATCCGGCGCCCGCCGTGCTGACCACCAACGGCTTCGGCGGCGACAAGGCGGACGGCCCGACCGACGCCCTCGCCAAGGCCTTCGCCGCCCGCGGCTATGTGGCGCTGGCCTACTCCGGACTCGGCTTCGGCAAGACCGGCTGCCCGATCTCCCTGGACGACCCCCGGATCGACGGCCGGGCGGCAAGCGGGCTGGTCGACCTGCTGGCCGGTGCCCGTGCGGCCGACAACGGGACGCGTATCGACTATGTCGCCAAGGACGGGGCGGGGGACCCGCGGGTCGGCATGATCGGCGGGTCCTACGGCGGGGCGGTGCAGCTGGCCACCGCCGCTGTCGACCACCGGGTCGACGCGCTGGTCCCCCTCATCACCTGGAACGACCTCTCCTACTCCCTCGACCCCAACAACGCCGGCCGTACGCAGGGCGCCGGCGGACCGCTGCCCGGTGCGTACAAGTGGCAGTGGACCAACGGGTTCTTCCTGATCGGCGAGGCGCAGGGGCTGCTGCACCCCCACCTCGACCCGTCGAGGTCCGGCGGCGCCGGCTGTCTGCACTTCGTCGCGCAGGCCTGCGACACCAAACGGCTGCTGGATTCCGGCAGGTACCCGGCGGCGCGGACCCGGGCCGTGCTCGCCTACGCACGCAGTGTCTCCCCGGTGTCGTATCTGGCCTCGGTCAAGGCCCCGACGCTACTGGTCCAGGGCCAGGACGACAGCCTGTTCAACCTCAACGAGGCCACCGCCAGCTACCGGACGCTGGCCGCACAGGGCACCCCGGTCAAGATGATCTGGCAGGCCTGGGGCCACAGCGGCGGGATGAGGAAGCCGGCGCAGGGCGAACTCGACCTGGCGCAGGGCAACCTGGACACCAGCTATGCCGGGCGGCGGATCCTTGCGTGGTTCGACCGGTATCTGCGCCGTCGGACGGCTACCGTCACCGGCCCGGCCTTCGCCTACTACCGGGACTGGGTGACCGGCGGGTCCGCCTACGCCACCTCGCCCGTCTTCCCGGCGGGCGGCAGCCGGCGGCTGTACCTCTCCGGGGACGGCAAACTCGTCGGCCGCCGCGGCGAGGTGGCGCGCGGCAGCCGGGAGTACCGCAACCTGCGGACGGCCACCAGCCACTCCGAGAGTTCGCTGGCCGGGCTGCTCGGCCTGCCGGACGTGGCGCCCTACGACGCCAGGGGCACCTACCTGGACTGGACCTCGCGGCCGGTGACGGGCGGGGCGGTGGAGGTGGTGGGTGTGCCCAGAGTGACGCTGAAGGTCTCCTCACCGCAGGCCGAGCGGGTACAGAACTCCGCTGACGCGGCCGACAAGCTGGTGCTCTTCGCCAAGCTCTACGACGTCGCGCCGGACGGCAGGAAGACGCTGGTGCACCGGCTGGTGGCCCCGGCCCGGGTGCCCGATGTGACCCGGAGGTTCACCGTGGAACTGCCGGGCATCGTGCACCGTTACGAGCCGGGGCACCGACTGCGCTTGGTCCTCGCCGCGAGCGACGACGCCTATGCGGGCAACCGAGGGGTCAAGCCGGTGACGGTCAGCGCCGGGCCCGAGAACACCGGGGTGCTCGAACTGCCCGTCACCCAAGGGGTGTTGCGGTAGCGGATGGGGTGGATGCCGTAGGGACAAGTAGGAGGGCGGAAGGTGCCGGGCACGCCGGGGGCGCCGGGTGTCAGCCGGGAGCCGCGCGCGTCAGCCGGGCCGTCCGCGGGGGCGGTGGCTCAGTCGTCCGTGACCGAGATGGCCTGCACGGGACAGGCGCGGGCGGCCTCTCGCACCAGCGGGTCGCCCGCGCCGTCCTCACGGCCGGGCAGCAGGGCGCTGAAACCGTCGTCGTCCTGGGTGAAGACTCCCGGCGCGGTCAGGGCGCACTGGCCGGCGCCGATACAGCGGTCGGTGTCGATGGTGATCCGCATCCCGGACCCCTTTCGTTCGTCTGCCGTCATGGCTGCTACCAGGCCAGCGGCAGTTCGATCATTCCTTGCAGGGTGTCGCCCGGCTTGAACGGAATCTCGGCGGCCGGCACGGCGAGCCGCAGGTCCGGGATTCTGGTGAACAGCGAGCGCAGCGCGATGTCCATCTCGGCGCGGGCGAGGTTCTGGCCCAGGCACTGGTGGATCCCGAAGCCGAACGCCACGTGATGACGGGCCGAACGGTCGAGGTCCAGCTCGTCCGGTGACGGATAGGCGGCGTCGTCCCGGTTGATCAGCGAGGTGGGGAACAGAACGCCGTCGTCGGCGCGGATGAGCTGCCCGCCGATCTCGATGTCCTCCGTGGCCACCCGCAGCATGCCGTCCGCGATGGACAGGAACCGCAGCAGTTCCTCGACGGCGGCCGGCATCAGGCTCTCCTCGGCCTTCAGCTGAGCCAGCTGCCCGGGGTGTTCGAGGAGGGTGAAGGTGCCGAGCGAGATCATGTTGGCGGTGGTCTCATGGCCGGCCACCAGCAGGATCATGGCGAGCCGGACCAGGTCCTCGTGGGCGAGGTCGCCGGCCCGCAGCCGCTCCTCGACCAGTTCGTCCAGCAGCCCCTCGCCCGGGTTCTTCTCCTTGTGGGCGATCAGCTCGGTGAAGTACTCCTCCAGCTCGGTGCGGGCGGCCTCCGCCGCCTCGGCCGTACGGCTGCGCAGCAGGCGGCTGGAGGCGTCCTCGAAGAACTCGTGGTCGGAGTACGGGACGCCGAGCAGCGAGCAGATCACCATCGAGGGGACCGGCAGCGCGAACGCGGAGACCAGCTCGGTGGGCGGGCCCTCCGCCAGCATCCGGTCGAGCAGCTCGTCGACGATCCGCTGGATGTCCGGCCGCAGCGCGGCGACCCGTTTCACGCTGAAGCTGGGGATCAGCATCCGGCGCTGGGTGTTGTGCTCGGGGTCGTCGACCCCGAGCAGCGGGGTTCTGACCTGGCGGATCGCTGCGAAGCGCTCGACCGGCATCGGGAAGGCGGGGTTCTGCCGGTCGGAGGAGAGCCGCTGGTCGCTCAGCAGCGCCCGTGCCTCGCTGTGGCCGGTTACCGCCCAGACCTTGCGGCCGTCATAGAGCGCGACATGCGTCAGCGGTCCGGTCTCCCGCAGCGGCTGATAGCCGGCGGGCGGGTGGTAGGGACAGGTGCGGTCCTGAAAGTAGGAGATGGCTTCGGTCACGGAATTCCTCCCGTACGAGGAGCTCAAGTGGGATCGAGCTGCTCGGGGTGTGAGATGTCAATGCTGAAGCGCGCCGTGTTCGCCGCGCTGATCTCACCTCATGCCTCGGATACCGGGCGCGTCTACGCGCAGTTCGGCCAATTTCGTTCAGGTTCGCTCATTTTCGGAACCGTCACCTCCGTTCAGGGGCCGTACGAGGGTTTCGGGCGCCCCGTCCAGGTAACGGTCGCGTGCGGCACCGGGCCGCCGGCTCTGCGGGACGGCATGCCCGAGCTGGGTGTGCCCGAGAAGGGTGTGCCCGAGCTGGGTGTGCCCAAGAAGGGCGGTGCAGGCGAGCGGGCCGCGGCTCTGGGCCCGTCCTCGGGAAAGCCCGGCTCCGCGAAGAGCGCGGCGATATGGCCGAGGCGCCGGGCGGTCATCCGGGCGAGCGCGAAGCCGGCCTTGGTGGCGCCCAGCCGGGCGGCCGGCCGCTCCACGGCCACCGCGGCGAGCCGGCCCATGGCCGCCAGGGCGCCATCGGCCCGGTCCGCAGCGGTCAGCCGCTGTCGTGCGCCGCCGTCGCGGAGTGCCTTCGCTCGCTGTGCTGCCATGTTCATACGGCACCGTACGGACAAACATACGCCACCGTATGCAGGAACGGGAGGCGGCGCAGGCGCGATCCGGGCCCCTGCCAGACTGCCGTCATGGGGCGACGACACGAGGGTGAGCGGGGCGGCGGTACGGATCTGGCCTGGGCGGCCCTGGCCGGCGACCCGGCCCTGACGGGACGGATCGCGTACGGCGGTCCCCCCGGTCTGCTGCCGGCCCGGCTGCCGGTCATGGCGCTGGCCCGGTCCACGGTCGCGGTCTGCGCGCTGGCCGCGGCCGAACTGGCAGCCCGGCGCAACGGCCGTCCGGTGCCCGCCGTACGGGTCGATGACGGGGCGGTGGCCACCGCCTTCCTCAGCGAACGCCACCTGCGGGTCGACGGCCGTGCCTGCTCGTCCTTCGCCCCGCTCTCCCGCTTCTGGCGCACCGCCGACGGCTGGGTACGTACGCACGCCAACTATCCGCACCACCGCGACCGGTTGCTCCGCGCGCTGGACCTCCCCGGGACCGCCGGGGGAGCGGACGTCGAGGCCGAGCTGTCCGGCCGCCGGGCCGAGGAGATCGAGGAGACGGTCTGTGCCGCGGGCGGGCTGGCCGTCGCCGCCCGCACCCCCGAGGCCTGGAGCGCCCACCCGCAGGGCGCCGCCGTGGCCGCCCACCCGCTGCTGACCCTCGACGGCGCCCCGGCCACCTGGGCGACCCCACCCGGCCGCTGCGGCACGGATGCGCCGGTGTGGCAGTAGGAGCGGGCGGTTGCGGAGGGCGGGGGCCACGGGCCGGAGGCCGCTGTGAGGGCGGGCGGGGCCCCTCGCAACCGGCGGCGGCACCACCGCCAACTGCTGGCCTGCTGCCCTCCCCCTCCGTACGATCCTCCGGTGACGACCAACGACCGCTACCTCGCACAGGGCCCGCGGGTGGGCATCCGGCACTTCACCGCCGCCGACCGGGAAGAGTTCACGGCGCTGGCCCGGCAGAGCGCGGAACTGCACCACCCCTGGCTCTTCCCGCCGGCCGAGGACGCTGCCTACGACGCCTATCTGCACCGGCTCCGGGAGCCGGAGCGCGAGGGCTTCTTGATCTGCGAGCTCGCCGACGGGCGGATCGCCGGCTACCTGACGATCAACAACATCGTGCACGGCGCGTTCCGCTGCGGCGCGATCGGCTACGGCGCCTTTGCGCACGCCGCCGGGCGGGGGCTGATGAGCGAGGGCTTGCGGCTCGTCCTGCAGCACGCCTTCGGGGAGATGGGGCTGCACCGGCTGGAGGTCAATGTCCAGCCGGCCAACGAACGGTCGATCGCCCTGGTCAAGCGGGCCGGGTTCCGGCTGGAGGGGTTCTCGCCGGACTTCCTCTTCATCGACGGCGCCTGGCGCGACCACGAGCGCTGGGCGATCACCGCCGAGATGGTCGCCGGGCAAACCGTGTGATTCCCTGTCCGCCATGGACATCTTCTTCCGGCGCACCGTGCCGGTCTTCCGGATCTTCGACGTGGCCAAGGCCCATGAGTTCTACGTCGACTACCTCGGCTGCACGGTCGACTGGGAGCACCGCTTCGAGCCCGGTATGCCGCTCTACACCCAGGTCTCGCGCGGTGACCTCGTGCTGCATCTGTCGGAGCACCACGGCGATGCGACCCCCGGCTCCACGCTCTACACGGAGCTGAGCGGGGTACACGCACTCCATGCCGAGCTGGCCGGCAAGAGCTATCCGTACCTGCGGCCCGGTCTGGAGCAGGACGAGATCGGAACCTCGCTCACACTGACCGACCCCTTCGGGAACCGGCTGCGCTTCAACGAGCCGGGCGCCGGCGAGCAGCCGTCCGACGAGGCCTCCGCCAGCGGGAGTTGCGGCTGATCTGCATGGCCGACCGAGCCCGGCAGTCCCGTGCGGCGCTTCTCGCCGGCCTCCTTGAGGACCTCTTTGCGCAACCCTGACCCCACCCGGCCGCAAGGAGCCCTGTGCAGAGGGGCGATCACGCGGTTCCATGGTCAACAGGAGGCCGCCGCAGCCGGGGTGGCCCGGTCCAGCATTGCGAGGCAGCAGTGGCCACGAGAGTGCGACGCACCACCCTGACCCTCCCCGCAGCCCCCCTCGGCCCCGACAACCCCCTCCCCGCGCTGCGCGCCGGCCAGGACCTGCACCGCATCGAGACCCGGGACGCCGGCCTGCCCGCCGACATGGCGCGGCAGCTCGGTTGTGCGCCATTGCGGTCGATCCTGCCGACCCGGATGCGCGACGGCTACGGCCGCACCCGGCGTCCCACCGGCCTCGACGCGCTGGTCATCGAGAACGACCGGCTGCGCGCCACCGTCCTGCCCGGCTTCGGCGGCCGGGTGTACTCCCTGCACCACAAGCCCACCGACCGTGAACTGCTGTACCGCAACCCGGTGTGGCAGCCCGCGGCCTTCGCCCTCAACGGCGCCTGGTTCTCCGGCGGCATCGAATGGAACATCGGGGCCACCGGCCACACCACCCTCTCCTGTGCCCCGCTGCACGCCGCCCGTGTCCCGGCGCCGGACGGTGGGGAGATGCTGCGGCTGTGGGAGTGGGAACGGCTGCGCGACCTGCCCTTCCAGGTGGACCTGTGGCTGCCCGACGGCTCCGACTTCCTCCATGTGGGCGTCCGGATCCGTAACCCGCACCACCACACGGTCCCCGTTTACTGGTGGTCCAACATCGCCGTTCCCGAGGGCGAGCGCACCCGTGTCCTGGCCCCCGCCGACAAAGCCTGGCACTTCGGCTACGAACGGTGCCTGCGCCGCGTACCGGTCCCCGGCTTCGACGGCGTCGACCGGACGTACCCGCTGCGCAGCGAGTTCCCCGCCGACTACTTCTACGAGGTGCCCGACGGCGCCCGCCGCTGGATCACCTCCCTCGACGCCGACGGCCGCGGCCTGGTGCAGACCTCCACCGACACCCTGCGCGGCCGCAAGCTCTTCCTCTGGGGCGCCGGCCGGGCCGGGCGGCACTGGCAGCGCTGGCTCACCGAGCCGGGCACCGGCGGCTACGCCGAGATCCAGGCCGGTCTGGCCCGTACGCAACTGGAGCACGTACCGCTCGACGCCGGTGGGGAGTTCGCCTGGCTGGAGGCCTACGGGCCGCTGGACGCCGACCCCGCGACCGTGCACGGCGCGGACTGGGGCGCGGCCCGCCACGAGGTCGCGGCCCGGCTGGAAGCCGCCCTGCCGCGCGCGGACGTCGATGCCGCGTACGCCGCCTGGCTGCCGTACGCCGACCAGGAACCGAAGGAGTCGCTGGCCACCGGCTCCGGCTGGGGTGCACTGGAGGCCGCCCGCGCGGGTCTGGACCTGCCGGGTACGCCGTTCGACGCGGCCACGCTGGGCGCGGAGCAGGAGCCCTGGCTGACACTGCTCAGCACCGGGGACCTGCCGGGCTCCCGGCCCGTACCCGGACCGGCGCTGGTCGCGCCCGCCTGGCGCGAGTTGCTGGAGTCCGCGCGGCCCGGCCCGGCCACCGACTACCACCTGGGGCTCGCCCAGTGGCATGCCGGTGACTGCGCCCAGGCCGTCCGCAGTTGGGAGCGCGCGGTCGGGCACGGCGCCGGCGCTCTGCCGCTGTACTGCCTGGCCGTTGCCGAGTCGGTGGCGGGCGAGACCGGGCGCGCCGCGGACCGTTACCTGCAGGCCTGCGACGAAGCAGGGCGGGCGGCGTCGGAGCCGGGCCCGGCCGCGCGGGACTGGCGGCCGGTGCGCTCCGCCCTCGCCCGGGAGGCGGTGCCCGTGCTGCTCGCGGCCGGCCGTACCGACGAGGCGGCGCGGCTGCTGGCGGGGCTGCCGCAGCCCGGTCCGGCCGACGGCCGCTTCCGGTTGCTGACCGCACAGGTGCTGCTCGCCCAGGGGCAGCCGGCCGCGGCCCGGGAGATCTTCGACGCCGGCTTCGAGATCGCCGCGCTGCGGGAGGGCGAGGAGGCGCTCGCCGACACCTGGTACGCCATCGCCGAGCGGCTGGTCGCGGGCGGGGGACCGGTCACCGAACAGGTCCGTGCCGAGGCCCGTTCCCGGCATCCGCTCCCCGAGAGGTACGAGTACCGGATGCGACCGGTCTAGCCGAGTACCGAGTACCGAGTACCGAGTACCGAGTACCGAGCACCGAGCGCCACGCCGGACGCAGCTTCGATGCCCTCGACGACCGCTGAGGGCCCGTCACCGCACCCCGGTCGTCGCACGTCTCGTACGCCGATTCGGTGACCTTCCGCGACCGTGGAATGATCCCCGGCCGTCACACGTTGTGACGGTCATGAAGGCAATCATCGCAAAGAGTTACGGCGGCCCCGAGGTCCTCGAATACACCGACAGCCCCGATCCGAAGGTGGCCCCGGACTCCTTCCTGATCCGGGTCAAGGCGGCCGGGGTCAACCCGGTGGACTGGAAGATCGCCGCCGGCTATCTGGACCCCATGATGGACGGGCACTTCCCGCTCATTCCCGGGTGGGACGTGGCGGGCGTGGTCGAGGCGGTGGGCGCGGACGCCACGGAGTACGCGGTCGGCGACGAGGTCATCGGCTATGTGCGCAGGGACGAGGTGCAGCACGGCACCTACGCCGAGTTGGTCGCCGCGCCGGTCAGGACACTGGCGCGCAAGCCCGCCTCGCTCAGCTGGCAACAGGCCGCCGGACTTCCGCTCGCCGGGCTGACGGCCTATCAGTCGCTCAAGCGGGTCGGCGCGAAGGCGGGGGAGACGGTCCTGGTGCATGCCGCCGCGGGGGGTGTCGGCTCACTCGCCGTCCAGATCGCGGTGGCACAGGGCGCCCGTGTCATCGGCACGGCGAGCGAGCGCAACCACGACTTCCTGCGCTCCCTGGGCGCCGAACCGGTCACCTACGGTGACGGTCTCGCCGACCGGGTGCGGGCCCTGGCGCCCGAAGGCGTCGACGCGGCCGTGGACTTCGTCGGCGGTGGCGTCGTGGAGGTCTCGCAGGAACTCCTCAAGGACCGCAGCCGGGTGGCGTCGGTCGCCGACGGCGAGGTCAAGAACAAGGGCGGCCACATGGTGTGGGTGCGCCCCGACACCGCCGATCTGACCGCGCTCGGCGCACTCGCGGACGCCGGGAGGCTGACCGTGCCGGTCGAGGTGGTCCTCCCGCTGTCCGAGGCCGCCGAGGCGTTCCGGCGGAGCATGGCCGGGCGGACCCGCGGCAAGATCGTCCTTGAGGTGTCCTGACGAGGGCCGGTGCGTAACCACCGACAGGGGCAGTGGGGCCGCCGCCCCGGACAGCGGCGACCACCCTCACCGCCGCAATGACGACACGTCAGGGCCCTGACCGTGACCGAGGGAGGCGGTCAGTCGCTGTCCTCTCCGACGACGAAACGGCGAACCTCGCGCCGGCCTGCGGAGCGTTCCTTGCGGTTGCTCTGCCTGGCCGGCTGCTGACGCTCCTTGACACAGGCGCGCGCACTGCACCCCGAACAGCAGGTGCGACGGAACAGCAGCGTGCCGGGGTGTTCCCACCGGCAGCGGGTGTCCGCGGCCTCTCCCGTTCCCGTCGGGTTCGGCGGCAGATCGCAGGCACCGTAGCGGTGATCGTGGACCGGCCGGGGGGCGTGCTCCGCGTAGCACCCACAACGGCTTCGTCCTGTCCGTACGGGACATCTCGTTCCTTCCGGAACCGCCGCCCGCGCTCCGGACCTTCACGGCAACCACGCCATCTATGACAACTGGCCACCACGACCTCCCTGGGCCCGGCCGGCCATGTGCGCCCCGTGAGCGACGGCGCCCTCTACCCCGCCATCAAGCGTCTGGAAGCCGCCGGGCACCTCACCCGCCACACCGAACCCGGCGAACGCGCCACACCCCGCCGGGTCCTCACCCTCACCGCATCCGGCCGAGCCGAATTCCTGCGCCGGCTACGCGAGCCCGCCGACCTCGAAATCACCGACCGCAACTCCTTCTTCATCTTGCTCGCCTTCCTCGGCCGGCTGCCCGACCCGGCCGACCAGGCCCGCGTACTACGCCGCCGCCTTGCCTTCATGGACGAGCCCGGCAGCTACTTCTACGAGGACGGCAGCCCGCTGCGCGCCCGCGACATGACCGACCGCTTCCGGCGCGGCATGCTCCAACTCGCCCACGCCACCAGCAAGGCCGACCGTGCCTGGCTGGAGCGCACCGTCCGAGAGCTGGTAGGCGACAGCTGAGGGCACTCCCGCCCTTGGGCTCCTTGGGCCTGTCCGATGGTCAGGGGCCGAAACGGCAGAGTCGCAAGGGCAGAGTCGCAACGGCAGAGTCGGAAGGGTCGGGGCGCCGGATAAAGTCGTCCGACCGGATCCTCGTACGACAGGAGATCGCCGTGACGGCTGCGGTATGGGGCTTTGCGCTGTTCGCCCTGGTGATGACGGTGACTCCCGGCCCGGACACCCTGCTGGTGCTGCGCAACTGCGTGCGGGGCGGTCGGCGTACGGGGGCGGCCACGGCCGTCGGCGCCGCGATCGGCTCGCTCACCTGGGCGGTTGCCGCGGCGGTCGGGCTCGCGGCGGCACTGCAGCGGTGGGATGCGGCGTTCACCGTCATACGGCTGGCCGGTGCGGCCTATCTGGCGCTGCTGGGCGGGCAGGCGCTGTGGGCCCACCGGCGGTCGGGCGCGGTTGCCGAGTCCAAGGAGGTGCCCTCGGCGGCAGAGGTGCCGGACCGCTCCGCCACGTACCTGGGGCCGGTACGTGCCTTCCGGCAGGGGCTGTTGAGCTGCCTGCTCAACCCCAAGGTCGGCATCTTCTTCGTGGCCGTGGTGCCGCAGTTCCTGCCCGAGGGGCACTCGGTCCTGGGGGCGACGCTGTTCCTGGGGGCGGTCGATGCCCTCATTGCGGCGGGCTGGCTGCTGCTGGTCGTCCTCTGCGCCGGCCGACTCCTGGAGCGGCTGCGGCGTCCCCGCGTACATCGCAATCTGGAGCGCACGACAGGCGGGGTGCTCGTCGCGCTCGGGGTGGGGACGGCGGCCGAGACGGTCGCGGGGTAGAGGGGGCGGGGTTCGGGGATGCTTGCGCCCGTCCGGGGGCATGGGCGGACGCGGAAGGGCATGGCTGCAGCGGCCACACCCCGGCCGGCCGCGTCATCGACTCTCCGGACAGCCCTAGGCACACCTTTAGGCACCTCTAAGCACCCCTAGACGCCCCTAGGCCTCCGCGTTCTGCTTTCGGTCGACGTACTCGAAGATCGAACCGTCAGGGTGGCGGGCGACCAGGTTGCGGCCGATCGGCGTCGGCAGCGGACCGGCGACGATGTCCGCGCCGACGGCCGTCAGATCGGCCACCGCATCGTCCACATCCTTGACGGCGATGGTCGCTGTGATCTTCCGCAGCACCGACAACTCCGCTTCGGGGCCGCTCATCAGAAAGAAGCATCCGACGGCCGCGACCGCCACCGCGCCGCGCTGGAAGCGGACCGCCTCGGCGCCGGTCAGCCGTTCGTAGACGCCGATCGCCGCATCGAGATCGCCGACGCACACCCGCAATGAGGTCCCCAGAATGTCCATGCGGACAACCCTAGTTGGGTGGCCCGCGGGTACGCGATCACTTGGTCAGGATCGACCGCTCGCCGTCGTGTCTTGTGGCGGGGTGAGGTCCCGGACCCGGGAACCCGGGAGTCCGGACCCTGCGGAGCCCGGCCCCCGCATCCCGCATCCCGGCCCCCGGACGCCGGTGGCAGGCCCCCGGGGAGCAGCCGCCCCGGTCGTCAGACGCGGCACAGGATCTCGCCGTGCAGGATGCCGAACCAGCCGTCCTCCTCGGCGCCCCACGCCCGCCAGGCCTGCGCGATCCGGTCCAGCTGCTCCCTCGTGGCGTGCCCGCCGTCCACCGCGATCCGCGCGTAGGAGGAGCTGACCGTGCGCTCCGCCCACAGCTCGCTCCACCAGGAGCGCTCCTGCGGGGTTCGGTAGCACCAGGTGCCGGCGGTGGCGGTGATCGCGTCCGGGGTGAAACCGGCCTGCCGTGCCCAGGCGTGCAGCCGGCGCCCGGCGTCCGGTTCGCCTCCGTTGGCGCGGGCCACCCGCAGATACAGCCGCTGCCAGTCGGCCATCCCGTCGACCTCCGGGTACCAGGTCATGGCCGAGTAGTCCGAATCCCGGACGGCGACGATCCCGCCGGGCTTGGTGACCCGGCGCATTTCGCGCAGCGCCTGGACGGGGTCGCCCACGTGCTGCAGTACCTGATGGGCGTGCACCACGCAGAAGGTGTCATCGGGGTAGTCCAGTGCGTGGACATCGCCGACCGCGAAGCGGACGTTCGTCAGGCCCCGGTCGGCGGCCGTGGCGCGGGCCTGCCGCAGTACGTCCGGTGCGTGCTCCAGGCCGGTGACCTGCCCGTCCGGCACCAGGGCCGCCAGGTCGGCGGTGATGGTGCCGGGGCCGCAGCCGACATCCAGGATCTGCATGTGCGGCTGCAGGGAATCCCGGAGGTATCCGGCCGAATTGTCGACGGTGCGCCAGGTGTGGGAGCGCAGGACGGACTCGTGGTGGCCGTGGGTGTAGACAGCGGATTCCTGCGGCATGGCCGGCTCCTTCGCATGCTGGGGAGCGGTGGCCGGGTGCGCACGGCGTCCCGGTCACCGCCCGGGCGGCCGCACGCACCCCGCGCGGCCGCTCTACGGCGTGGTGATCACACCGTACGCCGCAATCTCGCATAATGAGAGTGGGGTCTCATCATTCGGGCAACAGGCGGTAGACCGTCAGTGCCTCGTTCTGCTTGTCCAGCATCAACTCGCCCGGAGCGGGGGCCACTTCACCGTCGAAGGCCAGCGTCGTGCCCTCGGGGAGCCCGCTGATCCGCAGCCGGGACAAACGCGCCTCACCGAGCACCGGAGAGCTGCGCGGGGTGCCCAGCAGGGCCGCGGCGAGCAGCCGGGTGCGGGCCAGCCGGCCGCCGTGCACCACCCGCACATCGAGCACCCCGTCGGCCAGGTCGTGCCGGCGCACCGGAGCGAACCCCAGCCCGCGGTACTGGCAGTTGCCGGCGAACAGCAGCCACACGGCCCGCCGCTCGCCATTGATCGTGAGGGTCAGCGGCTCGGCGGTGCGCAGCACCTCCCACGCCGCGAGCACCCCCGCGGGCCAGGCGCCGATCTTCCCGGCCCACCGCTCGCGGATCCGCACCAGCTCCGGATACGCGCCGATCGAGAAGGTGTTGAGGAAGTGCCGTGCCTCCGGATGCGGCCCGGCCCGGAAGCGCGCCACGTCCACCGCGACCGCCTCACCGGTCTCCACGGCACGCGCCGCCGCCGCATAGGTTTCGATTCCGAGGTCGTACGCGAAGTGGTTCAGGGTGCCGCCGGGCAGCACCGCGAGCGGCAGCCCGTGCCGGAGCGCGACCTCCGCCGCGGCATTGACGGTGCCGTCCCCGCCGAGCACTCCCAGCGCACCGCCCAGTGCCTTGGCCCGCTCCGCGGCATCTTCCAGGGCCTTGTCCAGCGGCTCCCCGTCCGGTCCGCTGCACACCGTCACCTCGGCCTGCGGCAGCACCCCGCGCACCTCCTCGGCCCGGTCCGGCCCGGTGCCCGTGCGCTGCCCCGAGCCCTGGTTCGCCACCACGACCAGACCCCGGCCGCCCGGCAGCGCGGGCGCCTCGGCGCGCGGTCTGGCGGGCGGCGCCAGCTGGGCGCGGGTCGGCGCGACACCCCGGACCGCAAACGCCGCACCGGCCCCCAGCGCGGCACCCGCCAGCACATCTCCCGGATAGTGCACGCCCGTATAGACGCGGGAGAACGCCACCGAAGCGGCGACCGGCGCCAGTGCCAGGCCCCACCACTTGTTCTCGAAGGCCACACCGGTGGCGAAGGCCACCGCCGAGGCCGCGTGCCCGGACGGGAACGAGGAGGTGACGGGCTGACGGTGCAGCTGCCGTATGACCGGTACCGCGTCCAGCAGCGGTCGCTGGCGCCGCACCGAGCGCTTGCCGAGCGTATTCACCGTCGCCGACGCCACGGCCAGCGAAGCCACTCCGCGCAGCGCCGCCCGGCGCATCGGCCGGCCGCCCAGCGCGGCCGCGCCGGCCGCGATGCCGAACCACAGCAGTCCGTGGTTGGCGCTACGGGTCAGCCGGGGCAGGACGCGCTGTGCGCCCGGCCATTCGCGGGCGGCAATGAGGTGGAAGGTCCGCCGGTCGAGTTGGGGGAGTAGCGATCGCATGCGCCCTCTTGTACCCCAGACTCGCCGTAACAGGCAGGAAGGGGCTGCCAGGGGGCGGTGCGCGGCGTCGCGGGGGGTGCGCGGCGTCGCGAGATGGTGCCGCACACAGACCGGGCTGCCGTGCCCCGCCCGTCCCTGCCCTGCCCTGCCCGTCCCCGCCCCGCCCGTCCGTGCTTCGCTGTCGGGATGATCAGGAAACGGCGCGACACCGACCTCGACGCCTGTGTGGCACTCCTGGCCGAGGTGCACACCCACAGTGGCTATCCGCACCACTGGCCGGACGATCCGGCGCGCTGGCTGACCCCCGACGGACTGACCGCCGCCTGGGTCGCCGAGACGGACGGTACGGTCGTCGGCCACGCGGCGCTGTGCGGACACGAGGTCAGCCGGCTGTGTGTGGCACCCACCGCCCGCGGCGCGGGCCTCGGCGGACGTCTGCTGCGCACCGTCGAGACGGCGGCGGCCGCCCGTGGACTGCGCCCCGTACTGGAGGTGAAGGCCACCGACACCGCGGCCATCGGCCTCTACGAGCGGCTGGGCTGGATCCGCCGCGCCACCGAGCGGCAGGAGTGGGGCGCCGGTGAGGTGGTCACGGTGCATCTCTACGAGGCCGCCACGGCGCGCGCGGGGCATTGAGCCCAGGTCCCACCCTGCGCTGACGTGTCGCCCCGTCGCCACCCCCGCGATCTGCCAAGGTGGACGGGGCCGCCCCCAGGGGGTGTCTCCGTCGGGCGAAGGGCCCACGATCGACCCGCCGTCGTGGATGGAGGTACGGATGCAGCGGACCGCCCCGGATCCGCAGCGGGAGCCGGACCCGGATCCGCCGGTGGGCCTGCCGGTCCTCCCGGCGCTCGCCGCGTACCTCTCCGCGGCAGCGGACCGCACCGAAGCCGAGCCCCCCGGCGGCAGCGTGCCACTGCGCACCGCCGCTTGCGGCTACTGGGAACGCCGCGGCCTGGCCACCACCCCCGACCGGGTCCTCGCCGCCCCCGGGGCGCCGGCCCTGCTCCTCGCGCTGTACGCCGCGACCGACGGGGCGGTGGTGCTGCCGCGGCCCTGCTCCGAGTGGTACGCACCGCCCGCCCGGCTGCTCGGACGGCCGGTGCATCTCGCGCCCGTACCGGCGGAATCGGGCGGGGTGCCCGACCCGTTCGCACTGCTGGAGACCGTCCGCCGAGCCCGGATGCACGGCGACAGCCCGCGCGTCCTGGTCCTGTCCGTCGCCGACGATCCGACCGGTACCTGCCCCGCGCCCGAGCAACTGCACGAGGTCTGTGAAGCAGCGGCGCAGGAAGGACTGTGGATCATCAGCGACGAGTCGCGCCGCGATCTGGTGCACGATCCGCATGACACCGTGCTGCTCAGCCCCGCCGAGATGCTGCCCGGCGAGGTCGTGGTGCTCACCGACCTGCGGGCCACCCTGGTGCCCGCCTCCTGGCCCGCCGCGCTGGCCCGGTTCCCCGCCACCGACCGGGGCGCCGCCCTCCGGGCCGCGGCGCTCGACGCGCTCACCGCGGTCCCCGTGCCGCTTTCCGGGCCGGTCGGCTGCGCCGTCACCCATGCGCTCGGTGAGCCCGACGCGGTGCGCGCCAGGACGGCCACCGCCGCCCGGGTGTACGGCACGCTCGCCGCGGCGCTGCACCACACCGTCACCGAGGCCGGCGCCGTCTGCCGCCCGCCGCACTCCGGCAGTCATCTGTACGCCGACCTCGAACCGCTGCGCCGGCCGCTGGCGGCCCGCGGGATCGTGGAATCCCGCGCACTGGAGCGGAAGCTGGCGCCCTGGGGCGCACGCGGCGGACACCGCTTCGGCGATGCGCCGGGTGCCCTGCGGGTACGCCTCGGCGCCGAGGCGCTGCTCGGCGCCGACCGGGAGCTGCGGCAACGCGTCCTGGCCGCGCCGGACCCGCTGGAACTCCCGCACGTCACCCAGGAGTTGACCGCCCTGTCGTGGGCGCTGGCCGGACTCACGACGTCCGCGGACGGCTGATCACCACCGTGCCCCGCCCCGCCGGCTCCCGCCGGATCGCCCCGCCGGCTCCCGCCGGATCGATCCGATCCCGTCGGACCCTCCGGATACGACCTGGACCGGCCCCCTGTGGTCGTCAGGCCGGGACGTTCACGGCGGCGGTACGGGCGGCCGGGTGCAGTGCGGCGTACTCCAGGGGCGCCGACGGATCGATCGAGACATCCAGCGGGGCCGGTTCGGCGCCCGCCCGCACCAGCAGATCCCCGACGGCGGCGATCATCGCGCCGTTGTCGGTGCACAGCCGCAGCGGCGGCACCCGCAGGGTGATCCCGGCGGCGGCGCAGCGCTCCTCCGCCAGGCTCCGGACCCGCGAGTTGGCGGCAACCCCGCCCACCACGACGAGGGTGCCGACGCCGTGGGCGGTGCAGGCGGCCACCGCCTTGCGGGTCAGGACGTCGGCGACCGCCTCCTGCAGGGCGGCCGCTCCGTCCGCCACCGGCAGGGCCCGGCCGCGGTGCCGCTCCGCCCATCGTGCGGCGGCGGTCTTCAGCCCCGAGAACGAGAAGCCGTACGGATCATCGCGCGGCCCGGTCAGCGGACGGGGGAAGCGCACGGCGCCCGCGTCGCCCTCGCGCGCTGTCCGGTCGATGGCCGGCCCGCCGGGGTAGGGGAGCCCGAACACCCGGGCGACCTTGTCGAAGCACTCGCCGGCGGCGTCGTCCAAGGTGTCGCCGAGGTGCGCGATCGGGTCGCGGGCCAGGTCGCGGACGAGCAGCAGCGACGTGTGGCCGCCGGAGACGATCAGCACCACGCAGGGGTCGGGCAGCGGACCGTGCTCCAGGGTGTCGGCCGCGACATGGCCCGCCAGATGGTGCACCCCGTACAGCGGCACGTCCAGCGCGTACGCCAGGCTCTTCGCCCCGGCCAGCCCGACCTGGAGCGCACCGGAAAGCCCCGGCCCGGTCGTCACCGCGACCGCCCCGACATCGGACATCCGCAGCTCGGCCTCCTCCAGCGCCCGGTGCACCACCGGGGTGAACGAGTGGACATGGGCGCGGGCCGCGATCTCCGGCACCACGCCCCCGAACCGGGCGTGTTCGGCCATGCTCGACGCCACGGCGTGTCCCAACAGCCGGCCGTCCCGCACCAGGCCGGCGCCCGTCTCGTCACAGGACGACTCGATGCCCAGCACCACGGGTGTCCCACGCATGCCGTTCTCCTCTCGCGCACTGCGACCAGGGTAATTGCAAATGGATGGCTATTGCGCACACTCTGCAATAAGTCGGCCTGCCCAGGGAATCCTGTCGCCCGCCCGCGAGACCGCAGATCCTTCGCAAGGAGGCCCTTGTGGCGGGAGTATTCACGGCGATTTTGAAGCGTGCCGCCGATCCGGTGACCATGTGCCAGTCCGGCACACCGGACAGCCTGGCACGACGAGAGATGCGCCCCACATGCACCGCAGCCCTGCCGCTCAGCACCCAGAGACCGGCTCTGACCTGCACACTCAAGCCAAGCCACCGTTTCGGATGAGTTTGTTCACCGCCACCTGCCTGGTGATGGGAAACATCATCGGTGGCGGCATCTTTCTGCTGCCGGCTTCGGTCGCCCCGTTCGGTACCGTCAGCCTGGTCGCCTTCGGCGCACTGACCATCGGCGCCCTCGCCCTCGCCCTGGTCTTCGGGCGGCTCGCCGAGCGCCACCCGGACACCGGCGGCCCCTATGTCTACGCGCGCGAGGCGTTCGGCGACTTCGCCGGATTCCTCTCCGCCTGGTCCTACTGGACCATGACCTGGGTCAGCAACGCGGCGCTCGCGGTCGCCATCGTCGGCTACGTCCACGTCCTCCTCCCCGGCCACCCCTCCCGCGGCGCCGACCTCGTGATCGCACTCGTCGCGCTCTGGCTGCCGGCCCTCGCCAACTTCGCCGGCACCCGCTATGTCGGACTGGTCCAGACGATCTCCACCGTCCTCAAGTTCATCCCGCTCCTCTTCATCGCCGTCGTCGGCCTGTTCTTCTTCGACCCGGCGAACCTCGGCCCGTTCCACGAAGGCAGCGGCAGCGTGGCCGGCGGGATGTCCGCGGCCGCCGCGATCCTGCTCTACTCCTACGTCGGTGTGGAGTCCGCCGCGATGAGCGCGGGCGAGGTCCGCGACCCGGAGCGGAACGTCGGCCGGGCCACCGTCCTCGGCACCATCGGCTCCGCCGTCGTCTACCTCCTGGGCACCGTCGCCGTCTTCGGCACCGTCTCCCACGACAAGCTGGTGAAGTCCCAGGCGCCGTTCTCCGACGCGGTGAACGCCATGTTCGGTGGTCACTGGGGCGGCACGGTCGTTGCGCTCGCCGCCGTCGTCTCGATCATCGGTGCCCTCAACGGCTGGACCCTGATGAGCGCCCAGTCCCCGTATGCCGCCGCCAAGGACGGGCTGTTCCCCGCACCCTTCCTGACCAAGCGGCGCGGTGTACCGACCTTCGGCGTCCTGGCCGCCGGAGTGCTGGCCAGCGCCCTCACGGTGATCAACTACCTCATCGGCGCCGGCGGCGTCTTCGAGATCCTTGTACTGATCACCACCTTCTCGGCGACCGTCCCCTACCTCCTCGCCGCCGGCGCCCAGGTCTACTTCCTGCTCACCGGCCGCCGCGACAAGGTCCGTCCCGCCCGCTTCGCCCGCGATCTGACCCTCGCCCTGACCGCCTTCGGCTTCACCTTCTGGCTCGTCGCCGGCGCCGGCTACGCCGCGATCTACCAGGGCGTGCTCTTCCTGTTCGCCGGCATCCTGGTCTACGCCTTCATGGCGGCCCGGCGTACGGCGCGACAGGCGGAGACCACGGCCACGACGGCCGTGCCTACGCCCGCGGACCACGAAGAGGTTCCCCCGCCCGCCGCAAGTGCCGCAGCGCCTCTGCGTACGACCTGATCAGCCCCGTCTCGTGGTACGGGACACCGAGCTCGGCGCAGTGGGCGCGGACGATCTTCTGTGCACGGCGCAGATGCGGCGTCGGCATGCTGGGGAAGAGGTGGTGCTCGATCTGGTAATTGAGCCCGCCGAGAAGGAAGTCGGTCAGCATCCCGCCCCGGACATTGCGCGAGGTCAGCACCTGACGGCGCAGAAAGTCCGGGGGTGCGTCGCCCGTCAGCGTCGGCATCCCCTTGTGGTTGGGCGCAAAGGTGGACCCCAGATACACACCGAAGACGGCCTGGTGGACGAGGAGGAAGGCCAGCGCCTTACCGGGTGACAGCACGAGGAACAGCGCGGCGAGATACAGGACGATATGCGTCAGCAGCAGTGCCGCCTCGCTGCCCCAGTGCTTCATGGTCGGCGACCGCAGTGCCCGGATGCTCGACACCCGCAGATTGAACCCCTCCAGCGTCAGCAACGGGAAGAACAACTGCGCCTGATAACGGCCGATGAAGCGGGGCAGCCCCGTGGCGGCCCGCGCCTGGTCCCGCGACCACACCAGGATGTCCGGCGCGACATCCGGATCCAGCTCCTCATGGTTGGGGTTGGCGTGATGCCGGGTGTGCTTGTCCATCCACCAGCCGTACGACATCCCCACCCCCAGGTTGCCGAACAGCCGCCCACCGACCCCACTGGGCCGACGCCGACGGAACACCTGCATATGCGCCACATCATGGGTGACCAGCGCCATCTGCCCGAAGACGAACGCCAGGAACACGGCCACGGCCAGTTGCCACCAACTGTCGCCCAGCGCGAAGAACATCACCCAGCCCCCGGCGAACGCCACGCTCACGGCCGATAGCCGCACCACGTAGTACCCGGGCCGGCGCTTCAACAGCCCGGCCGCGACGATGCGCCGCGACAGCCGCGCAAAGTCGCTGCCGACGGGTGCTGCCGCATCGGCGGGTGCTGCTGCATCGGCGGGTGCTGCCGCATCGGCGGGTGCTGCTGCATCGGCGGGTGCTGCCGCATCGGCGGGTGGGGAAGGGGTCTCAAGGCTCGGCGTCATACCGACGAGTCTTCTGGCGCCGCGCCCGCCCCGACAGCCGGACCACCCCAGCCTCTAGAGCCGGTTCACCCCCGCCTCTACAGCCGGTTCACCCCCGGTCCGGGTGGGGGGTTACCACTACCTGGGGGCGCCTGCCCCCGCACTCCGCAACTAGCCGGCGTACAGGAAGCTTGATGCGGGAGGGCAGGCGTTCTTCCAGGACGCGCGCGACGCCTTCACCAGTCACCAGTCACCAGTCACCAGTTTCCCGTCACCAGTTTCCCGTCACCGGTTACCCGTCACCGGGCCCGGAGCGCCCTCGCCACCCAAAGACATCCCCTCACGGTCCGGGCCGTGTGTGGGGCCGGGAAGCGGGAACTCCCCGGTCCCTTCGCGCGTTGCGGAGGGCGACCTGATCGTTTGATATGCGCCACGACGGCGGTGCCGTCGTCGGGAGAAGTGAGCAACACATGCCCATGGTGGGCCTGTTCTGGATCGCCGAGGGCGATGTGTACGTGGGCGCGAAGCCGTCCGGTCTGGCTCCCGGGGTACGCCTGACCCCCGAGGGCGTGGTGGCCCTCGGCGACGGGCAGTCCGGCCTCTACCTGTGGGAGGACGTGCATGCCCTGACAGTGGCGGACGTCCCCGTGACGTCCCTCAAGCGGCACGTCGGCGCGGTCAAGGACCTGGCTCTGGGTACGGTGGCGAACCTGGCTCTGCCCATGGGCCCAGGCCGGGTGTACGAGGCCCCGGCGATGATGACGCTGTGCGTGCAATCGCCGGACGACGACCACGAGTTGACTGCCTACGTGGCCGCAGCCGTCGGCTACTCCCCGACAGAGGTCGATCTCTCCCGAGCCCTCCTGTCCCGCCTCACGGAGGGCGCCGCAACGATGGCCACCACGCTGGCGGCGATGTCGGAGTGGGGCCGTGCGTGGGAGGGGAGGTCGCCTCGGAGGGTGGAACGGGAGGGGCTGTTGCGGAGGTGGGTGGACTAGGGTCTCCGATCACGACCGGAGCCAGATGATGACTGCGGCAGCGGCAGCGGCAGCGACAGCGACAGTGGCAGTGGTGACGGTGCCGAGGTAGACGTATCCGCGCTTGTCATACCGGCTGCCCGACCAGTGGCGCGGCCTGGCGATGCGGTGAGATGCGATGCGATGCGACAGACTCGCCATCGCCTACCAGGCCGCACTCCACCTCGCAGGCATCCTCATCTGGACCCGGTGCCGACCGGAGAGGCAGAACTCAGGCGAACACTCAACTGACCACCGATCTCCCGGAAACCGAGTGCGGCCGCCACCCGTCGGGATGCCTCGGGACGCGCACGCCACTGCGGCAGCAGACCGGCGTCTAGCGCGTGGGCCACCGCCTCGGCGGCCACCTGCCGCGCCAGACCGTGCCCTCTCCGTTGCGGAGCAGTCAGCACACACAGGTGTGCGGTCGACGCCGGCCACTTCCGGTATCCCGCAGCAGCCACCACCGCAGGGCCGTCACGCACCACGAACACCGGAGACTCGATCTCGTCGATGCCGCTCTCGGCGGCATCTTCCGGCCCCGCCGACTCTGCAAACGCCCGAAGGTCCGCATGGACTGGCGGCAAGCAGTCGACCGCTGCACCATCGAACGCAGGGCGGAAGTCTTCTTTCGAGAGGTAGGCCAGCGCAGCGGGGCCGCGTACCTCGACCACCGGCAGCAGCGTCCGGAGTGTGCTGGGGCGCATCAGGGACTCGACCGGCGTGTTGCTCACCGCACGACGGAACAGGAGTGCCTGAGCCTCGTCCGGCACCGTGATCACCACGGCATCGCCCAGCCTGACGATCCCCGCCCAGGCGGGCGGGCACAGCCGCGAACCGGCAGAGACAGTCATCGCGACGCCGCCGCCGGACGGGAACGACACAGGCACCTCCGCCAACTGCTCCCAGAGACTGCGCGCACGGGCCGGTAGGTCCTCGGTCATGACCCGATCCTGCCACTTACTGATCGTTTCGGTACGAGGTGTGGAGTCGTCTCAAGTAAACGATGGAGCAGTCCAGTTGGAGCAGTTCAGTTGGGGCAGGACAAGGGTGCGTCCGGTGCCTCAGGCCCTCGCCGTGCTGTGGTGGCGGGCTGCATGGAGGGTCGTATTCGGCCCGGGGCCGGGCGGACCTGGCCCTCAGCCGCTGCCTCCCTCCGCTCCCGCCGCACCAGCCTCGCCCGCCTGGCCGGCCGTGTCATCGGCGTGCCGGCTGAAGACGGGCAGCGCACGCACCAGGTCAGGGGGAAGGGCGAGGCCCTGCTCGGAAGACGGGTCGACCGCCATCCACAGGTCGTCCGCCGGCCAGTTCGCGGCCAGGTCGACGACGGGGATGCGGAGCGCGGTCTCCAGGTCGCCCCCGGCTGTCAGCAGCGCATTCTCGGTCGTGAAGACGGGGACGTATCGGTTGCCGTCCTGTTCGATCACCGGCAGGGAGACAGCGCCCTCGGGACGCTCCTCCTCACCCTCGGCCGGTGGCGCCTGCGGTAGCAGAGCCACGCTGGCCGCGAGCTCGACCAGGGCGGCCTGGGTGTCCGCCGCCTCTGCTGGGGACTGTGTGCCGTCGGTGGAAGGTTCTCCGGGCGGGGGCGCGTTTTCGTCTGGGGTCAGGGGGCTCATGGCTTGTCCTCTCGTCGGCGTTGCTCACCGGCCACCCGCTCGACACGGGTCGGTGCGGGTTGCCGCAGTCGCCGCCGGATGCCGCCCAGCGGCATGGGGCCGGGGCAAGCGTGGCAATACCTCCAAGGCTAAGCCGCCCCGCGTTCTCCGCAACGTTCCCGGCCAGGGGATCGGCGAGGCCCGCGATCGGCCCGGTCAGGCGACGCCTCCCGAGTGCAGACGGACCGCCGAGTCGGTTGCTGCGGCGCGTCGGAAACCCGGGCAGACCGCCCCAGGGCGGACGATCGGGGAGTCGACGTCATCCGCACACCGGACGTCCTCGCACACCGGACGTCCTCGTACACAGGGCGACATCCATACACAGGGAGACATCCGTACACAGGGCGTCACCCGTACACAGGAAGGGTTCACCGTGGCCACTACACGTAACGCTCACACCGAGTGGGAGGGCGAACTGTTCAAGGGTCTGGGGGAGGTCACGCTCGACTCGTCGGGAGTCGGTCACTTCCCCGTGACCTGGGCTTCCCGCGCCGAGGACCCCAACGGGAAGACCAGCCCCGAGGAACTGATCGCCGCCGCCCACTCCAGCTGCTTCTCCATGGCCCTGTCGAACACGCTCACCGAGGCCGGAAACCCACCGACGCTGCTCACGACGAAGGCCGCGGTCACCTTCCAGCCCGGCACCGGCATCACCGGAATCCACCTCACCGTGGAGGGCCAGGTGCCCGGCATCGACGAGTCCGCCTTCAAGTCCGCGGCCGAGGACGCCAAGGTCAACTGCCCGGTGAGCCAGGCCCTCGCCGGCACGACGATCACTCTCACCGCCGCGCTCTCCTGATCCCACGATCGCGATGCCACGCCCCCTCGCCACTTCGGCTTGAGGGGGCACTGGCGTCACCGGGGCTGCTTCGGCGCGCGCGGCGGGCGCGGCTGCCTTCGGTCCCGGGCAAGCAACTGGGCCCAGCGATCGAGGAGTTCGGCGAACCGCCCGCAAGGCTCACCCTCGGGGGAGCTTCCCGCCCGACCACATCCGCGCCCAGGAACCAGGCGAGGAACCAGGCGAGGAACCAGGCAAGGAACACTCGGCGTCTCCCAAGCGGTCAAACTTGAGGCTTGAGGAGTAGGCGAAGTGCAGATCTATATCAGCGCGGACATGGAAGGCATCACAGGGCTCGTCGACGCCGACGACGTCCAGCCCGGCGGGCGGGATTACGAGCGCGGACGACTGATGATGGCGGAGGACGTCAACGCCGCCGTCCGCGGAGCCCTGGCGGCGGGCGCCACCGATATCGTCGTCAACGATGCACACGGCCCCATGCGCAATCTGGCGCCCGAGATGCTGCACCCGGAGGCTCGCCTCATCCGCGGCCGGCCCAAGCACATGGGCATGCTCGAAGACCTCACCCCCGAACACGACGCCATGATCTGCGTCGGCTACCACTCCCGAGCCGGCACGCTCGGCGTGCTGAGCCACAGCTTCATGGGGCACGAGATCGAGGACATCTGGCTGGACGGCATGCCGGTGGGCGAGATCGGCCTGGCCCACGCCACCGCAGCGATGCTCGACGTGCCCCTGGCGGCACTCACCGGTGACGACAGCGCCTGCGCGGAGACCTTGGCGTGGGACGATTCCGTCACCACCGTGGCCGTGAAGAGCGCACGTGATCGCTTTGCCGCGGAGCTGCGCCCGGTAGCAGAAGCACGCCAGGCGATCGAGGAAGCGGTCACTACCAGTCTCTCCGTAACCCGGAAGAGGCCCTGGCGCAGCGCGACTCCGAGCCCGTCCACCCTCAGAGTCCGTTGGCAGTCGGCCTCGGTGGCATCGACGCTTCTGGGAATCCCCTCGGTCACCTCCGTGGACAGCCGGACTGTCCAGACGCAGGGCCAACTCCCCGCCCTATACCGGCTCTTCGGCGTATGGACGCGGGTAGCGGCGTCCCTTACCGGCCAATCACCGTACTGCTGACCGTCGCACCCGTCGCACCCGTCCCACGATCAGATGCGGTGGCGTACTCCGGCATGGGCAAGCGGGTGCCCGCAGGGTGAGCCTGCTCGATTCCCGTGAGGCCCTGGCCGCGGAGGTACCCTGCCGTCGCCGGACCGATCTGGCGAAGAAGCATGCAACCTGCAACGCGGCAGTACCGACCCCGAGCCGCTCAGTAGGGTGTCGGCATGATTCGCGCTGTGGTCTTTGACGTCGGTGAGTGCTGGTCGATGAGACGCGGGAGTACGGAACGTGGGCTGACTGGCTCGATGTGCCGCGTCATACGTTCGCGGCGATGTTCGGTGCGGTCATCGCACAGGGCCGGGACTACCGCGAGGTTTTTCAGGAGTTCCGGCCCGGATTTGACCTGTACGAGCAGCGGGACGCGCGTGCCGCTGCAGGCCGGCCGGAGCACTTTGACGAGTCGGATCTGTACTCCGATGTCCGGCCTGCCCTGGCGCACTTGCGCGGCGATGGCTTGTGGCTCGGCATCGCGGGGAACCAAACCGTGCGTGCGGGCGGGATCCTCCGCAGCCTGTTCACCAACGATGTCGACCTCATCGGCACGTCGGATGACTGGGGAGCCAGCAAGCCCGATCGGCTCTTCTTCGAGCGCGTGGCCGACGTTGTCCCCTTCGCGAACAACCAGATTCTGTATGTCGGAGACCGCGTGGACAACGATCTCCGGCCCGCCGTGGCCGCCGGTATGCATACCGCACTCGTTCACCGAGGCCCATGGGCCACGATCCAGTGGAACACCGTGGAGGCGCGCGAGCTGCCTACGTTCCGTATCGAGTCGCTGATGGAACTGCCGGAAGACATCACGAAGTTCAACGAGTGAGAGCGCTGACCGTCGTTGCCCATCCGTACAGCCGGTCGTCGAGGTCTCGCACACACGGGGCATGTTGGTGCGGCGCGAGCGCTCGCCGTACTTCCCTGACCCGGTCCATGCCCGTCGCGTACCAGGTGACCTCCAACTGGTCGAGGGCAAGGCACGCGTAGCGGCACGCTTCCTCTGGCTGACCGGCTGCGGCCTCGACCGCGGCCAGATCACCAAAGATGACGGTGCGCTGCTTGTCCTCGGTGGCTGGCATCTGGTCCAGGACGCCGAGCAGTTTTGCACGGGCCTGAGGCAGGTGGCCGGCCTTGAACTGAGTGTGGCCCTTGAACGCGGCCAGACGGACAGCGTTGAACCAGTCCATCCATGCTGGCGTCATGTGCTCGGACCCTGCCGCGAGGGTGTCCTCAGCGTGCCTGATCAGGTTCAGGGCGGTGCGTGTGTTCCCGCACCGCGTTTCGCACTCGGCCTCAACGGCGTCGAGCCATGCCCAGAGCTCTGCTGAGGCAGGACCTCGACGGGCATATGCGCGGGCAGCGACCATGTGCTCCGTTGCGCCTTCATGCTCTCCCGCCCACCCGGGGATGAAGGCTGTGTGCGCGAGGATCGCGGATCCGATCAAGGAATCTTCCGCCTCGCTTGCGGCCTGCAGGGCACGGAGCAGGGTGGTGCCGGCGTCATCAGGCTCTCGAAGGTCGAAGAACTCGATACGCCCGGCGAGTAGCCACAGCAAGGGCGGCCGCCACCGCGCGGCGGACCAGCACCGCAGCCACGTACCCGAGCCGATCCTCCATTACCTCCCGCGTAATCGACCGGCCACCCCACCACCCCGCAAAGTGAGTCATCGGTTCACGGGTCGGCGCGCTCCGGCCCGTGAAGCGGTACCGGCAACAGTGCCCGGTATCGGTGCCGTTCGGATCTCACCAGGAGCAGGAGTACGTCATGACTCAGCAGGAGCAGCAGGTTACGCAGCAGTTCTCGGGCGTGGGCGAGCGGTATGTGGCGGCCGTTGCGCGGTACTTCGAGGCGTGGAATGCGACGGAGGAGGGGGCGCGGGGTAAGGCCGTCGCGGCGGCCTTCGGTGAGGACGCCACGTATACCGATCCGTTGGCGGATGTCGCGGGGCACGAGGGGCTGGCGGCGGCCATCGCGGGGGCGCAGGCGCAGTTCCCCGGGTTTGTGTTCCGGCAGTTGGGGGGCGTGGACGGGCACCATGACCTGGCGCGGTTCGGGTGGGAGCTGGTCAGTGTGGCGGATGGTTCGGCGCCGGTGGCCGGGTTCGATGTGGTGCGGCTGGCGGAGGACGGGCGGATTTGGTCCGTGTGTGGGTTTCTGGACCGGGTGCCGCCGGCAGTCTGAGGCCGTCGTGTGATCCCGTCGTGTGGCCCCGCCGTGTGATCCCGCCGGGGGAAGGCGCCGGGGAAGGGTGCCGTCCGGCCCCGCTGTCCGGTTCCGTCGTCCGGGCCACCCGAGCTGCCCGAGCCGTCCGTACGGCCCGAGCCGTCCCGTAAGGGCCGGACGGCGGCCGCCCGTTACGGTCCCGTCTCCCGCAGATACGCCGCCGTCTCCGGATCGGCCGGTAGCAGGGTCTCCACCGCCAGTTCGGAGACGGTCACATCCATTGGGGTGTTGAACGTGGCGATGGTCGAGATGAAGGACAGCACGGTGTTGTCGTGTTCGAGCATCATGGGAAGGGCGAAGGGGGCGTTTTCGCCGAAGGCTGCCGTCTCGCGGCCGTCCGGGGGCAGGGGGTAGGCGCTCACCTCGTGGTAGAGCTCGCGCAGGCGGGGCGAGCGCAGCAGGGCCAATTGGCGTTCCATCTGGGCGAGGAGGTGGCTGCGCCATTCCCGGTAGTTGCGGATGCGGGGGGCCAGGCCGTCGGGGTGCATGGTGAGGCGCATGGAATTCAGCGGGCGCTGGAGGAGGGCCGGGGCGATGCCTTCCAGCAGCAGGGTGACGCCGCGGTTTGCCGCCTGTACGTGGTAGGTCCCGTCGACCACCAGGGCGGGGAAGGGCTCGTAGCCGGTCAGGAGGCGTTCCATGCCGGAGCGCAGGGCGGCCATCGACGGGTCGTCCAGCGGTGTCTCCGGGAAGGTCGGGGCGTAGCCCGCTGCGATCAGCAGGGCGTTGCGCTCCCGTACGGGGACGTCGAGGTGCTCGGCGAGGCGGAGCACCATCTCCTGGCTGGGGCGGGAGCGGCCGGTCTCGATGAAGCTGATGTGGCGGGCGGAGGAGCCGGCGCGCAGGGCCAGTTCCAGTTGGCTGATCCGGCGCCGGTCGCGCCATTCGCGCAGCAGGGAGCCCACGCCTGCGGTCGTCTCCGGTGAGGACGTCGCAGCAGTTGTCATGGGAGGGACGGTAGTCGAGGGCCGGTGCCGGTGGGGGGGGTATGGGAGGGGATGTGCCGTGAGTGCGCGAAAGTGCCGTCGGCGTGCCACGCTGGAATGGTCGCGGCCGTCGCGGCAGTGTGCGGCGGCCCGGATAACCGTGCCTATCGATGCGTATCGGGAACCGGCTCGTCGGCAGCCGGCACACGGGGAGAGGCGAACGCCATGACTGCTCAGCTGGAGCCGCTCAGCTTCAAGGAGATCGAGGACCGCCTCGCGGAGCTGCCCGGCTGGTCCGTCGAGGGCGGGATGCTGTGCCGTGGCTACGCCTTCCACGGGCACTTTCCGGCCGCCGTCATGGTCATCCATATCGCGCAGATCCAGGAGGAGTTGGGCCATCACGCCGATCTGACGCTGGGGTACAACCGACTCGCGGTCTCGGTGAACACCCACAGCATCGGCGGACGGATCACTCATCTCGACTTCGGCCTTGCCCACCGGATCGAGGCGATCGCCCCGGGGCATGGGGCCCGCTGAGCGGCCGCTCCGGGGACACCGTTGCCGGAGCGCGGTCGGCTGCACCGCCCTGCCGTGGCCCGGCCACCGGCGCCCCACGCCGACCGGCCCGGCCACCGGCTGGGGCGGCAGCCCCCACGCCGGCCTCAGCTCCCCGAGCGCGGCCGTACCACCCGCCCCGCGCGGGCCAGTTCCACATTGAACTGGGCGCCGGACAGCAGCGACAGATGGGAGAACCACAGCCAGATCAGGAACACCACCGGTCCCGCGAGCGAACCGTAGAGCCGGTTGAAGGTGCCGACGTACGAGGTGTAGGCCGCGAAGCCGGCGGAGGAGACCAGCCAGAGGAGTACGGCGACGACGCCGCCGGGCGCCGCTCTGCGCACGCCGCGGGAACTGGGCGGGCCGGAACGGAACAGCACCATCGCCAGCACCGTGGCCAGGAGCAGCAGCAGCGGCCACTTCAGCAGATTCCAGGTCGCCTCGCCCGCCTCGCCGAGCCCGACGGCCCGGCCGAGTGCGGTCGCGATCGGCCCGCTCACCAGCAGCGCCACCGCGCTGCTGATCAGCAGGGCCATCAGCAGCAGCGCCGTCATGAGGATCCGCGGTGCCTTGCGCCACGGCGGGCGGTCGTCCTTGGTGCGGTTCATGGCGTGCAGCGCGCGGCGGAAGACGGCCAGATAGCTGCAGGACGACCACAGGGCGCTGACCAGGGCGCCGCCCAGCACCACCCAGGCGGCGGTGCGCTGATGCGCCATGCCGACCAGCGCACGGTGCACGGTCGGGCCCGATTGGGCCGGTGCGATCGACGTGATCTGGTTGATGAGCTGCTCGGTGGCCGCCGGATCGGCGAGACCGATCAGCGACACCGTGACGATCAGCGACGGCAGCAGCGCCAGCACCGAGTAGTACGTCAGGCTCGCGGCCCAGTCCGTCACATCGTCGTGCCACACCGACAACGGTGTATGGCGCAGTGCGGTACGGAACTGGGCCCACGTCGGCAGCGCGGCCGGCTGCCTCGGCCCCGCCGCCCCGAGTGCGCGGTCCAGCAGCGTCCGGTCCAGCCCGCGGCGCATACCGCTCCCGGCCATGTCGTATCCGTCCTCTCCGTAGTATCCGTACTATCCGTCGCATCCGTCGTATCCGTCCTGCATCATCTCCCGGCACGGATGCCGCCCACGACACGGCGACCGTCCGCGGACCCCGGCTGCTCCGGCCCGGCTACTCCAGCCCGCGCGCCCGCCTGAACCGCACCAGCCCGTCCGCCAGGTCCACCACGGGATCCGGATAGTCGTACGCCGCGCGCTCCGGCCCGGTCAGCTTCCACGGCTGGTGCACCGCCGTGCCCGCGAGTCCGGCCAGCTCCGGCACCCAGCGCCGTACGTACTCGCCCTGCGGGTCGAACCGTCTGGCCTGGACGAGCGGATTCAGCACCCGGTTGGGGCGGGTGTCGGTGCCGGTCCCCGCCACCCACTGCCAGTTGAGCTGGTTGTTCGCCATATCGCCGTCCACCAGCCAATCCAGGAAGTGCCGCGCGCCCACCCGCCAGTCCACATACAGCGTCTTGGTCAGAAAGCTCGCCACCAGCATCCGCGCCCGGTTGTGCAGCCACCCCTCGTGCAGCAACTGCCGCATTCCCGCATCGACCACCGGATAGCCGGTGCGGCCCTCCTTCCACGCCGTCACCTCGGTGTCGTCGTACCGCCAGCGGTCACCCTGGGTGCGATAGTCGGCGTTCGCCGCGCCGGGGCGGGCCGCCAGCACCTGATGGTGGAAGTCCCGCCAGGCCAGCTGCCGTACGAACGCTGCGGCGCCGGCGTCCGGGCGGGCCGACGCCTTGTGCACCAGCTCCACCGGCGAGAGGCAGCCGAAGTGCAGATAGGGCGAGAGCCGCGACGTGGCATCGCCCGGCAGGTCGTCCTGCCGGTCCTGGTAGTCGGCCATGCCCGAGCGCTGCCAGGCACCGAACCGGCGGCGCCCTGCCCGCTCGCCGCCCTCCGGGAGCGCGGGCGACGGCTTCCCGCCCGGGCACAGGTCCGCCGCCGACGGCAGGTCCTCGGACCGTACGTCGGCCGGGACCCGTACGGACCGCGGCGCGGCCGGCACCGACCGCAGCCCCGCGGCCTGCCAGCGCCGGAAGTAGGGCGTGAAGACCGCGAAGTGGTCCTTGTCCGGGCCGGAGGGCAGCACGGCGGCGGGCGGCAGTGCCGTGATGACCGCGTCGTGCATCACCAGCGCACGCCCTGCCGCCGCCAGCCCGTCGGCCAACCGCCGTTCCCTGCGCAGCGCATAGCCGCTCACCCCGGCCGCGAGATGCACCTCGCCGGCTCCGGTCTCCGCCGCCACCCGGCAGGCCTCGGTCACCACATCCCCCGTACGGATGACCAGCCGACCGCCGCAACCGCGCAGCCCGGCATCGAGATCCGCCAGTGCGCCGGCCAGGAACGCCGCCCGGTTGGGCACCATGAACCCCGCGTCGGCGACCCCCGTATCGACGACGAACAGCGGTACCACCTGCGCCGCGGAGCGCAGCGCGGCATGCAGCACCGGCTGGTCGTGCAGCCGGAGGTCGGAGCTGAACAGGCAAACCGCTACATCCATGCCCTACGTCTACACCGAACCCGCACCCCGCGACCGCCCGCCGAGGGCGCGCTCCCGTCAAGCGACGCGCCCGTCAGGCGAGGGGCCCGTCAGGCGAGGGGCCCGTCAAGCGACGCGCCCGTCAAGCGACGCGCCCCTCAAGCGACGCGCCCGTCAAGCGAAGGGCAGACCGCGCCACGGCGAGGACGGGTCCTGGGTGAGGACGCGGTGCAGGTGCACGGCCTCCGCGTACTGCGGCCCGAACCAGCCGTTGTCGAACGCCAGCATCCGCCCCAGCGCATAGCCCGCGGCGAACTCCTCCCACGAGCCGTACACCTCCCTGGCCCTCGCACCGGCCTGCGCCACCGCCTGCTCGGCCTGCTGCGGTGCGCACAGCCGGGCGCCCAGGCCCCAGCGGACGAGAGTGACGGCATGCGCATGGTCCAGCGCGACGAGGGACACGACCCGGCCGTCCGCCGGCAGCAGTCCGTCGGCGCGGAACCGCTCTTCGTACCTGGTCACGAGCTCGGGGACGGCGGGCGTGTCCGCAGTGTCCCGGGAGGCCGTGGTGTGTTGGGAGGCCGTGGTGTCCGGGGAGTCCGTGGACTCCGGAGCCGCCTCCTTGCCCGTCGTGTCCTCAGGGGCCCCGGCGCTGCGGCCGCCGGCCCGCGCCCGCAGCGCCGTCTCCGTCTCCGCCGGTACGAACTGCCCGCCGAGCAGCTGGTCCAGGCGCAGCTGCCAACTGGCGGGATCGGTCACCGACCACTGTTCGCGCAGCGTCTGTGCGTCGGCGGCGTGGTCGAGGAAGGCCGTACCGAGCTCGTTCCACGGCACGCTGTGGTGTACCGCGAGCGGCGCACCGCACGCCAGCCCCTGCGCCACGGGGCCGTGCAGCGGACCGCCGAAGTGCGTGACGAGCAGGCCGCCGGGCCGTGCTCCGATCTGGGCGCGCCGCTGGATCCAGCCGGTGCGGTGGGCCGGGGAGGCGGTCAGATATGCGGCGCAGGGCGTCCCGGGATTGACCGCGAGCCGCCATGTGTCGTTCGGCCAGTCCTCCGCCAGCTCCTCCAGCGAAACCCGGTCGAAGAACTGCTGCGGCTGCCACGGCGGCAGCATGCCGCGGGTCAGGACGGGAATGCACTTACCACCCACCGCCGGGTCGTCGTAGACGGGCAGCGGGTCCTGGCCCTGCTGCGGTGCCGCCAAATACAGATCCTCACCGGCGATCGCCGCGATCTGACCGTCCCGGTCACCACGCGCCGCCGCTTCGTACAGCCGCCGCTCGGTATCCGTCGGCGGCACCCATCCCGGAGTAGCCACGGGCCAGACCCTACGGTTGCGCCCTTCCCCGTCGGAATCCGGGGCTGCCGGAGCGGCACCGTGGATTGCACGCGCACGACCGGTAACGGAGGCTCGATGTCATGAGCAACGACGAACGGCCCGCACCCGGGCACGGCCCCCACGACACGGCGCAGATCGACTGGGAGGTGTTCGGCCCGCTCCTCGAACGGGGCGCCGAGCTGCACTTGCCGGTCTACGAGCAGGCCGCGGCCTGGCTGCGGCAGCTCCTCGTCGGGACGGCCGCGGTCGGCGACCAGGGGGTGGACCGGGTGCTCGACGTCGGCAGCGGACCGGGCGTCGCCAGCTGTCTGCTGGCTCAGGCCTTCCCCGCCGCCGAAGTGGTCGCCGTGGATGCCGGCGCGGCACTGCTGGAGCGGGCACACGCCCGGGCCGGGCGCCTCGGCCTCGGCGACCGGGTGCACACCCATCTCGCCGAACTCCCGGACGGACTCGACGCCCTCGGCGGCGCCGACCTCATCTGGTCCGCCAGGACCCTGCACCACGTCGGCGACCAGCGTGCCGCGGTCGCCGCCCTCGCCGCCCATCTGCGGCCCGGCGGGCTGCTTGCCGTCTCCGAGGGCGGCCTCGCCCCCCGCTTCCTGCCGCGCGACATCGGCATCGGGCGCCCGGGGCTGCAGTCCCGGCTCGATGCGGCCTGCGAGGACTGGTTCGCGGAGATGCGCGCGGCGCTGCCCGGCGCCGTCGACGACACCGAGGACTGGCCCGCCTTCCTCGCCGACGCCGGTCTGCGCACCCCGTGCAGCCGCAGTTTCCTGCTGGACCTGCCGGCCCCGCTGACCGTGGATGCGCGCGCCTACGTCCAGGACACCCTGACCCAGGGTCTCGACCTGTACGGCGACCGCCTGGACGAGGACGACCACACCACCCTCGCCCGCCTCGCCGACCCCGATGACGCCGTCGGTATCACCCGCCGCCCCGATGCCTTCCTGCTGTCCGCGCAGACCGTCCACACGGCCCGTGCGCAGTAGCGGTCAACGGCCCCGTGGCCGTCGGCCGGGCCATCGCCGCCCGGGTCATCGGCCGGGCGGCGGGACCGCGGACCGCGGATCGCGGGCCGCGAGCCGTCCATGACGGCACATCGGATTCCGGCGCCCTGGATCAGCCCTGACTCATCAGCCCTGACTCACCAGCCCTGATCCACCAGTCCATCAGCCCTGATCCATCACCCTGATCCCTCAGCCTTGATTCATCGGCTTCGGGCTGATCACGGCGAATGTCGCGCCCTGCGGATCGGCCACCACGGCCATCCGGCCGGCGACCATGTCGAAGGGCTGCTGCAGCGCCGCACCGCCGGCCGCCGTGATCTTGTCGACCGTGCCGTCGGTGTCCGTCACCGCGAAGTACACGAGCCAGTGTGAGGGAGTGCCGGACGGCATCTGTTCGGACATCGGCTGCATACCGCCCACCGGCCGGTCGTTCACCGTGAGGGCGTAGTAGTTCTCGGCGCCCTCCATGGGGGCGCTCTCGATACCGAAGGCCGCTTTGTAGAACGTGGCGGCGGCGGACGGGTCGGTGGTGTTGAGCTCGTTCCAGATCAGTGCGCCCGGCTCGTTGACGATGCCGCCGCCGGGGAAGTCCATGGGCTGCCAGATGCCGAACACCGCTCCGGTGGGCTCGGCCGCGATGCACATCCGGCCGAGCGTCATCACGTCGGTGACGGGCATCAGGAGTGTGCCCCCGGCCTGGTTCACCGCTTCGGTGGTGGCGTCCGCGTCGGCGGCCGACAGATAGGTGGTCCACACGGTCGGCGGTGCGGGCTGGCCGCCCATCGGGACGGCGGCCATGATTCCGGCCACCGGCTTGCCGTTCAGCGTGCAGACGGCATAGCCCCCGGTCTCCGCGGGCCCGATCTCTCCGGTCCACCCGAAGACGTCGGAGTAGAAGTCGATGGCGGCTTGCTGGTCAGGGGCCGCGAGATCGATCCAGCAAGGCGTTCCGGGCTGGTAGGGAGAGGTGACTTCAGGCATCGTGCCTCCTCGATGGGGGCACCTCCCCTGCCGGGGCACGGGGGAGGCGCAGGGCCGAGCGAGGGGTACCGGCCCCGGTCGGCATACCGCCGGGGTCGCCCCACGCTCACCCTCCAGACTTCCTGCCGTCCGCCGGGCCCGCCACTCGGGTACGACAACGGCGCCGCCCGGACGAGCCGGGCGGCGCCGGTACGGAGCGCCGTTTCGGAGCGCGGTCAGGCCACGTCGAAGGTGGCCGGGTCCGGGCCGATCCGGTTGCCGGTGTCCAGGCCGGCGAGGGCGGCGAGGTCCTCGTCGGCCAGCTCGAAGTCGAAGACGTCGATGTTCTCGGCGATGCGCGAAGGGGTGACGGACTTCGGGATGACGACATTGCCGAGCTGGAGGTGCCAGCGCAGCACCACCTGGGCGGGCGTCTTGCCGTGCTTGGCGGCCAGCGTGGCGATCGTCGGGTCCTCCAGGAGGCCCTTGCCCTGGCCGAGCGGCGACCAGGCCTCGGTCACGATGTTGTGCCGGGCGTGGAAGGCGCGGGACTCGGCCTGCGGGAACTGCGGGTGCAGCTCGATCTGGTTGACCGCCGGGACGACGGAGGTCTCGCCCAGCAGCCGCTCCAGGTGCTCGGGCCGGAAGTTCGAGACACCGATGGCCTTGGCACGGCCCTCCGCGTGAATCTTCTCCAGGGCGTTGTACGTCTCGACGTACAGGTCCTTCGACGGGAGCGGCCAGTGGATCAGGTAGAGATCCACATACTCCAGGCCGAGCTTGTTGAGGGAGGTGTCGAAGGCGCGCAGCGTGGAGTCGTAGCCCTGGTCGGCATTCCAGAGCTTGGTCGTGACGAACAGTTCGTCACGGGCGATTCCGGAAGCGGCGAGCGCCTTGCCCGTGCCCTCTTCGTTGCCGTAGATCGCCGCGGTGTCGATGCTGCGGTATCCGGCGTCCAGGGCCTGGCCGACGGCGGTGAATGCCTGGTCGTCCTCGACCTGCCAGACGCCGAAGCCGAGCTGCGGCATCGCGACGCCGTTGTTGAGCGTGATGGAGGGAACCTTGCTCACGGGGGAATCGATCCTTACGTCGGCTTTCTCGTTCACGGATGTCAACGATCATCCGAGGTCGCGCATTCCCCAGCAGGCGGACGGGATGCAGGGGGATGCGGAGTATTCATGTGAACGCGCCGTGAGCGGGGCCGCCCGGCCCCGCTCACAGCGCCGGTAGTACGGGGCATGCCGCGGCGGCCGGGCAGTGAGTTCGCCGAGAGCGAACGCACCGGTGAGGGCGCCACCAGCCGGCGGGCCGCTCTCCCTGGAGGCCCCCTGGAGGCACCCGGAGGCTCCAGGGGAGCAGAGTCCCCGCCCGTCACGCCTGGTACAGCGCGTCCACCTCGGCCTGGTACGCCGTCTCGATCGCCTTGCGCTTGAGCTTCAGCGACGGGGTCAGCAGCCCGTGCTCCTCGCTGAACTGGTTGGCCAGTATCCGGAACGTACGGATCGACTCGGCCTGTGAGACCAGCGTGTTGGCGGCGACCACGGCGCGCCGGATCTCGGTCTCCAGATCCGGGTCGCGCACCAGGTCGGTCGGCGGCATCTCCGGCTTCTCCCGCATGGCCAGCCAGTGCGTGACCGCCTCCGGGTCCAGGGTCACCAGCGCCGAGATGAACGGCCGGTCGTTGCCGACGACGATGCACTGGGCGACCAGCGGATGCGCCCGCACCCGCTCCTCCAGGCCCACCGGCGAGACCGTCTTGCCACCGGAGGTGACCAGGATTTCCTTCTTGCGGCCGGTGATCGTCAGATAGCCGTCCTCGTCCAGCGCGCCCAGGTCACCGGTGGAGAACCAGCCGTCGTGCAGCACGGCATCGGTCGCCTTGGGGTCGCTGTGGTAGCCGTGGAAGATCTGCCCGCCGTACAGCCAGATCTCACCGTCCTCCGCGATGTGCACGGTGGTGCCGGGGACGGGGGTGCCGACGGTGCCGAAGCGGGTCCGCTCGGGCGGGTTGGCGGTGGCGGCCGCGGTGCTCTCCGTCAGGCCGTAGCCCTCGAAGATCCGCACACCGGCGCCGGCGAAGAACAGCCCGAGACGGCGCTCCATCGCGGAACCGCCGGACATCGCATGCCGCACCCGGCCGCCCATCGCGGCCCGGACCTTGCTGTAGACGACCTTGTCGAAGAACTGATGCTGCATCCGCAGCGCGGCGCTCGGGCCGGATCCGGTGCCGAAGGCCTTGTGCTCCTGCGCCTCGGCGTAGCGGACCGCGATCTCGACGGCCTTGTCGAACGGTCCGACTTTGCCCTCCGCCTCCGCCCGGCGCCGGGCCGCGGCGAAGACCTTCTCGAAGATGTACGGCACCGCGAGGATGAAGGTCGGCTGGAAGCTCTGCAGGTCGGGCAGGAGCGCACGGGCCGCCAGCTCGGGCTGGTGGGCCAGCTTGACCCGGCCGCGGATCGCGGAGACCTGCACCATCCGGCCGAAGACGTGCGCCAGCGGCAGGAAGAGCAGGGTGGACGCCTCGTCGCCCGGCTTGGAGTGGAAGACCCTCTCGTAGCGGAGCACCATGTTGTCGGACTCGGCCACGAAGTTGGCGTGGGTGATCACACAGCCCTTGGGGCGGCCGGTGGTGCCGGAGGTGTAGATGATCGTCGCGGTGGCGTCCGGGGTGACGGCCATCCGGTGGCGGTGCACGACATCGTCGTCGATATGCGCACCCGCCGCGGTCAGTTCGGCCACCGGGTCGGCGTCCAGCTGCCACAGCTTGCGCAGATGGGGAAGCCGGTCGATGACCGAGCCGATGGTCATCGCATGGTCCTCGTGCTCGACCAGGCACGCCGAGACGCCCGCGTTGTGCAGCATCCAGAAGACCTGCTCCGCCGACGACGTCGGATACAGCGGTACGGACTGGACGCCGATCGACCACAGCGCGAAGTCGAACAGGGTCCACTCGTAGCGCGTACGGGACATGATGCCGATGCGGTCGCCGAACCGGACGCCCTGTGCAAGCAGGCCCTTGGCCAGTGCCATGACCTCGTCCCGGAATGTTCCGGCGGTGACGTTCTGCCAGTTGCCCGCATCGTCCTTACGGGCGAGGGCGACTCGCTCCGGGTCGGCTTCGGCGTACTCGTAGACGACGTCCGCCAGCCCGCCGACCTGGGGCGCGGTCGCCAAAGGTGGGACGGTGAACTCGCGCAATGACCCAGCTCCTCGTGGTGTTGCTCACAAGGCCGCGACCGTACCCCAACGTGACCGCATCCGGCAGATCCGTACCACGTGGTGAATCCGGTGGCACGGGATCTGGCCAACCGTCGAAATCGGGCTACTTCGGAGAAGCCTGGACATGATCCAGCAAGTTCAACGCCGGACGATCACGACGCCGGGACCATATCTGCACCAAATCTCTGCACCTGCCACCGCATCGGTGGTCCGCTCGGTGCCGAGCCCCTGACCAGGGCTTGCGCCGTGGGCCGTGGGCCGAGGCCATGGGCCGGGGGCGGGGCGTGCCCCGATCCGCCCCGGAGTGCCGCGTGGAGGCGCCTCCCGCGACCTGCAGACAGCCGTCGGGAAGTCCTAGGGAAGCTGCAGCCGGTCGCCGCCCGCCAGGATTGCGTCCGCGAGAGCCTCTGCCGGGCCACGTGCCGCGCGGTTGCGCTGCCCATGGAGCAGAACGAACTCCACTCCGCCGAGTTCCGGCAGCCCGGCACGTGGCTGAATCCGGACCAGACCTGGCGGGATCATGCCCCTCGTATGTGCCATCACGCCCAGACCTGCCCGAGTTGCGGCGATCAGTCCATTGAGACTTCCGCTGGTGCAGGCGATCCGCCACTCCCGGCCCGCATGCTCCAGCGCCTCCAGCGCCCGGGCGCGGGTCAGTGCGGGTGGCGGGTAGACGACCAGCGGGACCGGGCGCTGCGGATCGAGGCGCAGCCGCTCGGCGCCCACCCACACCAGCCGGTCGCGCCACACCAGCCGTCCGCGCGCCTCGTCCGGGCGCCGCTTGGCGAGCACGAGGTCGAGCCGCCCGGCCGCCAGCAGCTCGTGCAGGGTCCCCGACAGCTCGACGGTCAGCTCCAGATCGACCTCGGGGTGGTCCCGCCGGAACTCTTCGAGCACTTCCGGCATCCGGGTCAGCACAAAGTCCTCCGAGGCACCGAAGCGGAGCCTGCCGCGCAGCCGGGTCCCCGCGAAGAAGCTCGCGGCCCGCTCGTTGGCCTCCAGGATCGTGCGGGCGAAGCCGAGCATCGCCTCGCCGTCCTCGGTCAGCTCCACGGCATGGGTGTCCCGGGTGAACAGCCGGCGCCCGGCGGCGTCCTCCAGCTTCCGCACGTGCTGGCTCACGGTCGACTGCCGCAGCCCGAGCCGGTGCGCGGCCTGGGTGAAGCTCAGTGTCTGCGCCACGGCGAGAAAGGTGCGCAACTGCGCGGGTTCGAACACGGTCCCTCCGCCTCTGCCGTCCGGCTCTGCCACGACTCTTATCGCGCAGCGTAATAACAGTGACCACGGTAAGAGGGATTCCCGATTTCCATGGTTCCGGGCACCCTTGAGGGGGCCGTGGCCATGCCACCCGCCCGTGAGCCGCCGAACGACCGAAGAGAGACCATGCGCCGCCCTTTGCCCAAGCTCCCCTCCTGGCTGCCCGTGGACGGATACATCCTGGCGCTGGTGGGCACGGTCGCCCTGGCCGCCCTGCTGCCCGCCCGCGGACCGGCCGCCGCCGTCACCGAAGGCACCTCCACCGGCGCCGTCGCGCTGCTCTTCTTCCTCTACGGAGCCCGTCTCTCCACCCGTGAGGCGATGGCCGGACTGCGCCACTGGCGACTCCATCTCACGGTCCTGGCCTGCACGTTCGTGCTCTTCCCGGTGCTCGGACTGGCCGCACGCGGACTGGTTCCCCACGTCCTGCCGCCCGCCCTCTACACGGGGCTGCTGTTCCTGTGCCTGGTGCCGTCGACCATTCAGTCCTCGATCGCCTTCACCTCCCTGGCCCGTGGCAATGTCGCCGCGGCGATCTGCGCGGGGTCGTTCTCCAGCCTCGTCGGCATCGCCGTCACACCACTGCTGGCGGGTCTTGTCCTGCACGGGGACGGCGGTGGCTTCTCGGCCGATGCGCTGCTGTCGATCGTCTGCCAGCTGCTGCTCCCGTTCATCGCCGGGCAGCTGCTGCGGCGGTGGATCGGTGGCTTTCTCACCGTTCACGGGAGGTTCCTCGGTTTTGTGGACCGCGGCTCGATCCTGCTCGTCGTCTACACCGCCTTCAGCGCCGGCATGGTCGAGGGCATCTGGCACCAGGTCTCCGGCCTGCGGCTGCTCTGTCTGCTGGGCGTGGAGGCCGTGCTGCTCGCGGTGATGCTGACCGCCACCTCCTACGGTGCGAAGCGGCTCGGCTTCCCCCGTGAGGACCGGATCGCGATCACCTTTGCCGGCTCCAAGAAGAGCCTGGCGGCCGGGCTGCCGATGGCCAGCGTGCTCTTCGGCGCGCAGGCCGGACTCGCCGTGCTGCCGCTGATGCTTTTTCACCAGCTGCAGCTGATGGTGTGTGCGGTCCTGGCGAAGCGTTACGCGGCACAGAGCCAACAGAGGCCACAGAGGCCACAGGGGGCTGAGGAGACGCAGGAAGCACACGAAGTACGGGAAGCGCGAGAGGCGCAGCCGGCGCCGGCAGCGGCGGGAACCGGGAGGGGCGGCGCGGCCGAGGCGGAGGCCGCCGGCAAGGCGGTGGTGAACGGGGCGCGGGGCTGAGCGGAGCGCGGGGCTGAACGGGGCGCGGGGCTGAGAGGGCTGAGAGGGAGGGGGCCCGAGGCCTGCCCGCCGCGGTGGCGTCGGGCAGGCGCCAGGCCCTCGTGCCTCGCCGGCCGGTGCGCTCAGTGCTTCGTACCCCCGCCCACCCGGTCCAGCGACAGCCCCAGGACCAGCGGACCGCTCACCGGGCCGTTGTCACTGCGGACGCCGGACAGTTCGGTGTCGGTCAGGGCCCGTCGGTAGACGCGTACCTCGTCCAGCGCGCCGGTGAACTGGGCGCGGCTGTCGGGCCTTTGCCCCAGGTGCACGCCGAAGACCGAGCCGCGGCTGACCGACCCCGGGACATCGGGGACGACGGTGGTCTCCCCGCCGTCCACGGTGAGCAGCAGCCGGCCACCCGTGCGGCGCAGCGCCAGATGGTGCCAGTTCCCGTCGTTGTACCCGTCGTGGGTCACGGCCTGGGCGGTGGCGGCCGGTGCGGGGCCGTTGACGGCGGTGACGCGGGCGGTGATCCGGTCGTGGCCGGGGTCGCCTTCCACCGCGACCTGCGGGGACTTGGCGCCCACCCCGCCCATCCACAACAGCGGCTGTTCGCCGGTGGTGGCGTCATAACGGAACCACAGGCTGCAGGTGAAGTCGTGGGCGCCGAGCGGGAGGGCACCGCGGTAGGGGAGGCGTACCGCATCGTCGGTGCCGTCGAAGGACAGCGCCTGGCCGAAACGGCCGCCGGTGGTCCGGGCGCCGCCCAGGACGAGGGCCGGCCGGGCGCCCGGGGCGGCGTCGCGGGTCGTGGGATCGGGGCCGCGGCGCGGACCGAGCCAGTCCTCGGTGAAGCGGGCGAAGCGGATCTCGTCCCGGGCGTCGGCCGCGCCGCCCTCGTACATCAGGCCGGTGACCTCGTCGGAGACGGCGACCAGGTCCGAATAGCCGGACCAGTCGGTGGTGACCCGGGCGCCCCGGTCGACGCTCTCCCAGGTGCGGCCCTCGTCCCAGGAGGAGCGGATGGTCATGGTCCGGCGCCGGTCGGGGTCGGCGGGCGCCGCGAACAGGGTGCGGCTGCGGCCGGCGTGCGGGTGCGTCAGCCGTAGCGCCGAGCCCTGCACCATCGGGGCGTAGAGGTCGGGGAGGGCGCGGAACGGGGCGGCGAAGGAGTTGCCGCCGTCACGGCTGACCGCCGCGGTGCGGTGGCCCAGATCGGTGCCGTCCTGTTCCCGCCCGTTGACGTAGACCGAGCCGTCGGAGCGTTCCAGGAGCGCCATCTCCGAAGGTTTTTGACGGAACGTGCCGTCTGCGGCGATGGGCCAGGTGTCCAGTGCGCCGACCTTCCAGGTGGCGCCGCCGTCGTCGCTGTGGACCAGGGCGGCGTGGTTGGCGGTGACCCGGTTGTCCGCGTAGCTCTCGGAGTTGATGCCGAACACCAGCCGGCCCGCGTGCCGTCCGCGGGTGAGCTGGATGCCGTGCAGGGGCCCGGTGGCGTACCACGAATTCCACTGCGGGGGACGGACGGCGGCGGTCAGGTCCCGGGGCGCGGACCAGGTGGCGCCGTCGTCGTCGCTGTACTGGAGGTGCGGGGTGCGGTCACAGGGGACCTCGCAGCTGAGGCCGTCGGCGCGGCCCTTGTTGTAGGTCTCGGCGAGCACGATCCGGCCGGTGCGGCGGTCCACGAGGGGCGCCGGGTTGCCGTGGGTGTCGCCGTTGCCGTGGTTGATGACCTGGAGCGGTGCCCAGGTCCGGCCGCCGTCGGTGGAGCGCTTGAGGACGAGGTCGATATCGCCCGCGTCACCACAGTCGTGCCGCCGGCCCTCGGCGAACGCGAGGAGGGTGCCGCGCACGGACTTCACGACGGCCGGTATACGGAAGCAGAAGTAGCCGTGTTCCTCGGACGCTTTGAAGAGGATCTGCTGGTCGAAGCCACCGGCGGGGGAGGGCGCCGCGGCGGCGGCACGGGTGCTGCCCGATGCCCGGTCAGGCGTGGCGTGTGCGGGGGCGGTCGGCAGGAGGGCGAGGGCGGTGGCGGTCAGCGTGGTGAGCAGGGCCGCGGCGCGGCGGCACCGGGGTCTGCTGCGGGGGCTGGGGTGTGCGCGGAGAACTGACGTCATGGTCCGGCCTGCCCTTCGAGGCATCGGCGTCGGGTCATCAGGACATCCCACGTCCTATGTGCATCGCGAGGGAAGCTACTGCCGCGTGCGGACCGCGACAAGGAGCGTGCGCGGGTTCTCCGCGCCGCGGCCGTAATTCACTCTTCCGATTCACTCTCCCGGCCCGCAGGCACTGCGCCGGGTGCGCCCCGTGCCGTGCGAGGGCCGGGAGCGCCGCGTGTGCCCGGTGTTCCGCAGGTGCCCCCCGCAACCGCCGCGCCTCACGGCCGGAGCGCCCCGCGACCGCCGTGCCTCACGACCGCGGTGCCCCGCGACCGCAGCTGTCCCGCGACCGCCGTGCCTCACGACCGCGGTGCCCCGCGACCGCCGCGCCTCACGGCCGCAGTACCACCTTCCCGAGGTTGGCCCGGGCCTCGATGATCTCGTGTGCCTTCGCGGCCTCGTGCAGGGGCAGTTCGGCATGGACCGTGGCCCGCAGCGTGCCGGACCCGGCAAGTTCCCACAGCCGCGCCCGGTGCTGCTCGTACAGCTCCCGGTGGACGGTGGAGAAGCGGCGCATCGTCAGCCCGGTGACGGTCTTGTCGCCCGCCAGCAGTGCATACGCCGGGACCGTTCCGCCACCGGAGTTGAAGAAGATCAGCCGGCCACCGGGAGCCAGCGCGGCCAGTGCGCGCGGCAGCAGCTCGCCGCCGACGCCGTCCAGGACGATATCGACCGGCTCGCCCCAGGACTCCTGGTCGTAGACCACCACCTCATCGGCCCCCAGCCCGTACAGGAACTCCGCCTTGGCGGGCGAGCCGACGGCGGCCACCACCCGCGGCACCCCCTGGAGCTTGGCCAGTTGGACGGCGAGATGCCCGGTGCCACTGGCCGCGCCGGTGATCAGCACGGACTCGGCGGCCTGCGGTGCCGCGGTGCTGAGCGCGGCGAGCGCGACCTGGCCGCCGCGCACCAGCGCCACCGCCTGCACGGCGTCGGCGCCGTCCGGTATCCGGCTCGCCAGAAAGGCGGGCGCGAGGGCGAGTTCGGTGTAGGAGCCGGTGAGGGTGAGCGAGGTGATGCGGTCGCCGGGGGTGAAGCCGGTGACGTCCGGGCCGACGGCGACGACCACACCGGCGATCTCGCCGCCGGGCATGGCGGGCAGCGGATCGCCGCCGCCCTTGCCGTCCCCGCGCACCCGTCGTACGCACGGCAGCGTGACCCCGATCGCCTCCGTGCGCACCAGCAGTTCACCGGGGCCGGGCACCGGTGCCTCGGCCTCCTCGACACACAGGACCTCGGGGCCCCCGTAGGTATGGAATCGGACGCGGCGCATGGGCAGAGACCTCCGGGTTCGTCGATCGGTGCACGGTGCACGGTGCAGCGTGCACGGCGGCAGGCGGGCAGCCGGACAGCTGGCTGCGCGGTCGCCGGCGGCACGCACCGACCGGATTTCATTGGGGCACCCAACGATAGCGGGAATCGTTGGTGCCGCCAATGGTTTCCGTTGGGCTCGCCAATGGAATGCTCGGTACGGTGGCGCCATGCCCGACACCCCCTACGCCCCCAGTCGTATCCGCGCGCTCCCCAGCTGGCTGCTGGGCCGCGCCGCCGCCCGCGGCCACCGCCTCGTCGCCGATGCCCTGGCCGGCGAAGGCATGCGGATGATGCACCACGCCGTCCTGTCGGCGGTCGAGGAACTCGGCCCGGTCTCCCAGGCGGAGCTGGGCCGGACGCTGCGTATCGACCCCAAGGACATGGTCGCGATCGTCAACGAGCTGCAGCGGGACGGGCTGGTGACCCGCAGCCCCGATCCCCGGGACCGGCGCAAGAACGCCATCGAGATCTCCGCCGACGGCCGGCGGCGGCTGCGGCGCACCCAGCAGCTCGGTGACGAGGCCAACGCGGAACTGACCGCGGGCCTGACTGCGGCCGAACGCGAGCAGTTGGTCGTGCTGCTGACCCGCATCGCGCTCCCGGAGGAGTGAGTACCTGTTTCCGAAGCCGGCTCTGTCCACGAGCGGCGGCGCGTGGCCTCAGGCCGGCGGCGTGGCGGCCCCTGCGGGCAGGGCGATGCGGTGCTCACCCGCGTAGACGTTCATGGAGGAGCCGCGCAGGAACCCGATCAGGGTCAGCCCGGTCTCGGCGGCCAGATCGACGGCGAGCGAGGAGGGCGCCGAGACCGCGGCCAGCACGGGAATGCCCGCCATCACGGCCTTCTGCGCCAGCTCGAACGACGCCCGGCCGGAGACCATCAGCACACTCGACGACAGCGGCAGCCGCCCCTGCTGCAGCGCCCGCCCCACGATCTTGTCGACGGCATTGTGCCGCCCCACGTCCTCCCGGATGTCGAGCAGCTCACCGTCCGTCGTGAACAGCGCCGCGGCATGCAGGCCCCCGGTCCGCTCGAACACCCGCTGAGCGGCCCGCAGCCGGTCGGGGAGGGCGGCGAGGGTCGCCGGGTCGATACGGATCGGGTCGATACCGACCGGGGCGGCGGGGGAGGAGGTCAGGGGCCAGCGGGTGGTGGTGCGCACCGCGTCCAGGCTGGCCTTGCCGCACAGCCCGCACGACGACGTCGTATAGACGTTGCGCTCCAAGGTGATCTCCGGGACGGGGACCCCGTCCGCGAGCCGGACGTCCACGACGTTGTAGGTGTTCTCCCCGTCCGCCGTCGCCCCCGCGCAGTAGACGATGTTCGCCAGTTCGTCGGCGCTCGCCAGCACGCCTTCGCTGACGAGGAAACCGGCGGCGAGCGCGAAGTCGTCGCCCGGTGTGCGCATGGTGATCGCCAGCGGTTTGCCACCGAGCCGTATCTCCAGCGGCTCCTCGGCGACGAGGGTGTCCGGGCGGGTGCTCACGGCACCGTCGCGGATGCGGATGACGCGGCGTCGCTCGGTGACCCGTCCCATGTCTGATCAGTCCCGTCCTCACCGGGCCGGAGTGGCCCCGGTGGTGTCTGTATGGAGAGCCGAAGCAGCCCTTTGGTGTTGCTTGGTGTTGTTCGGCGCTGCTCGGTGCAGTGGTTGCCGCCGTGGTCACCGGAGGTGTGCGGCGAAGTGACCTCGACGTTCCCATTCTCCTGCACGGGGAGTGCGGGGAGTGCGGGGACTGCGGGGCGGCGGCCGGCGTCGCACCACGCGCCACAGGCACGGCTGACCGGCCGGCCGGTCAGCCGGCCAGGCAGCCGGACGGTCGGCCGGCGGCGCGTGGTGCCCGGAAGGGTGTCAGCTCTTCAGCTCACGGCCGCCGAATGCGCCCGAGCCGTCGGCCGCGGCCCAGGCGGCCTCCAGACCGGCCTGGTCCAGCGTCCGCCAGTCCGGGGTGTCCTGGACCAGGGTCCGCCCCAGTCGGCGCCCCAGCTCGACCATCGTCCGGCCGGTCGCGCCGCGCTCGGCCCCGTATGCCGTGAGCGCGTCGGGCCGTTCCGGTACGGCGCGCAGCGCGGTCTCCAGGGCAGCGGCGTCCTGCAGCGCCTTGACCGCACCGGCGCCGGTGTGCGGGCGGGCAACGGTGGCCGCATCGCCCGCGAGCAGCAGCCGGCCGGCGGTGTAGCGCGCCGCGGTGAAGTCGTACATCGGCTGGATGAACACTTCTTGGCGTGGCGTCAGTCGCATCAGCCCGCCCCAGTAGGGCGGCAGCAACTCGTCGGTGACGTAGGTGAAATGGGCGTGCAGGGCGTCGGTGAGGGTACCCGGCGGCAGGCTGGTGGGGGTGTCGAGTCCCAGGTCGAGGCCGGTGGGCGGGGCGGTGTACAGGACCCAGTTCGCGCGGTGGCCCCCCTGGCCGTCCGGGATGCGGTAGATGATGACATGGCCGCCGGGGAAGACGCCGTAGATGCAGTCCTCTTCCGCCCAGGGGTCGGCCGGCAGACCGGGGAAGCTGAGCGCCGTCAGCCGGTCGGCCGGGACCGCGCCGCGCCAGGCGAGGTAGCCGGCATAGCTGGGCCGCACGCCGGGGAACGCAGTCTCGCGGACCACCGAACGGTAGCCGTCCGCGCCGATGACCAGGTCGAAGCGCTCCGTACGGCGGCTGCTGCCGTTGCCGCGGCGCCGTTCGCCGCTGCCCGCACCACCCTCGCCTGCTCTGCTTCCTTCGCCGCCGCCGAGATGGACGGTGGCGCCGTCCGCCGCGTCGCTGACCGCGTCCACCCGTACCCCCGACCGGAAGACGGTGTCCCCCGGCAGCCGCCGCCGTAACTCCTGCCAGAGCGGCCCCCAGCAGTACGAGCGGAACGGGAAGGGCAGCGCGCCGATCCGGCGGCCGAGCGGCACGGCGCCGTCGCGTACGTACCAGCGACGGGTGGTCAACTGCACCCATGGCATGGTGGTGTCCAGATATCCGGCGGCGGCAAGCTCGGCGTACCGGGTGTTGTGCATCGCGAGGCCGACACCGCGGTCCGCGAGGCGGCCGGTGGTGCGTTCGTACACGGTGACCCGGCCCGCGCCGGCCCGGTGTGCGGCCAGTGCCGTGGCGCAACCGGCGATGCTGCCGCCCACGACGGCGACGTCGGCCCCTGAGATGCGGATGCGGTCCCTGCTCATACGCGGATACCCCCTGCGTTGTCCGGCGCCGATGGTCGGTCGGCTGCCTGGTGTGACCGGGCACATCTTCGCAGGGCGCGTCGTCTTCGCAGGGTGCGTCCGGCCCTCGGCACGGCCACCGAATCCGCCCCCTGCACAGCCCCTGCACCGCTACCCGTCCGGTCCCTCCCCTAAAGGAGGGGTGGCCTAAAGGAGGGGTGGCCTGAAAGAGGGGTGGCCGGGCGGCGGCCTGGGTATGTGCCTGAGCTGGGGCACCGGCAGCGCCGTGGACCCCGGGGCCGGCCGAGCGCCGCGTCCCGTGAAGAACGGCCCGGTGGCGGGTTCTGTGGGGGATCCCGCCACCGGGCGTCCGCTGACAGGGGGATTGCCCGGTCCACACCTCGGCAAGCGGAGTCCCCGTCGCTCGGCGGGCCTCTTACGAGGCGATGGCTTCCCGCCAGTCCTCGACGGCGACGACATCCGCCCACTGCGGGAACAGTTTCCCGGTGAGGACCCGGTGTACCTCGGGGTCGGTGTCGAGACAGGCATCCGCCAGGACGGTGAGGCCGATGTCCAAGTCGTTGGCTTGGCACAGGGTGTGCAGCACTACACCGCTGGTGGCGATGCCGGTGAGAACAAGGCTGTCGATACCGCGAGCCCTGAGCACCAGGTCGAGGTCGCTGCCCGAGAACGCGCTCCCCCGCCTCTTGGTGACCACGATGTCGCCGTGCCGGGGCGCGACGTCGGGGTGGATCTCGGTGCCGTGGTCGCCCTCGGTGAACAGGCCATCGTGCACGGCTGTGGTGAGCACCCTGTTCCGGGTGCTGACGTCCGGTTGCCCCGGGCGTAGCCCGATGACCACATAGATCACGGGGATGCCCGCCGTCCGGGCACCGTCGATCGCCCTGCGCAGGCGCGGCAGATATCCGGAGCCGTCGTCCACGATATCCACGATGTCCCGTTGGACGTCCATCACGAGGAGGGCGCTGTTCGTCATGCTTGCCGTCCTTTCTTCACTGGGGAATGAGGAACAAGTCTCGGGAGTCCACCGAGCTGCCGTGGGGAATTTCCGGGATCCGACCGAAGTTCCGTTGCCCCGGCAGGGCCTCCGTTGCCCGGGCAGGGCCTCCGCATACACCCGCGCGGTCAAAGCAGCAGGGCACCGCACGCCCGGGAAATCGCCGATCGTCGGCACCTTCTGCACCTGGATGAGGCCGTGCGTTGACCTTGCCCCTGGGAGAAGCCACAGCATCAGTCGGCCAGGCTGAACTGTCCGGCTTGCGGAGGAGCGAGGATGAACATCGAGATCCATCAGCTGCGCTTACGGGAGTTGATTCGCGACGCCGACCACTACCGTCTCGCCCTCGGGGCCAGGAAGTCCGAACCGGCTTCCCGAGCCGTCACGACCGGCAAGCGCCGGCCGATTCGCCTGCGCTTTCCGGCCCAGCGTCGGGGATCACCACGGAAGAAGCGGCGCATGGTCGAGGACCTGGCCCCATGATGTGCCGACGAGCGCAGCGGACGGCCCGGCGGCGGCCTGCCGCGCCGGCACCGAGAACGGCTTGTCGGCGGCCGGGGCGCGGAATCCGGGCTCCGGGCCGGCAGAGACCACGCCGCCGTCACCGAGCGGCTCGCGCAGGCGAGGAGGTACGGCAGGCACAGACGTGCTTGGCGGTCTCGCGGACCTTGGCGGTCTCGCGGACCGTTCCGGCCGGCCAGGTTTCCCCGCTCCGGCCGGAACGGGTCCCCTCCGGGCCCCTCCGGTCCGATCCGCGAGACCGGCCCGGCCGCCGGCCACCGGCCGGGTAATGTGCACTCGATCAAGACATGAAGCACCAGCAGCACGACACCGCACCAGGTACCGACCGATCACGAATGGCGAGACGCACATGAGCGAGGGGACAGCACCGGCGGGCGGCGAAGCGGCCGCCATCGCCGACGAGGCGGCCCGTGAACGGCTGAGCTATCTGCGCGGCAGCATCGACAACCTCGACGCCGCCCTGGTGCATCTGCTCGCCGAGCGCTTCAAGTGCACCCAGCAGGTCGGCGAGCTCAAGGCCCTTCACAGTCTGCCGCCCGCCGACCCGGCCCGGGAGGCCGCGCAGATCGAGCGGCTGCGCCGATTGGCCGAGGACGCCAAGCTCGATCCGGCATTCGCCGAGAAGTTCCTCAACTTCATCATCGGGGAGGTCGTCCGTCACCACCGGGCGATCGCCGACCGCACGCAGGAGGGGGCGGGGGAGCCCGCCGAGCCCGCAGCCGGCTGAGCCCGTACGCACGACCGACGAGGGTGGGCGGTGCCATCGCGGCATCGCCCACCCTCGTCGCGTATCCGGAGCCGGAGCGCCCGACCGCGAGGCGGCGGACCGCTTGACCGGCCACGTCGAGGAACCGGTACCGGACCACCCCGCCATCGGCGTGGACCCCGCACGCGGCACGATCGGCACGCCCAGCGCCGTCCCCGCCCGCAACCAGTTGCTGCTGCCCTTGCCGTAACTGTGCGCCCGCCACGCCGTGTTGGTGCCGGACGCCGGGAGCGCCCGCAGCCCGCGGGAGGTCCGTGCCGCCGCCGGGGGCCACGCGGTCGCCTCACTCCGCTGGCCCCGTCGCCCGCGCCGAGTGACACTCGCCATACCTGACGCCGGACCGTCCCGCGGTGCCACCCTGCCCACTACCGTCCAGTAACACGGTTCCTCCGGGAGCCGCCCGAGCGCCATGACCCTGCCCCTCCGGCCGTGCACCGAGAGCGGAGACATCCGATGGCCCCCACCACCGAATCCACCTCGAACCCGCAGCGGAACGAGCACCCCGCGCCCGCCCCGACACTCTGCCGCAAACCCGGAACGTCCTGGCAGGACGCCTGGCAGCGCAGCCTGGCCGCGGCCCCCGAAGCCTTCCGCGACGACCAGGCCCTCAACCTCTGGGCCGCCGCCTGGCATCCGGACGGTAACCCGCTGCCCGCCACCAGTCCCCTCGACAACACCCCCATCGCCGGCCCGCCCCGCCTCGACGCGGATGCCGCGCTGCACGCCGTACGCGCCTGTCTCGACCAGCACCGGGCCTGGCGCCACGTCCCGTTGACCGAACGCAAGGCCCGGATCTCCGCCACCCTCGACGCGCTGACCCAGCACCGCGAACTGCTCGCGCTGCTGCTCGTCTGGGAGATCGGCAAGCCCTGGAAGCTCGCACAGGCCGATGTCGACCGCGCCATCGACGGCGTCCGCTGGTACGTCTCCGAGATCGACCGGATGCTCGACGACCGCACGCCGCTGCCCGGCCCGGTCAGCAACATCGCCAGCTGGAACTACCCGATGTCGGTGCTGATCCACGCGATGCTCGTCCAGGCGCTGGCCGGCAACGCGGTGATCGCCAAGACCCCCACCGACGGCGGTCTGGTCTGTCTCACCGTCGCCTGCGCACTCGCCGCCCGTGAGGGGGTCCCGGTCAGCCTCGTCAGCGGCGGCGGCAAAGAACTCTCGCCCGCCCTCGTCCGCTCGCCGGAAATCGGCTGTGTCTCCTTCGTCGGCGGCCGGGACACCGGTGCCCGCGTCGCCACCGCCGTCGCCGACCTCGGCAAGCGCCACATCCTCGAACAAGAGGGCCTCAACACCTGGGGCATCTGGAACTACACCGACTGGCAGTCCCTGACCCCCCTGGTGCGCAAGACCTTCGACTACGCCAAACAGCGCTGCACCGCCTACCCCCGCTTCGTCGTCCAGCGCGAGGCCTTCGCCGACTTCCTCGCCGCATACCTCCCGGCCGTACGCAGCGTCCGGTTCGGCCACCCGCTGGCCGTCGCCGACCCCGCCGACCCGCTCCCCGAACTCGATTTCGGCCCGCTGATCAACGCCGCCAAGGCCAAGGAACTCGCCGACCTCACCACCGAGGCGATCTCCCGGGGCGCCGTTCCCCTGCACTGCGGCAGCCTCGCCGACGGCCGCTTCCTGCCCTCCCAGGACACCTCGGCGTACTTCCCGCCCACCACCCTCCTGGCCCCGCCCTCCTCCTCCCCGCTCCACCACGCCGAGCCCTTCGGCCCCGTCGACACGCTCGTTCTCGTCGACACCGAGGCCGAACTCCTCGCCGCCATGAACGCCAGCAACGGCGCCCTGGTCGCCAGCCTGTCCTGCGACGACAAGGACACCTACGACCGTCTCGCCCCGCAGATCCGGGCCTTCAAGGTCGGCCACGGCAAGCCCCGCTCCCGCGGCGACCGCGATGAGCTCTTCGGCGGCTTCGGCAACTCCTGGAGCGGTGCCTTCGTCGGTGGCGAACTCCTGGTCCGCGCGGTGACCGAGGGACCGGCGACCGAGCGGCTGCCGGGCAATTTCCCCGACTACCACCTGATGCCATAGCCGCACCGCTGAACCGCTGAACCGCTGAAGAGCCGCGCACGGCCGACCGCCGCGCCGGTGGCCCGCCGCACTGTCGCACCGGCGGTCAGCCTCGGAACCGGCCCGACGGGCCACGGCGGGCTTGCAGCAGCCCCGTGGCGGTCCGGCAGGGGGCTGCCACTGGACGACACGCCCTACCCGATCCCCTGCCGGTCGGGGTGCAAGGCGAACCGCCGGTCCGCGGCCGTCGGCACCGCACGTTCCACCGCCTGCAACAGGAGCGTGCGGTGCCGCAGCAGTGGCGCCTGTCGTCCCTCCGGCGCGAGCAGCAGGAGATCACCGATCCCCGCCACGATCCGCCGGGTCACCTGCGGACTGTGCACCGCGGCCACCCGGACCTCGGTCAGCCCCAGGTCCACCAGATCCGCCCAGCCGGGAACGTTCTGCACCAGCCGCACCACCCCTCGGCGATCCCGGTGGTGCACCGCCCCGAGCGGCCGTTTCACCACCGCCGCCAGAATCTGCACGATCCGGTCGAGGCACTGCACGGTCGTGGTCGGATCGTTCACCGCCGGTGACAGCGCCCGCAGCGCGATGTCCGACAGCTGCCGCAGCCCGAGCCCGAGATCCTGGTGAAAGGTGCGCTCCACCCCTACCGACACCGTGTACCGCAGCGCCCGCCGCGGCGGCGGCGCTCCGCCGTGCACCGCCAGCACCGGCGTCCCCGGCATCACGAAGTCACCGATCCGCGGGATCAGCCGCAGGACGACCCCCTGCCGCCGCGCCACCCGCACCAGCCGCGCCACATGCACATCCCGGACGACCCCGGCCCGCCCCTCGTGCGCGATCCGCCCCGTCTCGGGTGCAAGAAGAACCCCGTCCGCTCCGTCTTCCCCACCCGTGCCCTGCCGCGCCAGCATCCGCAGCGCTTCCCGGGTGATCCGGTCGACCACCGGCCCCACCTGCATCAACCGCAAAGTGGCCGACACATAGGCGACGAACAGGATCAGGCTGAGTCCCACCAGCACCATCGTCAGCAGGCTCTGCACCACAGGCACCGAGGTGACCTGCCGGACATCGGTCTCGCTCTCGTACGAGGTGAGCACCAGCAGCGAGAAGAGGAAGGTCGCCAGGAAGACCGTGAGCGTGAGCTTGGTGATCCGGCTCCGGATGAAGATCCGCACCACCCGCGGTGTGAGCTGACCGCTCGCCATCTGCACCGCGACCAGGGAGATGCTGAACACCACACCGATGAAGGTCATCATCGCCGAACTGATCGTCGTCACGATCGTCTTGGTGTCCTCGGCGATCGAGACCAGTTCCCGGACCGCCCCGTACGCGTGCGCACCCTGGAGCAACTCGATGATCTTGAGGTCGAGCGCCGACGCCGCCCACCACAGCAGCACCGCGCACAGCAGCCCCGCGGTCGGCGCGAACCAGAAGGTGTCCCGCAGGTGCTCCCGCAGCGGCGAGAGCGCCCGTGGCCTGCGCGGACCACTGATATGCGCGACATGTCCCTCATTGCCCATAAATCGAGGTTATGTGGCGGACGGATATGCAGGTGAAAGGCACTCCGAAACCTTGGTATTGTTGTCCATGTCGCCGCGGGGAACGCCCCGTGAAGATCACACCTAGTCCGGGTGGCGGAATGGCAGACGCGCTAGCTTGAGGTGCTAGTGCCCTTTATCGGGCGTGGGGGTTCAAGTCCCCCCTCGGACACGTTTCATAAGTACATGCAGAAGAGGGTCGTGACTCCCGGGTCACGACCCTCTTTTGCATGTCGAGGATTCTCGACATGCAAAAGAGGTGAGCCCGAAGCCCTCGTACCGGGGGGGGGGCTTGCGTTCGGGCGCAGCGGCGAGGAGCCGGTCGGTCATGGAACCGAGCTCGGAGACCATGCGCTTGCACTCCTCTGTGGTGAGGGCGTCGGGCCGGGCTGTCGTTGTGGCAGGAGATCTTGCTGAGCCGAGGCTTTCTCGGCCTGGGCCTGATTGCCGCGTACCCCCGTCGCTCTCGGTCGATGACGATGGTTCCCGCTAAAGGGGGGCTCGGACCAATCCGGCCCGTGTGCGTCGCAGCAGCTCCAGAGCTAGCGATTCGCCCGAGGTATCCGTCCCGAGAAGGCGGTTCGCGTGCAGGTGCACGTAGCTGCGGCACAGTTCGTCGTTGGAGTGCCAAAGGGCCTGGTCGCGGTGGAGTGAGTCGATCAGGTCGGTGGCCCGCGCGAGTGCCGGGCGCCGTGTGCTGAGCAGGCGGGACACGTCGCCTTCGAGCGGCAGGGCTCCGCCCAGGGCCGGGCGCAGGGCTCGCTGGCGCTTTCGGTACTCAGAACCCCCGATGCGCGGGGGCGGCGGGCTGCCGTAGGAGAAGGCTGCTCTGTCCTCGGGGGACAGGCCCAGACAGGCGAGCAGGTCGTCGATGCTGATCACGGCCAGCTCCAGCAGGTCGACGTCGAGCCGGCCTTCGGTGCTCGCTCGCAGCATGTCGGCGACGCTCGGGCTGTCGGCCATGAACAGGGCCTCCGCAGCCGCCATTCCCTCCTCGCCTCCGTACCGCTCGACTTCACGCTCGTACGTGTCGATCGAAAACCTCGTGCAGAAGCCGTCGGCCCGCAGCCTGGCAGCCCAGGCACACACGTGCTCCATCAACGGTCCGATGAGCGTGGACGAGTCTCCGTGGAATCGGAGGCGTACGTGGCGCTCGGGGTCCGCGTAACGCAGGAAGAACCAGCCGTCCGAGAGGCCGGACCGGGTGGCGTACTCTCCGAAATCGCGCAGGGGGCCGCCGATCAGGTCGTCCTCGTGCCAGGGATCGCAGTAGAGCTTCAGATACAGCCAGTCGCTGCCCGGTGGGCGCAGTCTCGCCGCCGGCTCGACCGCAGGTACGGCGGCGGGTGGGCTGCTCGCGACCGCAGGTACGGCGGCGGGCGGGCTGCTGCCGCTCCGTTCACCACCCCGTCGGGTGAGAGGTGCGACGACCTCGCACATGTGGCCACCGACCTCCCCCGGCAACCAGGCATGCTCCGGTCCGGGCAGGGCTTCCTGCAGCAGGCCGGACTGTCCGGCCGGAACCGTCTTGAGTTCCTCCCGGAGCAGCTCGACGTCCTGCGCGTCGTCGAGGTCCAGAAGGAGACGGTTGTCGCTGACGGTCAGGTAAACGTGGCGGGGCACGTCCCAGCTACTCCGCCACACCGACAGGGCCGCCGGGAAGCGGTCGCCGGAGCCGGGCCGGAGGTCGCCCACGGGGTCGAGCCGCCACTGGGCGAGTGCGAGAACGGTCCGGCCCCTGCGCACCCGGGGCAGGAACGCGAGGCCCGCCGCCGGTCCCCAAGAGAACGGGGTGAACTGGCAGCGGCCGTCATGTGCGGCTTCGAGCAGGAACCTGGCGGTGGCGGGTGCCCTCGTGGTGTTGAGCATGTGGCCCTGCACCCCGACGACCTCGACTCCGCCGGTGGGCCAGCTGATCACGAAGCGGCCGGATCTGACACCGACGACCAGCTCGCGAACGGGTATGACGTCCTGTGCCGGCACGCCGGGCCAGGTATCGATGAGGACCTCTCGGGCGCGGATCGCGGGTCTCAGCGAGACATTCGCGGACCGTGGCGGGTCGGGTGCGTAGACCACCTCGGCGATCAGCGCATCCGGTTCGTATTCCTGCTCGTTACGGGCCAGTTCCGCCAGCGCGTCGTAGGCGGGTGCACCCAGGAGCGCCGCGAACCGCCCGAGGTTGCGTCCAGCAGCGGGTGCGCCGAGATTGGGTCCGACAACGAGCTGGAAATCCCCTCTGTCGATGGCTGCGGGGGATGTGGCTGCGAGCAGGAACGACAGGTCGAGTGAGGGGGGAACGTTCTCTGCGACGGGATCCGACGTGGCCAGCCGGGCGATGAACTCGTCGCTGAGTTCCACTGCCATACGGCGTTCGCGGTTCGCCTCCAGAGCGATGTCGAGCAGAGCCTGGTCACGCTGACGGTGATTGGCGGTTCCTTCGCCGCGTGCGCCATACGCAGAGGGCGCGCCGAGGCCCGTCGAGGGATCGAGGAGCTCCAGTAGAGGAACCCGATGGTGAGACCCATACCGGGTCTCGAAGGCCCGACGGTAGGCCGTCATGTGCGGCATTCCCTCAGGGAAGGCGCTCAGGCGTAGGAGCATCTCGGCGGCCGAGGCCGCTTCGGCGGCCACCGAGCTGTGGAGAGCGGTGGCCCGGAGCGAGAGTGCCGTGTCGGTCTGCAGGAGCTTCGCTGTGCTCGCCGGGCCCGGGTGCAGCTCACTCATGTGGTGGAGCAGAGCAGGCAAGCGCTCCGCCCTCCGGCCGAGAGGGAGCTGGTCCCATCGCTGGAACTCATGGGCCAGTCGGGCCATCTCCCCGGCCTTGGCGTGAGCGCGGGGAGACGGGGTCGTCTCCAGACACGCGCGCAGGCGCGTCACCGGGTCGCCACCGGTCAGCGCCGGGTGAAGCTCCGACATCAAGAAGCCCTGCGCCCGCAGGTTGTCCACCAGTCGTCCGGCCTTTTCGGGGGTGGCTCCGGATAGGCCCTGGACGACCGCTTCCAAGTGGGACCGAGTGGTGGGCACCCGTGCCGTCGCGAGCACGCGGCGCACGGCCGCGGTGGCTCGGACGGAGGTCCCCGTCCCCGCGCCGGCGGTGAGGATGGCACGACCGCCCTGCACGAGGATCGCGGGACTGGCCATGAGCCGGATGTGACGACTGATATCCGGATCGCTGTCGAGCGCTTCCGTCAGGTCGTGCAGCCACCCCATATCGGCCCGTGTGTGCGTGCGTGCTGCGGCCAGGGTGAGCGCGAGGTCCGTGGCCGAAGCCCACTGCACCAGGCCGACCCCGGCGAAGAGGCCGAAGGGTGTCGGCCTGGTGCTCATTCTGATCAGGTACCGCCGGAGCTTGCGGATCAGCCGGGGCGCCGACCGGTCCCGCGGACCCGTCCGTTCGAGTGCCGCGACCAGATCGGGGCTCGCCACCCACATCGCGAGGCGCAGCAACGGATCGCGTGGCGTCAGGGAAACCTCGGACTCGGCTGCGAGGGGTGCCCGGCGTGCGTCCGCAGGGAGCAGCGGGGCCCGCAGCAGGGCCCATCCGAGCGGCTCGTAAAGCGGAGGGCGGACGCCGTGCTGTCCCGCTTGCACGGGATGAGGGCCGGTCATGACAGCAGGAACATCCGGTCCCAGCCCGGCTCCACCCCAGTGGCAGCGGCAAGGAGGGCCATGGCGACACCGGACGCACCGTTGAGCAACCCCGCCCGGTCCACCGCGACATCCTCTGCCTCCAAAGAGGCGTAACCGAACGCCCGATCGGGCTCATAGGCGGCCAGGAGCTGATCAACAAGGTCGGTCGAAGCATCCACGAAGCAGTCCAATGCGGTGTCGTGGGCGAACCGGAGAACGATGTGGAGCAGCCCGGCAATCCCATGGCAGAACGTGGGCGAATTGATGTAGCGCAGTGCGACTGGGCGTCGTAGGACACTCGTCATGCCCTTGACCGCCATGCGGCGAAGGCCCTCGTCGTCCAGGGCCTCGCCGGCGAGCCACAGGGAGCGCGCCACCCCCGGGCTGCCGTAACACCAAGCGCTTCGAGTTGCGGCCGGCTCCGTCCGAGGCGCCGGCCGGCCCGCTGGTGTCAGCGGCACGGCGTCGGGCCATCCCACTCCCCATGCATCGTCGACACCATGCGACACCAGCCAGTGGGCGAGGGCGCTCACCGCCTCGGCCTGCCCGGGGACTTCGTAGCCTGCGCGCAGTGCGAGAGACAGGAGGGCCAGCGGCCCGGGTATGCCGTGCGCCAGTCCGCAGTTGAGATTTCCCGACGGATAGTGCCGACGCATCGACGCGGAGGTCAGAAACTCGGGCGGGGTGGCCCAACGTGGCATCCCGTCCGTCGGCTCCGCAAGGCGGACCAGGGCTGCGAGGATTCCCGGAAGCACTCCCTGCGGATCGTGCCCCAGCAGGCATGCCGCCACCCCGCTCGCCCCGGACACGAGATCGAATGCGCTCACCGGAAGACCGGGCGGGCCCGTCCCCAGCCCCGCCACGGCCGCCGATGCCTCTGGTGCCAGCATCTCGTCGACAGCAGTAAGCAGCCGCTGATAGCGGTTGCCGTCCCGGCTCAGTGATTCCAGTGCGAACGCGAAACCGCTGAGTCCGGAGAGAAGGCCGGGATGCATCGGCCCGCTCGACTCTACGGCGGTCACCCCCTCGGCAAGGAAGCCGTGGGCGACCGCATCCCATCCCTCGCCTGGGAGGCACCGGTCGACATAGGAGCACATCACGGCGACCCCGGCGTTCCCTTCGGCAAGTCCATAGGGGTTCCAGTCGACGGACTCCGGGTACCGCGTCTGCCGGCGGGCGAGCGGGAGGCACTGCCTCAGGCGTGCCCGGTCGGCGGTGCGCACGGCCACGTCGTGTGCGACGAACAGCGTCGCGCTCCGTCGGCTCGCATCGAGGGCACTGGCCCACGACGACGAAGGTTCCCGGCGACATGTGGTGGACCCTGGCACCTGGCCTCCTTCGGGGTTCTGGGCAACCGAGACCTCACGGGGCGTCAGATGTCGTGGCAGGGAGGGGTGCAGGCCGTTTCGGCGCAGCTTATTTGGGTCTTGTCGCAGCCGATGTCGGTTTTAGGGAGGCACCCCCCGCAGGTGCTCTCACACGTGGGCACACTGCATCCGGTGTCGTAGCACGTGTCACATGTCATGGACGCACAGGTACAGGTGTAAAAGCCCTGCGTATGACACTGCCCCCGAAAGTCGGTGTCGCACTCGTAGCACGAGTACGCCGTCCCGCCAGTATCTCCGAAGAGGGCAATTCTCGGAGGCCCGCGTCGAAGATCAAGATCGAATTCGTCCGGCGGGCGTGCCTTCATGGTATGTGTGTAGTCGACATCGGCACCCTTCTTCAGCGTGATCTGAGTAGCTTGCGTCCCGAGAAACGGTGCCCTGTCCGCGGGAATCTGCAGGCTGTGCAGGGCATCCTCGGCAGAGAATTCTACGAAGTAGTCGAGTTTCTCCGTGAAGTAAAGGCGTCTGCGGCCGGGCCGGTCACTGTCCCCGAGAAGCCCCTTCAGGGTCACTCCGGCAGTCGGCGGCCGTGAGGGCTCAGGGCGTACCCTCTCGACGAGAGGGTCCTGCGGGCCTTCGACATCCCTGGAACCACGCCTGTTCGCGGGGTCGACCATGATGTGCTCCCCACACGATTCGGATGGCCCGACGTCGACGGCCGGGGCCTCCGTACTCGCTTCCATTCTTTCCCTGCCGGGGCAGGGCTGCCAGTCGGCCGGCCCCGTTGGCCATCGGCCGCCCTAACAGCCCGTCTCGTTCGGCGGGTTCGCTCCTGGCGTGGGGCTCGTGGAGCGGCTGGTGCCGGACGAGCTGTGGGAGCTGTTCCAGCGGGGGATGCCGTCGGTGCCGGTGCGGCCGCAGGGCGGCGGCCGTCGTCGGCATGGCGATCGGGAAGTGCTGGCGGCGATCGTGTGCGTGGCCACGTCTTGGATGTAGGTGGCAGCAGTTGCCCTCCGCGTTCTTGCGGTTGGCGGTCTTGCGTAGGGATTGCCGCCCGGCCGCAGCCGGCGCCGGTGGCGCGCCGCGGCGGCACAACGCGTGGACCGCCCACACGGTGACGCCCGGTCACCACCGTCCGTTCCCGGCGCACCATTCTTGGCCAGGGCAGCGGTGGACTCGGACATCACGCCCACCGGCGGGCTGCACATCGTCTCGGGCCGCCTGTCGCGGACGAAGTGCAGCAGGGCTGCCGGCATGTTGCCAGTCAGCGGCGGTGCCACATCGGGAAGGAGGACCGCCACCTCAGTGGGCGGGGGCTGGGCGAAACGTCCGGCTCTCCTCGGCCGAGGCGTGGGTATGGGGGAACATCATCGCGCGACCCACTTCTCTGACGTCGGTGCTCGTTCGCAGCACGGACCGCGCCCAAGGCCTTTTGCGGGACAGCTCTTGGCCTTTGCGCTTCCCCCTGGCTCCCGAACTCGCCGGCGCGGGCGAGTCGGCCCGACCATAAAGCACCACTAAAGTCTCTCTAAAGCAATGACGGAAGAGGGTGTGTTTCGGCTCGATCGTAAGCGAATTAATTTGCCTTGATTTTGATTACCGATCAGTATGCGATCGCGAGTCCGCTCGACCTCCGGGTGCTGACCCATGAAGCATCGAGTCGCGGTAACCGGGAGTTACAGGCGACGGGGAATATATCCCCATGTAGGAGACTTTAGTGGGCTTGATGCACGCGCATTATACCTGATCTTCTTTGTGCTCATGTGAATGTCGCGCGAATAAAAGCTTGACGCCTCCCCGGGGCTTCGCTCATCATATTCGGGAATTCGCCTTCAGTGTACTATGGCGGCAAATGAGAAGGGTTTCGGAAATCGAATAAACGGGGGGTAAATGAGATTCCGAATTCTTGGCCCATTAGAGGTGGCGACGGATCATGGCGAGGGGGCAACGCCACAGGCGCTCAAGCTTCGATCGCTCCTGGCCACTCTGTGCGTTCACGCTGACCGCGTCGTACCCACGCAGCGTCTCATCAATGCTCTTTGGGCGGGAGCGCCTCCGCGCACGGCCTCCACTGCCCTCCAGGTATACATTTCGAAACTGCGGAGACATTTCGGAAATCTGGGCGTCGGTTCCTCGATCATCACTACCCAGTCGCCAGGATATGCACTCCGACTCAAGCATCATTCGCTGGACTTGAGGCAGTTTGATTCCACAGTCCTTCAGGCGCGTGAGGCTGTGCACGCCGGTCTTCCGCGCGAAGCCGCACAGCTGCTCTCCGAAGCGGTCCAACTGTGGAACGGTCCGGCGCTCGCTGATGTGAGGGCCACTCCCGCCCTCAACGGTTACGCGCGGCAATTGGAGGAGAGGCGCAATGCTACGTACGAGCAGCGTCTGGAACTGGAACTCGGGCTCGGTCGTCACAGCGAACTGATGGGTGAATTATACGGACTCGTGCACGATCACCCGATGTGGGAGAACCTGCACGCCTACCTTATGATCGCGCTTTATCGAAGCGGGCGGATTCGGGAATGCCTGAAGGTTTACAGCAACATCAGACAGGCCCTCGTCGAGGAAATAGGAGTGGAACCATGTGCCCTGCTGCGGAACCTGCACCATGCAGTCCTCAGCAGAGAATCTCGGCTCGACGACCCCGGCCGAGGCCTGTTGATCTCCTCCCCGTCCTGATCCGGGACAGCCCTCAGGCCTGCAGCTCCGCCGCCGGTTCGCGACGGTCCAATCCGTGTGCGGCCGCCTGAACACGGGTGGAGTCGGTGCCGTGTTGCCCCGGGCGGTTGAGCAGGCTCGCCTCCCACATCCGATCCGGGCGCAGATCCAGCAGACACCCGTCGCGCGGGTTCAGCGGCCCGGGGTGCGGCGACGCAGGAAGTTCAGCACGGTGGCCTTGAAGACGGGTTCGCCCGCCGGGTCGAGCAGCTCGGCGAGCGAGCGGACGAGCCCGCGATCGGGCTTGGAGTTCGAGGCCTTGGCCTCCAGCACGGTGACGCGAAGGGTCAGCACGTCGCCCGGGCGGACGGGACGCAGCCAGCGCAGCTCGTCCACCCCGGGGCCACCCAGGCTCGCCACGCTGGACAGGTAGTGCCGGGCGAACAGCCGCATCATCAGCGCCGCGGTCTGCCAACCGCTCGCGATCAGACCGCCGAACGGCCCGTCGGCCGCGGCGACCGGATCGACGTGGAAGAACTGCGGGTCGTATTCCTTGGCGAACTCGACGATTTGGCTCTCGTCGACTGACGCGGTGCCGAACACATAGGTCGAACCCGGCACGTAGTCTTCGAAGTAGCGCTGGTCGATCGGGGTGGTCAACAACTGCTCATCGGTGGCCTGAACCATACCGCCGTGATTCCTTCCCTGCGTCGACTCTGATCGCGGGCAGTCTAGGCGTTTCCCCCGGGGAAGGTGTGTCGGCCATGGGACCTTTTCGGTTCGGGCACCGATCGGGTGATGCGGCCGGAGTGAAACGCACCGAGCTCCGGACGGTTGAGCGAGAGTCTGACGCGCCAACTCGCCCGCCAGGAAGCTCGGTTGCCTGCGCGAACACGCCACTCTTCCCGAGACACGCCACTCTTCCCGAGACACGCCACTCTTCCCGAGGCGCGCCACTTTTCCCGAGGCACGCCACTCTTCCCGAGAGCTGCGGGGTGCTGGAGCAACATGGCACCGCTCGCGCCCCTGTCTGCTCCGTGATCACCCTCCTCGCCCGCAGGGCTGCGGAGTTGACCCGGGGTTTGCCCGAGGTGAAGGCAAGCGCGCAGTGCGTGCTGGTCGACGGCACCCTGGCCGAGTGCGACCCGGTCGGTGACGGCCGCGGCGACCACTCAGCAAGTCCCGCCGCCACGGCGTGAACCTGCAGGTCATCACCGACCCGAGCGGGAAGACCGGCGGTTCGTCGGGCAGGGCTTCGGTACAGGCCAGGCGGGAGTGGTCGTGCCGGGCGGTGTACAGGTAGGCGTATCCGGTGCCGTTGCGGCGGTGCCGGCCTTCATCCGGTGCGCGTCGATTTCGGCTCCACGGCGAGAAGATCCGCGTCCGCAGCCGGGGAGGACGGGATATCGATCGGCCGAGTGAGTGACAACAAGGGGCCGGTCATCGCCGTGGTGACGACCGCCATCACCACCATGAGCGAATACAGTTCGCCGTCGAGAAGTCCGAGTTGACGGCCGGTGGTGAGAATGATCAGTTCGGTCAGCCCGCGAGTGTTCATCAGCGCGCCCATACCCCACGCCTGCCGGTTTCCCAGCCCGGCGAGGCGTGCGCCGAGGAATCCGCCGCCGATCTTGCCGCTGACGGCGGCCACCAGGATCAATGCGAGCACGCCGGCCCCGCTCCCGCCGATGCTGGAGAGATCCACCTGCAACCCGGCGACGACGAAGTAGACCGGAAGCAGCAGGCCACCGGTCCGCTTGGCGAAGCGGGCGATTTCGGCGCAGCCTTCGGGGTCGTCGCGCGGCAGCAGGAGACCGAACACGAAGGCGCCGAAGATGAAATGCTGGCCGAGGAACTCGGTGATCGCGCCCGAGGCCAGCGCGCCGACGAAGACCACGACGAACCGGTCCCGATGTGGCCGCAGCGAATTCCACAGCAGGCGGCGCAGCAGGGGGCGGGCCGCGACCAGCACGGCCGCGTACGGGGCGAGGAGAAGCAGCCTCCAAGGGCTCGCCCCGGAGGGGTTGACCACGGTGACGACGAGGATCAGCAGCGACCAGGCGACCACATCGGCGATCGACGCCGCCGCCAGCGCGAGCGTGCCCAGCCTGGTGTGCTGCATCGCGTGGTCGGTCAGGATCCTGGCCAGCACCGGGAACGCGGTGACCGATAGGGCCACGGCGAGGAACAGGACGAACCCCATGGGCTGGCGCGGGTGGTATCGCCCGGCGAGGAGCAGGCCGAGGCCACCACCGAGCAACAGCGGCAGCGCCGTGGCCGACAACGCGACGCTCACCGCCGCCCGCATGCCGCCGGTGCGGCCGTGGTCGACCTCAAGCCCTACGGCGAACATGAAGAGCGCGACACCGATGCTGGCCAGCGCGCCCAGTGCCGGCCGCACCTCCGTCGGGATCAGCGTCTTCGCGAGCGCGCCGTGCAGCAGCGTGGGCCCGAGCAGGATGCCGGCGACGATCTCGCCGACCACCGCGGGCTGGGCGAGCCGCATGGCAAGCGCGCCGCACAGCCGGGCCAGCACCACGATCAGGACCAGGTCGGCGAACAGTAAGGCGGCTGCGCTCATGGCTCCCTCTCCACCCCATCGAAGAAATCGATGAGCAACTCGTTGACCTCACCAGGGCGTTCGAGGAACCCGAAGTGCCCGCAGCCCGGCAGTTCCACGAACCGGGCGCGGGGGATCGCGCGGGCGACCGCGGCGCCCTCGGCGGGCGGCATGATGACGTCCCGGCCGAACGAGATCACCAGGGTTGGCACGCGAATGCTGCTCAGCTCGGCCAGCCGGTCGTAGCCGAGGGTCGCCTCGTAGTGCGCAGCCGCACCCGCTCCGCCGGGGCGGAACAGCTGGTAGCTCGTCAGCCACTCGCCGACGAAGGCGTCGTCCGCGAGGGTTTCCGGGCCGAACAGTTGCGCCATGTATGAGGTCGCCTCGAACAGCGCCGTGTTCCGGCTGCCGTCCCGCATCGCCTGTGCGTGGCCGCGGCCGAGCGCTTCCCGGTAGGCGTCGGTACGCCCGCGGGTGCCCAGCAGGCCGAGCGCGGTCACCAGTTCGGACCGGGCCACCGCGAGCTCCTGGGCGATCAGTGCGCCCAGCGAGGCGCCGGCCACCCGGCACGGGCCGAGCCCCAGCGCGGTGATCAGCGCCGCCACGTCGGAGACCAGGTCAAAGAGGCCGAAGGGTTTCGGCAGGCCCACCGACGTGGTGTGCCGCAGCTCCGGGACGACCACCACATACCCGGCCGCGACGAGCGCGGGCACCTGGTGGCGCGTCCAGATCGAGCCTCGGGAGGCGGCCGGCGGGATCAGCAGCATCGGCTCACCGCCAGTACCGTGGACGCCGTAGGACAGGGTGAGTCCGTCCAGCTCTCGTTCTGCCACGAAGCCGCCGTTCCGTGTCTCGCCGCGGCTCAGCGCTCTTCGCGGCCGATGCCGAGCGGCTTGGTCACCAGGTAAAGGCCCGACGCGGCGTCGTGGAGATCGCTCGGGTCGATACGCAGAGGCGCGAGGTTCGAGGGTCCGGCCTCGTCCGCATCCACCCGCTGCTGCGCCCGCTCCGCCTCCTCGATCAGCTCGGTCATGGCCCCGGTACCGTCGGCGCCCCCCGCGTCGCGCAAGTCGCTCAGGCCGGCCACGATCTCGACGAAGGCGGCGTTCGACCGGTCGCCGGCGAGCCGTTCCTTCTCCCGCACCATGCGTTGGGCCAGCCAGAAGTAGCTGTCCTTGCCCTCGTACTGCTCGTAGACACCGGAAACCAGTACCAGCAGCCGCGCGTAGGCGTTGCGGTACAACGTTTCGTAGAACGCCGCGGCCTCGGTCTCGGTGACCTCGCCGCGGATGGTGGCCAGGATCGACGCCGAGGCGAGCATGGCGCTGTAGAGCGCGAGGTGCACGCCGGTGGACAGCAGAGGGTCGAGGAAGCAGGCGGCATCGCCCACCTCGAAGAACCCCGGGCCGCAGAACTGGTCGGCGACGTAGGAGAAGTCCTGTTCGATCCGCACGGGCTCGGTGAACTCCGCGCCGGCCATCAAGTCGCGGACGGTTTCGGACTCGTCGACGACGCTCAGCAACATCTCGCGCGCAGACTCGTACTTCGGGCGCTTCTCGAGGAAGTTCTTCTGATGCGTGACGAATCCGACGCTGTGCACACCGCCGCGCAGCGGGATCACCCAGTACCAGCCCTCGGGGTGCGAGATGACGTCGATCCCGCCGGCGGGGGTGTTCGGTAGGGTCTTGCCGCCCTTCCAGTAGCCCCAGATCGCTACATTGCGGAAGATCTCGTGCGGGCTGCGGTTCCGGAAGTGCTGGGCCGAGAGCACCCCGGCCCGCCCGGACGCGTCGATGACGTAGTCGCACTCGGTCCGGACGAGCTCGCCCCCCTGTGCGGGGTCGGTCCATTCCACGGCGCAAGCGCGAGCACCGTCGAAGAGCACGCGCTTGACGGTGGCGCCTTCGCGCACGTCGGCGCCCTGCTCGACCGCATGGTCCAGCAGGATCTTGTCGAAGTGGTCTCGCTCAACCTGCCACGAGGAGACGTTGGTGCCGAACAGTTCCGACCAGTCGATGGTCCAGTCCTCCTCGGCGCCCCAGCGCAACAGCGCGCCGCGCTTGGCCGGGTAGCCCTGCGCATCGATCTTGTCCACGACACCGGACAGCCCGAGCACGACCCGGCAGGACGAGGCAAGCGATTCACCGATGTGGTAGCGGGGGAACCGTTCGCGCTCCAGGAGCAGTACGTCGACTCCGTTGCGGGCGAGCAGTGCCGCCGCAGTCGAGCCGCCGGGGCCGCCCCCGATCACCAGCACCTTCTTGGTCATGTGACTCCCCTTGGCCGTGAATGGGTGTTCCGGACACCGGCGCGCACCGGGTTACCGATAATTCGGCTCGCCCGCCCGGCAGAATGCGGAATGGGCACGTGAATTCGCCGAGCTCGTCGTCCGCCGACCATATTGACGACCGTTCCGCGATGTCAAGGCGGAATTAGTTTACTGTCGCGCAAGGGCCGCTTAATAGTCGTTAAAGCGCCTCTTTAGCGGTCCCTGATAATGTCCACTGGCTATCCGCTGACGTATGTTGGCGTAATTTCCGTTCGGATTCTGTGGGGGGTTGATGTCCAGCGTCGACGAAAATTCTGGCTGCGGCTTCGTGACCGGCATTTCGCGGGGCATCGGCCGAGCCGTCGCCCTGCGGCTGGCCCAGGAGGGCTATGACGTCGCCGGGTGTTTCCGGTCGGGTGCCGACGAGGCGGCGGCGGTGGCGGACGAGGTCAAGCAGCTCGGTCGGCGTGCCCTGTTCGCCGCGTGTGACGTCAGCGACCGCGAAGCGGTCGAGGACCTCGTGGCGCGGGTGGAAGACGACTTGGGGCCCATCACGGCGCTGGTGCCCAACGCCGGGATCACCCGCAACAGCCCGGCTGCGTTCATGCCGCCCCAGGCCTGGCAGGACGTCATGGACGTGAACCTGAACGGGGTGTGGCACGTCTGCCAGCCGGTGCTGTTCCGGATGATGCGCCGGCGGCGTGGTGCGATCGTCACGATCTCCTCGATCGTCGGTATCCGCGGGTTCGTCACGATGGCCAATTATGCGGCGGGCAAGGCCGGGCTTATCGGGTTGAGCAAGGCGCTGGCGAAGGAGGCCGCGCCCTACGGGATCCGGGTCAACGTCGTTGCGCCGGGGATAACGGAAACCGCGTTGCTGGCGGACATCCCGGAGAAGGCACGGCCCAAGGCGCTGGAGAATATCCCGCTCGGCCGTTTCGCCAAGCCGGAGGAGATCGCCGACGCCGTCACATTCCTGCTGTCGGACCGGGCGTCTTACGTGACCGGGCAGGTGCTTCAGGTGGACGGTGGCGCCGCGATGTAGCGGCGCCGCCCCGGCGAGACAGGAGTGACATGGCTATCGGCATTCTGGGCCTCGACTCGTACCTGCCCGACCGGGTGGTGACGAACGCCGAGGTCGCGGACTGGGCGGGCACGACCGAGGAGTGGATCAAGGCCACGACCGGCGTCGAGGAGCGTCGCTATGCAGCGGCCAAGGAGGCGACGTCCGATCTGGCCGTCGCCGCCGCGCTGGAGGTGCTCGACGAGGAGACGCGGGGCAAGCTGGCCGCGATCGTGCTGGCGACCTCCACCCCGGACCAGCCGCAGCCCGCGACGGCTGCGCTCGTGCAGCGGAAACTGGGCCTGCCGGGCGTGCCCGCGTACGACCTGAACGCGGTGTGCTCGGGATTCCTCTACGCGCTGACGGTGGCCGAAGCGGTGCTCGCCCGCTGGTCCCCGGAGGCGCGTGCGCTGGTGATCGGTGCGGACAAGTACTCAACGATCATGAACCGGGCCGACCGGCGCACGGTGAGCCTGTTCGGCGACGCCGCGGGGGCGGTCGTGCTCGGCCGGGTCCCCGACGGGTTCGGCATCCAAGCCGCGCACCTGGTCACCGACGGCCAGTACAGCGAGATGATCGAGGTACGGGCGGGCGGGACAAGGATGCCGGACGGGACGCCGGAGGAACGGCTGTTCCGGATGAACGGGTTCACCGTCCGGGAGTATGTGCTGAACGCGCTACCCAAGGCCGTGCGCCAGGTGCTCGACGAGGCCGGAACGGCACTCGGCGAGATCGACCGGTTCGTGCTGCACCAGGCCAATCCGCACCTGATCGAGAGCTGCGCGGCGGAACTGGGCGTGCCGTTGGAGAAGTTCCCGCTCACCTGTGTGGAGCTGGGCAACACCGCGGTCGCATCGGTGCCGGTGACGCTCGCCGCGGCACACCGGCAGCAGCCGCTGCGCCGCGGTGAGCGGATCCTGCTGGCGAGCGTCGGCGGCGGGCTCAGCACCGGCGTCGTCCTGCTCACGTGGTACTGAATTTCCCTTTTGATTCGAGGAGGAGCTGAACACGATGGCAACAACCGCAGGCTGGCACGAAGTAGAGCAGTGGGTACTGGACCAGCAGGACACCCGGGACCGCCGGGACTCACTCGAAGCGGACCTCGACCTCTTCGAAACGGGAATCCTCACGTCCCTGCAGGCGATAGAGCTGCTGGTGGTGATCGAGCGGGCCGGCGGCGAGAAGGTGGACCGCATGGCGATCGAGCCGGACGATTTCCGGACGCTGCGGGCGATGCGGCAGAGGTTCTTCCCCGACCAGGCACACCAGGTTTCCTGAACTCATGGACAGCTATGTGCTGCACGCGGAGCGGCCCGGCGACATGGACAGCCTGGCCGCCTCCCCCCGGCCCCGGCGCGCGCCGGGGCCGGGTGAGGTCGAGATCGAGGTGCGAGCGGCCGGGGTGAACTTCGCCGACGTACTGGTCGTACTGGGCATGGACACGGTGTTCGGCGAGAGCGATGCGCACGAGCTCGGCCTGGACGGGGTGGGCACGGTGGCCCGGGTCGGGTCCGGTGTGCCCGGGCTGCACGTCGGTGACCGGGTGGTCTTCTTCCACGAGGGTGCGTTCGCGTCACACGTGACGGTGCCGACCGAGCTCGTCGTGGCCGCGCCGGCCGCGCTGTCCGACGCCGAAGCGGCCACCCTGCCCGTGGCCTACCTGACCGCCTGGTACGCGCTCGTCCGGTTGGCCGGGCTCGGTGCCGGGGAGACAGCGCTGATCCAGTCGGCGGCGGGCGGTGTCGGTCTCGCAGCGATGAACGTGGCGCGCTTGCACGGGGCCAGGGTGCTGGCAACGAGTGGGACCGAGCGGAAGCGGCAGTACCTGCGGGAGCTCGGCGTCGAGCACGTACTGGACTCGAGGTCGGTCGCGTTTGCCGACGGGGTGCGGGAGATCAGCCCGGACGGCGTCGACGTCGTGCTCAACTCGCTGGCCGGCAAGGCGCAGCAGGCCGGGCTCGGCCTGCTGCGCGTGCACGGCCGGTTCGTCGAGATCGGCAAGCGGGACATCTACGGCGGCGGCACGGTCGAGCTGGCACCATTCCGGCGCAACATCAGCATGCACAGCGTCGATCTGCTGCTGTTGTCGCGGGTGGACCGGCCACTGGTGCAGGCGCTGCTGGCTGAGCTGTCCCCGTTGTGGGCGGACGGGCACCTCGAACCGCTGGCGCACGAGGTGTACCCGATGGGGGAGGCAGCGACCGCGATCCGGACGCTGACGACCGGGCGGCACGTGGGCAAGGTGATCCTCACCGTGGACGGGTCGTGACGGTGTTCTCGTCGCCCGGCGGGCGACAGGGCACGCCCGCCTCGGCGCGGTAGTGAACGACGCGTTGAGGACGTCTGGCGATGCTGTCGGTCTGTTCGGCTGGTGGCATTGAGCCGGACCGTTGCGTTGCCTGTCTCGTCGCCCGTCCAGCCGTCGAAGCCCAGCCGGGCGACGAAACGCACCACGGTGGGTGCACTGACGCCGGCCTGGGAGGCGAGTCCCGAAGCGGACTCCGGCCCGGCCGCCGGGTAGTTGGCCGTCAGCGCCCGGGCGATCTTCCGCTCGGCGGGCGACAGGCCCCGCTCCGCGTGCCGCACCCGCTCGGCACCGTCGCCACCGAACCGGCGTCGCGCCCCGCCGCCTCATCCCGTCGCGCCGGAGCTCCCCCGCACAGTGGCGCATACGCACGGTTACCCGTGCGTGCGCAGGGTTCGCTTCTCCCTGGGGTTCTGTGGAAACCCCGGCTGATCAGGGGTTTCGCCGCTCCGGAGGCAGCAAGAAAAGTCTGGATTGCCTGTTCCGTACGCATTATTTGGGAGTACCCTGAAGGCAGGCCTACGGGGCGAGCGAGGGAGTCCGACCGGACCGGCCTCGGGGAAGGCAGCTCTGGTTGCCGCCGAGGACAGGAAGAAAGGCCGGGCTGAGAGGCCGGAAGGTCGCAAGACCGGACGGCGACCCCTAGCACCTGATCCGGACCATGCCGGCGAAGGGAGCCCACCTCGTAGGTCGTTGGTGTGCGTGGAAGCCGCTGTGCGTTGGTCAGTCGCTGCGCATCAGATCCGCACACTTCTCCCCGATCATCATCGTGGTGATACAGGGGTTCACGGCCGGCAGGAACGGCATCACCGAAGCGTCGGCCACCCGCAGGCCGGTCACGCCCTTGACACGCAAGTGGGGGTCGAGGGGCGTTGCCTGATCATCGGGGGAGCCCATCTGGACGGTGCACGCGGGGTGGTAGACCGTGTTGTGGGTGGCGCGGATGTAGTCGAAGAGGTCCGCGTCGGAGTGGGTCGACGGGCCGGGGGCGAGTTCGGTACCGGCCCACTGGACCATGGGCGTCTGGGAGACGATCTCGCGGGCGAGGCGCAGGCCGTGGGTCATGACGCGGATGTCGTGGTCGTGGGTGAAGTACCGCGGGTCGACCTTGGGCTTGTCGCGGAAGTCGCGGGTGCGCAGCCGGACCGTGCCCAACGAGCGGGCGCGGGTGACGTTCGGAGTGAGGCAGAAGGCGTTCTCCGAGGTGGGGTAGCCGTGGCGGTAGGTGTTCATGTCGAAGGGCACCTGGCCGTAGTGGAACATCAGGTCCGGGCGGTCCAGGCCGGGCTCGGTGTTCGTGAAGATGCCGATCTCCCACCACTGGGTGGACGAGTTGACCATGGGCTGCTTGGCGTCCCACATGATCACGCCCTCCGGGTGGTCCTGGAGACGGGAGCCGACGCCGGGGGAGTCGACGATCGGCTCGACACCGGTGGCCCGCAGATGGGTGGCCGGGCCGATACCGGAGAGCATGAGGAGTTTCGGGGAGTCGATGGCGCCGCAGCAGACGACGGTCTCGCGGCGGGCGTTGACGGTGCGGGTGTGGATCAGGTCGGGGGCGAGATAGTCCACGCCGGTGCAGTGCCGGGCGGAGTCGAAATTCAGGCGCTTGGCCTGGAGCCCGGTGCGTACGTCCAGGTTCCGGCGGGTGCCCATGAGGGGGTGGAGGTAGGACACCGAAGCGGAGGAACGGGTGCCGTCCGGGCGGCAGTTGATCTGGAACCAGTTCGCACCCCGGACGACGGTCCGACCGGTGTTGAACGGTGTGGTCGGGATGCCGGCCGCCACGCAGGCCTCCAGGAGCGCCACCCCGCACGGGTCGTGGGGCGGGACGGTGCGCAGGGTGACCGGGCCGCTGCGGCCGTGGTGGTCACCGGGGGCGTCGTTGTTCTCCAGCCGCTGGTAGAGCGGGAAGCAGTCGGCCGCGCTCCAGCCCGTACAGCCCATCGCGGCCCATTCGTCGAGGTCCTCGGCCGGGGCCCAGAAGGCGATACAGGAGTTGTGCGAGGAGCAGCCGCCGAGCACCTTGGCGCGGGCGTGCCGCATGAAGCTGTTGCCGTTCTCCTGGGGCTCGACCGGATAGTCCCAGTCGTAGCCGGACTCCAGCAGCCCCATCCAGCGGTCCAGGCGCAGCACGTTCTCGTCACCGACGTCGGAGGGGCCGGCCTCCAGAAGGCAGACGGTGGCCGTCGGGTCCTCGCTGAGCCGGGCCGCCACGACGGCACCGGCCGTGCCGCCGCCGACCACGACGTAGTCGAACTCGTCCACAGGGGCCTCTTGGGACATCGCGCCGTCTCCTGATCAGGGGGTGGGGGTGCCGCTGTTGCCCGGGCCGCCGCTGCCCGGGGCGACGGCGGCGTGCATGGCCAGGACTCCGGTGCGCTTGCGCTGGACGAACCAGTAGTAGGTGAACCCGCCGATCGCCACGACTCCGATGAACAAGAAGGCGCCCCAGCGCAGGTACCAGTGCTGCGGGCCGGTCGCGTTGTATACCGCGGCGCGCGGCCAGGCGAGGTTGAGGGACATGCCGAAGCCCCAGAGCACCGCGAGGACGTTCACCGGAAGGCCGAACTTGCCCAGGGAGAACTTCCCCTTGGCCGGAGTCCAGTTGCCGCGCAGCCGCTGGAACAGCATCGGCAGGGTGACTGCCAGGTAGGCCAGATAGATCATGATGATCGCGATGCTGGTGATCACCGAGAAGATCTGCGGCTGGTTGACGTTGATGAGCAGGATGCCGATCGCCACCAGGCCGATGACCACGGCCGGCAGCACCGGCGTCTGGAAGCGCGGGCTGACCTTGGCGAGCAGCGAGGCGGCCGGGAGGTTGTTGTCCCGGGCCATGGCGAACGCCAGCCGGATGCCGGCGGTGTGCACCGCCAGCTCGCACACGGTGATCGCAATAACGACACACCAGAGCACGATCTGCCCGACGGTCGAGCCGAGCGTGGAGAGCACCACGTACTGCAGGCCGTCCACGGACAGCTTTGCGGAGTGCAGATCGGGCACGGAGAGCAGGGCGAAGAGCAGGATCAGACCGCCGATGAGGAAGGACGCGACCAGTGCCCGCAGGATGGCGCGGGGCGCGTTGCGGCCGGGGTCCTTGGACTCCTCACCGAGCGACGAGGCGGTGTCGAAGCCGTACATGACATACGCCGAGGCCAGTGCCGCGGTCAGGAACGCGCCGAAGTAGCCGAGGTTCTGGCCGCTGCCCAGACCGAAGGTGTTGAGCACCACGCCGGGGCCGCGGGTGACGTGCGCGGCGAGCAGAATGACCAGAACGACGGCGGCGATCAGCTCGATCGCCACGCCCGCGGAGTTGATCCGCGCCATCAGCTTGACGCCGAAGGCGTTGACCAGGGTGGTGAAGGTGATGAGGATCGTGCCGAGCACCACGGCGTTCTCGGCCGCCGACTTGCCGGTCCCGTCGCCGATGAACTGGAACCACGAGGAGATCTGCGGCAGCGTCACCTGGTAGGCCAGCGCCACCGCGGACAGCGACACCATGGTGGCCGTCAGCATCATCCAGCCGCCGAGCCAGCCGATATGCGGGCCGCCGAGTTTCTTGGACCAGTTGTAGACCGATCCGGCCACCGGGTAGCGGGCGGCCAGCTCGCAGAAGCACAGCGCCACCATCAGCTGCCCGAGGAAGACCATCGGCCAGGACCACCAGTACGCCGGTCCGCCGTGGGCGATACCGAAGTAGAACAGCTGGAAGGTGCCGGTGAGGATGGAGATATAGCTGATTCCGGCGGCGAAGGTGTGGAAGTTTCCCAGGGTGCGCTTGAGTTCCGGCTTGTAGCCGAGTTCGGCGATGGCGTCGTCGTCGTGCGGCTCGGCCGCGGTGCCGGGCCGGGAAGATGCGGGATCGGTCACTCGAACCACCTCTGCGGTCGTGGCGCGGTATTGCGCCAGACGTGCTTGGCCTCCTGGTACTCGGCCAGTCCCGCGGGCCCCAGCTCGCGCCCGATGCCCGACTGCTTCATCCCGCCCCACTCCGCCTGCGGCACATAGGGGTGGAAGTCGTTGATCCATACCGTTCCCGCGCGCAGCCGGGCGGCGACCCGGTGGGCACGCCCGCTGTCCTGCGTCCACACCGCCCCGGCCAGCCCGTACACCGTGTCGTTGGCGAGCGAGACCGCCTCGTCCTCGGTACGGAACCGTTCGACGGTCAGCACCGGGCCGAAGCTCTCGTCGCGGACGACGGTCATGTCCGGCGTGCACTCGTCCAGCACGGTCGGCAGGTAGTAGAAGCCGTTCGCCAGCGACGGATCGTCGGGCCGGGAGCCGCCGCAGACCAGTACGGCGCCCTCGTCGAGCCCCGCCGCCACATACGCCTCGATCTTCGCGAGGTGTGCGGCCGAGATCAGTGGCCCGGTCCGGGCATGCTCGTCGAACGGCCCGCCGAGCCGGATCCGCTGGGCGCGGGAGACCAGTTCGTCGACGAACGCATCGTGCAGCTCTTCCTGGACGAGCAGCCGGGCGCCCGCCGAGCAGACCTGCCCGGAGTGCAGGAAGACCGCCATCAGGGCGTAGTCGACGGCGGTGTCGAAATCGGCGTCCGCGAAGACGATGTTGGGGTTCTTGCCGCCCAGCTCCAACGCGATCTTCTTCACCGTGGGCGCCGCCGCGGCCATGATGCGCCGGCCGGTGAGCAGACCGCCGGTGAACGACACCATGTCCACCCGTGGGTCCTCGGTCAGCGGCGCGCCCACCACCTGGCCGGTGCCCAGCACCAGATTGGCCGCGCCGTCCGGCAGCCCGGCCTCGGCCAGCAGCCGCATGAGGTGGAGGGCGGTGTGCGGGGTGAGCTCACTGGGCTTCAGGATGAAGGTGTTGCCCGTGACCAGGGCGGGGGCGACCTTCCAGGCGGTCTGCAGCAGCGGATAGTTCCACGGGGTGATCAGCGCACAGACGCCGACCGGCTCGTGCCGCACCGTACTGGCGATCTCCGGGGCGCCGGCGTCCACCACCCGGTCGGTGCCGCCGGCCGCGCCGAGATTGCCGAAGTAGCGGAAGCAGTTGGCGATGTCGTCCATGTCGTAGGCGCTCTCGACCAGCCGCTTGCCGGTGTCCAGCGACTCGGCCCTGGCCAGCGCGTCCTTGTCGCGCTCCAGCAGCTCGGCGACGCGCAGCACCAGGCGGCCGCGCTCGGCCGCCGGTGTCCGCGGCCAGGGCCCGTCGTCGAAGGCCGTACGAGCGGCGCCGATCGCCGCCGTCACATCCTTCGGCCCGCCCTCGTCAACGGTCGCGACCAGCGTGCCGTCCGCCGGGCAGCGGATCTCCCGCACCTGCCCGTCGGCCGCTGCGGTCCACTGACCGCCGATGAACAGCTCCGGCATGGTGGTGCCTCCGGTCTCCGGCTCGTACGAGGCGGCGGCATCGGCCGCGGCGCCCGGGCCGACGGCGTCGGGCCGACGGGCGGCCCGCCGCGCGGACCTCGGTAACGATCACTGAACCGAGAGTAAGACGGGCGGTGCGGCTCCGCACGGTACGAGGGGCCGGGGGAGAGGGGAGCGCCGCCGGGCGGGGCCGACGGAGTGATGCCCGCGGGCGCACGGGAGAATGGCGGGATGGGCAGTGAGCGGGAGCGGGAGCGAGGGCAGGGGCAGGAGCCGGGGCGGGCCCCCGAGCCGGGGCCGGTTGCCGAACCGCCCCTGCATCCCGTGCCGGATGCGGCGGCGTACCTTTCCGGCCGCTGGAGCATCGAGCGCACCGTGTACGACCTGCGGACCGGCGCCGAGGGCAGCTTCCGCGGCACCGCCGCATTCCGGCCCGACCCGGCGGGGGAGGGGTTGCTGCACCTTGAGGAGGGCCGCCTGCGGTGGGGTGCTGCGGAGCATCCGGCGAGCCGCACCCTGCGACTGCGGCCCTGCCCGGACGGCACCGCGGAGATCGACTTCGCCGACGGCCGGCCCTTCCACGACCTCGATCTCAGGACCGGCCGGTGGAGTGCCGTGCACCCCTGCGCCGAGGACCGCTACGAGGGAACGTTCACCGCGACCGGGGCGGACACCTGGCATCTGGAATGGCGGGTCGGCGGGCCGGCGAAGGATCAGCTGCTGCGCACGGCGTACCGGCGGCTGAGGTGAGCGCGGCAACCGAGGGGAGAGCGGCAGTCGAGGGAGAGCGGCGGCTGAGGTGAGCGCGGCGGGGCCGGGTACGGACGACCGCCGGGCCGGTACGCGGACGTAAGGACGGCGCCGCCGGGAGCGGATGCCCCCGGCGGCGCCGTCCGGTGTGCGCCGAGCGGGGGCTCAGGCGGCGGGCAGCTTCCCGCGTCCGAAGAGCTTGCGCTCGTCGTGCAGCGCGAACGGCGTGGTGCGCAGATCGGCGATCTGAATGCCGAAGATCTTCAGTTGCAGCATCAGCTCGGTCTTGAGGTCGTAACCCGCGCGGAGGTCCCACGCCGGGGCACCGCCGTCACTGGCCGCCGCGGCACGTCCGGTGAGGTGGACGGACAGCTCGCCGCCGACGCCCGCGGTGTCGTAGAGGAACACCTGGGCGCGCGTCCCGACGCGGGCCGTCGCGGAGGCCGCCCCCTCGACCCGGGGAGTTGCCCCCTTGGTCTGCTGGTAGGCCTCGTGCAGCGGCTGCCAGCCGTTCTGGCGGTCGTACTTCGCACCGACGGCGAACGCACCGGAGGTGCGCTGGTCGGCGTCGAGCACGATGCGACCGCCCGCGGTGAAGCGGTAGGTGAAGGTCACCTCGGTGCTGACCACGACGGGAACCGGGCCCACCCAGAACACGTGCCGTCCGGTGACCGCCGCCAGCGGCACCGCGATTTGCCCGGTGTCAGCGGTCTTGCGGACCTTGCCGTGCACCTGCCAGCCGTAGCCGTACGAGCCGCCGAGGCCGATGGCCGCGCGCTGCGGCAGCAGGTTCAGCCCGCCGCGCTTCTCGTACTGAAAGATCAGCTCGGGCCGGAACGTCACCTCGCCGGCCAGCCGGGCCGGAGACTTACCGGTCGCCTCCACACCCTTGGGCAGCGGCACATCGACGCCCAGCCGCAGGGTGGTGAGCGCCTTGCGCGCGTCGGGCGACAGCGCGCTGCCGGAGGACGTGGGGGCGGGGCGGGTACCGGAGGGAACGAGCTGGGTGCGGACCCCGGAGGAGTCGGATGCCGAGGGGCTCGGGGAGCCGGAGGCGGTGGCGTCAGGGGTGCCCGACGGCGTTTTCGGGTCGCCGGACGGAGTGGCCGGGCCGCCGTCGTCCGAACCGGTGCCGGAAGCGGGCTTCTGCACGGTGACACCCGAGGAGAGCGGCTTGACCGAGACCTCGCCGGGCCGCAACGCCGTGCGCTGGTCCACCTTCTGATCGCCCAGCAGCTCCGAGAGCGTCGCGGGGGCGGTGGTCACCCGGACCTTGCCGTCGTGGGAGCCGGTGACCTTGCCGACCTTGAACAGCGCACCCGAAGGGGCGTGCCGGTTGGGCGCGGCGGCGATCACATCCCCGGTCCGTACGGTCTTGCCCGCGGACGGCTTGAGTTCCGCCTGTTTGCGGTGCGCGTCGTACGACGAGAGCTGCACGGAGACCGAATTGCCGGAACGGGTCGGTGCGTCGGACGGCCTGGCGACCGCGGCACCGCCCTCAGGGCCCGAGGCCCGGGCGTCGTCCGGCACGGCACCGGGGGCCGTCGGCCCGGTGGCCGGTATGCCGGCCGAGGACGTGCGCGGTGTGTCGGGACCCGAGAGCAGCGCATGGGTGCCGAGGGCGGCGGGGACGAGTACGCCGACCGCGGCGGCGGGCACCGCGATACGGCGCCAGGAAACAGCCATGGGATTCCTTGATGGTGCGGGGGGTGATGGGGGAGGAACAGCGGGGCCGGGCGCCGAACGCCGAACGGATCAGGACGGCCGGGGAAAAGTCGTCCAGGATCGAACATCTGTAGGGGTTCGGGCGGCTTCCTCGTAGCATGGCGACGAATGATCGCTTTCGCCATGGGGAAAGACACCGAGTCGGGAGGGGACGGGTGGAGACTTCCACAACGGTGCCGGAGGCCGTCGCCGCGCTGCACGCCGGGATCGACGCCCTCACCGACGAGGTCATCGGCGGCCTGCGGGCCCAACTCCCCTCCTACGCGGAGCTGTCGTTGGATCAGCTCCGGCCGCGGGTGCAGGTGTCCCTGCGCAACGGCCTGTCGCTGGTACAGCGCTGGTCCGAGGAGCGGAAGGCGCTACGGGGGCAGGGCGACGGGCGGGCGTACGGCATCCCGGAGGCCCACCTCGACGAGGTGACGGCCCTGGCCCGCGCACTGCCCGCCGAGGACATCATCTCGGCCTACCGGATCGGAACGGATATCGTCTGGCGGCGGTTCGGTGAGGAGATGGCGGCACGGCGCGGTACCGCCGAGGACCTGCTGCCGATCGCCGAGACACTACGTGCCTGGGTCGACGCCAACACCCTGCGCATCGTGCGAAGTTTCCGGGTGGGGATCCAGGGCGCTTCGATGACGGACCGTCGGCGCGCGGCCCTGGTCCGCGCCCTGCTGCTCGGCGAGGCGGGGTGGGGCGGCAGCGCCCGTTCCGGAGGCCGTGCGTGGGGCGCCGGGTCTGCCGCCGTCGGCCCGGCCGAGGGGCGCCGGGCCGGGGGATATCCCGGCGACGCATTCCCCGGCGACGGATACCCCGAGGACGGACTCCCCGGCGACGGGGATGCCGCGCACGGCTGGTACGACCGGGGCGCACTCCGTCTCCCGTTCCGGGCGCTGCTGCCCGATGTTTCTCCGCCCGGCGGTCCGGACCGCCAGGCGCCCGGTCCGGACCGCACGCCCGGGCCCGACCGCACCCCCGGGCCGGGCGGCCTCGCCCCGCAGGCCACCGCCCATCCCGGCCCCGGCGACCGTGACTTCGACCGGATCGTCGCCCTGCTGCGCCCCTGGCTCGCCCTCGACGAGACCGGGAAACCTCTGGTCACCACCGTGGACGGAGAGGTGGCGGGGCTGCTGACGGGGCGACCGGGAGGGTTGTGCCGCGGCCTGATCCTGGGGCTCGGTGCCCCGGCCCCCGTGTCCGGACTCGCCACGGAGTTCACCCGGGCGACCCAGGCGCTCCGGGCCGCCGTCGGTTTTGGACTCGTCGGGGCGTTCACCCGTGAGGAACTGGGGCTGCGGGCCACGGTCGTGGCGCTCCCGGCCCTGGGGGAACAACTGGTGGGGCTCCGCCTGGCGCCGCTGGCCGAACGGGGCGAGGACGGCACCCAGTTGGAGGAGGCCGCTGCCGCCTATCTGCAGCAGGGGCTGCGCCTGGAAGCCGCCGCGCGGACCCTCTACGTCCACCCCAACACCCTGCGCAACCGCCTGAGGCGCTTCGAGGAGATCACCGGCACCAGCCTCCGTGACCCGGCCGATCTGGCGGAGGTCTGGTGGGCGCTGACACACCGGCGGATCCACGGGCCGACGGGCTGAGGAGCCGGCCGGCCCTGGTGCCTGCACCAGGGCCGGCCGGAGCCTGGGCCGCCGGAGGCCCGTGCTCGACGGCAGGTCACGGATGGCCATGGCGGGTCAGCGGTGAAGGGCGGGTCAGGCCTTCACCGCCCGCAGCGCGTACAGCAGCGGAACGATTGGCTCCGACGGCGGGAGACGCCACCAGCCGTTCTCGGACGGCACCATCGCATCGAACCGCTTCCAGGGCAACAGCTCGGTCTCCCGGACCAGTTGGACGGTCAGCCCCGCACCGATCACGGCAGAGACGACCTCCCCGAGGCCGTGCCGCCACTCGTAACTCGTCGTGGCGCCCTGCAGCGGCGGGCCGTCGGTGTACGTGGACGGGGTATCGCTCCTCAGCGGACCACGTCCCCCCAAGTAGTCGTGATGAAGCCGGAGTTGCTGCCGGTCCGGGCTCGGCGTCGGCCCCAGGGAGTCGAGCAGGGGATGGAACTCGACGAGGTAGAACGTCCCGCCGGGCCGGAGCAGCGCGCTGACGATCCCGGCCCAGGTGGCCAGATCGGGGAGGTAGCACAGCGCGCCCTTGCCCGTGTAGATCACATCGAACCGGCGCTCACCCAGCGCCTCCACGGCCCGGTGCACATCGGACCGGACGAACTCCACGCTCCGGCCGGCCTCCTCGGCGAGCCGCCGCGCCTCCGCGACCGCCGCGGCGGAGAAGTCGAGCCCCACTGTGCGGGCACCCCGCGCGGCGAACGCAGCGGTCTCGGCGCCCAGATGACACTGCAGATGCAGGACGTCCCGCCCGGCCAGGTCGCCCAGATCCGTCCACTCGAACGGCGCGAACCAGTCCTCGGCGGTCCGGGATCCGTCCAGGCCGTAGAACTGGCTGGCCACATGGACCGGCGTGCGGGCATCCCAGTTCGCCTGGTTGGCACGCACCATCTCCTCGGTGGTGGGCACCCCGGTGGTGGGCACCCCGGTGGTGCGCTCCTCGGTGGTGGGCTCCTCGGCGGTGGGTGATGCCCCCGGGGCGGTCGACAGCTCACTCTGCTCTGTGGTCATCCCTCTCTTGTACCGGCCGGGCCGGGGAGCCGACCAGTGGGCAGGGCGCGGCAGACGGGACGTTGACGGTAGGCCCTAAGGCTCCCGGGTCGGCGTCGTCCACACCTCGCCGTCGAGGACATTGCGCATCCCCACCCACACCATGTTCATCAGCCGCAGGGTGATCCGCTCCGGTGGCTCGTCGGGGTGGAGCGTCATCCAGTCGGTGAGCGAGTCCGCCGCCCCGACCAGGGTGTACGTCACGAAGCCGGCCTCGTCGTCGGGGCGGGCGGGCCCGGTGCTCTCCGTGCCGCCGGCCCGGACCAGTCCCGAGACCTCCGTCATCACCGCCCGCCGGGTCCGGGCCAGCTCCGCCGCGATCGCCGGGCTCAGCTCCGCCGCCTGACGGTGCAGCACCACCCAGCTGTCACGGTGTTCGGTGACGAAGGTGAAGAACGCGAGCAGCCCTGCCCGCAGTCGCAGTTCGGGGGTGTGCGCAGGGCCTGCCGCAGCGCGTAACGCGGCCACCAGGCGCTCGGCCTCACGCCGCAGACAGGCGAGGAACAGCCCCTCCTTGGAGTCGAGGTAGAGATAGACCATCGGCTTGGAGATTCCGGCGAGTTCGGCGATCTCGTCGACCGATGCGGCGTGGTAGCCGCGCTTGGCGAAGACCCTGATCGCCGCGTCGATGATCTGCTGCTCCCGGACCGGACGGGGGACGCGTTGCCTGCGTGTGTCAGTCATTGACGCCAGCCTACCGCAACCTTACTGGCCGGTAAGTTTACGTCAAAGTAAGGCAGGAGGAGGGCGCGGGAGTGTCCCGATGGCGCTGCCGACAGGTGTAAAGCGGGCCGACAGTGGTAGGCGACTTCACACAACGCCCCGTTCCGCAACGGCTGTTGCTCGGGTGTCTGCCGAGGCGGAACCGGATGCGGCCCGAGCCCGGGTGTGCTCCTGTCCGGGACGGGCCGCGCGCGGGGGGCGTGCCCGGCGTTGGGTGTCGCCGGGGGAAGAGGAACGGGCCGCCGCCCGTGAGTGGCGTGGTGGCGGCCCGTACCCCCGACCGGAGGTCTTCGGCTCCTGGATGCGGAGTCTGGTTGCGGGGCCTGAATGGGGGGCCTGGGTGCGGGGTCTGGATATGGGGTGGCCACCGGACGTGGGGCGCGGTCTGGCTGATTGAACACCCTGCATTCGTACTCCTGTTGGGGCGCTTGTCCGTGCTGAAGCGGCAGCACCCGCCACTTCTTCCCAAGGGACCCTGCCGCTCGTCTGCAACAACCGCCTTCCGATGGGTATGTTGGGGGCTCGCAGCGCGTGGTCACTCCTATACGGAGCGATCACCCCTGCCCCATGGCTGATGACTGTCGAAGCGACGGGAAAGTGTGGAATGAGCCAGGAATCACGACCGCAGTCCAGTGCCGTCGATGTCAGCATCCCGAGTGTGGCGCGGATGTACGACTACTACCTGGGCGGCAAGGACAACTACGCCGTTGACCGCGAGGCCTGCGAAGAGCTGAGCAAGGTCGTCCCGAGTACCCAGGTGCTGGCGATCAACAACCGGCGTTTCCTGCAGCGGGTGGTCCGCTGGCTGGCTCGCGAACACGGCATCCGCCAGTTCATCGACCACGGATCAGGTCTGCCGACCCAGGACAACGTCCACCAGGTCGCCCAGCAGGTCGACCCGGACGCGCGGGTGGTGTACGTCGACAACGACCCCATCGTGCTGGCGCACGGCCGCGCACTGCTGGAGGAGAACGCCCACACCGCGGTGATCCAGGCCGATATGCGGGACACCGAAGGCATCTTCAGTAGCCCCGAGGTCAAGCGGCTGATCGACTTCGACCAGCCCGTCGCCGCGCTGTTCGTCTCGGTCCTCCACTGCATAACCGATGCCGACGACCCGGCCGGACTCATCAAGAGGGTCGCCGACCGCCTGGCACCCGGCAGCTTCCTGGTGGTGTGCCAGCTCGTCAGCGAGGACGCCGCCACCCGCGACTTCGTCACCGAATTCATGCGGGTCAGTACGCACGGCCAGTGGGGCCGGGTGCGGCAGGCCCATGAGCTGGCCGGGTTCCTGGAGGGGCTGGAGATCCAGGAGCCGGGCCTGGTGGAGGTCTCCACCTGGAAGCCGGACGCGGACCTCGGCCCCAAGCAGCTCACCCAGGAGTGGATCGAATTCGGCGGCGTGGCCCGCAAGCTGTAGCGGGCGCGGACCACACAGGAGGCGCACGCGCCACACGGGAAGCGTGCATGCACCGCACAGGAAAGAGGGGCGGGGCGCCCGATGGGCGCCCCGCCCCCTGCGTCGGGGTTCCGGCTCCGCGCGTCAGCTCTCCTGCTCGAGCAGTTGCTCCAGGATCGCCAGGGACTTGCGGGGCGACTCGGACTGCGCGCTGAGCCGGTCCATCACCGCGAGGTAATGATCGACATCATCGCGCTTGTCCAGATAGAGCGCGCTGGTCAGCTGCTCCAGATAGACGATGTCCGGCAGATCCGGCTCCAGGAACCGCAGGATCGTGATCGGACCACCGGCCGCCGCCAGACCGCCCAGGCTGAACGGTGCGATCTGCAGTGTGACATTCGGCAGCTCGGCCATCTTCAGCAGATGTCTCAACTGACCTGCCATCACCTCCGGCCCGCCGAGCGGACGACGCAGCGACGCCTCGTCGACCACGGCCCATACCCGTGGTGCATCCGGGACGGTCAGCAGCTCCTGACGCTGCACGCGCAGCTGCACCCGTCGCTCGATATCCTCCGGGGAGGACCGCGGATGACCGAGCTGCGTCACCGCGCGGGCGTAGTCCGGCGTCTGCAACAGGCCCGGCACGAACTGGACTTCGTAGGTGCGGATCACCGAGGCGGCCTCTTCGAGGCCGATATGCGTCTCGAACCAGCCGGGCAGTACATCGTTGTACTGATGCCACCACCCCGGACTGCTGGTCTTGCGGGCCAGCTTGAGGAAGTCGGAACGGACCGCGTCGTCCGTGACGTTGTAGAGCGTCAGCAGATCGGCGACATCCCGCTCCTTGCAGCTCACCCGGCCGAGCTCCAGGCGGCTGATCTTCGCATGCGAACCCCGGATGGCGTCCCCGGCGGCCTCCCGGGTGATGCCCGCTCCTTCACGCAGCCGGCGGAGCTGGGTGCCCAGCACGATCCGCAGGACGGTCGGGCCGCCCCGCGGATGCTCCAGATAGCGGCGCAGGGACGGATCGCTGCTCGACTGCGCGGCGGTCATGCTGACTCCCCTGAGTGGTCGGGCGAGCGCCCAGTGTCCCACCGCCCCGCGCGCTTCGTACAGCCGGGGCGACTATCCGATCGACATATGCGCCAATCGCGACGGCGCATGGTCAGTGGCCGGCGATGAGATCGTCGAAGTCACCGTCCTTGGCTCCCTGGACGAAAGCCACCATCTCGTCGCGGGTATAGACGAGCGCCGGACCCGAGGTGAACCGGGAGTTGCGCACCGCCACCCCGCCGTCCGAAAGAACGGCCAGCTCCACGCAGTTGCCACTGGGGTTGCTGCGGCGGCTCTTGCGCCAGACGGCGCCTTCGATGCTGGTCGCCTGCATGCCGTTGGTCACCGGCTCCATAACAGTTGCTCCTTGCTGGAGGTCTCTCCTCCGACCGATTCCGAGCCTGCGATCACCTTGGCGTGAACAAGCCCCTGGGCGACCGTCCTTACTGATGTAATTGCAGATGCACTTGCATCCTGTGACGGCTGACGAGGATATTAGCCCTCCGAGGCAGTCCGGCCCAGCCCTGCAATCCCCTCGCGGAGATGTTGATGACCACACATCCGGCAGAGACCGTGCACGACGCCCTTCGGGAGGAACCGGGTGAGGGTGGCTGGTGGATGCCCGCCCCCGACGGCTTCGCCGCCTGCGCCCTCAGTGGTTCCGCGCGCACCGTGCCGGAAGCCCGCCGGTTCACCAGGGCGACTCTCGCGGGCTGGCAGATGTGTGCCGATGTGGCCGATGACGTGGCACTGGTCGTCTCCGAACTCGTCAGCAACGCCCTGCGCTACGGCACCAAGGACCCCGGGGAGGAGGACGACGCCCTCGAGGCACCCGTCCCCTTCTGCAACGCCTGGCTCGCGCTGACCCGGCAGAACTCCGCCGTGCTGTGCGCGGTCTCGGACGCCGGGACCGACGCCCCCGTCGTCAAGCCTCCGGACGCCCTGTCGGAATCCGGGCGCGGCCTGCACATCGTCGACCAGCTGAGCGACTCGTGGGGCTGGACGCCGCCGGACCGGACCGGGAAGACGGTGTGGGCGACGGTGTCGAGGCGCGGCTGAGGCGGGCCCGTAGGGGGCGTGGCGCGGGCCCGGCCCCGCGGAACGGAGCACATGCGCCCTGCGGAACGGGGCACGGCGCTGCCGTGTGACGATGCCCGGGTCGCCCTCACCCGAGCGGAAGGCCCGAGAAGCCGATGGATCTGCTGTCCCTGCGCTACTTCCGGGAGGTCGCGCGCCGGGAGCACGTCAGCCGGGCCGCCGAGGAACTACGGGTGGCCCAGCCCTCGGTGAGCCGGACGATCGCCCGGCTGGAGACCGAGCTGGGCGTGCCGCTCTTCGACCGGCGGGGCCGCACCATCCGGCTCAACCGCTACGGCGCCGCTTTCCTGGCCCGGGTCGAGCGGGCCCTGGACGAACTCGACGACGCACGGCGGGAGATGGCCGACGCCGCCGGGTTGGACGACGGCTCCGTCGCCGTCGCCGCCGAGACCCTGTTGCCCCTCACCGAACTGCTGGCCGGATTCCGCGCCGCGCACCCCGGGGTCACCCTCCGGTGCCTGCAGTCCACCCCCGACATGATGCGGGATCAATTGCGGGCCCGGGAGGTGGACTTCTGCGTCGCCTCCCAGCCGCTGTCCGGGCCCGGTCTGGGTTCGGTGCGGCTGCTGCGCGAAGAGGTGCTGCTCGTGGTGCCCGCCGGCCACCCGCTGGCCGCCCGGGAGCGGGTCACGGTGGCCGAGGTCGCCGAGGAGCCCTTCATCACCACCGGGGCGGGACACTGGCAACGCGCGCTGCTGGAGCGGCTGTTCGGTGGGATCGGGCGGCGGCCGGTCATCTCCTGCGAGGGCGATGAGCCGGGCGCCACGCACTTCCTGGTCGCGGCCGGTCTCGGTATCGGCCTGATCCCCGCGCTCGCCCGCGCCGAACTCCCGCAGGTGCCGCTCGCCTGGCTGCACCTCGACACCCCTGACTGCGTACGGACCCTGAGCCTGGTCCGGCGCGAGGACAGCTATCTCTCCACGGCCGCCACGCGGTTCCGTGACCTGGCCGTGGCGCACTTCGCCGCACGGGGACAGCTCGACGGGCCGGGCTGGATACGGCCGGGAGAGATACGACCGGGAGAGATACGACCGGGCGAGGAGTAGGGGTCCGGTAGCGCGGATCTCCCCTACGCCTCGCCCGCCAGGCCGTCCCCGAGGCCGAAGGCGTCCAGCAGCCGTTCGGCCGCCAGCGTCGCGGTGATCTCGCCGTCGCGCACCGCCTGTTCGACCCCGGGGCCCAGCCGGCGCACCTCGGGGTGCTCCTGGAGGCGGTCGATCAGCCGGTCGCGCACCATCGACCAGGTCCACTCGACCTGCTGGGCGCGGCGCCGCTCGGCCAGTGCCCCGGTGGACTCCAGGAGGGTGCGATGCTGCTCGACCCGCTCCCAGACCCCCTTCAGACCGGTGCCCTCGCGGGCGCTGCAGGTCAGGACGGGCGGGGTCCAGGCCGCGTCGGCGGGCTGCAACAGCCGCAGCGCACCGGACAGTTCGCGGGCCGCGGAGCGGGCGTCCCGCTCGTGCGGGCCGTCGGCCTTGTTGACGGAGACCAGGTCCGCCAGCTCCAGCACGCCCTTCTTGATGCCCTGGAGCTGATCGCCGGTGCGTGCGAGGGTCAGCAGCAGAAAGGTGTCGACCATGCCCGCGACGGTGGTCTCGGACTGGCCGACGCCGACCGTCTCCACCAGGACCACGTCATAGCCCGCGGCCTCCATCACCACGATGGACTCCCGGGTGGCCCGTGCCACCCCGCCCAGCGTGCCCGATGTGGGGGAGGGGCGGACGAACGCCGCCGGGTCCGTCGCCAGCCGCTCCATCCGGGTCTTGTCGCCCAGGATGGAGCCGCCGGTACGGCTGGAGGAGGGGTCGACGGCGAGCACCGCCACCCGGTGTCCGGCGCCGGTCAGCAGTGAGCCGAGCGCGTCGATGAAGGTCGACTTGCCGACCCCCGGCACCCCGCTGATGCCCACTCTGCGAGCCGAGCCGGAGTACGGCAGCAGCTCGATCAACAGCCGCTGGGCCGCCGCCCGGTGGTCGGGCCGGGTGGACTCCACCAGGGTGACGGCGCGGGCGATCCAGGCGCGGGAGCCCGCGCGGACACCCTCGGCGTACCGTTCGACATCGATCGTCGCAGGCATGACCCCCCGATCAGAGCTCGTGGCCGAGGACCGACGCCAGGTCCCGCACCAGGTCGTGCGCGGCCTCCGGGATGACCGTGCCGGGCAGGAAGACCGCGGCCGCGCCCATGTCCCGCAGCGGCTGCACGTCCTGCGGGGGGATCACCCCGCCCACCACGATCGTGATGTCCTCGCGGTCCTCGGCGGCCAGCGCCTCCTTGAGCGCGGGCACCAGCGTCAGGTGCCCGGCCGCCAGCGAGGACACCCCGACGATATGGACGTCCGCCTCCACCGCCTGGCGGGCGACCTCGGCCGGGGTCTGGAACAGCGGGCCGACATCGACGTCGAAGCCCAGGTCGGCGAAGGCCGTGGCGATCACCTTCTGGCCGCGGTCATGGCCGTCCTGGCCCATCTTGGCCACCAGGATGCGGGGTCGGCGGCCCTCGGCGCGCTCGAACTCGGCCACCAGCGCCCGGGTGCGCTCGACACCGGAGGAGGGGCCCGCTTCGTCTCGGTACACACCGGAGATCGTACGGATCTGGCCGGAGTGCCGCCCGTAGACCGACTCCAGGGCGTCCGAGATCTCGCCGACCGTCGCCATGGCGCGGGCCGCGTCCACCGCCAGCGCCAGCAGATTGCCCTCCAGCCCCTCGCCGGGACCGGACTTCGCCGCCGCGGTCAACGCCCGCAGCGCCGCCTGGCAGGCGTCCTCGTCGCGCTCGGCGCGCAGCCGCTTGAGCTTCTCGATCTGCTGGGCGCGCACCGAGGAGTTGTCGACCTTGAGGACCTCGATCTCCTCGTCGGTCTCCACCCGGTACTTGTTGACGCCGATCAGCGCCTGCCGCCCCGAGTCGATCCGAGCCTGGGTACGGGCCGCGGCCTCCTCCACGCGCAGCTTGGGGATGCCCGCGTCGATGGCCTTGGCCATCCCGCCGGCCGCCTCGACCTCCTCGATGTGCTGCCAGGCCCGCCGCGCCAGATCGTGGGTGAGCTTCTCGACGTAGGCGCTGCCGCCCCACGGGTCGATGACCCGGCAGGTGCCCGACTCCTGCTGCAGGAACAGCTGGGTGTTACGGGCGATACGGGCGGAGAAGTCGGTGGGCAGGGCCAGCGCCTCGTCCAGGGCATTGGTGTGCAGGGACTGGGTGTGGCCCTGGGTGGCGGCCATCGCCTCCACACAGGTACGGGTGACGTTGTTGAACACGTCCTGCGCGGTCAGCGACCAGCCCGAGGTCTGCGAATGGGTGCGCAGCGAAAGGGACTTGGGGTTCTTCGGCTCGAAGCGCTGGACCAGGCGCGCCCACAGCAGCCGCGCCGCCCGCAGTTTGGCGATCTCCATGAAGAAGTTCATGCCGATCGCCCAGAAGAACGACAGCCGCGGCGCGAAGGAGTCCACATCCATGCCCGCCGCCATGCCCGCGCGCAGGTACTCCACCCCGTCCGCGAGGGTGTACGCCAGCTCCAGGTCGGCCGTCGCGCCCGCCTCTTGTATGTGGTAGCCGGAGATCGAGATGGAGTTGTAGCGCGGCATCTTCTGCGAGGTGTACGCGAAGATGTCGGAGATGATCCGCATCGAGGGCTGCGGCGGATAGATGTAGGTGTTGCGGACCATGAACTCCTTGAGGATGTCGTTCTGGATGGTCCCGGCCAGCTTCTCGGGCGCAACGCCCTGTTCCTCCGCGGCCACGATGTACAGCGCCAGCACGGGCAGCACCGCGCCGTTCATCGTCATCGACACGGTCATCTTGTCCAGCGGGATGCCCTCGAAGAGCTGCCGCATGTCGTAGATCGAGTCGATGGCGACGCCCGCCATGCCGACATCGCCGGTCACCCGTGGGTGGTCGCTGTCGTAACCGCGGTGCGTGGGCAGGTCGAAGGCGACCGACAGGCCCTTCTGGCCGGCCGTGAGATTGCGGCGGTAGAAGGCGTTGGACTCCTCGGCGGTGGAGAAGCCGGCGTACTGCCGGATCGTCCAGGGCTGGTTGACGTACATCGTCGGGTACGGGCCGCGCAGATACGGCGTGATCCCCGGATACGTGCCCAGGAAGTCCAGGCCGTCGAGGTCCGCGTCGGTGTACAGCGGCTTGACGTCGATGCCCTCCGGCGTCTCCCAGGTCAGATCCGCCACGCCCTTGCCGGTGGACTGCGCCACGGCCTCGGCCCACTCCCCGGTGCCGCCGGGGCGCTGTGCCGTGTCCGGCTTCCCCAGTTCGACCGTGCTGAAGTCCGGGATGGCGCCCGTCTGCTGTGTCGTGTCGTTCATCACGCCACCTCCATGACATCCAGGGCCGAGGACAGCACCTCGACCGCGTCGCAGCCCGCGAAGACAAAGGAGTCCACCCCGGCCGCTACGAATTCCTCCCGGCGCTCACCCGGCTTGCCGGCCAGGTGCACCCGCAGCGCACCCGCCGACTTCAGTGCGGCCGCCACGGCCGCCGCCTGCTCGCCGTACACCGCGTCGCTCGAACACAGGCAGGCGATCCGGGCGCCACTGCGGGCGAACGCCTCGGCCACCGACTCGGCATCCACCGGCGCGGGCTCCTGCACCGTCTCGATGCCGCCCGCCTGGAAGAGATTGGCGGCGAACGCCACCCGTGCGGTGTGTGCCGCGACCGGTCCCAGCGCGGCCAAGAAGACCTTCGGCCGGGCGCCGCTCGCCGCCAGCCGGTCGTCGGAGCGCGACCGCAGCCGCTCGTAGGTATCGTCCCTGCGCACCCGCGGCAGCCCTCCGCCGATCGGATCGGGTGCCGGCTCGCGGTGCACCGGGGGCTCGGCGAGATGGGGGAACTCGCTGACACCGGTGATCGGTTCGCGCCGGTGGGCGAGGTCCTCGCTGCGGCGCTCCCAGGTACGGGCCAGCCGTCCGGCGACCATCCCGGAGCGCAGCGCCGCGGCCTGGCCGCCGGCGCCCTCGATCTCCTGGAAGAACGCCCAGGCCGCACCGGCCAGCTCATCGGTGAGGCTCTCCACGTACCAGGAACCGCCCGCCGGGTCGATCACCTTCGACAGATGCGACTCCTCCAGCAGCACGGACTGGGTGTTCCGGGCGATCCGGCGGGCGAACGCATCGGGCACGCCCAGTGCGGCATCGAACGGCAGCACCGTCACCGCATCCGCGCCGCCCACGCCCGCGGACAGCCCGGCGACCGTGGTGCGCAGCATGTTCACCCACGGGTCCCGACGGGTCATCATCACCGTGGAGGTGACGGCGTGCTGGCGCTGTGCCGACGCGGCGGGCGAGGCCCCGCAGACCTCGGCGACCCGCGCCCACAGCCGGCGGGCGGCGCGCAGCTTGGCGATCGTCAGGAACTGGTCCGCGGTGGCGGCATAGCGGAACTCCAGCTGCCGGCAGGCGTCGTCGATGCCCAGGCCGGACTCCGTCAGCTGCCGCAGATAGGCGACACCGGTCGCCAGCGAGGCGCCCAGTTCCTCGGCCGCGGAGCCGCCCGCCTCGTGGTACGGCAGCGCGTCCACGGCCAGCGCACGCACTCCGGGTGCCTCCGCGGCGCAGCGCGCGGCGATCCGGGCGGCCGACTCCCCCTGCAGGCGCAGCTTGGCGTCGTCGCCCGTACGGGCCAGCAGGCCGAGCGGGTCGGCGCCCAGGCAGCCGACCGCCTCGGCGAGTGGCGCTCCGGACGCGGTGTACAGCCGCAGCAACTCCTCGGCGGCCGGTGCGAAATCGGCGCCGGCGTCCAGTACCACCGCGGCCAGGTCCAGATAGACACCGTCGAGCGCGCGCTCCAGGCCGTCCACCGGCAGTCCGCCGTCGCCGACGGCCAGCCAGACCGAGGTGACGCCGTTCTCCAGATCGGCCAGTACCGATTCATTGGCGCGTACCGGATCGGTGTGGACATGGCGCTGGCGTACGTCCCACCCGGCGACGGTCGTGCCCTCGGGCCGGCCGGCCCGGACGAACGGCGGGAAGCCCGGAAGGCCCAGGGCGCCCGTACCGTCCTCGGCGGTGTAGAGCGGACGGATGCGGATGCCGTCCTGCAGATCGGTGGTGAGCGCATCCTCGGCGGCGGTGCCCGTCGCCTCTGTGACGCCCGATTTGCGCAGCACACCTTCGACGAGGCGCTGCCACTGCTCTCGATCGGCATCGGGGAAGGCGGCGGCCAGGGGGAGTTCGGGGGACTCGGCGGTCATAGCAGCAGGCTAGGCGAACGACCGTTAGCTGGAGCAGGGGCTCCAGCTGTGACCTTGCACTCGTTGACCTCCCATGGATCTTCATATGTATGCGCCGGGTGGGGCGGGTGGGGCGGTCCGGCCGTACGGTGCCGAGTCATCTTTTCCCTGCCTGACGCGCCTGTCGCGGGCTGCGGCGACGGGGCTTCAGTAGCGTGGGCGCGGCACCCTCCCCCAAGCTCTCAAGGACTAGAAGGACTAGAAGGACTAGAAGGACTAGAAGGACTAGGGGGACCCCTAGAGGAGCGCGATGCCCGAGGCGCCGATGTTCCGTACCGCGGTCGTCGCTGCTTTGCCCCTCGCCTGTGCCGTGCTGCTGTGGGCGCTGCCGGGGGCGGCCCCTCCCGGCCGCGCCGCGGACTGCCGCGGGCGCCGGATCGCCTCCTGGTCCGCCGATTCCCGGCATACCGCGGAATTCGCCCGCTACGGCGACGACAACACCCGGGTGGACGACTGGACCGGCGGTGACGGCACCCACTCGGTGCGCCTTCCCGACGGCCGCATGCTCTGGCTCTTCTCCGACACCTTCCTCGACCGCATCCAGCCGCCGCCCACCCCGCAAGGCGAGCGGCATCGTTGGCGCACCGCCGATGCCGGCGGCGCCCCGCTCCTGCGGCACAACTCCGCCGTGGTGATGTCCCGTCCGGGCCGGCTGGAGGGCACCCTGACCGGCGGCACCGAGACCGCTCCCGGCCCGTTCTTCCCCGATCCGCCCGGCGGCGGCCTGCGCTGGCCGGTCCGCGCGAGCGTGGAACCCCGTACGCCCGGCGCGCACGAGAAGGTCGTCCGGGTGCTGCTGTGGAACCGTGCCCCCGGAACCGGACCCTGGATCTTCGGCCTGCCGCGAGGCACCGAAGTGGCCACGCTGTCGCTCCCCGGCCTGCGCCTGGAAGGCATCACGGAGACCGTCGGGCAGACCTCCGTCGCCGACCCGGGCCGGCGCGTCCTCTACGGAGCGGCGGCGGTACGCGACGGCGGCTGGACCTATGTCTTCGGCGGCGACGACCCACCCTCGTCACCGGCCTCCAGCGCCTATGTCGCACGGGTTCCGGGCGGGCGGCTCGCGGACCGCAGGAGCTGGCGGTTCTGGGACGGCGCCCGCTGGCAGCGGCAGGCCGGGCGGGCCGGACCGGTGCTGCGGGCCGGCGGCCGGCGCGGCGTCGGCAGCGCCTTCTCCGTCGTACGTGACGGTCCGGCCTGGCTGCTGTTCACCATGGACACCGGTGGCGGCGGGGCAGTCGGGATGCGGGCGGTCACCACCTACTGGTCCTGCTCGCCGCACGGCCCCTGGCACGGGCCGGACGGCCGTCTCATCCCGCCCCGCCCGCCGGCCGCCGACCCGCAGTACGTCGCCGTCTACAACCCCCAGCTACACCCCGAATTCACCGCGAACGGGGAGTTCCTGCTCAGCTACGACGTCAATTGGCTCGGCCCGCCCGGCGTCCCGCCCGATGCCCGGCTCAACGGCAATGTGGAGCTTTACCGGCCGCGGTTCCTGAGGGTTCGGACGGGTTCCGCCGGGCGGTGATGGCGGTGGGGGTGGGCAGGGGCCGCCCGTCTTCGCGGTCGCTCCGGAACGGGCCCGTGGGGCGGGCGGCGTTCAGTCCGTCGGGTCCGGTTCGGCCGCCTTCGGGCCTGTATCGGTCGTGCCGGTGCCGGTGCCGGTGCCGGTGCCGGTGTCGGTCCGATTCGGGGCCGTCCCCGTCGGGGTGGGCTCGACGACGGGGAACGCGTTGTTGCCGCCGCACACCATGGGGCCGATGCGGACGGTATCGCCCACCAGCGTCACGGTGACCTCTCCCGGCGGTCTGTTCCCGGGCACCCGGGCGTTGGCCGCGGTGCACACCAGCTGGTTCAGCGAGGCGGAGTCCAGCCGCTTGGCGTTTATCGGCAGGGTGATCACGACGCTGCCCACCCGGGTGGTGGCCGTCACCGGGCCGGGGAACTTCGACAGCACGCTGGACAGGCCGCGCATCCGCTCCGCGTGGTTCGGCCCCTTCATCAGCAGCTCGATGGCCAGCTCCGGGTCGGCCGGCTCCTTCGCCCGCCGGGTCGCGGAGCGCAGGCCGGAGGGCCCGTAGAAGAACAACTGGACATCGGCCGCGGGCTGGCCCGGTGACTTGACGCCGGTGGCGGGCTCGCCGGCGTCGATGACATCGGTGGGGGCGATACCGCAGCCGGTCAGGGCGCCGGCCAGCGCGCCGGTGAGTATGCCGGCCAGCACACCGGTGAGCCCGCCGGTCGGCACCCGTCGGCGGGTACGCGTCGCACGCAGGGCGTTCGGGGAGCTCTGGGCGTTCAGGGTCTTCGGGGCGCTCATGCGTGCAGCTCCTTTCCGGCTTCGGAGCGTGGGCCGCCCCGGTCGTCGTCCGCGACCTGCTCGCCGGCCGCCCCTGCGTCGTCCGGCGGGTGGCCGCTCCCTTCGGCCGCCGGCTCGCCCGCCTCCTGGTGGCGCAGGGGCAGATCCACCGTGAACACCGCGCCCCCCTCGGGGGAGTTGGCGGCGCGCATGGTGCCGCCGTGCAGCCGTACGTTCTCCTGCGCGATGGCCAGGCCCAGGCCGCTGCCCTCCGAGCGGGCGCGGGCGGAGTCCGCCTTGTAGAAACGGTCGAAGACATGCGGCAGGACCTCGGGGTCGATGCCGGGACCGCTGTCGGAGATCTCGATCAGCAGCCGGTCCGCGCCCGGCTCCGGGGGGTGCAGCCGCACCCGGACCGGCTCGCCGCCGTGGTGCAGGGCATTGCCGACCAGGTTCGCGACCACGACATCGAGCCGCCGTGGATCGAGTCCGGCCCGTACGTCCGCGGGCAGTTCCGCCGTCACCCTCTTCTGCCAGGCCCGGGCCTGGAGGGTCTTGCGGATGGTTTCGCCGACATCCACCTCGTCCAGATGGAGCGCCGCGGCCCCTGCGTCGAACCGTGACACCTCCATCAGATCCTCCACCATCCGCGCCAGCTTCCCGGTTTCCTGGCTGATCAGCCGGACCGCGGAGGCGGTGTCGGGGTCGAGGGAGTCGGCGTCCTCGTCGAGCACATCGGTCACCGCGGTCATCGCTGCCAGCGGTGTCCGCAGCTCGTGTGAGACATCGGCTGCGAACCGCCGGGAGTTGGACTCCAGGCGGCGCAGCTCGGCCATGCTCTCCTCCAGCCGGGCCGCCATGTCGTTGAACGTCCGGGACAGATCCGCGATCTCATCGGCGCCCTTGACCTCCAGCCGGGTGTCCAGCTTGCCCTCGGCGATCCGGCCGGCCGCCTGCCGCAGGCCTCGTACGGGCCGCAGTACGCCGCGCGCGGCGAGCAGTGCCAGGACCACGGTCAGTACCAGTACCGGCAGCGCGCCCCGCTGGGCGGCGCTCACCAGCGCCTCGACATTGGACTCCTCGGCGCTCAGCGGGAGTTGGCCATAGACGGTCAGCGCGGAGGCCCGTCCGTCGGACTGCCGTACCGGCATCCCGATCAGCAGCCAGGGGTCCCCGCCGCGGTCCACGCGCTGGAAGGCCGGCACATGGCGCTTCTCCACCGACGCCTTGAGCCCGGCCGGGATCACGACATCGCTCTGCACCCCGCCACCACCGTCCCGCGCGCCGCTGTAATGCACGGAAATATCCCATTCACGGGACTTTCCGGAGCGCTCCAACTGGACACGCAGGGAATCCAGATCCGCCTGGGACGGCGGGACCGGGAGCTCGGGCGCCAGCGAGTTGACCTGCGCCCTCAGGTCGTTGACGGCAATGTCCTGGGAGCGCTGCAGGATGGCGTTACGGGCCTCCTGGTAGGTCAGCAGAGCGGTGGTCAGCGCACTGACGGCGGCCACCACCAGGAACCCCACGACGAGCCGGGCCCGCAGCCCCCGCAGCAACTGGGGATTCCCCGTCCGCAGGCGGGAAAGGGACGGCCCCCGGAGGCCCGGGCGCTTCACAGGGGTCCGAAGCGATAGCCGAAGCCGCGCACGGTCTGGACGTAACGGGGGCTGCGCGGGGTGTCCTCTATTTTCGTCCGCAGCCGCATGACACAGGCGTCGACCAACCGCGCATCGCCGTGATAGCTGTGCTCCCACACATGCTCCAGCAACTGCTGGCGGCTGAAGACCTGTCCCGGAGTGGCGGACAGGAACAGCAGCAGCTTCATCTCCGAGGGGGCCAGCGCCAGGTCCTGGCCGCCCTTGCCGACGACCAGGCCGGCGCGGTCTATGGCCAGTTCGCCGTAGGTCTCGACCGGGGTGGGGCCCGGCGGCTCCGTGGCGGCCGGCGTGCCATCGGCAGGCAGCGCGGTACGGCGCAGCACGGCGCGCATACGTGCTTCGAGGACCTCGCCGCGGGCCGGCTTGACGATGTAGTCGTCGGCGCCGGCCTCCAGGCCGAGCACCACATCGAGATCTTCGCCACGGGCGGTGAGCATGATGATCGGCAGTTGCCGCTCGGCGCGGATCAGCCGGCAGACCTCGAAGCCGTCTTTGCCGGGGAGCATCAGATCCAGCAGCACGATGTCGGGGCGGAAGCCCGGCAGGACCTCCAGCCCCTCCTCGCCGCTGGCCGCGGCCGCCACTTCATGGCCGCGCCGCCGTAGGGCCAGGGACACGCCGTCCCGTACGGCGGCGTCGTCCTCGATCAGAAGTACACGTGGCATGGGTCCAGTATCAATAAGTTTCATGATGGATCGGTAACAGGAGCAGCCTGCCCGGGCTCTGATGCATCTCACGTGGTGCAGGGCGGTGCGCACGACGCGGCCACCGCCGGTCGGTACGCACACGAGCACGGTAGGGACGGGGTCGGGATGGCACGGCGCTTCGGCATTCAGAGCGGCATCATCGGAGCGGCCGCGGCGGCGGTGATTTCACTTGCGGTCGCGGGGACGCTCGCCTTCGGAGATTTCGGGTCCACTTCACAGGCCGAGGCGGACACCGTCGGCTCCGGCCAGGCCAAGCGGGCCGCTCCTCTCAAGGTTGATTCCTCCATCGTGCATGCCTCGGACCGCCCCGGCCGCAGCCTGAACATCACCATCGACGACGGCCCGGACCCGGTCTGGACCCCGAAGGTGCTCGCCGTGCTGAAGAAGCACAACGTCAAAGCGGTCTTCTGCATGATCGGCCCGCAGGCCAAGGCGCACCCGGACCTGGTCAAGCAGGTGGTGGCCGCCGGGCACAAGCTCTGCGACCACACCATCAGCCACAACACCGGTATGGATCACCAGCCGCAGAGCTACCAGTCGCAGCAGATACTCGACGCGCAGAAGATGATCGAGGACGCGGCGGGCGGCGCGCAGGTCGAGTACTACCGCGCCCCCGGCGGCGCGTTCACCCCCTACAGCCGGAAGTTGGCCGCGGACCGCGGGATGCGACCGCTGGGCTGGAACGTCGACAGCAAGGACTTCGAGGGCGGCGGCGTCGAGTCGATCGAGGCCACGGTGCGCGGTGAACTCCCCAACGGGCCCACGGTCCTGTTCCACGACGGCGGCGGCGACCGTGCCCGGACCGTCGAGGCGCTGGAGGGACTGCTGCCGTGGATGCAGCAGCAGGGCTACGGGTTCGGGTTTCCGAAGCGCTGAGGTGCATGCGGGGGGCGGGGCGCAGGCGGTGACCGCCCCCCGTCGGACGCCCGGCGCTTGTCCGTCATCGGCGTCGGACGCCCGGGGCCTGTCCATCACGGGCGTCGGACACGGGGCTTGTCCGTCCCCCCCCGCCGGATACCCGGGGCTTGTCCGTCACCCCCGCCGGATGCCCGGGGCCTGTCCGTCACCGACCTGCCGGACAGGCCCCGGTGTGTGCCGTCGCCCTCCGGTTCCCCGGGGCGAAGGCCTCCTCCCCCGGCCTCATGCCGTGCACGGTTCGCCTCTGCCTACCGTGCACGGCCCGCTTGCCTTACGCTGCGCCGAACAGCTCCGCGAGGCCACGCTCCATGCCGAGGTGTGCCGGCTCGCCGCCCGCGGGTACGGCCTCGTAGGAGCGGGCGAGGAACAGCCGGACATCCGCGGTCTTCAACTGGACCAGGGCGACGCCCTCCTCCGCGTGGAACTCCATCACCGTGCGGTCCGGGCCGGACGGCCGCACGCGCACATCACCCCGCCCGGCCGGTCTCCGAAGCCCCTCGTCGAGCAGTTCCCGGGCGAAGGCCCAGTCCACGGCGGAGCCGTCCAGCGAGATCTCCGGCGGGAAGAACATCCGTACCGCCAGTGGATCGGCGGGCTGATAATGCAGCACCGCGGGCACCGCATGCGGGCCGAAGGTGGTGGCGATGAGACGGACCTGGACGGCTTGGTCGATGACGGTGTGCATCGCGCTGTTCCCCCTGCGGCTCTCGGGTCATGGGCAATGGCTCGTCCAGTAGGACGGTGTGCCCACGCTCGCCGTGCACGCGACATCGGTGTGAGATGCGTCTCATACGGCCGGAGGGGCTGTCCGGTGGTCCGTCGTGAGCGGTGCGCGCGGCGCATGCGCCGGGTGAAGCGCATGCGCCGGGTGGAGTGCACGCGTCGGGTGGAGTGCACGCGTCGGGTGGAGTGCACGCGCCTGGTGAAGTGCCCCTTGCCGCTACGGCAGTCGCTGCTCAGGAAGGTGATCCGGCGCCCCGGGGTACGTCAAGAACTCCTCCAGGATCCCCGGGGCCGCCGTCGCCGCGAAGGCCGGAGCCTCGGCCGCCGCAAGGTCCGGGATGCGATAGCCGTCCTCGCCCGCCGCGACCGCGGCGGTGAGCGTGACCAGGCCGGCCCGGCGGGTGAACGGCGAGGTCGAGAACGTCCAGGCGGCGATGGCCTCGCGCTGGAGGGCGAGGGTGTCGCGGCTGAAGGTGCCCGAGCGGGCGACCAGATAGGGGCCCTGTACCCCGTGCCCCAGATTGCGGTACGCGTCCCGGGCCAGCCACAGCACGAGCGCCGTGGTGGTCACCGCGTAGACCCAGGCGCAGTGCAGCAGGACGGGGGTGAAGGCCGCACCGAGACCCGCCAGGACGGCGGTGCCGGGCAGTACCGCCCACAGCAGTCCGCGCACCCGGCGCCGGCGAAGGGCGATGCGGGGGTGCGGTGCCAGCGCAGCCGGTGAGGCGCCTGCCGGGAAGGGCGACCGCAGGGCGCCGCCCGCCACCCGCAGCGCCTCCGGGCGGGGCGCCGGAGGCAGCAGCCCGCTGCGCTTGCGGTTCTCCTCGCGATTGCCCAGACCGCCCGCCACCGCGCGCACCAGTGCTCCGCCACCGGCCCTCAGCAGCAGTGGTTCGCGCAGCAACACCCCGCGCAGCCGCGCCCTTTCGATGGTGACCGACCGGGTGGTGAACAGGCCGCGGCGTACCCGGAGGGTGCGCGCATCGGTCCACTCCAGGCAGTAGTTCCACCAGTTCTCGACGTACAGGGCGACGGCGCCGACCGAGCCGAGGGCGAGGACGACAAGCAGTGCTGCCGGGACCGTGAGCCAGAGGGCGCTTGCACCGAACTCGGTGAACGCGTGCTGGACGAAGCCGAGTTTCCAGGCCTCGATGCCGATGCCGTCCAGGACCCGGTAGACCGAACCGGCCACCACGAACACCCCGCCGATGACCCAGAAGGTGAGCGGCGCGTACCGCAGCCAGCGCCAGCTGATACGGGCCACCACCGGGTCGTTCGTCGCCCCTTCGGTGTCCGCGTAAGCGAGCAGCTCGGCACGCAGCCGCTCCGCGTCACAGACCGTGAGCGCCTCCAGTGAGAGCTCGCTGCGGCCGTCCCCCGAGCCCGCCGTGCCGGCCCGCAGCACGGTGACCCCCAGCAGCCGGTGCAGCGGTGACGCGGTCAGATCGACGGTGCGGATGCGGTGCAGCGGCACACTGCGCAACCGGCGCGTCAGCAGCCCGCTGCGTACGTCGAGGGTGGGGGAGGCGTGGCTGCCGTGGCTGTCGGAAGCACCCGTGCCCGTACCGTCCGGGCTCCCGGGGAGAGTGACCCGGAATTCCGTACGGGCCCAGCGGATCAGGCCGATGGTGGTGACGACGGCGAACGAGGCGGCGATGGCGGCGAGCGTGATCCAGGCTCTGGCGGTGATCCGGCCTCCGGTGGCCAGCGCCGTCAGCGCCAGCGAACCGAGCGGTGCCGCCATCCAGCCGCAGTGCACCAGCAGGGTGCGCGGATCCAGCCGCCGCCACTGGCCCGTGCCGGAGGGGGTGGCGGATGCGGTGGGGGACGTGCCCGGTACGCCGCGGTCCACGCCGGGTGCGGAGGGCTCCCGTGGCGTGCTCATGCGGCATCACCCGGTACGTCCTGCGCCGCCTCGCCGATCCGCCGGGACAGCTCCTCGGCGTCCGCGTCGGACAGCCCCGCGATCTTGATGTCGCCCGCGGTCGAGGCGGTGGTGACGGTCACCGTCGCCAGCCCGTAGCGCCGTTGGAGCGGCCCGCGCACGGTGTCCACCGTCTGCACCCGGGTCAGCGGCGCGATCCGCCGCTTCTGCCAGAACCAGCCGCCCGACGCATAGACCGCACGCTCGCCCAGCTCCCAGGCGTGCACCGCATACCGCCACCGCGGCATCACCGCGAGGTAGCCGACGGCCGGCAGCACCAGCACGACCAGCAGCAACGGGCCCAGCCACGGCAGTGCGCCGGGGAAGAACAGGAGGGAAAGGACCGCCATGACGAGTGCGCTGAGCAGCATCGGACCGCTGAGCGTCAGCAGTGCCTGGGCCGTCCACCAGCGGCGGGCCCGGGGATCGACTCGGTGGCGGGGTGGGCGCAGCAGCGGGGCGGCATGCTCGGGCATGAGGGTCACCGGTTTCCAAGTCAAGCGTATTGAGTGCCGGTACGTTATAACGGTACGAGCGACTTGTAAAAGCGTGCCGGCCCCCTGAGTCGGAGCCCTGAGCCGGAGTCATGCACCGGAGTCATCCGGAGTCATGCACCGGAGTCATGCGCCGGATTCATGTGAAGGGCCGCGCACGGTGCGAGGGAGGTCATCCGTGCCCAAGAAGGTGGACCACGAAGCCAGGCGCCGGGAGATCTCCGAGGCGCTGTGGCGGATTGCGAGCACCCGCGGGCTGGACGGTGCGAGCCTGCGCGATGTCGCGGCGGAGGCCGGGATCTCGCTCGGCCGGCTGCAGCACTACTTCCGTACCAGGGACGAGATGCTCCTCTTCGCCCTCCAGCACATCAACCGGCTCGCCGCCGACCGGATCCGTGCCCGCATCGAGGTGCTGGCCGAGGAGCCGACGCCCCGTGAGGTGCTGCGCGCCTCCCTTTCGGGCATGCTGCCGCTCGACGACAAGAGCCGTACCGGGCTGCTGGTCGGCGCCGCCTACTTCGCCCGCGCCGTGCACGACAAGACCCTGCGTGCCGAGGCCGAGAACGGCATCCCCCAGCTACGTGCCTTCTTCACCGGTCAACTGCGGCTGGCCGCGGACCGCGGCGAGCTGCCGCCGGAACGCGCCACCGAGGACGAGGCGATGCTGCTGATCAGCGTGGCCGACGGCCTCGCCACCTACGTCCTGCTGGGGGTGCACGACCCCGAAACCGCGCTACGGCTGCTGGATCTGCAGCTGGCGAACCTCTTCGGGGCGGAGTGCGCATGAGCGGAACGCGCGCCCGAACTCATCGCTGCGACCGCGGCGGTGGGGCGCCCCCGGCTCTTGTCGCCCGCGCCCTCGCCGCCATCGTCAAGGAAGAGGGTTACGCCTCGCGCAACAGGGCGACGAGATCGGCCTCGACATCCAGATGCCGCGCCTCGTCGCCCTTTGCGACGATCTGGTACGACCGGGCCAGAAAGGTCCGCAACTCCTGTGCGTCGAACTGCACCACCGCCATGCCGCCCACGGCGTGGAACTCCACCACCACGGCGTGGGTGTCATACGGCCAGATCTGCACATCGCCGGCCCCGGCCGGCTCGCACAGGCCCTCCTCCAGCAGCTCTCGCGCGAACGTCCAGGTCACCTCGGCCCCGTCCAGTGACGCGGCGGGCGGAAAGGCCAGCCGCACCGCGAACGGGTCGGCACGGTCATAACGCAGGCTCGCCGGAATCACCTGCGACCGGGGAGCGGTCGCGATGAGACGGGCCTGAACGGCTTGGTCGATGGCGTTGGACATCGCCGGCTCCCTTGCATTCGGTGCGGATCGTTGCGCCTTTGACCACTAGGACGCGTAGGTCATCGCGCCAGGTGCATTGGATTCCTGCGTGACCTGCATCACGGGCCTTTGAATGTACGTAAATGCCCTCTTTGTTGTGCGTCAGGATGCGTGATCGGGGCCCAGCTGCCTGATATGACGGGCTGTCAGGTCGGTTCGGGGCGCTGTCGGTGCGCCCTGTTGAGGTGCGCGCGCGTCGGAGTGCGGCGTCGGAGCGCGGCGTCAGCGGGCTTGGTCTGCAGGCGTGTTTGCTGCGCGTGGTCAGCGCGCGTGGCCGGTGCGCGTGGCCGGTGCGCCATGAGTGCGGCATACGGCGGCTCACGGCCGCCGCCTGCTCTCGCCGGTTGTCGCGGGCGGGGTGGGCAGGGGTGGGCAGGGGTGGGCGATGGCATCGGCGATGGTGCGGTGGGTCGGGTATCGGCGGCTGCGGGCGGTGGTCCGGGGCGGGGCCGGGGCGGTGGTCTGGGCGGTGGTCTGGACAGTGGTCTGGGGTGCGGTCCGGGCGGTGGTCTGGAGCGCGGTCCGGCCGGTGGTCTGGACGGCCGGGGCGGGCTGGGCTAGCTTCCAGCCCACAACCAGAGCGGGGTGGGGCGAATTGCGGCGCACGGGACGCTTGTTGTGCGGGAGCCGGGACCGGGACCGGGACCGGGACCGGAACCGGGGCCGGGGCCGGAAAGAGGACCGGGACCGGGACACACGGCGGGTGCCGGGTACCCGCAGGGCTCGGTGGCGGGCGGCCATGGCGGCCGTGGCGGCCGTGGCGGCCGGTATGGCGGTGCTCGCCGCAACGGCAGCCGGGCCGGCGACCGCGGCCCCGGCGGGTTCGCCCGCGGCGACACCGGTATCGGAAGGCGGCGCGCCGGCAACGGCGGCATCGCTCACCGCCCCGCACGCCGGCTGGCGGCTCAAGGACAGCGGCAGCACGGCTCGCTTCCGCGGCCTGGCGGCCGTCAGCCGTACGACCGCCTGGGTTGCCGGTACGGCGGGCACTGTGCTGCGCAGCCACGACGGTGGCAAGCACTGGAGCAACATCTCCCCACCCGGTGCCGGTGGACTGGAGTTCCGCGACATCGAGGCGCTCGATGCGCGCCGTGCGGTCGTTCTCGCGATCGGTGAGGGGGAGGCCTCGCGGGTCTTCCGCACCGACGATGCCGGCGCCACCTGGACCGAAAGCTTCCGTAACACCGACCCCCATGCCTTCTACGACTGCCTGACCTTCTTCGACCGACGGCACGGCATCGCGCTCAGCGACCCCGTTGACGGCAGGTACCGCATCCTGTCCACCGCGGACGGCGGACGCAGTTGGCGCGTACTGCCGTCGAAGGGCATGCCGCCGGCCCGGCCGGGCGAAGCCGCATTCGCCGCCAGTGGCCAGTGCCTGGTCTCGGCCGGCAGCCGGCATGCCTGGATCGCGACCGGTGGCGCGGCCACCGCCCGCGTTCTGCACACCGCCGACCGCGGCCGTACCTGGTCGGTGACCGACACCCCGATACCGGCGGGCGACCCGGCCCGCGGTGTCTTCGCGCTCGCCCTCCGCGACCGCACCCATCTCCTCGCCGTCGGCGGTGATTTCCGCCCCGACCAGCCCTCGCCCCACGCCGCCGCGGTCAGCAACGACGCCGGCAGAACCTGGACACCGGCCGCCGAACCCCCCAGCGCCTACCGCTCCGGCGCCGTCTGGCTCCCGCACTCCCGGCGCCTCGCCGTGGCGGTCGGCCCGTCCGGCAGCGATCTGACCCTCGACGGCGGCCGCACCTGGCACACCTTCGACCAGGGCTCGTACGACACCGTCGACTGCGCCCCGGACCTGGGCTGCTGGGCCGCGGGTGAGCGAGGACGGATCGCACGACTGGAGCCGTGACGGCGGTCCTGGTGACGAGCCCGGGCGGCGGTCCTGATAGCGGGTCCTGGCGGCAGTCTTGACAGCGCACGGTGCGTGCCCCGCCTCCGGCCCGTTGCCCCACCCCACCCCACCCCACCCCACCCCACGCCAACCCACCCCGGCGGTCGTCGTTACTCCATCAGGCTGCCGAGCCGTCCCTCCAGCACCACCAGCAACTCGCCCAACGCCGCGGAGAGTTCCTCCTGCCGCTGATCGCCGATGCCTTCGAGCAGCGCCGCCTCGTACCGCAACTGTTCGGGCAGCAGCCGGTCGATGGTCTCGCGTCCCTCATTGGTGAGTGAAAGATGCGCGACGCGGCGGTCCCGGTCGTCGGGGCGACGGGCGATCAGCCCGCGCTCCTCCAGCTGCCGTACGCGTTTGGTCACCGCGGCACCGGACGCGAAGGTCTCCCGGGCCACCCGCCCGGGGGTCAGCTCACGGTCCATCCGGCGCAAGGTGCCGAGGATGTCGAATTCGGGACGGGTGAGTCCGGCCTTTCGCAGTGGCGCATCTGCCGCCTGCTGCAGCAGTGCGGAACAGCGGTTGAGCCGCCCGATCACCGCCATCGGGCCGGTGTCCAGCCCGGGGTGCACCTGCTGCCACTGGCGCAGCACCCCCGCGACGATGTCCTCGGTCACCCGCACACTCCTCTCGGCCATGCCGTACGCCCCCAATTGTGCCTGCCGTGTGCCGGCCGCCGCGCCGGGCGGTACCGCGGGTCAGGCGGCCGGCACCGGTGCCGGGAGCTGCCGGACGAGCCCGGCCAGCGTCCGGTGACCCTGCTGCTCGGCACGGGCGATCCGCTCCTCGGGGAGGGCACGCTGCCACCACTCGCCGGCCGCCACCTCCACGGCATCGCGAAGCTCGACCAGCCCCGCGGCCAGCCGGTCACGGGCCCAGCGGGTCTCCTGGTCCCAGCGGGTCTCCTGGAGCCGGTCGGTCTCCCGGGGTCGGTCGGTTTCCCGGGCCCAGTCGGTTTCCCGGGCCCAGTCGGTTTCCCGGGCTCGGTCGGTCTCATGGGCCCGACCGGTTTCGTGGGCCCGAGCGGCCTCGTGGGCCCGACCGGTCTCCCGGGTGTCGTTCTCCCAGGTGTCGTCCGCCCCGGGCGCGGTACTCGCCGCGAGCAGTCGCAAGGCGGCGGTCTGCGCGGCCGCAACCCGCCCCAGGGCGACCTCGATGCGGTGGGCGGCCCGCCGATTGGTGATCAGGACGCAGCAGGCCAGTCCCACCACCGCGCCCACCACGGTGTCGATCCAGCGGTCGGCGATCAGCGTGCCGGCCGGCAGCCGCCTGCCGAACTCGGTCAGCAGCAGCGCCATCGGTGTGACGCACACCGAGCCGAGCCAGTAATTACGGGTGATGCAGGCCTCCGTGCCGAGCTGGAAGACCAGCGCCATCGCGACCATTGCGAGCTCTCCGAGGTGCGTCAGCGGCAGCAGCGCGGTGTAGAGCAGCAGACCGAGAAGGTTGCCAAGGGTCCGTTGGAGGGCTCGTTGCCAGGAGAGCGTGGTGTTGGCCTGGTAGATCGAGGCCGCGGTGACCACGGCCCAATACGGGTGCCCGACGCCGATGGCCATGGATACCCAGCCCGCCAGCACACACCCGGCGGCGACCCGCGCGCCTATCGGGAGCAGCGGTGACCCGGGTGCGAGCCGGGCCAGTACCGCGCGCACCCCGCGCGGACGGCCGGGCGCAGGCCGCCGCGGCTCCCGTGCCTCGTCGGCAACGCCCACCAGCTCCTCGGCCTGCGCGGCCGAGAGCGCAACCCGGGGCAGCGGCCGCCCGCTGCGCAGCTCACGAGCCCAGGCGCCGAGCCGCTCGGCTTCGCCTGCGGCGGACCGGCCGTCATGACCCAGCACCGATTCGGCCCGCACCAGCAGTCGTTCGAGCCCGGCCCGCGCGGCGGCTCTCGCCGGGGTGCGCGCCGGAACCAGAAACAGGGTGTGCCAGCCGGCGTTCACGGCGGCAGCAGTGCCATGCCGCGCGTGCGCCACACCGGCGGGTTGCCGACCTACGGGTTGCCGACCGGCGGGTTGCCGACCGGCGGGTTCATCCCCAGCGGGTTGCCGACCGGCGGGTTTACCCCCGGCGGGTTCCCGACCAGCGGGTTCCCGACCGGGTTCCCCGCCAGTGGGTTTCCCACCGGCCCCTTCCACTCCGCCAAAGCCCGGTTCGGTACGCAGCAGTCCTACCGCAGCCTCCAGCGCGCGGGCGACGGCGATCCGCTCCGGCCCCTGCGGCCGTATCAGCGCCGGCGCCATGCAGACCAGCCAGGCGAGTCCTCCGGCGGCGAGCGCCGCCGCCATATGCAGGGGCACCTGGCCGAGGTGCTGCGGCACGAAGAAGGCCGAGGCCGCGATGAACGTCAGGATGAGGTTCCCCGGCGGGCCGATACGCGTGGCATCACAGACCATCTTGTGGACCGCGGCCAGCAGCGAGGCGAACACGACGAGCAGCGCAGTCGAGGTGGTCAGCGAGGCGGCGGTCAGCGCGATGCCGAGGCTCGCGACCATTCCGAGCACCACCCACAGCAGCGTGCGGGCGCGGGCGGCGTACGGCAGGCCGTGCGCGTACAGGGCGCACATCGCCCCTGCCGAGGTGTACAGGATCAGATCCAGCCGGCCCAGGCAGAACAAGGTGAGATCGGGGATCGCCAGCGCTGCCACCGCGCTGAGTGCCGGTTTGTGCCAGATGTCGACGGGACGGCGCAGCCGCACGGTGCTCCTGAGGGGCAGCGGCCGGGCTCGCACCGCACTCCCCGGCACGGTACGTGCGCTTTTTCCGGATTGCCTGGCATGCTTCCCCATGCAAGAAGATTAACAGGTGTTTTACTAGCGAAATACATGCTGCCCGTCACGTCCGGCGTCGGTAAGCAGGGCTCCGGGCCGGGGGCGGCAGAGCGGGTGGGGTGGAGGAAGGGAGCGGGGAGGGGAGGGGAGGGGAGGGGAGGGGAGGGGAGGGGAGGGGAGGGGAGGGGAGGGGATGGCGCGGGGGGCGACAATAATCAGGTGCCAGCCGCCAAGAAGAAGACGACGACCGCGAACGCGTCACCGGAGCGCCGCCGCGAACTGCTCGACATTGCGGCGGAGGTATTCGCCGCACACGGCTACAACGCCACCACCGTCCGCCGCATCGCCGACGAGGCCGGGATGCTGGCGGGCAGCCTCTACTACCACTTCGATTCCAAGGAATCGATGCTGGACGAGATCCTGTCCAGCTTCCTGACCGAGCTGTGGGACGGCTATGACGCCGTACTCGCCGCCGGGCTCGGCCCCAGGAAGACCATCGAAGCCCTGGTCACCGAATCCTTCCGGGAGATCGACCGGCACCGCGCGGCCGTCGCCATCTACCAGAAGGAGGCCAAGCACCTGGCCGGGCAGTCCCGCTTCGGCTATCTCGCCGACTCCCAGCAGAAGTTCGAAAGGGCCTGGCTGGGCACTCTGGAGCGAGGCGTGGCGGACGGCGTCTTCCGAGCCGACCTCGACATCCGGCTCACCTACCGCTTCGTCCGCGACACCGTCTGGGTTGCGGCGAGCTGGTACCGGCCAGGAGGACAGCACAGCCCCGAGGAGATCGCCCGCCAGTACCTGTCCATGGTGCTGGACGGCGTCGCCGTACGCGTCTGATCCACTCGGGCAGGGTGCCTCGGCCCGCGCACTCGTCAGCTCCAGCGCCCTGCCGGCGTCCGCTCAGCAGGAACTGTTCTTCACGTACAGGGCCCGCGAGGCCCAGGTCGTGCCGTAGCGGACGTCCTTCGTCGCACCCTTGGGGAGGCGGCCGCGGGGGTCGCGCTGATGCGGGACGATGATGGTGAAACACGCGGTCCGCCGGCTGCACAGGTTCGTCAGGCGGGCATAGCGCTGGTGACCCTTGTTGAAGTACTTCCGCACCACCACGCAGTGTGGCGTCCGGTCGGCCGCTGCCGCGGTCGAGGCGCTGACCATTGTCAGAGAGGCGCTGCACGCCACCGTTGCCAGCGCTATGGCCAGGATCTTCCGCACGTCATCTCCCCCGCTGGAAACCTCGGATACCCCCGCGAAGCCCACATCGGGTTCGCACGTTCATTCCCATTGTCCATACCCGCCCAGGGGAAAACAGCCCCGGGGGTCACACAGGGACCAAAGCGCGACACAAGAGCAGCCCTTCCGGAACCGGGCCGGGCGGAGCGAGCGGGCCGAGGGGGCCGGCTGAGCAGTGGGGGGCGGTCGGGTCAAGCGGTCCGGGGTGGTGGTCGGGACAAGCGAGGCGAGGGGGTCAGGCGAAGCCAGCCGAGGTGGTCGGGCGAAGCGAGCCGAGGGTATCGGGCCGGGCCGGGGTCGGCTCCCGGTCGATCGGGCTGATCGGGCCGATCGGGCTGATCGGAGTGAGCGGGCCGATCAGGCCGATCAGGCTGAGTGGGAACCGAGCGGGTTGGATCCGACTGCCGACTGCCGACTGCCGACTGCCGACTGCCGACTGCCGACGCCGGGCCTGACGATGGCTGGCCGCCGGAGGGGCGGCTGCCGAGGGCCGGCTTTCCTTCCGGCCGGCGGCCGGGTGTCACTCGCCGGAGGGCGGGCGTGCCGCCACCACCTTCAGTCCTCGATCCGAGAATTCCCGGCGGATCGCCTCCTTCGCTCCGTTGTCCGTGATGAACGTGTCAAAGACATCCGCGTCGCCGACCCGTGCGAAGCAGCGCTCGCCGATCTTTGACGAGTCCGCGACGACCACGGCACGCCGGGCACGCTCGGCCATCAGGCGGTTGACCCGGGCCTCTGCCTCGTCGTGCACCGTGGCCCCCATCATCGGGTCCATGCCGTTGGCGCCGATGAACGCGATATCGATGGAGATCTGCTGCAGCACCAACTCGCTGAACGGTCCGACCAGTTCAAATGACCGCGAGTGTGCCACCCCGCCGGTGAGCACGATCTTGATTTGCGGCCGCACGGCCAGCTCATTGGCGATGTTGAGGGAGTTGGTGACGATCGTCAGATGCGGTTGCGGGCCGGCTTCCGCGAAGTCCGGACGGGTGGCAAGCACCCGTGCGATCGCCGTGGTCGTCGTGCCGCCGCTCAGCCCGACCACATGCCCCCGCTCGACGAGCTTCGCCGCGGCCTGTGCCACTGCCTCCTTCTCTTCGGACCGGTGAGCATGCTTGTACCGGATGGGCAGGTCGTACGCCACCGAACTGAGCACCGCACCGCCCCGGGTGCGGGTCAGCAACTGCTGCTCGGCCAGGGCATCCATGTCGCGCCGCATCGTGGCGGCCGAGACCTCCAGCTCGGTCGCCGCCTCCTCGACGTCCACCCGGCCTCGGTCGCCGAGCAGCTCGAGCAGTGCGTTCATCCGTTCATGGCGCTTCATGGCGCGAGCCTAATTCGTCTCAGCAGGTCAGGGTGACGCGCCGTAGGCGCCCTCGCACTCCGCCGCGCCGGGCCATGCCCTCCACGGTGACGAAGCGCCGCCGAGGCGGCGATCGCCTGCGGCTGTTTCACCCCCGGGTGTCTCACCCCCGGGCCGGCGCCTGGGCTGCGCACTGGTCCGGCACCGCCGCCGGAGTGCCCAGCACCTCCAGCAGTCTCGCCGCTTCCTCGGCCACTGCCTCCCGGGCGGGCTTGAGGTACTTCCGGGAGTCCACCAGCGAGGGGTCGGCGCCCAGTGTGTGCCGTATCGAGTGAGTGAAGACGGAGACCAGGTGAGTGGAGATATTGATCTTCGTCATTCCGGCGGCGATGGCCCGCCGCAGCTCGTCGTCAGGCACTCCGGATGAGCCGTGCAGTACCAGCGGCACCGGCAGCGTGGTGTGCAGCGCCTCGATGAGGGCCTTGTCCAGTACGGCCGTGCGCTCATGCATCGCATGTGAGGAACCGACGGCCACGGCGAGAGCATCCACCCCCGTCGCACGGACGAAGGACAGGGCCTCGCCCGGGTCCGTGCGTACCCCCGGCGCATGGACCCCGTCCTTGCCGCCGACCTCGCCGAGTTCCGCCTCCACATAGGCGCCACGGTCATGGCACCAGGTGGTGAGCTCGGCGGTGGTGGCCACGTTCTCTTCGTACGGAAGCGCGGAGGCGTCCACCATGACGGAGCCCACCCCGGCGGCGATGCCCTGGTGGACCAGCTCGGCATCGGTGATGTGGTCGAGGTGCACCGCGATCGGGGCCGTGGAGCCTTCGGCGAGGGCGAGGGTGGCGCGGGTGAGGGGCAGCAGGCTGCCGTGGTAGCGGATGCAGTTCTCGCTGATCTGCAGGATCAACGGGATCTCGGTGCGCTCGGCGGCGGTGACGAGCGCCTCGGCCGTCTCCAGATGAATGACGTTGAAGGCCGCGGCACCGACCCGCGCCTCACGCGCGGCGTCCACGATCGATGAGGTCGGAACGAGGGGCATCGGAGGCTGGCTCCCTTGCGGACGGGGCTGATTGGTGTGGGGGAGGCGGGTGTCTACGAGACGGACGGCGTTTCGAGCATCACCGAGCGGGTCAGGTTGCGGGGGTTGTCCGGGTCCAGGCCGCGGGCGCGGGCCCGCTCCAGCGCCACCCGCTGGACCAGCACCAGATCGGCCAGCGGATCGCGCGCATGGCACACAAAGCGCGCCCCGGTCCGCACCACATCAGCCTCCAGACCATCCGGTGCCGGACCGAACAGCCAGGTCACCCGGCCGGGTGCAGCTATCGCGATCGGGCCGTGGCGGTACTCCATCGCGGGGTACGACTCGGTCCAACTCTGCGACGACTCCCGCATCTTGAGTGCCGCCTCATTGGCCACACCGAACGTCCACCCCGTCCCGAGGAAGGAGAACTGCTCGGCGTCCACCCATTCTTTTGCCACCGGCGCGGCCAGTGCCTCCTCCGCGTCGGTCACCGCCCGGGAGACGTCCTCGCCCAGATGCGCACGCAGCATCGTCAGCGCAGTCGTCGCGAAACGGGTCTGTACCACCGACTCCTCATCGGCGAAGGGAAGCGCGACCATCTCGTCGGAGACCGCAGCCGCCGGTGTCTCGGGGCTACCGATGATCGTCACCGTCGGGATGCGCCCCTTGACGGCATCGAGCACACGCAACACCTCGGTCGTGGTGCCGGACCGGGTGATCGCGACCACCGCGTCATAGCCGCGGTCGGTGCCGAGGAACGCCTCGGAGGCGGCGAAGGGATCCGTCACCCCCTGTCCGGCTGCTTCGCGCAGTGCCGCATACGACTGCGCCATGAACCATGAGGTGCCGCAGCCGATGACGGCCACCCGCTGTCCGGCCTTGGGCAGCGAGTCCGTGACCGCCCCGATCCGCGCGGCCTCCCGCCAGGTCTCCGGCTGGCTGTGCAGTTCCTGCTCCATGTACGAGATCTCGCTCATGGCCCACCCTTCTGCGATGCGCATGTGCTCATCGGTCTGCGTGTCTGCGCCCTTGGACGCCTGCGTGAAAGTGCAAGATTTGCGTTCGTTGCAATCGACTGTACGCAGAAAGTTGCCGAGGTTCCATCCCTCGTTCGGGCGGATGCGCCAGAGGGGAGGGGCGGGTAGTGGCTTTGCGGGGAGTGGGAATTGGTCTGACCTGGGTGGACATCGGGTTGCCGCAGGGCGCCGAGGGCGTGTGCAGGAAAGTGTTGACAGCTGCGTGAAAGGCGCCGAATACTTGCAAGATCAGTCATGCAGCCTGATTACAGGGTCCAGTCACACGGTCCAGTCACACAGCTCAGTCATGCAGCAAGGCCCGCTCCGCCGCACAAAGGACGTCCCATGTCCATTGCCACGCTCTCCGCGACGCCCCCGCCGCCGTCATCCGGGACCGCACACCGCACCGGCAGATTGTTCGCGCTCACCGGCGCCGTCGTCGGCGTCATCTACGGCTATGACACCGGCAGCATCTCTGGTGCCCTGGTGTTCCTGAGCAAGGACTTTCATCTCACCGAGACCGAAAAGGGCCTGGTCAACAGCATCCTGGTGTTCGGCTCCATCGTGGGCGCGCTGATCGGCGGCAAGCTCGCCGATGCCCTGGGCCGCAAGGCGTCGATGCTGATCGTCGCCGGCTCGTACGCCGTATTCGTCGCACTCTCCGCCGTCGCCCCCAACGTCGTCGTGCTGGATACCGTCCGCTTCCTGCTCGGCATCGCCATCGGCATCTCGATTGTCGCCGCCCCGCTCTATGTCGCCGAATCGACTCCGGCGCGTATCCGCGGAGCCTCCGTCGCCGCTTACCAAGTGGCCACGGTCGCGGGCATCGTCATCACGTATTTCGTCAACTGGGGCCTGTCCGGCGGCGGTCACTGGCGCTGGATGCTCGGTCTCTCCGCGATCCCCGCCGCACTCGTTCTGATCCCGTTGCTCAGGCTGCCGGACACCCCGCGCTGGTACGTCCTCAAGGGACGCACGGAACGAGCTGTCGAGGTCATGGCCATGACCGATCCGGACGTCGACCCGCGTGAGGAGGTCGCTGTCGTGGCGTCCGCGCTCGCCCGGGAGAGCGGTGGATCGGCGCGGTCCTTGCTGCGCAAGCCCTATGCCCGGGCCGCGCTCTTCGTTGTCGGCCTAGGATTCTTCTGCCAGATCACCGGCATCAATGCCGTGACGTACTACAGCCCGCAGATCTTCGAGGAGATGGGCTTCACCGGCAACGGCCAGAACTTCCTGCTGCCGTCCTTCGTCCAGCTCGCCTCGCTGGCCGCGACCGTGCTCGCCCTCCTCATCATCGACCGCCTCGGCCGCCGGGTGGTGCTGCTCTGCGGTATCGGCACGATGGTGGTGATGCTCGCCGTCCTGACGGCGGTCTTCGCCAGGGGCGAGCTGCACGGCGCCTCGACCTGGGTGGGCTTCGCCGCGATCCTGCTGTTCACCGCCGCCTTCAACTTCGGCTTCGGATCGCTGATCTGGGTCTATGCGAGCGAGGCCTTCCCCGCCCAACTGCGCTCGACCGGGGCTTCGGTGATGCTCACCGCCGACTTGGTCGCCAATCTCCTGATCGCTCAGTTCTTCCCCTCCCTGATGGCCTGGGCGGGTGCGGCTTGGACATTCGCGGGCCTTGGCGTCCTCGCGCTCGCCGCACTGGTCTTCGCCGCCGCCACCGCGCCCGAGACCAAGGGGCGTCAGTTGGAGGACATCCAGGACTACTGGCGCAATGGGGGGCGCTGGCCCGCGTCACCCGTTCCCGTGAGCTCCGGCTCGCTCAGTGGTTCAGCGATGCCGCCGACGAAGACTTCGTAGTCCCGGAGAGGGGCGTTTGCCGAGCTGACGGGACAGGAGCGAGTGTTCCGCCCGCCGAGCACCCAAGGCGGAGGGGGCCGAGTGGTGTTCACAGCGCCGAGGGCGGTGCCCGGACGGCCGGAGCGCGGCGGTCCGGGCGGAAGGGGACGGCTGCTCAGGACGGCTGCTCAGGACGGCAGTTGTTCCCGGTACTGCTCCAGAGCGGGGGCGGTCGTCGTTGCCGCGAACTCCGTGATCCGGTACTCACACACCCCGGCGAGGGCGAACGGATCTTCGGTCACGATCCGCTCGACGGTCGCACGGTCCGTCCCGGCGGCGAGAATCACGCCCCCCTCACGCGGGACCTTGCGGCCGGCGGCGAGGAAATGCCCGGCGGCATACTCCTTCTCCAGCCACTCCCGGTGCTCCTGAAGGACGGCGTCGACGCGTTCGAGGGGCGCGGTGTAGGTCAGTTCCAGTACGAACATAGCTGCAATATAGACGAGATATCAGGCGGAAGCGCGGCTTCGCTCTGGAAGGGAATGTGCAGGCCAGAGCTGGTGTCGCAGCAGGTGTCTCCAGCTGGTGCGGCGAACTCTGCGGGCAGGTGTCTGCGAACACGTACAAGTCCTGGAAGTGCCGCGCCCTCCAGGGGCAGGACGCCGGGACGATCAGACCGCGGACCGGTCCGGGCGGCGCCGCCCGGACCGCGTGGCGCTCTCCTCAGCATGCCCTGCCCGGAGGACGGCGAGATCCGCGCGCGGGGCACCGATGAACTGCAGCACCACGGGCAGACCGCCGGGGGTGAATCCCGCGGGAACCGAAAGGGCGGGCGGGCACGAAGACTTCGGAAGGCTTCAGAGCGGCGAAGTGCCGATGGCGGTGCACGACGGGACCGCCGGGGGCTGTCCTCGGCGGTGCCGCCTGTGCGGTCGGCGGGGTCCGGTTGCACGCTCACCAAGGTACCCAGCGCCACTGACAACGCATCATGATCGGGTCTCCCGGCCTGGTCAGAGGCTCGCTCACCGGTTCGGTAGCGTGGCGGTCACCATGGACACTCCTGGAATGATCTCCTGCGAAGACGAACTGCGGAACTGGCCGGCCGACGAAGACCGGGCACGCGCGGTCCAGGACCGGTTGCGGACCTACGTGCGGCTCGATGAACCCGGTCCGGAACCGGGGTTCGAGGGCACTGTCGTCGGGGTGGATGTCGCCTACGACGACGCGTGTGATGTCGTCGCCGCTGCCGCCGTCGCGCTGGACGCCCGTACGCGCGCCGTCGTCGACGAGGCGACCGCCGTCGGGCAGATCTCCTTCCCGTACCTCCCCGGACTGCTCGCGTTCCGTGAGATCCCCACCGTGCTCGATGCCCTCGCCCGCCTCGCCCGCACCCCTGACCTCGTGGTCTGCGACGGTTACGGGCTGGCGCACCCGCGCCGCTTCGGGCTCGCCAGCCACCTGGGAGTGCTGACCGGGCTGCCCACCATCGGTGTCGCCAAGAACCCCTTCACCTTCCGGTACGAACTCCCCGGACCGGACCGCGGCGCCACCTCTCCTCTCCTGGACGGAGCCGAGGAGGTGGGACGTGCGCTGCGTACCCAAAGGGGCGTCAAGCCGGTCTTCGTCTCCGTGGGGCATCGCATCGATCTCGACCGTGCCTGTGCGCATACGCTCCACCTGGCAGCGCATTACCGGCTTCCCGAGACGACCCGGGCCGCTGACTCGCTGTGCCGGAGGGCGCTCGCCGATGCCTGACGGGGTGGACACAAGGGGAGCCGGGATTACCCCTGGACGACGCGGAACGTGATGCCCGCATCCTGGAGGCGGGCCGTCAGCGCGTCCCCCATGGCAACCGCGGTCGTCACCTGGCCGGCGGTCTCCGGCAGGTCGTCGAAGGCCAGGCTGAGCGCCGACTCGGCGAGCATCTTCGCTGTCTCGTCGTAGCCGGGGTCACCGCCCGAGACCTCGGTGATCAGGCGTTTGCCGCCGCCGGAGGCGACGAAGCGGACCGTGAACCAGCTGCGTGCGCGCCGCTCGGGGCCCGGCCCGTCGCCCGGCTCCAGGCGTCGCGACAACCAGCGCCGCGCGGCCGGCACCTGGGCGAGTGCGCACAGGGCCCCCACCCCCACCGCCCCGCCGACGGCGATCGGCAGCCGCCGTACGCCTGCGTAGTGGCGGTAGCGGAAGTCGGGCCCGTAACGGTCCAGCGCGGCGGCGGAGCGGGCGATGACCTGAGGATCGAGGGTCGGCAACGGCACGCCCCAGGTGCGCGTTTCACCGCTCCTGAGAGGCGGCCCGAAGGGCGCCCGCACCGTACGGCCGGCCGGCCGCGGCTCGGCCCGCTGCCGCTCGCGGGCGGCCCGCGCCATGGCGACCGGACGCGATGCGGCGGTCAGTGCCGAGGCCAGAGTGCCGCCGGAAAAGGTGGCGTTGGTCCGCACGAAGCCGTCGATGCGTACGGGGGCGCCTTCGGGGAGGAGCCCCACCGTGAAGAGCACTCCCAGATCGTGCGGGACGGAGTCGAATCCGCAGGCGTGCACGAGGCGCGCACCAAAGGCGCGGGCCGTCGCATCGTGGCGCACATACATCCGGTCGATGAACTCCGGCTCACCGGTCAGATCGACATAGTCGGTGCCTGCCGCGGCGCATGCGGCGACCAGCGGCTCACCGTGGATCAGATACGGCCCGACGGTCGTCACCAGCACTTTGGTACCGGCGGCGAGGGCACGGAGCGAGTCTGGATCGCCGCTGTCGGCCCGTAGCAGCGGCAGGTCGGCACAGTCCGGGTTGATCGCTGTCAGCCGGTCGCGCAGCTGCTCCAGTTTGGCGGTGTTGCGCCCGGCCAGCGCCCAGCGGCAGCCCTGGGGAGCGTGTGCGGCAAGGTAGGCGGCGGTGAGGGCGCCCGCAAAACCGGTCGCGCCGTAGAGGACGAGGTCATGGTCCCGTCCGGAGGTGTCCTGCCGTCGCATCGTGCGTCCTCTCGACCGCCCACTGGGCACGGAGCCCGGACATTAGGCAGTCACCGTCGCCCCGTCAATGTCCGGTCCCGGTCGCCGCCTTGGCCGTTCCCTTGCCTCCCCCGGGCGGCATGGAGGGTGGCACGCAGTCTTGACAGAGCGTGGCGACCGGTCCAGATTCCCCCATGGCACCGACGACATAGGACGTCCGATGTCCGGACTGCCCCGACCGTCGCCCTGCAGCTGCCCCGATGGTGCCGCGCACCGTACCGTCCGCCGATCGCCGGAGGAGGCCGGACAGCCGTGACGACGCGTCCCGCGAACATCCCTGAGCACAGACGGAACTGGCGGCAGGAGGTCACCCCGGGCCAGTGGAAGGCGATGTTCGCCGCCTGGATCGGATATCTCCTGGACGGCTTCGACTTCGTCCTGATCACGCTCGTGCTGACCGAGATCGCCGACGACTTCCATCTGAGCACCGCCACCGCCGCCTCGCTGGTCTCCGGCGCTTTCATCACCCGGTGGCTGGGCGGCGCCGTCCTGGGTGCGATGGGGGACCGTTACGGCCGCAAGACCGCCATGGTCACCAGCATCCTGCTGTACTCCCTCGGTACCTTCGCCTGCGGTTTCGCCTGGGGCTACACCAGCCTGTTCGTCGCGCGGCTGGTGATCGGTCTGGGCATGGCGGGGGAGTACAGCGCCGGTGTGACGTATGTGCTGGAGAGCTGGCCCGTCCGATGGCGCAATCGCGCTTCCGGATTCATCATCTCCGGTTACGCCGGCGGCACCGTCCTCGCGGCCGAGCTCTACAAGTGGGTGGTCCCGCACTGGGGCTGGCGCTGGATGTTCTGGATCGGCGTCCTGCCCGTCCTGGTCGCCCTCTGGATCCGCAGATCGCTGCCGGAGGCCGGTGACTGGCAGCGGCAGATCGGCACCGCCGGCACGGACGAGGAACGTCCCCATCCTTTCCGGCCGTTGTCCAGCGGTCGGATCCGGCCCTGGGTCAACACCGCCCTGGCGGCGGCGGCCTCGGTCGCGCTGTTCTGCGTCTTCACGCCCGTCGGCGCGGGGTCCGTGCCGGGGCTGTCCGTCGTCGTGGCGGTGTGCCTGGTGGCATTCGCCGCGCAGCTCGGCGGCCGTCGCGGGTGGCTGTTGTACGTGGCCCTGATGGCGACGGTGTTCTGTGCCTTCCTCTACAGCTGGCCGATCCAGGCCCTGCTGCCCACCTACCTCAAGACCGACCTCGGGTACGCCCCCGGACAGGTCACCGATGTGATGTTCTACGCGGGCTTCGGCACCATGGCGGGCTGCTGGCTGGCGGGCTTCGCCGGCGACCGGTTCGGTACCCGCCGCGCCTATGCCGGCACCCTGCTGGCCTCCCTCGCCTTCGTCTTCCCGGTCTTCGCGGTGCGCGACAGCCTGCCGGCGCTCGGCGCGCTGGTCTTCGGGCTGCTCGCGCTCAGCCAGGGCATCTCCGGCATCCTGCCGAAGTACCTCGCCGGCCACTTCCCGACCGCTACCCGCGCCGCCTCTCTGGGCTTCGTCTACAACGTCGGCGCCCTGGGCGGAGCGGTGGCGCCCGTCCTGGGAGCCCATCTGGCCGAAGGCATGTCCCTGGGGCGGGCGCTGGCCGTGCTCACCTTCGGACTGACGCTTGTGGTCATCATCCTGGTGGGCGGCAATGTCCCCCGGCGGCTGGGCCGGCTCGTGGACCGTCAGGCGCCCGAAGACCACCTGGTGCCGGAGGCCGGGGAGGTGGGGGCGCTGCCCGTGGAGCAGGCATCCGTATCCGCTCCCGCTCCCGCATCCGCATCCGCATCCGGGGAGGTGGCTCCGGACTCGGCGTAGCGGTGCTCCACCGGGCGCCGGGGGAGTCCGCTCCCGGCAGCGAACCGAAGCCACGGACCGGCACCTGGCGAGTTGCGGGGCGGACATGACGGCAATTGTCCCTCGGTCGGCCCGGCGTTCGGCGCTCCGCGGGCCGTTGTCAGTGGTCGCCGTTAGCGTGGAATGCGTTGGGCGGCCCGCGCAGGACGAGCGTGGCGCCGGGCGGCACCGCGGGCGGTGGCGTACGGGGGACGGATGTGGAGGAGCGCATGGCGAAGGCGGCGGGTCCGGTGGCGGTGCGAGAGCGGGTGCGCGCGTTCGCGCTCGGGCTTCCCGGGGCCGTGGAGGAGTTCCCCTGGGGCGAGAGCGTCATCAAGGTCAACAAGAGGGTCTTTGTCTTCCTCGGCATCGACGACGGCGGCCGTCCACGCGGGGTCACACTGAAGCTGAAGGATCCCGCAGCGCATGCCCATGCTCTGACCTTGCCCGGCGCCCAGCCCGCGGGATACGGCCTGGGCAAGTCCGGATGGGTGCGGGTGCCGCTGGCGGAGCCGGGCGTTCCGCCGGCCGAGCTGCTCTGCGACTGGGCGGAGGAGTCGTATCGCGTCATAGCCCCGAAGAAGCTCATCGCCGAGCTCGACGGGGGATAGCGGCGCAGCGGCAGCAGGCGCGCAAAGGCCCGCGACGGCGATGGCAGTTGAGCATCGACGGCGCGGGCCTTTTGGCTGCTGCCACGTGGCTCGGGGGTCTTGTGGAAAGTGGAACACGTTCTTAACATCACGAGTGTTACATCAGAAGTGTCACAGTGCGGAAGGGCATGGGGCGCGATGACGGAGACAGGGAACGGCCCGCTGAGCGGGGTGCGGGTGGTCGAACTCGCGGGCATCGGCCCCGGCCCGTTCGCCGCCATGCTCCTGGCCGACCTCGGCGCCGATGTCGTCCGTGTCGACCGGCCCGGAGGCCCGGGGCTGGGCGTCGATCCGGCCTGCGACGTCACCAACCGCAACAAACGCTCCGTGCTGGTGGACCTGAAGAGCCCCGACGGAGTGGCGCAGGTACTCGAACTGGTCGAGCGCGCCGATGTGCTGATCGAGGGGTACCGCCCGGGCGTGGCCGAGCGGCTGGGAGTGGGTCCCGAGGAGTGCCTGGCGCGCCACCCCCGACTGGTCTACGGCCGGATGACGGGCTGGGGACAGCAGGGCCCGCTCGCCGACACCGCCGGACACGACATCGGCTATATCGCCATCACGGGCGCCCTGGGCATGATCGGCCCGCCCGACGGCCCGCCCGCGATCCCCGCCAATCTTCTCGGTGACTATGCCGGCGGCTCCCTCTACCTCGTCATCGGCGTCCTCGCCGCCCTCCAGCACGCCCGCACCGAGGGCGGAACGGGCCAGGTCGTCGACGCCGCCATCGTCGACGGCACGGCCCATCTGACGGCGATGATCCACGGCATGCTGGCGGCCGGCGGCTGGCAGGACCGGCGCAGCGCGAATCTGCTCGACGGCGGGGCACCCTTCTACGGTGCCTATGAGACGGCCGACGGCGGCTATATGGCGGTGGGCGCGCTGGAGACGCGGTTCTACGGCGCATTCATCCGGCTGCTGGGCATCGAACAGGAGGCACCCAGCCGCGACGACGTCGCCGCCTGGGGTGAGCTGCGCACCACCATCGCCGCCCGCTTCAAGACCCGGACCCGCGAGGAGTGGACGGCGGTGTTCGCGGAGTCCGACGCCTGTGTGGCGCCGGTGCTCTCCCTGCGCGAGGCGCCGCAGCACCCCCATCTCGCCGCCCGTGGCACCTTCGTCGAGCACAGTGGACTCACCCAGCCCGCGCCCGCCCCGCGCTTCTCGCGCACTCCGGGCACGGTACGCCGACCCCCGGCGCAGCCCGGCGCCGACTTGGTGGAGATCGCCCGCGACTGGCAGGTCCCCGGCCTCCTCGCCCCGCGCGTCGCCGACGCCCCGCCCGCCGACCCGGTCCGCGCCGAGCAGAAGGACACGGCCGGCTGATGGCACCCGCCACCACGCTCCCGTACGCGGCCGACGCATGTCCGGCGGCCGAAGAGGCCGCGGCCTTCCCCCTGGGGAGGGCCGGTGGTGTGCGGGGCGGTCCGCTCGCCAGGGGCGCCGTCCGGCGCCATCCCGTGGGGCGGCCGGGGCCCCTCACACTGACCGACACCGTCAAGAACCGGCTCCGAGGAGGGCCCGCAGAGATGACCGCGCAGCTGAAGCGCCAGATCTTCACCGAGGACCACGAGGCCTTCCGCAAGGTCGTACGGACCTTCCTCGCCAGGGAAGTGACGCCGTATTACGAGCAGTGGGAGAAGGACGGCATCGTCAGCCGGGACGCCTGGCGGGCGGCCGGCAAGCAGGGGCTCCTGGGCCTGGCGGTTCCCGAGGAGTACGGCGGGGGCGGACAGCACGACTTCCGCTACAGCGCGGTGCTGGCCGAGGAATTCACCCGGGCGGGCGCAGCCGGGCTGGCCGTGGGACTGCACAACGACATCATCGGTCCCTATCTGACGACGCTGGGCACCGAGGAGCAGAAAGCCCGCTGGCTGCCCGGTTTCTGCAGCGGCGAGATCATCACCGCCATCGCGATGACCGAGCCCGGGGCGGGCTCCGACCTGCAGGGCATCCGCACCCACGCCGAGGATGCGGGCGACCACTGGATCCTCAACGGTTCCAAGACCTTCATCTCCAACGGCATCCTCGCCGACCTGGTCATCGTCGTGGCCAAAACGACACCGGAAGGCGGGGCGCACGGCCTGAGCCTGCTGGTCGTCGAGCGGGGCATGGCGGGCTTCGAGCGTGGCCGCAACCTCGACAAGATCGGGCAGAAGTCCCAGGACACCGCCGAGCTGTTCTTCCACGACGTCCGCGTCCCCAAGGGGAACCTGCTCGGCACGCTGAACGGCGCCTTCGTCCATCTGATGACCCATCTCGCCCAGGAGCGGATGGGTATCGCCGTCGCCGCTGTCGCCGGCGCCGAACACCTGCTGGAAATCACCAGCGAGTACGTCAAGGAGCGCGAAGCCTTCGGACGGCCGCTGGCCAAGCTCCAGCACATCCGCTTCGAGATAGCCGAGATGGCCACCGAATGCGCCGTCACCAGGGCGTTCCTCGACCGCTGTATCGCCGATCACTCCGCCGGCGAACTGGACGCGGTGCACGCCTCGATGGCCAAGTGGTGGGCGACCGAACTGCAAAAGCGCGTCGCCGACCGCTGTCTGCAACTCCATGGCGGCTACGGCTATATGGCGGAATACCGCGTGGCCAAGGCCTTCACCGACGGCCGTATCCAGACGATCTACGGAGGGACCACCGAGATCATGAAGGAGATCATCGGACGCTCCCTGCTCGGCTGACCGCGGACCGGCCCCGGTCCCCACCCGCCGCCCCTGCCTCCACCCTCATGCGAAAGGCTTGTTGACTTGAGTACCGAAGCGTACGTATACGACGCGATCCGCACCCCGCGCGGCCGCGGCAAGGCCAGTGGCGCACTGCACGGCACCAAGCCGATCGACCTGGTCGTCGGTCTGATCCATGAAGTGCGCCGACGCTTCCCCGGCCTGGACCCGGCCGCCGTCGACGACATCGTGCTCGGCGTCGTCGGACCGGTCGGCGACCAGGGCTCCGACATCGCCCGGATCGCGGCGATCGCCGCGGGGCTGCCCGACACCGTGGCCGGCGTCCAGGAGAACCGCTTCTGTGCCTCGGGTCTGGAGGCTGTCAACATGGCCGCCGCCAAGGTGCGTTCCGGCTGGGAGGACCTGGTCCTGGCAGGCGGCGTCGAATCCATGTCCCGGGTCCCGATGGCCTCCGACGGCGGCGCCTGGTTCGCCGACCCGATGACCAACTTCGACACCGGCTTCGTCCCCCAGGGCATCGGCGCCGACCTGATCGCCACGATCGAGGGCTACACCCGCCGGGATGTCGACGAGTTCGCCGCGCTCTCCCAGGAGCGCGCCGCCGAGGCCTGGAAGGACGGCCGCTTCGACCGCTCCGTCGTCCCGGTGCGCGACCGCAACGGCCTGGTCGTCCTCGACCACGACGAGCACATGCGTCCCGGCACCACCGCCGACTCCCTGGCCGGCCTCAAGCCGTCCTTCGCCACCATCGGTGACGCCGGCGGCTTCGACGCGGTAGCCCTGCAGAAGTACCACTGGGTCGAGAAGATCGACCACGTCCACCACGCGGGCAACTCCTCCGGCATCGTGGACGGCGCGGCGCTCGTCGCCATCGGCTCCAAGGAGGTCGGCGAGCGCTACGGCCTGACCCCCCGGGCCCGTATTCTCTCCGCCGCGGTCTCCGGCTCCGAGCCGACGATCATGCTCACCGGCCCCGCGCCCGCCAGCCGCAAGGCCCTCGCCAAGGCCGGGCTGACCATCGACGACATCGACCTGGTCGAGATCAACGAGGCCTTCGCCGCCGTCGTGCTGCGCTTCGTCAAGGACATGGGCCTGAGCCTGGACAAGGTCAATGTCAACGGCGGCGCCATCGCCCTGGGACACCCCCTCGGTGCCACCGGCGCGATGATCCTCGGCACCCTGATCGACGAGCTGGAGCGGCAGGACAAGCGCTACGGCCTGGCCACCCTCTGCGTCGGCGGCGGTATGGGCATCGCCACCGTCATCGAGCGCCTCTGACCCTCGTCCCACCCACTACGGAGTACGCACCATGAGTGAATCCGCTGCTGTGTCGACCATTCGCTGGGAACAGGACGAGACCGGCATCGTCACCCTGGTCCTGGACGACCCGGACCAGTCCGCCAACACCATGAACAACGCCTTCAAAACCTCCCTCACCGCGGTCGCCGACCGCCTGGAGGCCGAGAAGGACAGCATCCGCGGCATCATCTTCACCTCCGCCAAGAAGACCTTCTTCGCCGGCGGCGATCTGCGCGACCTGATCGCCGTCACTCCCGACACGGCCCAGCAGGCCTTCGAGTCGGGCAACGGCATCAAGCGCGACCTGCGCCGTATCGAGACCCTCGGCAAGCCCGTCGTCGCCGCGATCAACGGCGCGGCGCTGGGCGGCGGTTACGAGATCGCACTCGCCTGCCACCACCGCATCGCGCTCGACACCCCCGCCACCAAGATCGGCCTGCCCGAGGTCACCCTCGGCCTGCTGCCCGCCGCCGGCGGCGTCACCCGGACGGTCCGGCTGCTCGGGATCGCCGACGCGCTGCTGAAGGTGCTGCTCCAGGGCACCCAGTACAACGCCCCCCGTGCCCAGGACGCCGGGCTGATCCACGAGGTCGCGGCCACGCCCGAGGAACTGCTGGCCAAGGCCCGTACCTTCATCGACGAGCACCCCGAGTCCCAGCAGCCCTGGGACGTCAAGGGCTACCGCATCCCCGGCGGCACCCCCGCCCAGCCGAAGTTCGCGGCCAACCTCCCGGCGTTCCCCGCCAACCTCAAGAAGCAGCTGAACGGCGCGCCCTACCCCGCCCCGCGCAACATCCTCGCCGCGGCGGTGGAGGGCTCCCAGGTCGACTTCGAGACCGCGCAGACCATCGAGGCGCGCTACTTCGTCGAGCTGGTGACCGGCCAGATCTCCAAGAACATGATCCAGGCGTTCTTCTTCGACCTGCAGGCCGTCAATTCCGGCGCCAACCGGCCCAAGGACATCGCGCCCCGCAAGGTCGAGAAGGTCGCGGTCCTCGGCGCCGGCATGATGGGCGCGGGCATCGCCTACTCCTGTGCCAGGGCCGGGATGCAGGTCGTCCTCAAGGACGTCACCCCGGAGGCGGCGCAGAAGGGCAAGGCGTACGCGGAGGGGCTGCTCGCCAAGGCGCTTTCCCGGGGCCGTACGACCGAGCAGAAGCGCGATGAGCTGCTGGCGCGCATCACGCCCACCGCCGAGCCGGCGGACCTCGCGGGCTGTGACGCCGTCATCGAGGCGGTCTTCGAGGACGTCGCGCTCAAGCACAAGGTGTTCAAGGAGATCCAGCACATCGTCGCTCCCGACGCGCTGCTGTGCTCCAACACCTCCACCCTGCCCATCACGCTGCTGGCCGAAGGCGTCGAGCGCGACCAGGACTTCATCGGACTGCACTTCTTCTCGCCGGTCGACAAGATGCCGCTGGTGGAGATCATCAAGGGGGAGCGGACCGGCGACGAGGCCCTGGCCCGCGCCTTCGACCTGGTACGCCAGATCAAGAAGACCCCGATCGTCGTCAACGACTCGCGCGGCTTCTTCACCTCGCGCGTCATCGGCCACTTCATCAACGAAGGCGTGGCGATGATCGGCGAGGGCCTCGACCCGGTCTCCGTCGAGCAGGCCGCGGCCCAGGCCGGCTACCCGGCCAAGGTGCTGTCCCTGATGGACGAGCTGACCCTCACCCTGCCGCGCAAGATCCGCGAGGAGACCAAGCGGGCGGTCGAGGAGACCGGCGGCAGCTGGCAGCCGCACCCGGCCGACGCGGTGATCGACCGGATGGTCGACGAGTTCGGCCGCCCCGGCCGCAGCGGCGGCGCCGGCTTCTACGAGTACGGGGACGACGGCAAGCGCGCCGGCCTGTGGCCCGGCCTGCGCGAGCACTTCACCAAGAAGGACACCACCGTCCCGTTCCTCGACATGCAGGAGCGGATGCTCTTCTCCGAGGCGCTGGACACCGTCCGCTGCTTCGAGGAGGGCGTGCTCACCTCCGTCGCCGACGCCAACATCGGCTCCATCTTCGGGATCGGCTTCCCGGGTTGGACCGGCGGCGTGATCCAGTACATCAACGGCTACCAGGGTGGGCCGGGGCGGGAGGAACTCGTCGGCCTGCCCGGTTTCGTGGCCCGCGCCCGCGAGCTGCAGGCGGCCTACGGAGACCGGTTCGCGCCGTCCGCGCTGCTGGTCGAAAAGGCCGAGAAGGGCGAGAAGTTCAGCGACTGACAGGCCACGGACCGACCGGTCATGGACTGACAGGTCTTGGACCGACAGGTCAGGGACCGACAGGTCAGGGACCGACCGGTCGGGCACCGACCGGTCCGGGGGCGGGCCCCGGCGGCCCGCCCCTCACCCCTGCGAGGTGCGGCCGCCCGGGCCCTGGCCGCCCTCCTTGCCGAACGACTCCCGCAGCTCCTGCTTCATCGACCGCTGGAAGGCGGTGACCAGGGCCTGCACCACCATCGGCTGCATATGGGCCGAGAGCGACTTCATCCGCGCCAGCTCCTCCTCGTCCGGCCCGCCGTCCCGGTACGGCTCCCACACCTCGTCCTTGAAGAGCCGGCTGAGCTCCCGGGCCGCCGAGCGGGTGTGCTCGATGACGACGGTGCGCGCCGCGATGATGGTCTCCAGCGCGATCGGGACGTCCAGCAGCCGGGCACCCAGGTGCAGCAGCCCCGGGTCGACCCGGAAGACCTGCGGGTCATCGGTCCGTACGAGCACGCTCATGGCCGCCAGCCGGTCCAGATCCTCCTCGGTCAGCGCCCGGCCGACCCGCCGCTCCAACCGGCCCCGGGTGGCGTCCTCCGCCTTGTCCGGAACCCAACTCGCCACCAGCGCCCGGTGGATGGCCAGATCCTGGGCGCTCAGATCCGGCGGCAGCTGCTCCAGATAGCGTTCGATGGCGGAGAGCGTCAGACCCTGGTGCTGGAGTTCCTCGATGAGCGCGAGCCGTGAGAGGTGGTCGGGTCCGTAGCGGCCGACCCGGCGCGGACCGATCTCCGGCGGCGGCAGCAGGCCGCGTGTGCTGTAGAAGCGGATCGTGCGGACGGTGACGCCGGCGCGGGCGGCCAGTTCGTCGACCGTCAAGCCGGTGGCTGACTCCATCATGTTCATCAGTATTGCTGTCTCACCACTCCTGTAAAACCCTCGGAACCCTTCTGCCCCACCTTCTCTGCCCCTCCTCTCTGCCCCCTTTGCCGCCCGGCGCGGCGGCCGGGCCCCGGTGCGGACGGCAGGCATGAGCCCTGCGGGGCGCCGGCCGGGCGGGGTGGCGCAGGCGGGACGGCGCCGCATCTGGACGGCGGCATCGCGGGGCCGCTGCGGGAGCCGGCCGGGCATCCGAGGGTGCGCGCGGATGCCGAGTGCATCGTCACGGAGCTGAGCTGATCGACACGGAGCTGAGCGGACCGTCGCGGAGATCGCGCGGACCGTCGCGAAACCCAACACGCGCCTCAGTCAGACCGAACAGGACAAGAAATTCTGGTTGCCGGGCGAGAGAGGGGGCCCGGAATCGGGTGAACTGGCACCTCCCTTGAAACTGTTCCGTCGGTTAATTCATGACAAATAAGGACAAATCTTGGATGGCCTATACACGATGTGATCTTGCCCACAGACGGGGGAGCGCTCTTCGGGGAAGGTGTGCCGTCGGCCGTCCGCGCGATCCGCGGGATCGGCAATCGCTCAAGCGCCTCCCCGAAAGCGAGATGCACCACCAGTGAGCACAGAAACCGTCACCGAGACAGCCGGCAGGTCACCTGACGGGGGGAGCGGCGCACAGCAGGATGCGGGCGACGCGGGCTACAGCAAGGGCCTCAAGGGCCGGCATATCAACATGATCGCCATCGGTGGAGCGATCGGCACCGGCCTGTTCCTGGGTGCCGGTGGCCGACTGCACTCCGCCGGACCCGCGCTGGCGATTGCTTATGCGGTGTGTGGCCTCTTCGCCTTCTTCGTGGTACGGGCCCTGGGTGAGCTGGTGCTGCACCGTCCGTCGTCGGGTTCGTTCGTCTCCTATGCCCGCGAGTTCCTGGGGGAGAAGGGCGCCTACGTCGCCGGCTGGATGTATGTCGTCAACTGGTCGACGACCGGTATCGCCGACATCACCGCGATCGCTCTCTACACCCACTACTGGAGCATGTTCACCGACATCCCGCAGTGGGTCATGGCGATGATCGCGCTGGCGGTCGTCCTGACGGTGAACCTGATCTCGGTGAAGATCTTCGGTGAGCTGGAGTTCTGGTTCGCGATCATCAAGGTCGCGGCGCTGGTCGTCTTCATGTTCATCGGCATCTTCCTGCTGGCCACCCAGCACCCGGTCGACGGGCACACGCCAGGCATGAGCCTGCTCACCGACCACGGCGGCCTCTTCCCGACCGGCCTGCTGCCGGTGGTGATCGTGCTCCAGGGCGTGGTCTTCGCCTACTCCGCCGTGGAACTGGTCGGTGTGACCGCCGGTGAGACCGGTGAGCCGGAGAAGGTCGTGCCGAAGGCCGTCAACTCCATCATGTGGCGGGTGGGCGTCTTCTACGTCGGATCGGTGATCCTGCTGGCCATGCTGCTGCCGTGGAACAAGTACACCGGCGGCGAGAGCCCCTTCGTCACGGTGCTGTCCAACGTCGGTGTGCCGGCGGCGGGCGATGTGATGAACCTCGTGGTGCTGACCGCGGCGATGTCCAGCCTGAACTCCGGGCTCTACTCGACCGGCCGCATTCTGCGCTCCATGTCGATGGCGGGCTCCGCGCCCAAGTTCGCCGGCCTGATGAACCGCAACCAGGTGCCGTACGGCGGCATCATGCTCACCGCCGCGGTGTGTGTGCTGGGTGTCGGGCTCAACTACGTCGTGCCGGGTGAGGCGTTCGAGATCGTGCTGAACATCGCGGCGCTGGGCATCATCAGCACCTGGTGCACGATCATGGTCTGCCACATGGTGTTCGTGCGGCGGTCGAAGGAGGGCCTGGTCGAGCGCCCGCGCTTCCGGCTTCCGGGCACGCCGATCACCGATATCGTCACCATCGCCTTCCTGCTCGGCGTCATCGTCCTGATGTGGTTCGACGACGGTGTCGGCCGGCAGACCGTGCTGATGATCCCGGTCCTCGCCGTCGCGCTGGTCGTCGGCTGGTTCGCGGTCCGCGGCCGGGTGAGCCGGATCGCTGCGGAACGCGAGCTGTCGAAGTAGTCGCGCAGTAGCGCACGCCTGCGGAATCAAGGGCGGTCGCGGAGGCCGGGAGGCGTCCGCGACCGCCCTTTCGCCTTGGTGGACAGCGGCCGGAGACGGGTCCTTGCGGTCCGGTCCTCGGCCCGGTCCTGCCGGCTCCGGTCGATTGTCAGTGGCCGCCTTTACCGTGGAGACATGACTGAGAACACGGGGATCTCATACGTCAAGGGGGACGCCACAGCGCCGCACGGCAAGGGCGTCAAGGTGATCGTGCATCTCTGCAACGACCTGGGCGGCTGGGGCAAGGGCTTTGTGCTTGCGCTCTCCCGGCGTTGGCCCGAGCCGGAGGCCGCCTACCGACGGTGGCACCGCGAGCGTGCGCGGAACGACTTCGGGCTGGGTGCGGTCCAGTTCGTCCAGGTCACCGACCAGCTCTGGGTGGCCAACGTCGTCGGGCAGCAAGGGATCCTCTCCCCGGCTCCCGCCTTCCTTCGAGCAGGAGAGACGCCCGCGGGGGGCGTGGGCGGCAAGGGTGCCCCCGTGCGGTACGAGGCCATTGGCGCCGGGCTCGGCCGGGTCGCGGACCGGGCCCGGGAACTCGGGGCGTCGGTCCATATGCCGCGGATCGGCTGCGGCCTGGCGGGAGGAAAGTGGTCCCGGGTGGTGCCGCTGATATCCGAGCAGCTCACCCGGCGCGGCATACCGGTGACGGTCTACGACCTCTGAACTCCCCGCCCGTTGCCCGCAGTACGGCCGCGGCTCAGCCGCCGATCAGCGGATAGCGGCAGACCGGGAACTGACGGGGTTCGTCGGTCACAGGTACTTCGTGCGCGAGCATGCAACGGCCGGCGCCCCCTCTGACGCTGCTGGCCTGGCAGCCACGGCGTGCCCCTGCCGAGCGCATGGCGATGGGGCGCTGACTGCGAGCGTATGGCGATGGGGGCACCGACTGCCGGAGTCAGAGGCAGGGCTGCGGGGCAGTGGGAACCGTGCCGCAGGTGGTGTGCACGGCGGCCAGGGCGGTGACGATGCTCTGGGTCCACGACAGCATGGTCCGTTCCCGCGTTGCCGGATCGTCGCAGGCCGGGTGGCCGAAGGCGCCGCAAGGGCTTTGTTGGGCGAGGAGGAAGGCGATCGCGTCACGGGTGATGCGGTGCTGTGCCCGACCGGCGCGAGTCCAGTCCCGGACGAGGGCGGCAATGTGCCCCAGGCGGTAGTTCTTCCAGGCATGGGGCAGGCCGGCGGCTGCCGTCCTGGGCGCTGAGTGGAGTGTGTCGGCGCCTTCGTTCCCCAGCGCGGCCGCACACCCGGGGGAGATCAGGCCCAGATCGACGAGGCGTTGGACGTTGCACGCCGCCTGCGGCGGAACCTCCTCCAGGAGTTCGACGGCAGCGGCGGCGGACTTGAGGAAGGCGTCCAGTGATGCGCAGGTGATCTCGTGAGTCCGCAGACCGAACGCGAACTCGCCCACGACCTCCATCCCGTGTCCCTGCCACACGTCCACGTCCGCGTGCGCGAGACGTTCGGAGAAATCCAGGAGCAGGGGACGGGCGAGCTCGGGTTCACCCAAGGCCTCGGCTGCATGCGCGACAGCCGCCGCGGCCGGCAGGTACGTGACAGGGTCATGGCGCCGGGTCGTGTCGGCCAGCCACAGCACTGCCCGCCGCAGCGGCTCCTCCACGGTCAGGTGGGGCTTCGCTGCGGACGGCCGATGCCTCCGCATCACCCTGGGGCTGCGCTCCAGGAGCGCGGCCAGGGCGGCGACGATGGTGGTGTGGTAGCCGGTGGCCCAGTGTCCGTACGCGTCGTCCCCGTGGGCCAGTTCGGGGTGGACCACACCGGGCGGTCCGTTGACCCGTCCATCGGCCTCTTGTGCCGCCGCGAGGAACTCCCATGCCCGGCGGGCTTCCTGGGAGTCCCGCACGCCGAGGCACAGCAGACAGCACAGAAGCTCCCCCACCAGGTCGGCATTCTCCTGGCCGAGGGTGAGAACGAGCAGAGCTTCGAGCAGCTCCACCGCCGCGCCCGGGTCGAAGTCTCGTGGCCAGCGGGGCTCGCGGAGGCCGAAGTCCGTGGCGTAGAAGATCGTGTGGGTGATGGCGTAGATGTCGCGGTCGGTGAGCTTGGCGACATTCGGGCCGTTGCACAGCAGGGTGAACGGCAGGACGTCGTCCACGGTCGGCAGCGTGTGGTAGACGCCGCACAGCTCCAGGGTGTGCAGCAGATCGAGCTGCCGGTACGGGATCCGCTCGAAGACCGCCGCGTACCCTCCGGCCGCGGCCTGCGTGATGACGTGCCGGAACTCCGGGTCCTCGCGTCCACAGAGCCGGAGTGCCGCATAGGTCCCCGCGTACAATAGGAGGGCCGCTTCGTCCCGGGCGATCAGCTCCCGGTAGGAGGGGCGGGCCGTGATCGCCTCGACCTGATCGAGGAGGGCCGCGTAGTCACCGTCCAGCGGCTCCGGGTCGAGGCGCGCCCGCAGCCCCACGAGGAAGGCGGTTTCGATGAGCGCCTTGCGGGCGAACAACACCCGGTCCGGGGCGGCTTCGGCCGGATCGATCAGCTGGTGGCGCGCAGCGAGCCAGGCGACTGCCCGGGTCTCCACCGCGCGCCTTTGTGACATGCCGTCACCGGGTTGCGTCGTGTCCATCGGATGCCTCCCGGCGATCGGTGCAGTCAACGGTCAGTTGCGCGCAGCGGAGTCGTCGGGCTCGGCGACCTGGTTGGCGACCACCAGGACGTAGCGCTCCCAGGCGAGCACGTAGCCGGCCACGTCGTCGATTTGGCTGACCTGGTCGACGACTCGCTCCAGCGGAACGCTGAGGTCGACGAGTCCGCTCGTCCTCAGGAAGTCGAGTGCCTTGCGGGCGTCAATCGGAGGGGGAGGGCAGGACATGAGTTGCTCCTTTTGGGTGGTTCGGACAGATGTCGCGAGTGTCGCGTTCCGTGACGTCCTTGTCACTATCTGCGCCCGGAAAGGGAAAGCGGTGATGTCATCGACCCAGCTCATGGGGTTTATCTCAAGGCAAAATCACCCTTACGGGCTAATTTCGCTTATGGGGGTGCAGTGGCTGCCGTGTGGCATGCGGCGGGATGCCGGGCGGAGATGTATATTCCGGCCGCCTCGCCCTGCCTGCCCTGTCTTGGCCTGTCCTGACTCGCCCCGCCCCGCCTTGGCCTGTCCTGCCCTGGCTCGCGCCGCGCCGCGCCGCGCCGCACCACACCGCGCCGCCCCCGCACCGAAGCGCCCTCCCGTCCTCCCGCCGTCGCGATGTCGCCACCGTCGCCGAGCGGGACGGAAGGGTCCATCGAGGCCCGGCGGTCGTCTTACCGGTGGTGGATCTGCTTCGTAGAGGGGCACGCCGTCGGAGTGGGGGCGATCTCCCTGCGGTGGCTCAGTGGTCTGCTTCCGGTGTGTGCATCCCTGGGACTGGGAGCAACTCGGGTGCGCGCAGCCCTCGTTCGTTACCGGCCCGGCCCGGCCCGGCCCGGCCCGGCCCGGCCCGACCAGGCGGGTCCACGCGGCAAAGGCGTTGAGGGGCCGCGCCCGACCGGGCACACCCCCCGCATCCGTCGGCGACCGGACTCGCCGTATCATGATTAATGACATGAATACGGTAGAAAATTATCCAAAACCCCCGCCGGTCGGAGGTGTGCTCTGGTCGTTGGCCGGTGACATCCGCATGCTGCTGACCCTGCCGGCCGCGCTGACCATGCAGGTTGCACACCCGGCAGTGGGCGCCGGAGTGGATGACCACTCCGCGTTCCGTACGGACCCGTGGGGGCGAGGGGAGCGGTCGCTGACCTCGTTGCAGCTGTGGGTGTACGGGGGTGACGGCGCGGCCGCGGAGGGGCGCCGGCTGCGGCAACTGCACAAGACGATTCAGGGGACCGACGCCCACGGCCGCAAGTACCACGCGCTCACCCCGGCGTACTACGCCTGGGTGCACGCCACCGGCTACCCCGTCTTCCGGAACGCGCAGCGCTATCTCGGCCGCCCCTTCACCGAGGCGCAGGAGCGGCAGCTGTATGCGGAGTGGCTCCAGGTCGGGCGGATCCTGGGCATCCGCGACCGCGATATGCCGCAGACCGTCGAGGAGTTCTGGCCGTACTACCACAAGGTTCTCGACAATGAACTCGAAGAGACCGTCGTGGTAAGGGAGTTGGTGGCCAGTGACCCGGCGTTGCCGGTCCCGGACCGCGGTCCGCGGTGGTTGCGGCTGCTCCTCCGGCCGACCTGGCCGTGGCTGTGCCCGCGGTTCGCCCGCTTCCGGCGCTTCCTCACGATCGGCTTGATGCCGCCGGAGGCCCGGTGCGCCATCGGACTGGAATGGACGGACGCGCAGGAGCGCCGGCTGCGCCGCTTCGGGCGGGTCGTCCGCGCCGTGGTCCCGGTGCTTCCGGAGCGACTGCGCTTCCTGCCGGTCGCACGCCGGGCCCGGCAGGCGGCGCGCGGAGAGGCGGCGCGCGGGTAGGCGGCACGAAGCCGGCCGGTGCCGGGGGCGATCACCCCCGGCACCGGCCGGATCGCTGCCACGGGCGCCGGAGCGGGTGCCCGCGTGCCGCGTCAGTGGGCCGCGTCAGGGTGTCGCGTCAGTGCCGGTGCACGTCGTGCGTGGCCGCGATCTGCTTCCACGACTTGGGCTCGGCGACCGGCGCCCGCCCCGCGCCGAACGCCTGCTTGCCCGCACCCACCGCGGGCCTGGACGGCTGGAACAGCCAGGTGTCGAAGAACCCGGCAAGCTTCTTGCCGGACTTCTTCTCGGCGAACTTCACGAAGTCGGCCACCGAGGCGTTGCCGTACCTGTGCTCCGTCGGCCAGGACTTGAGGAGCCCGAAGAAGGCCTTGTCGCCGACCTTGTTGCGGAGCGCCTGGAGGGCCAGCGCGCCACGGTCGTAGACGGCGTCGTCGAACTGGTTCTCCGCGCCCGGGTTGCCCGGCTTGACCTTCCAGAACGGATCATCGGCCGGGTGCTGGGCGTAGACGTAGTCCGCGAGTTCCTGAGCGGTGCCCTCGCCCTCCTTCTCCGACCACAGCCATTGGCTGTACGCGGCGAAGCCCTCGTTGATCCAGATGTCCTTCCAGTCCTTGAGCGAGACGCTGTCGCCGTACCACTGGTGGGCCAGCTCGTGCACCACCACGGAGACGTTCGTACCGCGCTCGAAGGCCTTCTCGCCGTAGAACGGGCGGGTCTGGGTCTCCAGCGCGTAGTGGGCCGGCACATTCGGCACATAGCCGCCCACCGCATTGAAGGGGTAGGGGCCGAAGACGCTCTCCAGCCACTCGGTGGCCTCGGCGGTGCGCTCGATGCTGGCCCGCGCCGAGCCCGCGTTCGCACCGAGGTCCTTGCTGACCGCGTTGATGACCGGCAGGCCGTTCGCGGTCGTGTCGGTGGTGATGTCGAACTTGCCGACGGCCAGCGTCGTGAGGTACGTCGCCTGCGGCTTGTCCGAGCGCCAGTTGTAGCGCGTCCAGCCCAGCTCGGAGGAGTGCGAGGCCAGTACGCCGTTGCTCAGCGCCTGGGTGCCGTCCGGGACCGCCACCGAGATGTCGTAGGTCGCCTTGTCGGTGGGGTGGTCATTGCTCGGGAACCACCACACGGCGGCGTCCGGCTCCTGGGCGATCACCCCGCCGTCGGGTGTACGGGCCCAGGCGCTGTAGTTGTCGATCTTCAGCTCGGAGGGCTTGCCCGCATAGCGCACCACGACGCTGATCTGCTTGCCCTTCTCCAGCGGTGTGGCCGGGGTGACCTCCAGCTCGTGCTTGCCGGACGTGGCGAAGGAGGCCTTCTTGCCGTTGATCCGGATCTCACTGACCTTGAGGCCGAAGTCCAGGTTGAAGCGCGAGAGGTCCTGGGTGGTCTTGGCGAGCAGCGTCGCCGTGCCCTCCAACAGGTCCGTCTTCGGCTGGTACTTGAGTCGCAGGTCGTAGTGGGAAACGTCGTAGCCGCCGTTTCCGCTCTCGGGGTAGTAGCTGTCGCCCACGCCCGGAGCGCCCGGGGTGAAGCCGGCCGCGGAGGCTGGGATTGCCAGCAGCAGGCTCAGTGCGGCCGCACCCGGGACCAGGAGTCTGTGACGCACGAGTCCTCCAACTCGTAGGGGGATGGCTCTCGTCAGACCCTATGCACGGGGGAGCAGCGGCGTCATGTACATGGCCTTATCTGACACATGACCGACATGAACCCCACCCTCGGCCCCGTCGCCCCGTCGCCCCGTCGCCCCGTCGCCCCGTCGCCCCGTCGCCCCGTCGCCCCGTCGCCCCGTCGCCCGGTCGAATCGGGCCGGCGGGACTTCCCGTAGGCGCCGCCCCCGGGCCACGCCCTCCGATGCCGCTTCCTCCGCGGTGGCCGTGGCGGCCGAGGGTGCGGGACAGGCCCTTACGCACGGGAGTTGAGCCGCGCTACCGTCCGCCCGTGACGAATCCTGCGCGGATCCTCCGCACCCCCTTCACCACCTCCTTCACCGTGCTCGTGATGGCGGCCGTCGCCGCCCTGCTGTCCGCCCTGATCGGGCCGGCCGCCGTGCAGGCGGCGCCCCGCGAGAGCAGACCCGTCTACTCCTACGACCACGCGATACGCGAATCGGTCTGGGTGGACACACGGCTCGACGGCGACGCGGACGGGAGGACCGACCGCGTCGCCGTCGACATCGTGCGGCCCGCCGAACCCGCACAGCAGGGCCGCCGGATCCCCGTGATCATGGACGCCAGCCCGTACTACTCCTGCTGCGGACGCGGCAACGAGAGCCAGAAGAAGACCTACGACGACCACGGCCGGCCGGTCCAGTTCCCGCTCTACTACGACAACTACTTCGTGCCGCGCGGCTATGCGACCGTCCTCGTCGATCTCGCGGGCACCAACCGCTCGGACGGCTGCATCGATGTCGGCGGCCGCTCCGACATCGGGTCGGCCAAGGCCGTCGTCGACTGGCTCGGCGGCAGAGGCCGCGCCTATACCGCCCGTACGGGAGGAACCCCCGTCACCGCCGACTGGTCCAACGGCAGCACCGGCATGATCGGCAAGAGCTGGGACGCCACCATCGCCAACGGCGTCGCGGCCACCGGCGTCAAGGGGCTGAAGACCATCGTCCCGATCGCCGGTATCTCCTCCTGGTACGACTACTACTTCGCCCAAGGCGCCCCGCTCTACGACTCGGGCCCCGACGCCCTCGCGGATCTGGTCAACAGCCCCGACGCACACAAGCGCTGCGCCGCGATGCAGAAGAAACTCGCCGACGGAGCGCCGCGCAGCGGCGACTGGACCGGGCTGTGGACCGAGCGCGACTATGTGCGGCGCGCGGACAAGGTCCGGGCCAGCGTCTTCATGGTGCACGGTATGCAGGACCTCAATGTCCGTACCCGGCACGCCGGGCAGTGGTGGGACGCGCTCGCCCGGCACGGCGTCGAGCGCAAGGTCTGGCTCTCCCAGACGGGGCACGTCGACCCCTTCGACTACCGCCGCGGGGACTGGGTCACGACCCTGCACCGCTGGTTCGACCACTATCTGATGGGCTACGACAACGGCATCGACCGCGCCCCGATGGCCGATATCGAGCGTTCCCCCGGCACCTGGTCCACCGACCCGCAGTGGCCCGCTCCCGGCACCCGGACCACCACCCTGCGGCCGCGCGGCGGCAGCGCACCAGGCGTCGGCGTGCTGGGCACCGCCAAGGCGCCGCACGGCGCGAGTGCGACCTTCACCGACGACCCGAAACTGAGCGAGGCCGACTGGGCGGCCCGGATCGATGAACCGACGTCCGCCAAGGCCGGATTCAGCACCGCCCCGCTGCGCGCCCCGCTGCGGCTGTCCGGCTCCGGCAGGGTGACGGTGACCGCCACCCCGAGCACCTCGACCGCCCATCTCTCCGCCGTCCTGGTGGATCTGGGCCCCGACACCATCCGCAACTACGCCGCCGATGGCGAGGGCATCACCACCCTCGGCAAGCGCACCTGCTGGGGCGCCGGAACCCCGGGCGACACCGGCTGCTTCAAGGAGACCGCTGCCGACACCCAGAAGGTCGGCTACACCGTCTTCAGCCGCGGCTGGGCCGACCTCGGCACCTACGCCGACCCTCACAAGGGCCGCCCGCTCACCCCGGGCAAGCGCTACACCCTCACCCTGGACCTGGCCGCGAGCGATCACATCGTGCCTGCCGGACACCGGCTCGCGCTCATCGTGGCCGGAACCGACGCCGGCCTGATCGACCCGCCCGCGTCCACACCGAAGCTCACTCTCGACCTGTCCGGCACCTCTGCCCAACTGCCGCTGACCGGCGGTGCCCCGGCCTTCGAGCGGGCCACCACGGGCGCGTCCCGGCACCCGGCCGCCGCCACGCAGCCGCCCGGTATCGCCCCGCCGCGCTCGATCAGCCGGATGCCGGCCGGCGGATGACCGCCCGGGGCCGCCCACCGCGGGCGGCCCCGCCCCGGCCCGCACGTCACCCCCACATCACCCCCACCGCCCACCCAAGGGAGGCACCTTCGTGAGGTCCCGCTCCTGCCGCCTTGTCCTGGGGACGCTGGCCATCGGACTGGCAGCCCCCCTCGGCGCGACCCTGCCGGCCCCTCCCGCCGGCGCAACCGGAACCCCCACACCCCGTACGGGATTCGAAACCAGCCGTGGTGCCCGCTGGACCAGCGGAGCCGAGGAGGAGGAGTTCCTCACCGCGGTCGACCGCGCCTCGGCCCGGGTGCGGATCGACCGGATCGGCAGCACGAAACAGGGTCGCCCGATCCGGCTCGTCAGGATCGGCGCCCCGGCCCCCGAGCGCCCGGCCGACGTCCGCCGCGGCAACTCCGTTCTGCTGGTCTGCTCCCAGCACGGCGACGAACCCGCCGGGCGCGAGGCGTGTCTGACCACCGTCCGCAACCTCGCCTACAGCAAAGCCCCGGCCACCCGGCGGCTCCTGGAGCACACCAACGTGCTGGTGCTCCCCACCGCCAACCCCGACGGCCGGGCCGCGGACACCCGCGGCAACTCCGACGGCGTGGACATCAACCGCGATCACCTGGCCCTGCGCACCGCCGAGGCCCGCGCGATGGCCGCCGTCCTCCGCGACTACCGCCCCGACACCCTCTACGACCTGCACGAGTACGGCCCCACCGCGCCGTATTACCTGAAGGACCTGCTGTCCCTGTGGCCCCGCAACCTCAATACCGCCGACGGGGTGCACCGCGAAGCCACCGCGCTCTCCAGGGACTTCGTCGACCCCGCCGTCCAGCGCGCCGGATTCTCCACCGGCGTCTACGGCATCTGGACCGACCCGGCGACCGGCGACCCCGTCAAGCAGGTCGCGGGCGACGGCCAGGAACGGATTCTGCGCAACACCACCGGCGTGAAGGGCTCGGTCGGACTGCTCGTCGAGGTCCGGGTCGACCCCCTCACCGCCGCCGAGAAGGCCGACCCCGCGCTCAACAACCGGCGTCGGGTGGACTCCCAACTGGTGGCGCTGCACGGTGCGTTCACCTTCGCCGACCGGCACCGCCCACGCATCGAGGCGGCCACCGCCGCCGCCCGACTCGCCGGTTACACCGACCACGGCCCGGTCTACCTCGGCGGTGCGGACAACGAACCCCCCGGCGACGGCGAGATCCTGGCCGACCCGCCCTGCGCCTACCGTCTCGACGCGGCACAGTTCACGCAGGTCAAGGACGAACTGGCGCTGCACGGAGTGCTCTGGAAGCGGGAGGGGGACGGCGCCGTCGTACCGCTGCGCCAGTCGCTGCGGGCACTCGTCCCGCTGCTGTTGGACCAGCGGGCCGGTTATCACCTTACGGTCGCGAAGCCCATGAACGTCTGCCCTCGTGTGGTAGGGGGTAACGGGTAAGGAAAATATGGCCCATTGAAGTCCATGGAAGGTTGACACGTGTCGGACACAGTCAAAGAAACCAGAGACGGGGGTGTCACCCCCTCCCTGGCGGATCTTCCCGAAGACCCGCGGCGGACCGGGCCCCCGCAGACCGACCGTGTGGTCTTCGGTGTGACCGCGCTGCTCACCCTCGCCTTCATCGCCTGGGGAGCGACGTCCACCGAATCCCTCAAGAGCGCCTCGACAGCCATGCTGAACTGGGTGATCGACAACGGCGGTTGGGCGTTCGTGCTCTCCGCCTCCGGCTTTGTGATCTTCGCGATCTGGCTCGCCGTGAGCAAGTACGGCCGGATCACCCTCGGGAAGGAGGGCGAGGACCCCGAATTCCGGACCGTGTCCTGGATCGCGATGATGTTCAGCGCGGGCATGGGCATCGGCCTGATGTTCTACGGCGTCAGTGAGCCACTGGGGCACTTCACCACACCGCCGCCGGGCACCGACCCCAGGGATGCCGCCCAGGCGATGGACACCGCGATGGCGACCACGATGTTCCACTGGACGCTGCACCCGTGGGCCATCTACGCGGTCGTGGGGCTGGCCATCGCCTACAGTTGCTTCCGGCGGGGGAGGCGGCAGACGATAAGCGCGGTGTTCACCCCACTGATCGGGACCCGGCGGGCGAACGGCTGGGGCGGTCAGCTCATCGACATCCTGGCCATCTTCGCCACCCTCTTCGGCTCCGCGGCTTCGCTCGGGCTCGGCGCGCTGCAGATCGGCAGCGGCATCAAGGTGCTCGGCTGGATGGACAGCGTCAGCACCAGCCTGCTGGTCATCATCATCACCGTGCTGACCATCGCCTTCATCCTGTCCGCGGTCTCCGGCATCGCCAAGGGCGTCCAGATGCTGTCCAACATCAATATGGTGCTGGCGCTGATCCTGGCGGTCTTCGTGTTCGTGGTCGGCCCGACCATCCTCATCCTCAACCTGGTGCCGACCTCCCTCGGCTCGTTCATCGGTGAGCTGCCGCAGCTGGCGGGCCGTACGGAGGCCAGCAGCGGCGCCGACGTGGGCAGCTGGCTGCGCAGCTGGACGGTCTTCTACTGGGCGTGGTGGATCTCCTGGACGCCCTTCGTCGGCATGTTCATCGCCCGGATCAGCCGTGGCCGGACGATCCGCCAGTTCATCGGCGGCGTCATCCTCGTACCGAGCGTGGTCAGCCTGGCGTGGTTCGCGGTCTTCGGCGGCTCGGCGATGAAGCTCCAGGCCGACAAGAAGCTCAGCGGGTCGAGCACCCCCGAAGGCCACCTCTTCGACGTGCTGCACCAGTACCCGCTCGCCACGGTCATGAGCATCCTGGTCATGGTCCTGGTCGGCATCTTCTTCGTCTCCGGCGCCGATGCCGCGTCCATCGTCATGGGCACCCTTTCGCAGAAGGGCACCTTCGAGCCCACCCGGCTCGTAGTGATCTTCTGGGGAGTGGTGACCGGCGCGGTGGCCGCGATCATGCTGCTGATCGGCGGCGGCTCGGGCGATGCCCTGACCGGATTGCAGAATCTGACGATTCTGGTCGCGGTGCCGTTCATGGTCGTGATGATCGCCATGTGCTGGGCGCTGATGCGCGATCTGCGCAGCGATCCGCTGATCGTGCGCGGCCAGAAGGGCGAGGAGGCCGTCGAGATGGCCGTCATCGCGGGCCATGAGCGGTACGACGGTGACTTCGAGCTCCGGATCGGGCCGGGCGGCAACGGGAACGGTGACGGCGTCGGGAACGACGACGGCGTCGGGAGCGGTGACGGCGGGGACGGTCACGCCCCCGGGGGCCGGAGCGACGGCCGGCGCGCGAATCCTTGACGGACTGCTCGCCACGGCGGATGCGGCGCTCCGGTGAGCGGTCACCGAGATGGTCCGCAGGGCAGGTTCCGCAGGGCAGGTGAGGGGCCGGCCGGACGTGGTGTCCGGCCGGCCCCTCCGGCGTCCGCGCCCCGGTCGGTGCGGGGCGCGGGGACCCGGATTTGCCCCGGCCCGGGGGCGGTATGCCACAGTGGATGCCCCGGTCGGCCGGGCGCGCGTGTGCGCAGCCGCTGCCGGGATCCCCCTGTACCCAGATGGACGGACTCCGGTCGCGCGCGGGCGTGTCCGGGCCGTTCGCCTCCTCCTTTACTTCCTGAGAGCGATGCAGGCAACGACTCTTCTCCCCCGGACCGCAGACCTGTTCGACCAGGGCCTGGAGCGGCAAGCCGGCGGCGCGCTGCTGCGCTTCGGCGCCGCCCGGCGCCGGCCGGCCGACCGCATCAGCTGGTCGGGCCAGGGCGCTGCCGCCTGGCTCGACGACGCCCGTGGGCATCTGTGGTGCGTCGGCGAACCGGATCCCGCCGCCGGACTCGTGCTGCGTGCCGCACAGGGCCTGCCCGAGCGGGTCCGGGAGTTCACCGGGCCGCGCGGCACCGCCGGCCAGGTCAGGCGGCATCTGCCGGTGACCGACGTCGTGGAGTGGATCTTCCGTTGGACGCTGGAGGAACCGCCCGTGCACCCGGCGGAGGAGCGGGTGGTCACTCTTGACGCCTCACACCACGGGGAACTGCTCGACTTCCTCAACGAGCACAGCCCGGCCCACTCCACCGGCCCCGGCTCCAGCGAGGTGACCCTGTGGACCGGGATCCGCGGCACGGACGGGCAGCTGGTGGCCTGTGGCGCCCTGAGCAGTCTGCGGGACAGCGGCGCTCCGCTGATGGCGTCCGTTGCGACGGACGCCCGCCAGCGCGGTCAGGGGCTCGGCGCGGCCCTGACCTCGTGGCTGACCCGGTACGCCGTACGCCACCACGGCTTCTGCACGCTGTGGCAGCTCGCGGACAACACTCCCGCCGAACGGCTCTACGACCGCCTCGGCTACCGCAACGAGGACCCCTGTGTGTCGGCGCGTATCGCCACCGGCTGACCGGCCGACGGGCTGACCGGCTGACCGGCGGGCCCGTCCGGCTCGGCCTCGCGCGCAGCGCCGGCGGCCTGACGGCGGCCTGACGGCGGCCTGACGGCGGCCTGACGGCGGCCTGACGGCAGCGTGACGCCGAAGGGGCCTGCGTGCGGCCGGATGGCTGCGCGCAGGCCCCTCGGGCGTCCCGGGCCGGGCTACTTCTTGAAGCCGTAGTCCATCAGCTTCTTGGCGTCCGCGGTGCGGTTGACCACCGAGGAGGAGGCCAGGACCGTACCGATGACCGTCTTGCCACCCCGGGTGGCGGCGAAGACCAGGCAGTACTTGGCCTCCGGACCGGAGCCCGTCTTGACGCCGATGGTGCCCGAGTAGCTGCCGAGCAGGGCGTTGGTGTTCTCCCACGACATGTTGCGGTAGCCGCCGCTCTTCGTCGTGACCTTCTGCGTGGTCGACTTCGTCTTCACGACCGTACGGAAGGTGGAGTACTTCATCGCACTGCCGGCCAGCTTGGTCAGGTCGCGCGGCGTCGAGTAGTTCGCGCCCTTCCCGATGCCGTCGAACGAGTCGAAGTGCGTGTTCGTCAGGCCCAGGGACTTGGCGGTGGAGTTCATCTTGCCGATGAACGACTTCACGCGCGCGGCCCGGGTGGAGCCGCTGCCGAACTTGTCGGCCAGCGCGTATGCCGCGTCGCAGCCGGACGGGAGCATCAGCCCGTACAGCAGCTGGCGGACGGTGACCTTGTCGCCGACGATCAGCTTGGCCGAGGAGGCCCAGTTGTTGTCAACGATGTAGTCGCTGTACGCCTTCTGGACCGTGACCTTGGAGTCCAGGTTGAGGTTCGCCTGCGCCAGCACCACCCGAGCCGTCATGATCTTGGTGGTGGAGCCGGTGGACCGGCGGGTGTCTGCGGCCTTGGTGAAGAGGGACTTCCCCGTGCCGTTGTTCATCACGAAGCCGCCCTTGGCGACGATCGTGGGGGCCTTGGGCGTGGCGGCCTGTGCCGGAGCGGTGAACGCCCCGGCGGTCAGGACGGCTCCCGCGGTGACAACCGCCGCGGACGCGCGACGCATGCCCCTTTTGCCGATTTTGCCGTTTTTCAAAATGTATACTCCAAATGCCCCTGAAGTGCGGCGATATGGAAATGCCGCTTGCTCATGAGACGCACAGGACCGGTGAAGGGATGTACGCCCTTGGGCGGCAACTTCATCTCGTCCGGCGCCGATTCACAAGTCCCAGGTGCCCCAGGTGCCCTTCGGGCGGGCAGCCGGCAGGTGTCAGGGGGTCCGGCTCCGTGGCCGGGCCGGGCTCCGCCACCGTCACCGGCCCAGCGGCCCCGCACCCTCCCGGAGGGCCCGTACGCTCCGCAGCACCTCGTCCGCGCATCCCCACGACACGGTCACCCCCGCACCCCCGTGCCCGTAGTTGTGGACGCACGGCGTGCCGTCGGGCAGCCGCTCCACCGCCAGCCGCACCGCCGGGCGGGCCGGCCGCAGCCCTACCTTGTGCGCCCGTATCCGCGCCCCCGCCAGCTCGGGGAAGCGACGCGCACAGCGCGCCACGATGGCCTCCGCCACCGCCGGATCGGGCTCCCGCGACCACACGTTCTCCCGCGCCGTCCCGCCCAGCACCACGCCGTACGGCTGCGGCAGCACATACGTCGTCTCCGCCGAACCCGCGTCGGCGGACACGTACCACTCCTCGATACCGGGGTTGTCCACGATCACCAGCTGTCCCTGGACCGGATGGACGTCCGGATCGGGTACGAGTTCACGCGCGCCCAGCCCCGAGCAGTTCACCACCACGTCGGCGGTCCGGCCGGCCTCCGCAGGCGAGGTGACCTCATGCCGTTCCACGGTGCCGCCCGCGGCCGTCAACCGCCGCTCCAGGTAGCGGAGATGGGCCGGCATGTCCACCAGGGGAGTACGGGCCCGCCACCCGGCCGCATGTCCCTCGGGGAGCTCCTCGGCGCTCGCCCGCCGCAACCCGGGCACCGCGTCGTACCAGGCGGCCAGATCGTCGTCGGGGCGGTCGCCCGGGCACTGCCGTGCGTCGTCCCCGCCGCCGTGCGTCGTGTCCGTCATGGTGCCCGTCACCATCCGGGCGCCCGTCTCCTCCGGCCGCTGTGCGAGCGCGGTGAGCGCATGGAAGGACCGCACGGACCACTGCACCGCCCGCTCGTAGGGCCGGATGCGGTACGGCCAGCACAGCCCGCCGGCCACCGCCGACGTCGTACCGTCCACGGCGTCCCGGCTGACCACCCGCACCCGGTGCCCGTCCTCCGCCAGCGCGATCGCGGACGTCAGCCCGATCACGCCGCCGCCGATCACCGCTACGTCCATGTCACCTGTGTTGATCGCCATGGCGGGACGGTAGCGGGCGGGGAGGAGGCTGACGAGGGTGGGGCGGGCAGGACGGGACACAGCGCGCGCCCGGGAAAAGGCAGGACGTGCAAAGGCAGGACGTGCGAAGGCAGCACGTGTGGGGTGCGTGGTGCGGTGAGCGTCTGGCCGGGTGGAGGGCAGGTGCTTACGGGGGTAAGCCGCCTCCCCGCCGTGCGTTCGTGATCTTGCGGTAACCCCGCGGCAGTGGTCCGGACAATCCCGGACCTTAGGCTGGTAGCAGCACCGTTGGCCGATGTCGCCCCTCGGATCCTGTTTTGCCGTCCGTACGCCGTCGTCTGAGGAGGCTCATGCTCCGCGCCCAGCGCGCCGTGCCCGCCTGGCTGGCCCACCCCTTCCACTGGCAGCGGCTGCCCGTGCCCTGGGCGGCCGTCGCCCGCGGTGCGCTGTGCGCGGGACCGCTGCTGGGCGCGGGCATCGCCACCGGCCACCCGGCACCCGGCGTACTGAGCGGTCTCGGTTCCATGCTGGCGGGGGTCAACGACCGCCCCGGCACCCGGCGCACCGGCATCGTCCATATCGGTCTGCCCGCCCTCGCCTCGGCGTTCGGCATGCTGATCGGCGCCTCGCTGCAGACGACCGGCGCGGGCTGGTGGATCGTTCCGGCGCTGTTCGCCGTCGGCTTTGTCTCCGGCGCGGGCAGCATCGCCGGGCCGGTGCGCTCCAACGCCGGCATGCAGATGCTGGCCACCACCGTCCTGGGTGCCGGGATGCCGCTGCCCGGGGCGCCCTGGGCGAAGGCCCTCTTCGTCCTCGCCGGCTGCCTGTGGCTGCTCCTGCTGCGGCTCGTACTGCGCTCGCCCCGTCCCGCGGGCGGTGCGCTCAGCGGAGAGCGGGCGGCGGTCGCCACGGTCTTCGACGCGCTCGCCGATGCCCTGGGCGCGGCCGGTGGGGCCGGTGCCGAGCCCGCCCGGCGCCGGCTCACCGCCGCGCTGGACCGCGCCGACGAGGCCCTGCGGCTGCGCCGGCTCACCAGCAGCCTGCTGCGCCGTTCCGCCCGTACGGAAGAACTCCTGCTCGCCGAGCGGTTCGCCGCGGCGACCGCGCTGTGCGAGGCCAGCGTGGCGCTGCTGTGGGAGGCCCGGCCGCTGCCGTCCCGCGTGGCACAGGGTCCGCGGCAGTTCGCCGAGGCCTTGCGCACCGGGCGGTCCCCGGGCAGGTTGTCCGCCCCGGAGACCAGCACGGCCGCACGCGGCGCCTTCGACCAGGCGTTGCTGGACGCCGCGGTCGCGTTCGCCCGTCAGGAGCCGCTGCCCCCGGCACCGGAGCCGCCGGCACCGGCCCCCTCCGGCCGTCGCTTGTGGCTGACCGTGCCGGGCACCGTGGCCCGTGCGGCGGTGGCTGCCGCCGGCGGGCGGACACGGCGCGGGCGCAGTCTGTTCGGGCCCGCCGGGCGGGATTACGGCCTGCGGGTCGCCGTCTGCATCGCCGCGAGCGCCGCCGTGGCCCTGCTGCTGCGTCCGGAGCACTGGTACTGGCTCCCGGCGACCACCACCTTCCTCGTCAAACCCGACCTCGGCCCGCTCTTCTCCCGTACGGTCAACCGCTTCGCCGGGACCGTCGCCGGCGTGCTGGTCTTCGCCGGGGCGGGCCTGGTGCTGACCGGTTCGTGGTGGCCCGCGCTGGTGGCGGGTGCGGGTGGCGCGCTACTGCCGTTCGCCACGCGCCACTTCGCGCTCCAGACCGTGGCGATCACGCTCATGGTGCTGTCGTTCGTCTACGCCAGCGGTTCTCAGGAAGCCGCCGCCGAGCGGGTCGTCGACACCTCCATCGCCTGCGGCATCGTGCTCGTCGTCGGGCATCTGCCACGGCTCGCCGACCCGCGCCGCCGGGTCGGCCACCGCGTCACCTCGGCGCTGCACAGCACCGAGGAGTTCCTCCGGCACGTCCTGGAGTCGGCACCGGACGCGGACCCCACCCGGCGGCTGGCGCTGCGCCGTGCCGCCTACCGGTCGCTGGGGGAGGCCAGGGCGGCAGCGGAGACCGCCGCGGCGGAGCTCCTCGCCGCCCGCGACCGCAACCCCGACTGGCTGACCGTCGTCACCGCCGCCGAACGCATCGTGGACGCCGCGACCGCCTGTGCGGTCCGCCTGGACCACGGCGCCCGCCGCCCGAGCGTGGCCGAGGCCGAGCGGCTGTGCCTGGCGCTGTCGGCGATGGCCGACGCCCTGGAGGACCCGCGCCGCCGGCCCGCCGACCGTCTGCCGGGCCCTGATCTGCTGCCGGTTCCGGACTGCGCCACGCTCACGGATGTGGCAGCGGAACTGGAGCACATTCGTGGCTATGCGGGGGCGCCCTGAACCGCGGGACACCGCCGCCCGCCGTCGGGTCGGTGAACGCCGTCGCGTCGGTGAACGTCGCCGTCGGTGAACGCCGTCGTCAGGCCGGTCAAGGTCGCTGGAGTCCCCGGAGGAGCAGTTCGATCAAACGGCGGGGGTCATAGCGGGGGTCGCTGTCGCGTCCGACGCAGAGGTTGCCGATGCCGCGCATCAGCTCGTAGGGCTGCGTGCCGGGCCTGATGTCGCCGGCGTCGACCGCGGCGTCGAGCAGGTGGGCGCAGACGGGCAGCAGGCGGTCGAGGAAATAGGTGTGCAGCGCGGCGAAGCGGTCGCTGTCGGACTGCAGGGCGTCGGCGAGTCCGTGCTTGGTGACCAGGAAATCGACGAAGAGGTCGATCCACTGGCGCAGTGCGTCGAGCGGGGAGTCGGCACCGGCCAGCAGGTTCGGGCCGGCTTCGGCGCAAGCCTCGATCTGGTGGCGGTATACCGCGGTGACGAGATCCGCCCGGGTCGGGAAGTGGCGGTAGATCGTGGCCATCCCGACGCCCGCCCCGGCCGCGATCTGCCGGATCGGCGCGTCGACGCCGGAGGTGACGAACACCTCGGCGGCCGCGGTGAGTACCGTCTGCCGGTTGCGCTGGGCGTCGGCCCGCTTGCTTCGGGCCGGCGGCTCCCCGACGGGGCCATCGGTGGGCATCACGTTCTCCTTCGACACCGCTTGACAAAACGGATCGCTGCTCCGGATATTAAATGGAGCAGTGTTCCGTTTCAGCTTAGCTGACGCGGGGCGCTCTTCACCGCCTTGGCCGTCGCCGCCCGTCTCACCAGACCGGCGGGCGAAGGACCGGGCCCACAGAAGGGGAACCCACACATCGTGAACGCCTCCGCTGACACCGCCACCGCCGGCGTCTTGGGCGCGCCCGTCCCGGTCCTGTCCTTCGGACCGGTGGTGCTGTCCGTACCCGGACGTCCCGTGGACCTGCAGGTACGCGTCTCGGCACCCGCGAGCGGAACGGGACTTCCCGTCATCCTGCTCTCGCACGGCCAGGGCCCCTCGAACAACCTCTCCTCGCTGAACGGCTACGCGCCGCTCGCCAACTTCTGGGCGGCGCACGGGTTCGCCGTCGTCCAGCCCACCCACCTCACCTCCAGGACCCTGAGCCACCTGGTCGCCGACGCCCCCGGCGCACCCTTCTTCTGGCGCTCGCGGGCCGAGGACATGACACACCTCCTCGACCGGCTCGACGTGATCGAAAAGGCCGTGCCGCTACTCGCCGGGCGGATCGACCACACCAAGGTCGCCGTTGCCGGACACTCCTTCGGTGGCTTCACCTCCAGCCTCTTGCTCGGTGCCCGGGTCACCGACCCCGACAACGGGGAGGAAGTGAGCCTCATCGAGCCCCGGATCAAGGCGGGTGTGCTGCTGGCCGCGCCCGGTAGGGGCGACGTCCTCAACGGGCCCATGGCGGACGCGCTGCCCGTCCTGCGGACCATCGACTTCTCCACGATGACCACGCCCGCGCTGGTCGTCGCCGGCGACGAGGACGACTCCCGGCACTTCACGGACATGGGGCCGGACTGGCACGCCGACCCCTACACCCTGAGCCCCGGCCCCAAGTCCCTGCTCACCCTGTTCGGCGCGGGGCACGCACTCGGCGGGATCCCCGGATACGACGCCGCCGAGACCACGGACGAGAGCCCCGAGCGAGTCGCCGCCGTCGGGCGGCTCACCGCCGCCTACCTCCGCACCGAGCTCCACCCCGGCGACCACACCTGGCAGACCGCACGCGAGGCGCCGGCCACCGGCCCCCAGCCGGTCGGACGAGTCGAATCCAAGGACGAGCCGAAGCCCAGCAGGCCGTCCGCATAACTCCTCAACACGGTCGTTCCAGCGGCAGCGAGCTCCCGGCCCGCTGCCGCTGGTTGGCTGCCGTGGTCCGTCAGCGGCCGCCGCGCTCCGTGCCCAGGAGCCCGGCCCGCCGCAGGGCATCCGCCATCGCGTCGTTGGCCGGCCCGGCGTCGCGGCTGCCCCGGCGGTCACCGCCGCGCTGCCCGCCGCCGCCCTGCCGCTGCCCGCCGCCGCCCTGCCGCTGCCGCGGTGCACCGCTCCGGCCGCCCTCACGCGGTCCCCGGCCGCCGCCGGAGCTGCCCGAGCCGCCCGAGCCGCCGGAGCCGCCCGAGCCGCCGGAGCCGCCCGAGCCGCCACGGCGCTCGCCGCCGCCGGTCGCCGCAGCGCCCTTGCCGTGCTCGTCGTCCAGCCGCAGCGTCAGCGAGATCCGCTTCCGTGGAATGTCGACATCGAGCACCTTGACCCGCACGATGTCGCCCGGCTTCACCACGTCCCGCGGGTCCTTGACGAAGGTCTTGGACATCGCCGAGACATGCACCAGACCGTCCTGATGGACGCCCACGTCCACGAACGCCCCGAAGGCGGCGACATTGGTCACCACGCCCTCCAGGAGCATCCCCGGCTGCAGATCGCCGATCTTCTCCACGCCCTCCTTGAAGGTCGCCGTCTTGAAGACCGGACGCGGGTCGCGGCCCGGCTTCTCCAGCTCCAGCAGGATGTCGCTCACCGTCGGCAGGCCGAAGGAGTCGTCGACGAAGTCCGCGGCCTTCAGCGTGCGCAGCACCGTGGCGTTGCCGATCAGCGAACCGACCTCGGTGGCCGCCGACTTCACCATCCGGCGCACCACCGGGTACGCCTCCGGGTGCACGCTGGAAGCGTCCAGCGGGTCGTCGCCGCCCCGGATCCGCAGGAAGCCCGCGCACTGCTCGTACGCCTTGGGGCCGAGCCGCGCCACGTCCTTGAGGGCCTTGCGGGAGCGGAACGGGCCGTTGCCGTCCCGGTGCGCCACGATGTTCTCCGCGAGCCCGGAGCCGATGCCCGACACCCTGGAAAGCAGCGGTGCGGAGGCGGTGTTGACGTCCACGCCGACGCCGTTCACACAGTCCTCGACCACCGCGTCCAGCGAGCGCGACAGCTTCACCTCGGACAGGTCGTGCTGGTACTGCCCGACGCCGATCGACTTCGGGTCGATCTTGACCAGCTCGGCCAGCGGGTCCTGCAGACGGCGGGCGATGGACACCGCGCCGCGCAGCGAGACGTCCAGCTCGGGCAGCTCCTGCGAGGCGAACGCGGAGGCGGAGTACACCGAGGCGCCGGCCTCGGAGACCATCACCTTCGTCAGCTTCAGCTCCGGCTGCGCGGCGATCAGATCGGCCGCCAGCTTGTCGGTCTCGCGGGAGGCGGTGCCGTTGCCGATCGCGATCAGTTCGACGTCGTGCTCGCGGGCCAGCTTCGCCAGCGTGGCCAGCGAGGCGTCCCACTTCTGCTGCGGTACATGGGGGTAGATGGTCTCCGTGGCGGCCACCTTGCCGGTCGCGTCCACCACGGCGACCTTCACACCGGTGCGGAAACCGGGGTCCAGGCCCATCGTGGCCCGCGTACCGGCGGGCGCCGCCAGCAGCAGATCGCGCAGGTTCGAGGCGAAGACCCGCACCGCCTCGTCCTCGGCTGCCTGCCGCAGCCGCAGCCGCAGATCGATCCCGAGGTGCACCTGCACCCGGGTGCGCCAGGCCCAGCGGACGGTGTCCTGCAGCCACTTGTCGCCGGGCCGGCCCCGGTCGGTGATGCCGAAGCGGTGGGCGATGGACCGTTCGTAGGAGCTCGGGCCCTCGGTGGCCGCCGACGGGTCCTCTGGCTCCAGGGCGAGATCGAGGACCTCCTCCTTCTCGCCGCGGAACATCGCCAGCACCCGGTGGGAGGGGAGTTCGGTGAACGGTTCGGCGAAGTCGAAGTAGTCGGCGAACTTCGCGCCCGCCTCCTCCTTGCCCTCGCGCACCTTCGCCGCGACCCGCCCGCGCGACCACATCCGCTCGCGCAGCTCGCCGATCAGGTCCGCGTCCTCCCCGAACCGCTCGGTCAGGATGGCCCGCGCGCCCTCCAGGGCGGCGGCCGGATCGGCTACGCCCTTGGCGTCGTCCACGAACGCCGCGGCGGCCGCGGACGGCTCCACCGAAGGGTCGGCGAGCAGCCCGTCGGCGAGCGGCTCCAGGCCCGCCTCCCGCGCGATCTGCGCCTTGGTACGCCGCTTGGGCTTGAACGGGAGGTAGATGTCCTCCAGCCGCGCCTTGGACTCGGCGCCGCGGATCTGCGCCTCCAGGGCGGCGTCGAGCTTGCCCTGGGACCGTACGGACTCCAGGATCGCGGTCCGCCGCTCCTCCAGCTCCCGCAGATAGCGCAGCCGCTCCTCCAGCGAGCGCAGCTGCGCATCGTCGAGCGTCTCGGTGGCTTCCTTGCGGTAGCGCGCGATGAACGGGACCGTCGAGCCACCGTCGAGCAGTTCGACAGCGGCCTTCACCTGCCGCTCCTTGACGCCGAGCTCCCCGGCGATCCTCGCTTCGATGGACCCGAGGGTCCCGATGGGCTCAGTGGATGCCGTCACGTTGATCCTGACCCGCCTTCCAGCGCTTGCATGAGCCTGCATTGTGCCGGTTGACGGGCCGGACTGTCGCACCGCCCAGCCGTCACGGGGTGTCCGGGAAGTCCCGCGTTGGCCCCGGGGCCGGCCGGGACGCCGCGGCGCCCGGCTCCGGGCGGGAGCAGACGCATCCCGCCCGGGACCGAGGGCCTTCCCGCGCCACGGAGGCTCACGCGCCGAGCGGGGGCCTTACTTGCCGAACAGCGCGGCGGGGAACGCGCCGGCGTTCATGGCGGCGGTGGTGAAGCCGGTTGCCAGCTCGGTGAGCCGGGCCACGCCGTCGGCGCCGAGGTGCTCGTACGGCGCCCGGTCCAGCCGGTCCGTCGTACGCTCCAGGTCCTTGCGCAGCCGGATGCCGGCCTCGGTCAACTCGCCCTCGGCGTCCAGCAGGCCACGGGCCCGCAGCCGCTCCTGCGCCGCCGCCCAGTCCTCCTCCGCCCAGCCGCGGGTCGCCATGACGCCCTGGTAGCTCATCCCGCGGCCGCTGGCGGTGTGGGTGACCAGCGCTTCCAGCCCGTCCAGTTCGGCGTCGAGCAGCGCCAGCAGGTGGCCGTCGCCGCGGTGTTCGCGCAGCAGCGTCGCGGCGTGCCAGTAGGCCAGGTGCGGGGCGTCCGGCACCGGCAGGTCGGCGTGCGCGGCGTACAGCGGCCGGGCCTGGCGGGTGCAGGCCTCGACGGCGCGCAGCGCCAGATGAGCGGCCTCGGCCATCTCCGGCGACCCGACGGCCTCCGGGCCCAGAAGCCGGCGCAGCGTGGCGTCCACGGCGCGCAGCCGGGCGTCCAGCACGGCCGCCGGCGTGGTGACCGTCCAGACGTCCGGGACGTGCTCGGCGATGAGGTCGTGCTTGAAGTTGTAGAAGGTGGCCGTGATGGCGCCGGGGCCTACCGCACCCATGGCCGCTCCGCGACAGGCGAAGTAGGCGGCGCTGCGGTTCTCGACGCCGGCCTTGGCCATCTCCGCGGCGAGCTCCGGCGCGAAGTAGTGCGTGGAGTGGAACGGGTTGACGACGTTGTGGCAGGTACGGCCGGCCTGCTCGGGCAGTGCGCTGGAAGAGGTCATACGGGCAGGTTACCGACCCGTCGGTATGGAGGGGAGTGCAGGGCACCGGAGGAGGGCCGAAGCGGCTCCCGGCCCGTGCGATGGCAGAAAGGGTGGGAAATCCGTCGTTGCCGCCCTCGCCGCCGCTGCCCAGGATGGAGGACATGGAACAGCGCGAGGTACTCGTCGTTCTCTTCGACGGTGTGCAGGCTCTCGACGTCTCCGGACCGGTCGAGGTCTTTCACGGAGCGGCCCAGGGAGTCCCGGGCGTCTACCGGATCCGCACCGCCAGTCTTGACGGTGCCCCGGTCCGCACCACCAGCGGGCTGACCCTGGTCCCCGACACCACCCTCGCCGCCACCGGGGCGCCGCACACGCTGCTGGTGCCCGGCGGCCAGGGCACCCGCACCCCCGATCCCCGGCTGATCGACTGGCTGCGCGGCAACGCCCACCGCGCCCGGCGGAAGGTCTCGGTGTGCAGTGGAGCGCTGCTGCTGGCCGAGGCCGGGCTGCTGGACGGCCGCCGCGCGACGACCCACTGGATGCTCTGCGACACCCTCGCCGAACGGTTCCCCGCGGTGCGGGTCGAACCCGAGCCGATCTACGTACGGGACGGCGATCTGGCCACCTCTGCAGGCGTGACGGCCGGTATCGACCTCGCGCTGGCCCTGGTGGAGGAGGACCTCGGCCGGGACGTCGCGCTGACCGTCGCCCGCCATCTGGTCGTGTTCCTGCGGCGGCCCGGCAACCAGACCCAGTTCAGCGCCCAGCTCGCCGCGCAGACCGCACAGCGCAGACCGCTGCGCGACGTCCAGCAGTGGATCACCGAGAACCCGGCGGGGGACCTCTCCGTCGACGCCCTCGCGGAGCGCGCGAGCCTCTCCCCGCGGCACTTCGCCCGTGCCTTCCGCGACGAGGTGGGCATGACGCCGGGACGCTATGTCGACCGGGTCCGGCTGGAGGCCGCCCGACGGCAGCTGGAGGACTCCGTCGACGGTATCGAGCAGGTCGCGCGGTGCTGCGGCTATGGCACCCCCGAGGCGATGCGCCGCGCCTTCCTCCGCGTCCTGGGCGCCTCTCCGGCCGAATACCGCCGCCGCTTCCGGACCGCCGGACCACCCGTCGCCGTTCCCTGACCCCATACCGGCCACACGGCTCCACCGGCCGCCACCACCTCAACCGATCTACCGACAGGAGACGCCATGCAGCTTGCGATCCTTCTCTTCGACGGCTTCACCACACTGGACGCCGTCGGCCCCTACGAAACCCTCGGCCGGCTGCCGGGGGCCCAGGCGGTGTTCGTCGGCGAACGCACCGGCCCGTACCGCAATGAGCTCGGTTCGCTCGGCCTGGTCGCCGACGCCGCGCTGGGCGAGGTCACCGCACCGGACATCCTCGTGGTGCCCGGCGGCCCGGGGCAGCGGGCGCAGATGGCGGACGGCCCGGTGCACGAGTGGATCCGCGCCGTGGACGCCGGCACCACCTGGACCACCTCGGTGTGCACCGGCTCGCTGATCCTGGCTGCCGCGGGCCTCCTCAAGGGACGCCGGGCGACCTCCCACTGGCTCGCGCTGGACCAGCTCCCGGCGCTGGGGGCCGAGCCGACCGCGGAGCGGGTGGTCATCGACGGCAAGTACGTCACGGCGGCCGGCGTCTCGTCCGGCATCGACATGGGGCTGACGCTGGCCGGCCGGATCGCCGGGGACGCCGCGGCCCAGGCGATCCAGCTCGGCATCGAATACGACCCGCAGCCGCCCTACGACGCGGGCTCCCCGGACAAGGCCCCGGCCGAGATCACCGCGATGCTGCGGGAGCGCAGCCGGTTCCTGCTGGCCGGGGAGGCGTGAGCAGCCGCCCCACGAGGGCGGGCCGGGGCCTGACCCGGCCGGGCCCGCCTGAGCCCGGCCCACCTGAGGTCCGGTCCGCGTAAGGCCCGCCCCGGCGTCAGTCCGTCGGCCAGGTGAAGCGCGGCGCCCTGCGCTCCAGGAAGGCGGCGGCACCCTCCGCGGTGTCGCCGCTCGCCCGCGCCTGCGCGGCCCAGTGGGCGCCGCGCTCCTCGGCCTCGGCCGGCGGCACATCCCACGTCCCGTCGGCCAGCTCCTTCGCCGCGGTCTGTGTCAGCAGCGACCGGCTCGCCAGGACGGCCGAGAACTCCGCCACCCGCTTGTCCAGCGCGCCCTCGGGCAGCACCTCGTCCACCAGGCCCGTCCGCAGCGCCCGTGTGCAGTCGATCAACTCGCCCGAGAACAACAGGTACTTGGCGGTGGACAGCCCGGCCAGCCGGACCAGCCGCCGGGTGGCGGTCGCCGGATAGGCGACCGCCAGCTTGGCCGGCGTCACCCCGAACAGTGCGCCCTCCTCCGCGAACCGCAGATCGCAGGCGGCCGCCAACTGGGTGCCGCCCCCCACGCAATAGCCGCGTATCGCCGCCAGCGTCGGCCCGGGGAACGCCGCCAGCGCCTCCTCGGCCGCCGCCGCCAGACCCTGCGACTCACCCGCCGGATCCCGCAGCGACCCGATGTCGGCGCCCGCGCAGAACGTCGTGCCCTCGCCGGTCAGCACCAGCGACCGGACGGAGCGGTCGGCCGCCAGCCGCTCCAGCAGCGGCGGCAGGTCCCGCCACATCTGCACGGTCATCGCGTTCCGCTTGCCGGTATTGCTGATGGTGACGGTCGCTGTGCCGTCGCTGACATGCGTCTTCAGGCCGGGTTCCATGCTCCGGATATTAGAGCGACCGCGACGAACCGGGCCGGATACGATCGGCGGCCTGATGTCAGCAACTCTTGTCGCCAAAGACCTCGCCGCCGGCCACGGCGAGCGCGTCCTGTTCTCCGGCCTCGATCTGGTCGTCGCCCCCGGCGATGTGGTCGGCCTCGTCGGCGCCAACGGCGCGGGCAAGTCCACGCTGCTGCGCCTGCTGGCCGGCCTGGACACCCCGGAGGACGGCACGCTCTCGCTCAGCCCGCCCACCGCCACGGTCGGCCACCTCCCCCAGGAGCCCGACCGCCGCCAGGGAGAGACCGTACGCGCCTTCTTCGCCCGCCGTACGGGCGTGGCCGACGCCCAGCTCGCCCTGGACACCGCCACCCAGGCGCTGGTCGACGAGCGGCCCGGTGCGGACGACGCCTATGCCACGGCGCTGGAGCGCTGGCTCGCACTGGGCGCGGCCGATCTGGACGAGCGCGCCGAGGACACCGCCGGGCAGCTCGGCCTGTCCATCGGCCTCGACCAGCCGATGACGACGCTCTCCGGCGGCCAGGCCGCCCGTGCCTCGCTCGCCTCCCTGCTGCTCTCCCGCTACGACATCTTCCTGCTGGACGAGCCCACCAACGACCTCGACCTGGACGGCCTGCACCGCCTGGAGTCCTTCGTCACGGGGCTGCGCGCGGGCACCGTCCTGGTCAGCCACGACCGCGAGTTCCTGACCCGCACGGTCACCCGCGTCGTCGAACTCGACCTCGCCCAGCAGCAGGTCAACACCTACGGCGGCGGCTACACCTCCTACCTGGAGGAGCGCGAACGGGCCCGGCGTCATGCCCGGGAGCAGTACGAGGACTACGCCGACACCAAGGCCGCCCTGGAGACCCGGGCACACACCCAGCGCAACTGGATGGAGAAGGGCGTCAAGAACGCCCGCCGCAAGGCCCCCGACAACGACAAGATCGGCCGCAAGGCCCGGGTGGAGGCCACCGAGAAGCAGGCCGCCAAGGCCAAGCAGACCCAGCGCCTGATCGAGCGGCTCGATGTCGTCGAGGAACCGCGCAAGGAGTGGGAACTGCGGATGGAGATCGCCGCCGCGCCCCGGGCCGGCGCGGTCGTGGCCACCCTGCGCGGCGCCGGCCTGCGGCGCGGCGACTTCCGCTTCGGCCCGGTGGACCTGCAGATCGACTGGGCGGACCGGGTCGCCATCACCGGCCCCAACGGCTCCGGTAAGTCGACCCTGCTCGCCGCCCTGCTCGGCCGGCTCCCGCTGGACACCGGGCACGCCGCCCTGGGCCCCGGCGTGGTGGTCGGCGAGGTCGACCAGGCGCGCGGCCGGCTCTTCGGCGCACACGGCTCGGGCGACCAGGCGCTGGGCGACCAGCCGCTGATGGATGCCTTCCGGGCCTGTGTCCCCGACCTTCCGCCCGCCGAGGTCCGCACTCTGCTGGCGAAGTTCGGGCTGAAGGCGGCGCATGTGCTGCGCCCGGCGCGCACCCTGTCACCAGGGGAGCGGACCCGCGCCGCGCTGGCCCTCCTCCAGGGCCGCGGGGTCAATCTCCTCGTCCTGGACGAGCCGACCAACCATCTCGATCTGCCGGCCATCGAACAGCTGGAGTCCGCGCTCGCCTCGTACCCCGGCACCCTGCTGCTGGTCACGCACGACCGCCGGATGCTCGAAGCGGTGCACACCACCCGCCGTATCGAGGTCGACGGCGGACGGGTCACCGACCGGGCGGTCTGAGGACGCGGCGGGGCATCGCCCGGAGGCGGCAAGGGCGTCGCCCGGGCGCGGTGGGAACGCTGCCGGAGCACCGCCCCGGTGCAGAGCGCGCACCGGGACCGGCGGGCCCGCGGCACCCGTGGTGATTATCGATTTGGCCCTGGGGCGGCCGACCCGTAGTGTGGTGTTCACCGACGCGGGGTGGAGCAGCTCGGTAGCTCGCTGGGCTCATAACCCAGAGGTCGCAGGTTCAAATCCTGTCCCCGCTACTGAAACAGCGCAGCAGGCCCGGTGCCCAGGCACCGGGCCTGCTGCGCTGTGCGCTCCGAGGCGTCGTTGCGGGGGCGAGGGTCGTACGGGGGTCACCTCTAAGTCCGCGAACAACCCACAAAGAGAACAGGATCGGTCGCCGGGTCGATCGCCTCATTCGCAATCGGCCATAAGGCGTCGATAACCGCTGACTTGTGTTCAGCTGGCCGGTCCGGACCAACGCATTCTCAACACTCTTCCTGTGAGGATGCCTTCCGGACCCCCCGCAGAGCCCCCCGAAGAGCTGACCTCCCCGCTCGCGTACGAAGGTGTCTGGCGGTTCACCGCCCCGGCACTGGAGTCTTCGGTGCCGCAGGCACGCCACGCGGTCCGGGATCTGCTCGACGAACAGCGTGTTCCCGTAGCCGCCGAGATCATGGACGGCCTGTTGCTCATCGTCTCCGAACTCGTCACCAACGCCGTCCGGCATGCCGCCCTGCTCTCGCCCCAGATCGCCGTCCAGGTCACGATCGGGGCGAACTGGCTACGGGTCGCGGTCGAGGACAGCCACCCCTACCGCCCCAAGGCACTGGAGGCGGAACAGGGTGACGTCGGCGGCCGCGGCCTGTGGCTCGTCAAGACGCTCACCGCGGAGGCGGGCGGCAAGTGCGACGTCGAGAACACGAGGAACGGCGGCAAGGCCATCTGGGCCGAGCTGCCGCTCACCCCGCTGGCTACCAGCCCGCCGACCCTCCGGTGAGCTCGCGCACCGCCGGACGCGCCGCGTCCAGCACGGTCATGAACCAGGCGGAGAACGGTGCCTCGGCATGCCGCTCGGCCAGCTCCTCCGGCGTCACGAAGGCGATCTCGCCGATCTCCTCGGGGTCGGGTGCCGGCTCGGCCCGCACCAGCCCGACGAACAGGTGGTTGTACTCCTGCTCGACGAGGCCGGAGGCCGGGTCGGGGTGGTTGTAACGCACGGTGCCCGCCTCCGCCAGCAGGGCGGGCGCCAGGCCCAGCTCCTCCGAGGTCCGCCGGGCCGCGGCCACGAACGGTGCCTCACCGGGATACGGGTGGCCGCAGCAGGTGTTGGACCACACACCGGGGGAGTGGTACTTCCCCAGCGCCCGGCGCTGCAGCAGCAGCCGTCCCTTCTCGTCGAAGAGGAAGACGGAGAACGCCCGGTGCAACTGCCCGGGAGCCTGGTGGGCCGCGAGCTTCTCCGCGGTGCCGATCGTCGTACCGTCCTCGTCGACCAGCTCCAGCATGATCGGTTCGGCGGCGCCGCCCGGTGTGCTCACCGCCGGGTCCCCGGCGGTCTGTCCGTTGGCAGGTGTGATCGGCATGCCCATCCTTGTCGTCGGTCTTCGACGCCAAGTCTGCCCTAGCCGGGTCCGCATCACCGGCAGAGCGGGTGCGCGGCGCCACATGCCAGCGCGCCGCTCCTGCCGTGCGCCCGGCCGTGAGATGGTCCACACCCGCTGCCGCGCCCTGCGCCCTCGATTCGGACCGCGCCGCGCGTCCCGGTGACGGCGGCGCCGGACGGCGACCGCCCCGGACCTGGGATGGCTCTCGCCACACCTGCCCCGGAACAACCCGCCCGCCCCGTGACCAGCCCGCTCATAACCGGCACCGGAGGGGACGCCAGGTCCGCAGGCCAGTTGTTCATGGACCACCTGATCCACCATGATGATCGCGGCAGGCGCAGCCGTCGGTCACTCGATCGTGCGGTGAATGCGCGGTGAACGGCCGCATCCGGCGATCCGATAGCCTCTGCCGACGTGCCACCCCAGCCCTCCGGGCGCCAGGTGTGCCACGCCCGCTGCCCGGGTAGTTCGTATCGAATGCGGATCGATCACGAACCGTCCGTGCTGCCTTGTCAGCATCCAAGGAGTGAGTTCGACTGTCGACCGCCATCCTCACCGGTCCGCCGGTCGCCGGGTCGCCGCTCGAAGCCGACCTGCGCACGCTGGGCTTTGACGTCCGTATTGCGGACGATGCCGCATCCGTTGCCGAGCTGCTCGCCGCGGTGCCCGCCCAGGAGCGGGTCGCCGTCGTCGATCCCCGCTTCGTCGGCCATCTGCATGCCCTGCGGCTCGCGCTGACCGATCCCCGCTTCCCCGCCGCGGCGGTGCCGGGCGCGTTCACCGCGCAGCCCGAGGCACGCGCCGCGCTGACCCGTGCGGTCGGCAGGATCCCGGTCGGCGCCGGCACCGCCCACCTCACGGACGTCCTCACCGACACCCTGACCGACTCCCTCGACCGCGAGGTGACCGGACTGCACCGCGTCGAGCTGGGCAGCCTGGTCGCCACCGTCGCGCTCACCCCGGCACAGCGCGGGGACGCCCGGGAGGCCGTCGCCGCCGTCGACGACGAGGCCGTACGGCTGCGCACCGCCGTGAAGTCCCGCGACGGGTTCTTCACCACGTACTGCATCAGCCCGTACTCCCGCTACCTCGCCCGCTGGTGCGCGCGCCGCGGGCTGACCCCCAACCAGGTCACCACCGCGTCCCTGCTCACCGCGCTGATCGCGGCCGGCTGCGCGGCCACCGGAACCCGCGGCGGCTTCGTCGCCGCCGGCTTCCTGCTGCTGTTCTCCTTCGTCCTGGACTGCGCCGACGGGCAGCTCGCCCGCTACTCCCTGCAGTACTCGACGATGGGCGCCTGGCTCGATGCCACCTTCGACCGGGCCAAGGAGTACGCGTACTACGCGGGCCTGGCCCTGGGCGCGGCGCGCGGCGGGGACGACGTATGGGCGCTGGCGCTGGGCGCGATGGTGCTGCAGACCTGCCGCCATGTCGTCGACTTCTCCTTCAACGAGGCGAACCACGACGCCGCCGCCAACACCAGCCCCACCGCCGCGCTCTCCGACAAGCTCGACAGCGTCGGCTGGACGGTCTGGGTGCGGCGCATGATCGTGCTGCCGATCGGTGAGCGCTGGGCCATGATCGCGGTGCTCACCGCGCTCACCACCCCGCGCATCGTCTTCTACGCCCTGCTCATCGGCTGTGCGCTGGCCGCCTGCTACACCACGGCGGGCCGGGTGCTGCGCTCGCTCACCCGCCGGGCCCGCCGTACCGACCGCGCCGCCCAGGCGCTGGCCGATCTCGCCGACTCCGGGCCGCTCGCCGAGCTGATCGCCGGCCGTGGCCACGGCCGCGGTCGCACCGGTTCCTTCCTGGCGCCGGTCATGGCGTTTCTCTCAGCCGCCGTGCTGCTGGTCTGGGTGATCTTCGAGGGCGACCCGATGTCCTGGCTCACCGTCGGCGTCGCCGTCTGCTCCGCGCTGCTGGCCGGTGCCGCCGTGGCACGGCCGCTCAAGGGCGCCCTCGACTGGCTCGTGCCGCCCTTCTTCCGGGTCGGCGAATACGTCACGATCCTGGTCCTGGCCGCCCGTGCGGACGTCCCCGGAGCGCTGCCCGCGGCGTTCGGGCTGGTCGCGGCGGTCGCCTACCATCACTACGACACGGTCTACCGCATCCGCGGTGGCACCGGAGCCCCCCCGCGGTGGCTCGTCCGGGCGACCGGCGGACATGAGGGACGGATCCTCGTGATCACTGTTCTCGCCGCCGCTCTGTCCCCCTCAGGTTTCACAATCGCGCTGACGGCCCTTGCCGGGGTCCTGGCGCTGCTGGTGCTCATCGAGAGCATCCGTTTCTGGGTGTCCTCCCAAGCACCCGCCGTACACGATGAAGGAGAACCCGCATGATCGGCCTCGTGCTGGCTGCCGGCGCCGGACGGCGTCTGCGCCCCTACACCGACACCCTGCCCAAGGCTCTGGTGCCGGTCGATGGGGACACCACCATCCTCGACCTGACCCTCGGCAACTTCGCCGAGATCGGCCTGACCGAGGTCGCGATCATCGTCGGCTACCGCAAGGAAGCCGTCTACGAGCGCAAGGAGGCCCTGGAGCAGAAGTACGGCCTCAAGCTCACCCTCATCGACAACGACAAGGCCGAGGAGTGGAACAACGCCTACTCCCTGTGGTGCGGCCGTGACGCCATCAAGCACGATGTGATCCTCGCCAACGGCGACACCGTGCACCCGGTCTCCGTCGAGAAGACCCTGCTCGCCGCCCGCGGCAACGGCCAGAAGATCATCCTCGCGCTGGACACCGTCAAGCAGCTCGCCGACGAGGAGATGAAGGTCATCGTGGACCCCGCCAAGGGCGTCCAGAAGATCACCAAGCTGATGGACCCGGCCGAGGCGACCGGTGAGTACATCGGCGTCACCCTCATCGAGGGCTCGGCCGCCGAGGAGCTGGCCGACGCCCTGAAGACCACCTTCGAGCGGGACCCCGACCTCTACTACGAGGACGGCTACCAGGAGCTCGTCAACCGCGGCTTCACGGTGGACGTGGCCCCGATCGGCGACGTCAAGTGGGTCGAGATCGACAACCATGACGACCTGGCGAAGGGCCGTGACATCGCATGCCAGTACTGACCCGCCTCATTCCGTCCCCGGTCGTCGTTGACATCAACGCCGGCGCCCTGGACGACCTGGCGGGTCTGCTGGCCGATCAGCGCATCTCCGCGTCGGGCAAGCTCGCCATCGCGATCAGCGGCGGCTCGGGCGCGCGGCTGCGCGAGCGGCTGTCGCCGGCACTGCCCGGCGCAGAGTGGTACGAGGTCGGCGGCGGCACCCTGGACGAAGCGATCAAGCTCGCCGACGCCATGAAGAAGGGGCACTACGACGCGGTCGTGGGCCTCGGCGGCGGCAAGATCATCGACTGCGCCAAGTTCGCCGCGGCGCGTATCGGCCTGCCGCTGGTCGCCGTGGCGACGAACCTGTCGCACGACGGCCTGTGCTCGCCGGTCGCCACCCTCGACAACGACGCGGGCCGCGGCTCCTACGGTGTGCCGAACCCGATCGCCGTGGTGATCGACCTCGACATCATCCGTGAGGCCCCGGTCCGGTTCGTCCGCTCCGGCATCGGTGACGCGATCTCCAACATCTCCGCGGTCGCGGACTGGGAGCTCTCGCACCGCGAGACCGGCGAGGCGATCGACGGACTGGCCGCCGCCATGGCACGCCAGGCCGGCGAGGCCGTGCTGCGCCACCCCGGCGGTGTCGGGGACGACAAGTTCCTCCAGGTGCTGGCCGAGGGCCTGGTCCTGACCGGCATCTCGATGTCGGTGGCCGGTGACAGCCGTCCGGCGTCCGGCGCCTGCCACGAGATCAACCACGCGCTCGACATCCTCTACCCCAAGCGCGCCGCGAGCCACGGCGAGCAGTGCGGCCTCGCCGCGGCCTTCGCCACGCATCTGCGCGGGGACCAGGAGACCCGTGACCTGATGGTCGAGGTGCTGCGCCGGCACGGCCTGCCGGTCACGCCGGGTGAGATCGGCTTCACGGACGAGGAATTCGTCGAGGCCGTCGAGTACGCACCCAAGACCCGCCCCGGGCGCTACACCATCCTGGAGCACCTCGACCTGTCCACCGACCAGATCAGGGACGCCTACGCCGACTATGCACAAGCCATCGGTAGCTGAGCTCCGGCCGGTCGTTCACCCACCGGGGGTGAAGGACCGGCGGAGCGGCGAGCACTGGGCCGGCCGGCTCTACATGCGCGAGCTCTCGCTGCGCATCGACCGCCACCTGGTGAACACGCGGATCACTCCCAACCAGCTGACCTACGTGATGACCGTGGCCGGCGTCCTCGCCGCCCCCGCCCTGTTGGTGCCGGGGATCCCGGGGGCCCTGCTCGGCGTCCTGATGGTCCAGCTCTACCTGCTGCTCGACTGTGTCGACGGCGAGGTCGCCCGCTGGAAGAAGCAGTTCTCCCTGGGCGGGGTGTACCTGGACCGGGTCGGCGCCTACCTGTGCGACGCCGCGGTGCTCGTCGGCTTCGGCCTGCGCGCCGCCGATCTGTGGGGCTCCGGGCGGATCGACTGGCTGTGGGCCTTCCTCGGCACCCTCGCCGCTCTCGGCGCCATCCTGATCAAGGCCGAGACCGACCTCGTCGGTGTCGCCCGTCACCAGGGCGGTCTGCCGCCGGTCAAGGAGACGGCGTCCGAGCCGCGCTCGTCCGGTATGGCGCTGGCCCGCAAGGCGGCCGCGGCGCTGAAGTTCCACCGCCTGGTCCTCGGGGTCGAGGCCTCCCTGCTGATCCTGGTCCTGGCGGTCCTGGACACGGTCAGGGGCGATCTGTTCTTCTCGCGGCTCGGCGTCGCCGTGCTGGCGGGCATCGCGCTCCTGCAGACCCTGTTGCACCTCGTGTCCATCCTCGCCTCCAGCAGGCTCAAGTGACGGGAGCCGATGTGGGTAGGAGCATGCGGCTCGGTGCGGTTGTCCTGACCATGGGCAACCGCCCCGAGGAGCTGCGCGCGCTGCTGGACTCGGTCGCCAAGCAGGAGGGCGACCCGATCGAGATCGCGGTCGTCGGCAACGGTTCGCCGCTGCCCGAGCTCCCCGAGGGCGTACGGACCGTCGAGCTGCCGGAGAACGTCGGCATCCCGGCCGGCCGCAATGTCGGCATCGAGGCGTTCGGACCCGGCGGCAGCGAGGTCGACGTCCTGCTCTTCCTGGACGACGACGGGCTGCTGGCCAGGGAGGACACCGCGGAGCTGTGCCGGGAGGCCTTCGCAGCCGACCCCGGGCTGGGGATCATCAGCTTCCGGATCGCCGACCCGGACACGGGGGAGACCCAGCGCCGCCATGTGCCTCGGCTGCGGGCCGCGGACCCCCTGCGCTCGTCGCGGGTCACCACCTTCCTCGGCGGTGCCAACGCGGTCCGTACGCAGGTGTTCGAGGAGGTCGGCGGGCTGCCCGACGACTTCTTCTACGCCCATGAGGAGACCGATCTGGCCTGGCGGGCACTGAACGCCGGCTGGCAGATCGACTACCGGGCGGACATGGTGCTCTTCCATCCGACGACGGCGCCGGCCCGGCATGCGGTCTACCACCGGATGGTGGCCCGTAACCGGGTGTGGCTGGCCCGGCGCAATCTCCCCGCCCCGCTGGTTCCGGTCTATCTCGGTGTCTGGTTTCTGCTCACCCTCGCCCGCCGGCCGTCGCGACCGGCGCTGCGGGCGTGGCTGGGCGGCTTCAAGGAGGGCTGGGCGACCCCGTGCGGTCCCAGGCGCCCCATGAAGTGGGCTACCGTTTGGCGACTGACCCGACTGGGCCGCCCTCCCGTCATCTGACAAGCTCGTATCTGAGAGCATCAGGCGCGAACCGGGGCGTGGCCCCGGCAGCGCACCTTGAGGACGAAAGTGTCAACTGTGAGCGAGACCACGCACGACGGTGCGGTCGCCATGAGTGCCCCGCCATCTTCCGATGAGGGACTCACGCCTGCCCAGCGGGCCCAGAAGTACGGGCTCTCGCAGAGCGGGGCGCGTCCCTCGCTGCCGGAGTACGTCCGGCAGCTGTGGGACCGGCGGCATTTCATCTCCGCGTTCGCCAGCGCCAAGCTGACGGCGCAGTACAGCCAGGCCAAGCTGGGCCAGGTCTGGCAGGTGGCGACGCCGCTGCTGAACGCGCTCGTGTACTACTTGATCTTCGGTGTGCTGATCGGCACGAGCAGGGGCGTCCCCGACTTCGTCCCGTTCCTGGTGACCGGCGTCTTCATCTTCACCTTCACCCAGAGCTCGGTGATGGCCGGTACGAGGGCGATCTCCGGCAACCTCGGTCTGGTGCGGGCGCTGCACTTCCCGCGGGCCTGCCTGCCGATCTCGTTCTGCCTGATGCAACTGCAGCAGCTGCTGTTCTCCATGGGCGTGCTGGTGATCATCCTGCTCGGCTTCGGGCAGGTCCCGACCTGGTCGTGGCTGCTGGCCTTCCCGGCGCTGACGCTCCAGTTCGTCTTCAACACCGGCCTGGCGATGGTCATGGCGCGGATGGGAGCGAAGACCCCGGACCTGGCGCAGCTGATGCCCTTCATCATGCGGACGTGGATGTACGCGTCCGGCGTGATGTTCAGCATCGACCTGATCCTGAAGGGCAAGCACGTCCCCGGCTTCGTGGAAGTGCTGCTCAACGCCAACCCGGCCGCCGTCTACATCGACCTGATGCGCTTCGCGCTGATCGACAGCTTCACCGCCGCGAAGCTGCCCCCGCATGTGTGGGCGTTCGCCGGCGGCTGGGCGCTGCTGATGGGCGTGGTCGGCTTTGTGTACTTCTGGAAGGCTGAGGAGCGGTACGGACGTGGCTGAACAGAAGAACGGCATCGAGCCGACCGAGGCCGCCGAGGCGCGGATCCCGACCGTGATCGCGGACGATCTGCACATCGTCTACCGCGTCTACGGCACCGGCGCGGGCAAGGGCAGTGCCACCGCGGCGCTGAACCGGATCGTCCGCCGCAAGCCCTCCTCCGGCGTGCGCGAGGTGCACGCGGTCAAGGGTGTCTCCTTCACCGCCTACCGCGGCGAGTCGATCGGCCTGATCGGCTCCAACGGCTCGGGCAAGTCGACGCTGCTCAAGGCGGTCGCCGGCCTGCTGCCCGCGGAGCGCGGCAAGGTTTACACCCACGGCCAGCCCTCGCTGCTGGGCGTGAACGCGGCCCTGATGAACGACCTGACCGGCGAGAAGAACGTCGTCCTCGGCGGCCTGGCCATGGGCATGAGCCGCGAGCAGGTCCGCGAGCGCTACGACGGCATCGTCGACTTCTCCGGCATCAACGAGAAGGGCGACTTCATCTCGCTGCCGATGCGCACCTACTCCTCCGGTATGGCGGCCCGGCTGCGGTTCTCCATCGCCGCGGCCAAGGACCACGATGTGCTGATGATCGACGAGGCGCTGGCCACCGGCGACCGCAGTTTCCAGAAGCGCTCCGAGGCCCGCATCCGCGAACTGCGCAAGGAAGCCGGCACGGTCTTCCTGGTCAGCCACAACAACAAGTCCATCCGCGACACCTGCGACCGGACCCTGTGGCTGGAGCGCGGCGAGCTGCTGATGGACGGCCCCACGGACGAAGTGATCAAGGCGTACGAAAAGGAAACGGGCAAATAGCCCGTCCCGCACCCGAAGGCCTCCGTGAGTCCGCCTCGCGGGGGCCTTCGAGCGTGACGAAACGGTCAACTCCGGTGACACCTGGAATAGTTCGGGCGTAATGGACGTTAGAGGGATTGTTGCCTCGGGCTTCGGTACCCCCTCGGACGCGGGCGAGATGTACGGCGTAAGCTGTACGGGTGCCGAACGGCACAAGTGGGATATGTCGGGCAATGCTCGCCCAAGTGGGTGATGCGGGCTCGATCAGGGCGCGGCGCCGACTGCGGCGTGTCCGAAATGGGATGTTTTGGCTTGGCGGTGTAGAACGGGAGACGTGACGGCAATGGCTACTGGTTCGCTCCGGCACCGAAATGCGCCGGGCAGTCTCCGGTGAGCCGAGACAACGAGCAGGCGCGTCGCGCCTTCCTCCGAAGGGGGGCGGCAGGTGACGGACGGGAGCAGACGCGCACCGTGCTCGAACAGGCCGCACACGAGAACTTCCCCGTCGCGCCGTTCTTTCTGCCCCGTGCCTGGCGGACCGATCTGATGGCCGTCTACGGCTTCGCCCGGCTCGTCGACGACATCGGTGACGGCGATCTCGCACCCGGCGGCGGCGATGCCGTACTCCTCGGGCTCGACCGCGCACAGCACGACGACCGGCCCGCGCTGCTGGACGCCCTCGAAGCGGACCTGCACCGCGTGTTCAGCGACCGCGCCCCCGGCCCCGGTCATCCGCTGTTGCGCCGCCTCGGCCCGACCGTCCGCCGCTGTGCGCTGACCCCGGCGCCTTTCCTCGATCTCATCGAGGCCAACCGGCAGGACCAGCGGGTGAGCCGATACGGCACCTACGGCGACCTGGCCGCCTACTGCGAGCTGTCCGCCAACCCCGTCGGCCGCCTCGTGCTCGCCCTCACCGGCACCGCGAGCCCCGCACGCATCCGCCACTCCGATGCGGTCTGCACCGCCCTCCAGATCGTCGAACACCTCCAGGACGTGGCCGAGGATCTGGGGCGCGACCGTATCTATCTGCCGGCCGAGGACATGAAGCGGTTCGGTGTCGACGAGGCCGATCTGGCCGCGCCGAGGGGGGGCGCATCGGTGCGCGCGCTGATCGCTTACGAGGCCGAACGCGCCCGTGAGCTGCTGCGTGAAGGCACCCCGCTGGTGGGTAGCGTCCACGGCAGACTCAAGCTGCTGCTGGCCGGTTTCGTGGCCGGCGGACGCGCTGCACTCCAGGCGGTCGCGGCCGCCGATTACGACGTCCTCCCTGGACCGCCCAAGCCGACCAAGCTCAGCCTGCTGCGCGAGGTAGGGGCGACATTGCGAAGAGAGGGGTGAGTCGGACCGTGGAGGCAACTGCACACGCGTCCGCGCCGGTGCTCGCTGCGTACCGCTACTGCGAGGCCGTCACCGGGCAGCAGGCACGGAACTTCGCCTACGGCATCCGGCTGCTGCCGGCCGACAAGCGGCAGGCCATGTCGGCGCTCTACGCCTTCTCCCGCCGGGTCGACGACATCGGCGACGGCACCCTGGAACCCGCCGCCAAGCAAGGGCGGCTGGAGGACACCCGGGCCCTGCTGGCGCGCATCAAGGACGGCCGGATCGACGAGGACGACACCGACCCGGTGGCCGTCGCGCTGTCCGACGCCGCCCGCCGCTTCCCGCTGCCGCTGGACGGTCTCGACGAGCTGATCGACGGCGTGCTGATGGATGTGCGCGGCGAGACCTACGAGACCTGGGACGAGCTGCGGGATTACTGCCGCTGTGTCGCCGGCGCCATCGGCCGGCTCTCGCTGGGGGTGTTCGGCACCGTACCGGGCGCGCCGGACGCCGAGCGCGCTTTCGAGTACGCCGATACCCTCGGTCTGGCCCTGCAACTCACCAACATTCTCCGGGATGTTCGCGAGGACGCCGGGAACGGCCGTACGTACCTCCCCGCCGAAGACCTCGCCAAGTTCGGCTGCGCGGCGGGCTTCGAGCGTCCCGTGCCGCCGCCCGGCTCCGACTTCACCGGCCTGGTGCACTTCGAGGTGCAACGTGCCCGTGCGCTGTTCGCCGAGGGATTCCGGCTGCTGCCGATGCTCGACCGGCGCAGCGGCGCATGTGTGGCCGCGATGGCCGGCATCTACCACCGGCTGCTGACCCGGATCGCCGCCGACCCCGAGGCGGTGCTGCGCGGCCGGGTCTCCCTGCCCGGCCGGGAGAAGGCCTTCGTCGCGGTGCGCGGGCTCTCCGGGCTCGACGCGCGGGCGATCGGCCGCCGGGAGTCCGTGCGGAGGCGGGGATGATGCGCCGGGCGGCGAACGACAGCGGTGATCCCGCGTCAGTGCGGCGGGCAACCCTCCCCGGGCCGGCTGCGTCCCTCACAGCAGTACGGGGGGAGAACACATGACATCGGGAGCCATGCGGCCCGGCCGGCGGCGCGACCTGCCGCCCGGCCGTCCCGAAGGCGCGGCGGCGGTGGTGATCGGCGGCGGACTCGCGGGCACCACGGCGGCGCTTGCGCTGGCCGACGCGGGGCTGCGGGTCACCCTGGTCGAGGGCCGGCCCCGTCTCGGCGGACTGGTCTTCTCCTTCCGCCGCGAGTCCGGCGTCGGAGAGCTGACCGTCGACAACGGCCAGCATGTCTTCCTGCGCTGCTGCACCGCCTACAGCCGGCTGCTGGAGCGGCTCGGCGCCGCGCACCTGGTGCCCCTCCAGGACCGGATGGACGTACCCGTCCTCGATGCCGACCGGATGCGGCTCGGCCGGCTGCGCCGCACGGCGCTGCCCGTACCGCTGCACCTCGCCCGGAGCCTGGCCCTCTACCCGCATCTCTCGCCCGCCGAACGCGCCGGGGTCGTCCGCGCCACCCTCGCGCTCAAGGGCCTCGACCCGGCCGACCCCGCCCTGGACCGGCTGGACTTCGGCAGCTGGCTGCGCCGCCACGGCCAGTCCGCCCGCGCCGTCGAGGCGCTGTGGGACCTGGTCGGCATCGCGACCCTCAACGCCCGTGCCGATGACGCCTCGACGGGCCTGGCCGCCAAGGTCTTCAAGACCGGACTGCTGTCCGCCCCCGGCGCCGCCGACATCGGCTGGTCCCGTGTCCCGCTCGGTGACGTCCACGACGACCTTGCCCGCACGGCCCTGGAGAAGGCCGGCGTACGCATCGCCCTGCGCACCCGCGCCGGGGCCCTCGCGCGCCGCGACGACGGCTGGCGGGTCACGGTGGAGCAGGGGCCGCACGACAGCGAGCAGCTGACCGCGGACACCGTCGTCCTCGCCGTACCGCAGCGCGAGGCCCATACCCTGCTGCCCGATGCGGCGCTGGACGGCAAGGACCGGCTGCTGGACATCGGCACGGCCCCCATCCTCAACCTCCATGTCGTCTACGACCGCAAGGTGCTGCGCCGCCCCTTCTTCGCCGCGGTCGGCTCCCCGGTCCAGTGGGTCTTCGACCGCACCGGCGCCTCGGGGCTGACGCGCCTTCCCGGCCAGGAGCGCAGCCAGTATCTGGCGGTCTCGCAGTCCGCGGCCCAGGAGGAGATCGACCAGCCGGTCGCCAAGCTCCGCGCCCGCTATCTGCCCGAGCTGGAACGCCTGCTGCCCGCCGCCCGCGGCGCCAGGATCCACGACTTCTTCGTCACCCGCGAGCGCACCGCGACCTTTGCGCCCGCCCCGGGCGTCGGCAGGCTCCGCCCCGCCGCCCGCACCCAAGCCCCCGGCCTGTTCCTGGCCGGTGCGTGGACCGCCACCGGGTGGCCCGCGACCATGGAAAGCGCTGTTCGCAGCGGCACTGCCGCCGCTCGCGAGGCACTCACCGAACTCGGCTTCCCCCAGGGCCAGTTGCCTCAGGAGGCGGCATGACTACGAGTACGAGCGCTCGCACGAGCACGAGCATCGGAAACAGAGGAGAAACCGTGAATCCGGCTTCCCCAGCTATCGACACCGAGAGCGTCACCGCGCTGCTGGAGCGCGGGCGGACACTCGCCACTCCCGTGCTGCGTGCCGCCGTGGACCGGCTCGCTCCTCCCATGGACACCGTCGCCGCCTACCACTTCGGATGGATCGACGCCGAGGGCCGCCCCACCACGGGCGACAGCGGCAAGGCCGTACGGCCCGCGCTCGCCCTGCTGTCGGCCGAGGCCGCCGGCGCGGCCCCCGAGGTCGGGATCCCCGGCGCGGTCGCCGTCGAGCTGGTGCACAACTTCTCGCTGCTGCACGACGACCTCATGGACGGCGACGAGCAGCGCAGGCACCGCGACACCGTCTGGAAGGTGCACGGCCCCGCGCAGGCCATCCTCGTCGGTGACGCGCTGTTCGCCCTCGCCAACGAAATCCTGCTGGAGCTCGGCACGGTCGACGCCGGCCGCGCCACCCGCCGGCTCACCCAGGCCTCCCGCAAACTGATCGACGGTCAGGCCCAGGACATCTCCTACGAGCACCGCGAGCGGGTCACCGTCGAGGAGTGCCTGGAGATGGAGGGCAACAAGACCGGCGCGCTGCTGGCCTGCGCCGTCTCCATCGGCGCGGTCCTCGGCGGCGCCGACGACCGCACCGCGGACACCCTGGAGCGGTACGGCTACCACCTCGGCCTCGCCTTCCAGGCCGTCGACGATCTGCTCGGCATCTGGGGCGACCCGGACGCCACCGGCAAGCGGCCCTGGAGCGACCTGCGCCAGCGCAAGAAGTCGCTGCCGGTCGTCGCCGCGCTGGCCGCCGAAGGCCCGGCCGCCGAGCGTCTCGCCCGGATCCTGGCGGCCGACGCGAAGAAGAGCGAGACCGAGATCGCCGACTTCACCGAGGAGGAGTTCGCCTCCCGCGCGGCCCTCATCGAGGAGGCCGGCGGCCGCGAGTGGACCTCCCAGGAGGCCCGCCGCCAGCACGCCACCGCCATTGCCGCCCTGAACGAGATCGAGATGCCGGAAAAGGTCCGCGCACAGCTCGTCGCACTCGCGGACTTCGTCGTTGTACGGGAGAGATGAGCACGATCGACGCCGAATAGATCGCAGTCGCCGGCCGGCGCCAGCCGGGCGCCGGCCGACGGAATCCCTGAGCACGCTTTTCACAGTTCACTGCAGAAGGGGAAGCCATGACAGCGACGACCGACGGAAGCACCGGGGCGCTACCGCCCCGGGCCCCCTCGGCCAGCGATGCCACCGCTGAGACAGCCGGAACCGCTCCACCCACGCGCACCGCCGCGGCGCAGGACACGGCGGACGCCGCCCGGCGCGCGACCGCCCGCGCCACGGACTATCTGCTCTCCGTGCAGGACCCCGCCGGATGGTGGAAGGGCGACCTCGAGACCAACGTCACGATGGACGCCGAAGACCTGCTGCTCCGTCAATTCCTGGGCATCCAGGACCCGAAGCTCACCGAGGCCGCGGCCCGCCACATCCGCGGCGAGCAGCGCGCGGACGGCACCTGGGCCACCTTCTACGGCGGGCCCGGCGACCTCTCCGCCACCGTCGAGGCCTATGTCGCCCTGCGCCTCGCCGGGGACGACCCGGACGCCGCGCACCTGGCCAAGGCCTCCGCATGGGTCCGCGAACAGGGCGGCATCGCCGCGGCGCGGGTCTTCACCCGCATCTGGCTGGCCCTCTTCGGCTGGTGGAAGTGGGACGACCTGCCCGAACTCCCCCCGGAACTCCTCTACTTCCCCAAGTGGTTCCCGCTCAACATCTATGACTTCGGATGCTGGGCGCGGCAGACCATCGTGCCGCTGACGATCGTCTCGGCAAAGCGCCCGGTGCGCCCGGCGCCGTTCGCCCTCGACGAGCTGCACACCGACCCGCGCCGGCCCAATCCGCCACGGCCGCTCGCCCCCGCCACCAGTTGGGACGGGCTCTTCCAGCGCCTGGACAAGGCGCTGCACCTCTACCACAAGGTCGCCTTCCGCAAGCTGCGCGGCGCCGCGATGCGCTCCGCCGCCCGCTGGATCATCGAGCGACAGGAGAACGACGGCTGCTGGGGCGGCATCCAGCCCCCCGCCGTCTACTCCGTCATCGCCCTGCACCTCCTCGGCTACGACCTCGACCACCCCGTGCTGCGCACCGGCCTGGCCTCCCTCGACCGCTTCGTCGTATGGCGCGAGGATGGCGCCCGGATGATCGAGGCCTGCCAGTCCCCGGTCTGGGACACCTGCCTGGCCACCATCGCGCTCGCCGACGCCGGACTGCCCGCCGGTCACCCGCAGCTGGTCAAGGCCGTCGACTGGATGCTCGCCGAGCAGATCCGCCGGCCCGGCGACTGGAGCGTGAAGCGGCCTCAACTCCCTTCCGGTGGCTGGGCGTTCGAGTTCGAGAACGACAACTACCCGGACATCGACGACACCGCCGAGGTGGTGCTCGCGCTGCGCCGGGTCGCGCACCCCGATCCACAGCGGGTCGAGGCCGCGGTGGACCGCGCGGTGCGCTGGAACTTCGAGATGCAGTCCAAGGGCGGGGGCTGGGCCGCCTTCGACGTCGACAACACCAGCCCGTTCCCCAACCGGCTGCCGTTCTGCGACTTCGGCGAGGTCATCGACCCGCCGTCGGCCGATGTCACCGCCCATGTCGTCGAGATGCTCGCCGACGTCGGCCGTACCCACGACCCGCGCACCCGGCGCGGTATCGCCTGGCTGCTGGCCGAACAGGAGCCCAGCGGAGCCTGGTTCGGCCGTTGGGGCACCAACTACCTCTACGGCACCGGCTCGGTGCTCCCCGCGCTCGCCGCGGCCGGCATCCCCGCCTCGCACCCCGCGGTGCGCCGGGCGGTGCGCTGGCTGGAGCAGGTGCAGAACGACGACGGCGGCTGGGGCGAGGACCAGCGCTCCTACCAGGACAAGGAGCGGTGGGCCGGGCGCGGCGCCTCGACCGCCTCACAGACCGCCTGGGCGCTGATGGCGCTGCTCGCGGCCGGTGAGCGGGGCAGCGAGGCGGTACGGCGCGGAGTGCGCTGGCTGACCGTGACCCAGCGCGAGGACGGGTCCTGGGACGAGCCCTACTTCACCGGTACGGGCTTCCCCTGGGACTTCTCCATCAACTATCACCTCTACCGCCAGGTCTTCCCGCTGACCGCCCTGGGCCGCTACGTCAACGGGGGACCGGCCGCCGTACCGGTGGGGGCCTGATGCCCCGGCCCCCGACGGACGCGGACCCGCCCCTGCTGGTCGCCTGTGCGCTCGGCATCGAGCGGTTCGCGCTGCGCGGCGGGGTCCGCGGGGGAGCGGCGCGCGGGGACGGTCCGCAGCTGGTCACGCTCCGTACCGGCATGGGCCCCCAGGCGGCCGAACGCGCCCTCACCCGGGCACTGAGTGCGGGCGCGGTCACCGAACGTTCCCCCGTCGTCGCCAGCGGTTTCTGCGCCGGCCTCGCTCCCGGGATGCGCCCCGGGGACGTGGTCGTCGCCGAAGCCACCCGCGACCACCATGCGGACGCGTCGGAAACGCTCTGTCACGACAACGGCCCGCTGCTACGGGCCCTGCGGCAGCGGGGGCTGACCGTGCACACCGGGCTGCTGCGCGGCTGTGACCACGTCGTACGCGGTGCGGAGCGGGCCGAGCTGCATGCCGCCGGTGCGGTCGCGGTGGACATGGAATCCGCCGCGACGCTCCGTGTGGCCCGGCGCGCCGGCGTCCGTCCGGTTGCGGCCGTCCGGGTGGTCGTGGACGCTCCAGAACATGAACTCGTACGCATCGGCACGGTGCGCGGTGGAATATCAGCCTTCCGAGTGCTGCGCTCCGTACTTCCTGTTTTCTACGAATGGCACCGTTCTTTGCTGCTCCCCTGGAGGTGAGCCAGATGGCCATGCCGCTCCGTCAGTCCATCCGGGTCGGGACCTATCTTTTTGAACAGAAGATGATCCGCCGGCGTGAGAAGTTCCCGCTCATCGTTGAGCTGGAACCGCTCTTTGCGTGCAACCTGAAATGCGAGGGCTGCGGGAAGATCCAGCATCCGGCGGGCGTGCTCAAACAGCGTATGCCGGTGGCGCAGGCAGTCGGTGCGGTGCTGGAGTCCGGCGCCCCGATGGTTTCCATTGCCGGTGGCGAGCCCTTGATGCACCCGCAGATCGACGAGATCGTGCGGCAGTTGGTGGCCAAGCGGAAGTATGTCTTCCTGTGCACCAACGCGATGTTGCTGCGCAAGAAGATGGAAAACTTCACGCCCTCGCGGTATTTCGCCTTCGCCGTGCACATCGACGGCATGCGCGAGCGGCACGATGAATCCGTCGCGAAGGAAGGCGTGTTCGACGAGGCCGTGGCGGCCATCAAGGAGGCCAAGCGGCGCGGTTTCCGGGTCACCACCAACTCCACCTTCTTCAACACCGACACCCCGCAGACCATCATCGAGGTCCTCAACTTCCTCAATGACGATCTGCAGGTCGACGAAATGATGCTGTCGCCCGCCTACGCCTACGAGAAGGCCCCCGACCAGGAGCACTTCCTCGGTGTGGAGCAGACCCGTGAGCTGTTCAAGAAGGCGTTCGCCGGCGGCAACCGGCGCCGCTGGCGGCTCAACCACAGCCCGCTCTTCCTGGACTTCCTGGAGGGGAAGGCGGACTTCCCGTGTACGGCGTGGGCGATCCCCAACTACTCGCTGTTCGGCTGGCAGCGCCCCTGCTACCTCATGAGCGACGGGTACGTCCCGACCTACCGGGAGCTCATCGAGGAGACCGACTGGGAAAAGTACGGCCGCGGCAAGGACCCGCGCTGCGCCAACTGCATGGCGCACTGCGGCTACGAGCCGACCGCCGTCCTCGCCACCATGGGGTCGCTGAAGGAGTCCCTCCGGGCGGCCCGGGAGACCGTCGCGGGCAACCGCGGGTGACCGTCGGTCCGTGGTGAGCCCGCGGCACCACGGCTCACCGGCGCTCCGGTCCGGCCCGTTCCCGTACACCGCGCAGCGGCCGGGGCCGGGCCGGCCGGCGTCGGCCTGACCCCCGCCGAGACCGCCGGCCGGACCAGCGCCGCGCCGGCCCGTAAGGAGAGCCTCTCGTGACCGGATTCGATCTGACGGAACTGCTCGCCGAGCGCGGTGGCGAACGCTACGCACTGCACGCCCGCCACCTCAACCACCAGCTCCCGCGCATGCTGCACACCATCGGCTTCGACAAGGTCTACGAGCGGGCCGAGGGCGCCTACTTCTGGGACGCCGACGGCCAGGACTACCTGGACATGCTCGCGGGGTTCGGGGTGATGGGGCTGGGCCGGCACCACCCCGTCGTCCGCAAGGCGCTGCACGACGTTCTGGACGCCCAGCTGCCCGATCTCACCCGCTTCGACTGCCAGCCGCTGCCCGGCCTGCTCGCCGAGAGACTGCTGTCCTGTGCGCCCCACCTGGACCGGGTCTTCTTCGGCAACAGCGGCACCGAAGCCGTCGAGACCGCCCTGAAGTTCGCCCGCTACGCCACCGGCAGACCGCGCATCCTCTACTGCACCCACGCCTTCCACGGCCTGACCACCGGCTCGCTCTCCGTCAACGGCGAGGACGGCTTCCGGGACGGCTTCGCCCCGCTGCTGCCGGACACCGCCCTCGCGATGGGTGATCTGGACGCACTGGCGCGGGAGCTGAAGCGCGGGGATGTGGCGGGGTTCGTGGTCGAACCGATCCAGGGCAAGGGCGTCCACCCGACCCCACCCGGGTTCCTGCGCGCCGCACAGGAATTGCTGCACCGGCACAAGGCCCTGCTGATCGCCGACGAGGTGCAGACCGGCCTCGGCCGCACCGGCGACTTCTTCGCCTACCAGCACGAGGACGGAGTCGAGCCGGACCTGGTGTGTGTGGCGAAGGCGCTGTCCGGCGGCTACGTCCCCGTCGGCGCGACCCTCGGCAAGGACTGGATCTTCAAGAAGGTCTACTCGTCCATGGACCGGGTGCTGGTGCACTCCGCCAGCTTCGGCGCCAACGCCCAGGCGATGGCGGCCGGTCTGGCGGTGCTCTCGGTGATGGAGGACGAGGAGATCGTCGCGGGCGCCCGGCGCACCGGCGAGCTGCTGCGCTCCCGGCTCGCCGCGCTCGTCGGCAAGTACGAGCTGCTGCACGACGTACGGGGCCGCGGCCTGATGATCGGCATCGAGTTCGGCCGCCCCACCTCGCTCGGTCTGCGCAGCCGCTGGACGATGCTGCAGGCGGCCCGCAAGGGGCTCTTCGCGCAGATGGTGGTGGTGCCGCTGCTGCAGCGGCACCGCATCCTGACCCAGGTCTCCGGCGACCATCTCGAAGTCATCAAGCTGATCCCGCCGCTGATCATCGGCGAACGGGAAGTGGACCGTTTCGTCGAGGCGTTCACCGCTGTCATGGACGACGCCCATGGTGGCAGCGGACTCCTGTGGGACTTCGGCCGGACGCTGGTCAAACAGGCGGTCGCCAACCGCTGACCACGCCGGTGGGGGAGCGGTGCGCTTCGGTCTCGGCTCCGTGCCCGCGCGGGGTGGGGCACGGAGCCCTGAGTGCGCGTGGCGGCCGTCAGTCCGTCAGCAGCCGGTCACACAGCCGTTCGCGGGTGGCGGGCGCCAGCTTCAGGCCGTCGGTGAGGTACTTCTCCGCCGAGCCCCAGGTCTGCTCAATGGCGTCGTAGGCGGCCGCGAGGTAGTCGGTGTGCGCCCCGAACAGCGGCGCGAGCAGCTCCATGACCTCCTGCGACATCCCCACCGCGGAGTTGTCGGAGCGACGGATCTTGTAGCGCCGGTGGGGATCGTTGGACTTGAGGTAGTCCGCCTCGATGGCGTCCCGCTCCACGCCGACCGCGAGCAGGGTCACGGCAACGGACAGGCCCGCGCGGTCCTTGCCGGCCGCACAGTGCATCAGCGCCGGGACGCTGTCCTCGGCAAGCGCATTGAGCACCCTGCTGTGGTCCTCGGTACGGGTGGTGATGATGTGGCGGTAAGTCTTGGCCATACGGGCCGCGGCCTTGCCGTCGCCGAGCACGGAACGCAGCTGGTCCAGCTCACCGTCGCGCACCATCGCCCAGAATTCCGCGCCGTCGGCCGGGTCGGTGAGCGGGATGTTCACATTGCGCACGCCGGGCAGCGTGACGTCGGGGCCTTCCACCTTGATGTCCGAGGCGTTGCGGAAGTCGAAGATGGTGTGCAGCCCGAGGCCGGCCAGAAACGCCGCGTCCGTCTCGGTCGCGTGGGCGAGGTGCCCGCTGCGGAACAGCCTCCCCTCCCGTACGCGACGCCCGTCCACGGTCGGCAGACCGCCCACATCGCGGAAGTTGCGGACCTCCGTGAGCTCGGGCTGGGCCTGTGGGACCTGCGGCGTCTGCTGCGTCACGCGCGCTCCTCGGGTTCGTTCGCCGACGCCGCTCATCGGCGAGGCGGGCACTTCCGACGATACGACATTGCTGCAATAGGCAATCAGGCCGACATGGACGCGCCGCGCGATGTGCGGGGGAGCAGGGCGTGGCCGATCTTTATTCCAACTTGACAAGAATTTGACCTGGTGGCATTAATCACCCCTCGTCAACCCCTGGTTACGGTGGCGTAAGTCACTTCTTGAGGTGAAGTATGTCCTGACGTGGCAGACGATTCGAAGTACTTCAGCAACGGCGCCCATGGCGCCATCGGGTCGTACGCAGCCGTCGGGGACAGCTTTACAGAGGGGGTCGGGGATCCCGGCCCTGACGGGGCGTACATCGGTTGGGCGGACCGGCTGGCGGTCCTTCTCTCGGACCAGCAGGCCGAGGGGGACTTCCGCTATGCGAACCTCGCGGTCAGGGGGCGACTCCTGGACCAGATCGTCGAGGAGCAGGTGCCCCGGGCGAAGGAGCTCGCCCCCGCCCTGGTGACGTTCTGTGCCGGCGGCAATGACATCCTGCGGCCGGGTTCGGATCCGGACACGGTCGCCGAGCGGTATGAGGCGGCGGTCGCCGATCTGCGGCAGGAGGTCGGCACGGTCCTGCTGTGCACCGGCTTCGACACCCGCGGCATCCCCGTCCTCAAGCACCTGCGCGGCAAGATCGCCACGTACACGGCGCATGTCCGGGCCATCGCGGACCGGCACGACTGCCCGGTGCTGGACCTGTGGTCGCTGAAGTCGGTGCAGGACCGGCGGGCCTGGGACAGCGACCGGCTGCATCTGTCCGCCGACGGGCACACCCGGGTGGCGCTACGTGCGGGGCAGGTGCTCGGACTGCGGGTGCCGGCCGACCCGGACCAGCCGTGGCCGCCGGAGGCGGAGCGCTCGGCTGCCGAGGCGCGGCGGGACAATATCCACTGGGCGCGGGAGCACCTCGTCCCGTGGATCGGGCGCCGGCTGCGTGGCGAGTCCTCCGGCGATCACGTCGAGCCCAAGCGGCCCGACCTGCTGCCGCTCTAGGGGGACACCCGCCGAGGCCGGCCGGGGTCGGCAACGGACCACGGCATGACGGAGGCCCCGTTTCCGCCGATGCGGAGCGGGGCCTCAGTATGCGAGGGGGGAGTACGGCAGATCCGCCCAGACGACCCGGCCCCGACCGCTGTCGGCGGGCCGTGACCCCCAGCTGTCGGACAGTGCGCCGACGAGGAACAGCCCTCGTCCGCACTCCTTGTCCACGCTGCCGGGCTGGACGTGCGGCGCCGAATCCTCCGGGCCGCCCTGGTCCGTGATCTCTATGCGTATATGCGCCCCGGAGAGGGCGAGTTCGCAGCCCACCTTCTCGCTGTCGGTGTGCCGCACCGCGTTGGTGAACAGTTCGGAAACCACCAACTCCACATCATCGCGGACGTGTTGAGCCGCGCCCCACTCGTGCAGCAGCGCACTGACGCGTCTGCGCGCCTCGGGAACGGACGTGCGTCGCGCCGGCAAGTGGAACGCGTCCTGCGGGTACTGGGCGACAAAGCCGCCACAGCGCCCTAACGAGGGAGCGTTGTTGGAGGAAGCCACACCGCAACTATGTGCGATGCCGGTCACCGATGGCAAGGATCACTCTGCAATTTGCAGAATCGTAAGGTGCAGTCTGTTCGTGCTGTTGACGGCATGACACACTGCTGAACACTGAAGTCAGTTGGAGGCGATCGGACGTGGCGGACCCACGGTCGGCAGGTGCACCGACCGTCCTGCGGGTGGTGCTCGGCAAGCGACTGCAGGACCTGCGCGAGAAGGCGGGGCTCTCCTTCGAGCGGGCCGCCGCGGCCCTCGATGTGACCCACGCCACGATACGGCGCATGGAAAAGGCCGAGGTCGGCCTCAAGCTCCCCTACGTCGAGAAGCTGTTGGCGACCTACGGCGTCACCGACGAGGACGAGATCGAGGGCTTTCTCTCCCTTGCGCGTGAGGCCAACAAGCCCGGCTGGTGGCACCGGTTCCGGGACGTCCTTCCCGAGTGGTTCAGCGCATACGTCAGCCTGGAGAGCGAAGCCAACCTCATCCGGGCCTATCAACCGCACTACGTCCCCGGGCTGTTGCAGACCGAGGACTACGCCGCCGCCGTCCTCCGGGCCGGAATGCCGCACGCCTCCGCGGCGGACATCGACCGGATCGTTGCGCTGCGCATGGAGCGGCAGTCGCTCCTGACCCGTGACAACGCACCGATGCTGTGGGTGGTCATGGACGAGACCGTGCTGCGGCGGCCGATCGGCGGGGCCCAGGTGATGCGCGACCAGGTGGCCCGGCTGATGGAGGCCACCGCACTGCCGAACGTCCGACTGCAGGTCATGCCCTTCGCCGCGGGCCCGCACCCCGCCATGTACGGCCCCTTCCACATTTTCCGCTTCCCGATTCCGGAGCTCCCGGACATCGCCTACGCGGAAAGCCTCGTCGGAGCCGTGTACTTCGACCAGCGCAACGACGTCTCGCAGTTCCTGGAGGCCCTGGACCGGATGTGTGCGCAGGCCGCGCCGGCACACACCACCGAGGCCATTCTGGGTGGCTTTCGCAAGGAGATCTGAACCATGGATCGCATACGCATCTACAACGGCATGCCCGCCAAGGAACTGGGCACTGAGGGCTGGCACAAGCCGTGGAGCGGGGGAAACGGCGGCGAGTGCGTCGAGGCCATGCGGCTGGGCGACGGCCGGATCGCGCTGCGCCAGTCGACCGACCCGGACGGCCCGGCGCTGATCTACACCCACCACGAAATGGTGAGCTTCATCGAGGGCGCGAAGGCCGGCCACGCCGACTTCCTGCTCTCGGCGGCGCCGGGCCGGCGCACCGAGCGGAGGACGGCATGAGCGGGCAGGATATACCCCAGGAGCCGCCGGGCGGCACGGTCCATGAGATCGGACCGTACGTCCAGGGGCCGGAGCCCTCGGGCTTCCCGGCCGAGGAGATCGACACCAGTCGCCCGCATCCGGCCCGGATGTACGACTACTACCTCGGCGGCTGGGACAACTACGAGGTCGACCGGGTGGCCGCGGAGCGCGTCATCGAGGTCCACCCCCAGGTCCGGCTCAGCGCCCGCGCCAACCGGGCCTTCATGCGGCGGGCGGTGCGCGAGCTGGTCGCCGGCGGCATCCGCCAGATCATCGATATCGGCACCGGCATCCCCACCTCCCCCAACACCCATGAGGTGGCCCGGGAGACCGCTCCCGACACCCGCGTCGTGTACGTCGACAACGACCCGATCGTCGCCACCCACGCCGGGGCCCGGCTGACCAATGCCGAACGCACCGGATTCGTGCTCGGCGACGTCCGCGACCCCAAGGCGCTGCTCGACCACCCCACCGTCCGGGAACTGATCGACTTCGACCGGCCGGTGGCGCTGCTGCTGGTCGCCGTACTCCACTTCATACGGGACGACGAGGACCCGGCCGGCCTCATCGCCACCCTTGCCGAGGCGCTCCCCGCGGGCAGCCACCTCGTCCTGTCGCATGCGACCGGTGAGCCCTATGAGGCCTATGAGGCGGGCCGCACGGACGAGCGGGCGCGCGACGGTGTCGTGAACGTCTACAAGAGCGCCACCGCCTCCCTCAACCTGCGGTCGAAGACCGGGATCGCACCGCTCTTCGGGCCGTTCGCCCTGCTGGAGCCGGGAGTGGTACGGGTGCCGCTGTGGCGGCCGGACGGCCCGGTGCCCGGCGCGCAGGAGCTCAACAACACCATTTTCTATGGCGGGGTGGGCCGCAAGGGCTGACCGGCCGGGCCCGCGGGCCCGGCCGGAGCGTTACGCGCCCGCGGGGGAGACCCGGGCCTCCGGTGGACCCGCAAGCCGCTGCCCGTCGCCGGGCGGTGCGGTCGGGGTGGCCGGCGCCGTCGCGGCGAGGGCCGAGCGCAGGTCCTCCGGTCCGGCGAGGCGGGTGTGGGTGCCCGGCGAGGTGCAGGCGTACGCCCCCGCGACCGCGCCCAGGCGCGCGCACTCGTCGAGGTCCCGGCCCGCCAGCCGGCCGTAGAGGAACCCGCAGGTGAAGGCGTCGCCCGCGCCATTGCTGTCCACAACGGGGCCGGGCGGGACCGCGGGCGGGACCAGACGTGGGGTGCGGTCGTCGGTGGTGAGGAGATAGGCACCGCCCGCCCCGGCCGTCGCGATCACTGCCTCGGCACGTCCCTCGTGCAGGATCTCCCGCATGACGGAGCCGATCCGTTCCCCCGCCCCCGCCGTACTGAGAAAGACCAGGTCCGAGCGGAGTGCGAACTCCCGGTGATGGTCCGTCAGCCCGTCCCAGTCGTGCAGATCCGTGGAGACGGGAAGGCCCAGCGCTTCGATGTCGTCGTAGAGGAAGCGGGCGAAGTGCATGACCGACAGATGGACGTGCCGGGCGCGCCGCAGCGGGGGGAGGTAGTGCTCGGGCGGCATCCGCAGATCGAGCGGGTCACGGCCGTCGTAGAACGACATCCGACGGCCGTCGGAGGCCACGAGGTTGACCGCACGCCGGGTGCCGTGCGGCGAGAGGAGCGGCCGGAAGTCGACGCCGGTACCGGCCAGCCGCTCACGGACCAGACTGCCCGGATGGTCGTCGCCCAGGAAATCCACGAATCCCGTGGTGAGCCCGAGCGCCGCGCAGCCGAGCGCGACGCCGGTGCCGGTGTGTCCCGCCCCTTCGTGAAGAGGGGGGACCGCATAGGAGTCGGCGAGCGGTACGGGCAGCGCGGCGACCGACACGATGGTGTCCACGCCCGACCCGCCGACGACGAGTACGTCGTAGGCGTCATACGGCTCAGAAACCTGCTGGAATGTCACAAGCGTCCCTGAATCCCTTGCTGGTGAGACGAATCCCTTGCTGGTGGAACCGTTTGCGGACGACGTGCGTCCGCTGCCGGGAGTCTAGACGCACACTCGGCTCATCACGGGATGTCAGGGACTCCGGTGACACGAGGGAGGAAAGGGGCCGCAAGAAGCCGCGCCGGTGATCAGTGGCCGGTGAGAACGGGCGGGGGAGCGCGGCCCGCGGCATGGCAGGGATGTCCCTCGAACCGGTTGGCGGAATGGGGCGTTGACATGGATGGCCGGGGCACTGAAGCCTGAGGCCGTCAGTGATCAGGTGCCGTGGACGTCGAGGATGGCCTGGACGGCGTGGACGGCGAGCGGAAACCGGGCACGGCGTACGGCTCCCGGTAGGAAGAGCGGATCCGGGGGACCGTGACGAGCGGATCGTCGGCGGCCGGACGGGCCGGCGGGGGGAGCGAGGCGGGCATGGCGGACATGGCGGATACGGCAGAGCACTCCCATGGCGGGCGCACCGCGATCGTGATCGGCGGCGGGCTGGCCGGGATGCTGGCCGTCACCGCCCTGGTCGGACAGGTCGACGCGATCACCGTCGTCGAGCGCGACCGCTACCCGGCGGGGCGGGCTTTCCGCAAGGGCGTCCCGCAGGCCCGCCATCTGCACATTCTCCTCAGCGGTGGCCGGCGCGCACTGGAGGAGTTGCTGCCCGGGACGGTCACCGCGCTCAGCGAGGCGGGCGCGCGCAGCCTGTATCTGCCGCGCGATCTGCTCACCCGTACCCCCACGGGCTGGCAGCGCCGCTTCGACGAGCGCCGGCATCTCACGCTGAGCGTCACCCGTCCGGTGCTGGACACGGTGGTCCGGGAGCGGGCGCTGCGGGCCGCGGCGGGCTCGGCCACCCGGGTGGACGTCCTGGAGGCGACCGAGGCCGTCGGGCTCACCGGGGACGCCGGCCGGGTGACCGGGGTACGTGTCCGGTCACGGGACGGTGGGCCGGGCGAACGGTCCGAGCGGGAGCTGCCGGCCGCGCTCGTGGTGGACGCCTCGGGCCGCGGTTCCCGCACGCCCCAGTGGTACGCCGGACTGGGCCGGGCCGCGCCGCAGGAAGAGACCGTGGACGCGGGGCTGGCCTACGCCACCCGGATGTACCGCCCCAAGGACCCGGCCAGCGCGCCGGACGCGGGCGTGAACGTGCCCGGCTGGCCGGAGTGCCCGCGCGGCGCCGCGTATGTGCCGGTCGAGGACGGCAACTGGCTGCTGACGCTGTCCGGTGTGCGCGGGCACCACCCGCCGACGGACGCGGCGGAGTTCACCGCTTTCACCGCCACCATCGGCGACCCCTACGTCCATGAACTGCTCGACCGGGCCGAGCCGCTCTCGCCGGTGCACGGCTTCCGCGATACCTGCAACCGCCGCCGGCACTACGAGCGGCCCGGTGCCCTCCCCGAGGGATTTCTCGTCCTCGGGGATGCCGGCTGCACCTTCAACCCCGTGTACGGCCAGGGCATGTCGGTCGCCGCACTCGGCGCGCTGGCCGTACGCACCACGTTCGCCGACGGCGGCGGTCTGCGCCCCGGGATCACCGCCGAGGCGCAGCGGGCAGTGGCCCGCGCCGTGGAACCCGCCTGGCTCGCCGCGGTCGGATCGGACCGCCCGTACGCGAGCCCCGCCGACACCAAGGCGGGTCTCGGGGAGCGGCTGACCACGTGGTACCTCGACCGGCTCGGCGCCCGTGCCGCCATCGATCCCGTCGTCGGGGCGGCTTTCCGGGACGTCTTCTGCCTCACCGCGCCGCCCACCCGCCTGGTCGCCCCGCGCATCGTCCTGCGCACGGTCTTTCTGCCCCGCCGCCCCGGGCTCCCCGGTCCGCCCGAGGTCGTCGAAGGGGGCGTGAAAGGGGTGTGAGGGGCCGCCGGGGACCGGCTGCGTTCGCGCTCCGGCTGCTGCTGCCCGCCCGCAGGCCCGGCCCGCCGGGTGCCCGTCGGCCGTCTTGACCGGTGCCCGGTCGTCCACCGGGCTGCCCGTCCCCGGTCCCGGCCCCGCTCCCATGGACGCGTCCGAGTTGCCGGGCCGGCCGGCCTCTGCGGCGGCGTCCCGGAAAGGTCACCCCCTTACTCCGGAATGTCACGGCCGGTCGCGCCGTTGCTGTCTGCGGGTGATGGTGTGGAGAGTCCGGGTGTCGTGGTGCGGAAACCGTACGGCGGCGCCGTGTGGCGCGGCGTACCGGAACCCGCCGCTCGCGCGGCCCGTTCACTTCGCGACTACCCCGACCATGGAGGTGCCGTGACCGGTTCCAGACCCCGTCGCACCCGACTCTCCGCGCTGCGGCCGGCAGCTTTCGGCGCCGTGCCCACCGGGGAGCGGCTGGCCAGGCTGCGCAGGTCGCCCCAGTTCGTGGACGGCCAGTTCCGCAATCCGGTGGAGACCAGGCAGCTGCTCCACGGCTCCGCGCTGCCGATGGTGCGTACCCAGCTGAGCCGGGAGGGGCGGCTGCGCCGGGCGCCGGTCGGCCCGATTCCGGTGTACCGTCCGACCGCCGCGGACGGGACGGAGCCGCCCGCCTCCGGGCTGCGGCTCACCTGGATGGGTCATTCGAGCGTACTGGCCGAAATAGATGGTCAGCGGGTGCTCTTCGACCCGGTCTGGGGCGAGCGCTGCTCCCCGTTCACCTGGGCGGGGCCCAAGCGGATGCACCCGGTCCCCATCGCGCTGGACGAGCTGGAGCCGGTCGATGTCGTGGTGATCTCCCACGACCACTACGACCACCTCGACATGCCGACGATCCAGGGCCTGACCGGCACCGGCGCGGCCTTCGTCGTCCCGCTCGGCGTCGGTGCCGACCTGGAATTCTGGGGCGTGCCCGCGGAGCGGATCACCGAGCTCGACTGGCACGAGTCCACCCGCGTCGGCGGGCTGACCCTCACCGCCACCCCCGCACAGCACTTCTGCGGACGCGGTCTGCGCGGCCCGCAGCACACCCTGTGGGCCTCCTGGGTGGTCGCAGGTCCCGACCACCGGATCTACCACAGCGGCGACACCGGCTACTTCTCCGGCTTCGCGGAGATCGGCGCGGCGTACGGCCCGTTCGATGCGACGATGATGCAGATCGGCGCGTACAGCGACTTCTGGCCGGACATCCACATGCACCCCGAGCAGGGGGTGCAGGCCCACCTGGACCTGCAGGGCCGAGAGCCCCGCGGTGTGCTGGTGCCGATCCACTGGGGCACGTTCAACCTTGCACCGCACCCATGGGCGGAGCCCGCCGAGTGGACCCTGACCGCGGCCCGGAAGGCCGGGGTCACCAGCGCCCACCCCCGGCCGGGAGAGCCGTTCGAGCCCGCCGACCCCCCGGCCGTCTACCCGTGGTGGCGGGCGATTTCCGTGCCCCCCGCCCACGGCTGGCCGACCTGGCCGCCGGCGGTTTCCCCCACCGACGTGGATCTCGTCGCGGATCGCTGAGGCGGCAGCGGGGCGACGCCCTCGGAGCGTGGCTCCGGGAGCGTGGCTCCGTACGCACCGGTGGCCCTGCTGACCGGCGTGCGGTGGACGTCCTGGCATCCGGTTGCGGTGGCGCCGCGGCTACAGGTCCCCACGGTGATGACGGCGGCCAGGACGTGCAGCGCAAGGAAGAGCTCTGTCACGGTGCGTGGTCTTCCATTGGTCAGTGGTACGGCGACGGCCGGTGACCCTGGAGGCGGGCAGCCGGCCGGTCCGGGAGGTGCCGCAGGAGCCCCGCCACGGTCAGGACGGGCGAGCCGCCGCACACCGCGCCGACCGTCACCCCTGGCCGGTCCGTGGCGGCCTGCGCGAGCGGAGGCAGGCCCGGCAGGCCCGTCCGCAGAGTGCGGCCCGGCACCGCGGGGAGGGAGTCGTCCGGTGTCCGCTCGCCGGTGTGCGCGTCGGGCACCTCTCCCGGCTCCCCGCCGCGGCCCGAAGCGCCGGGCACCACGATGAGGTCGGCCCGCTCCGGATCGAGGGCGGCCGTGGCCTGAAGCGCCCCCCCGGCGGTGCCCGCTTCAACCTGTTCTCCAACTGACCCTCTATGAACGGTAGTTCGGATTGCGTCGTACTGGCGTACGCAAGGCGCCCACTCAAGGAGGTGGCGAGGGGTAGCGAAACCCCGAAGTGGACCCGGACCCCACCCGTGCAACAACTAGCGTGCGTGCTCCGCGAACTGCCACGGCCGATCCGGAGGGCGCCGATGCCTACCGCATTCCCCCAGGGGAATCAGACGTTCCAGGAGGCTCACAGATCCCCGGGGCCCCAGGGTTCCCCGGGGGTTGCCCCCGTCCCCGCCTCCGTCCCCGTCTCCGCCCGGCGGCGGGAGCGTGAGGGCGGACGACACGGCCGGGCCTCGTTCCCCGAATCCGCTGCCGACTCGGCGATACGGGCCCGTCTGGTCCGGCTCGCCGCCGTCCCCTGCCTCCTCGTCGCCGTCGTCTGCACGGCCGCCGCCGCCTTTGTGGTGCAAACAGGCGGCGCCCGGCTCACCGGCCGCGAGTGGGTGGTGCTGTGCGGCGGTCTCGCTCTGGTCTGTGTCATCGTGCTCACCGCGAGCGCCGCCGCCAACGCCGAGGCCCGGGCCACCGTCACCCGCTACGCCCGGCTGCGCCAGGTCTGCGCCCGCAGCCAGTCCGACCTGTACGACCTGCTGGACCGCGTACGGCAGGGCGAATGGATCCAGCGCCGCGAGCCCGAACAGGGCATCGTGCCCACCGGTGACACGCTCGACCTGCTCGCCCACGAGGTGGCCGCCGCGGGCCGGGCCGCCGAGTCCGCCGTCATCGACGCGGTCGCCATCGCCCGCAGCAACGCCAGCGGCAGCGAGCAGAAGGTCGAGGTGTTCGTGAACCTCGCCCGCCGTCTGCAGTCCCTGGTGCACCGTGAGATCGAGCTGCTGGACGAGCTGGAGAACCAGGTCGAGGACCCGGACCTGCTCAAGGGCCTGTTCCACGTCGACCACCTGGCCACCCGGATCCGCCGGCACGCCGAGAACCTCGCGGTGCTCGGCGGCGCCATCTCGCGCCGCCAGTGGAGCCGCCCGGTGTCCATGACCGAGGTGCTGCGCTCCTCGATCGCCGAGGTCGAGCAGTACCCGAGGATCAAGCTGGTGCCGCCGATCGAGGGCACCCTGCGCGGACACGCCGTCGCCGACGTCATCCACCTGCTCGCCGAACTCGTCGAGAACGCTTCGATCTACTCCGCCCCGCAGACCCCCGTCCTGCTGCGCGCCCAGCTCGTCACCGCGGGTCTCGCGGTCGAGGTCGAGGACCGCGGCCTGGGCATGTCGGCGGACGAGCAGTCGCGGATGAACGCCCTGCTGGCCGACCCCGAACATATCGATGTCGCCGCGCTGTTGAGCGACGGCCGGATCGGACTGTTCGTGGTCTCCTCGCTCGCCCGGCGCCACGGCATCGTGGTGCGGCTGCAGAGCAATATCTACGGCGGCGTGCAGGCCGTGCTGATCGTGCCCCAGGAACTGCTCGGCGAGGAGTCGGCCGACGGGGACGCGGACGGAGCGGAGGGGCCGCGCGCCGGATCGCCGGACACCGACCCGGCGCGCGAGCACGACGGGGACTACGGCGGCGGCTTCGTCGACGACCCCGACGGGACCCATGGGCGTCACGAACGCCCCCGGCATCACGACCCCGTGGAGCGTCCCGAGCGCCAGGACCCCGGTCTGAGCCCCGGCCGCCGGACCGTGGCCATCCCCAGCCCCGCTCCCGCCCCCGACGCGCTCGACATGGCACCGCGCGGATACGGCGACCGGCCGGCCCCGGTGCCGGCCCCGAGCCTCCTCCCCGCGGACACCGATCCCCACTCGGATCCCGACTCCGGCGCCGCTCGTCGCCGGCTGGTCCGCGCCACGGGTGCCCACACTCCCGACGTCCACCTGCCCGACGCGCGGCTGCCCGAGCCGCACACCCCTGACGCCGCTCCCGCCGACCGCCCGGCCGACCCCGGCCCGGTCGTGCTCCCGCCCGCGCCGCCGGCGGTGGACAACAGTGCCCGCCCGCGGCTGCCCCGGCGGCGCAAGCAGACGCACCTCGTCCCCGAGCTGCGCGGCGACCCGATCCTGCCGTCCGCGACCCCTCGTACGGGGCCCGAGCCCGAGCACGACCCCGGCCTGATGGCCGCCTTCCGGCGCGGCTTCAGCCTCGCCGACGACACCTACGCCGGCGACACCGCCGGCGGTAACGGCACGACCCCGGCCCAGGGCGGCGACACCAGCAGCCCGGTCGGCAACGACCTGCTCTACGACCGTGACCACGATGCCACGATGGCCCGCCCCCGAGGAGACGACCGCAACCATGGTGAGTGATGTGCGTGCGCAGGCGCATTCGCAGCTGCAGGGAGGCCAGCACACCGATCTGTCCTGGCTGCTGACCGGGCTCGTACAGCGGGTGCCGCATGCCCGGAGCGCACTGCTGCTGTCCTCGGACGGCCTGGTGAAGGCCGCCCATGGCTTCGACCCGGACAGCGCCGACCACATGGCCGCCCTGTCCTCCGGCCTCTACTCCCTCGCCCGCAGCGCCGGTGTGCGCTTCGGGGACGGCGACGACGTGCTGCAGGTGGTCGTCGAGCTGGAGTCCGCCTTCCTGTTCGTCTCCACCGCCGGATCGGGCGCGTGCCTGGCCGTGCTCGCCGGCCGCGAAGCCGATGTGGCGGTGCTGGGCTACGAGATGTCGATGCTGGTCAAGAGCGTCCGGCCCTATCTGTCCACCCCCGCGCGCCACCAGACGCCCGCGGGCGGTCGTTGACCATGACCGTGCGTCGCCGACGGCGGCAGGGCGGGGAGCCGTGGTATGACGACGCGGCGGGCCGGCTGGTCCGCCCGTACACCGTCAGCAACGGCCGGACCCGTCCGACGGCGCACTTCGACCTGCTGACCATGGTGATGGCCACCGGCCGACGGCCCGTCTCCTGCCAGGGCCCCGACTACGCCCAGGTACTGGGGCTGTGCGGCGGGCCGGTCTCCGTCGCGGAGATCGCCGCCCACATACGGCTGCCCGCCGTGGTCACCAAAGTGCTCCTCGCCGACCTCGTCGACTGCGGGGCGCTCACCGCGCGGGCCCCCGCAGCCGTTTCGGCAGGGCCCGCGTCCCGTACCGACCGAGCCCTGCTGGAGGCGGTGCTGAATGGACTTCGCAAACGACTGTGACCCCCACACCCAGGGGGACCCCTCGACCGACCTCTTCCCCACCGCGCTCAAAATCCTGGTCGCGGGGGGCTTCGGGGTCGGCAAGACGACCTTTGTCGGCGCGGTGAGCGAGATCGAGCCACTGAGCACGGAAGAGCTCCTCACCCAGATCAGCGTGGGCACGGACGATCTGGCAGGTGTCGAGAACAAGGACACCACCACCGTCGCCATGGACTTCGGCCGGATCACGCTCAGCCCCGCGCACATCCTCTACCTCTTCGGGACGCCGGGGCAGCAGCGCTTCTGGTTCATGTGGGACGAGCTGTCCAACGGCGCGCTCGGCGCGGTCATCCTCGCCGACACCCGGCGCCTGGACCAGTGCTTCGCGGCCGTCGACTTCTTCGAACGGCGCGGAATCCAATTCATCGTCGCCGTCAACGAGTTCGACGGTTCCTACCACTACGACCCGGACGAGGTCCGCACCGCCATGGACATCTCTCCCCACATCCCCGTCGTGCTCTGCGACGCCCGGCGGTGCAGCTCGGCCACCCACGTCCTGGTCTCGCTCGTCCAGCATCTGCTCACCCCCGCCCTCGCCGCGACCCCGGAGCTGCCGTGAACCACCCCGCCTCCCGCGTTCCGTACCTCTCCTACGATCCGACGCGCCATCTGCTGCTCACCCCGCAGGACGACGAGGCCCCGGCGCGGGTCGCCCGGCTGCGCGCCCTGGGGATCGGGGAGTCCCCGCTGCCCGCCTTCGACGAGTTCGCCCGCAAACTTGCCCGGACCACCCGGGCGCCGTACTCGATGGTCAACTTCATCGATGAGCGACGGCAGTACTTCGCCGGCCTCTACACACCCGCGCAGGACCGGGCCGTCGAGCTCGGGCCGGCGCCCGCCAGCGCCCAGCCGGGCCGGGTGATGGACCGTGACCACGGGTACTGCCCGCATGTCATCGTCCGCCGGAAGGCCCTGGTGCTGGAGGACGTCTGCGACTACCCCCGGTTCGCCGGCAACCCTGTCGTGGACGAGATCGGCATCCGCTCCTACCTCGGTGCGCCGCTGATCGACCGTACGGGGATGGCGCTGGGCACCGTCTGCGTCGTGGACCTCGAACCGCGCCCCTGGGGCCGGGAGGGGCTGGAGACCATCAAGTCGATGGCCGCCGAACTCGTGGAGCAGATCCACCGTATGGAGAAGCAGCAGAGCGACGTCTGAGGAGGCCCCCCGAGGAGGCCCCCCGAGGAGGCCCCCCGAGGTGGATCCCCGAGGTGGATCCCCGGGGGTCCCGAGGTGGATACCCGGGGAGGCCCCCCGAGGTGGCCTCCCCGATCCTGAACCCGGCCCCGGTGACCGGCGCGGACGGCCCTTGAGCCGGCCGCCCGGCCCGGGGCCGCGGCATCGGCCGGCTGCCGGTGACCGCGCACCCCGTGAGGGAGCCCGCCGCTCAGCTCGGCCGGGCGCACCACGAGCGCCCGGACACCGGCCCGGTGCGCTGGCCCGGCACCGTGGCCGTGGTGTCCTCGCCCCGCACGGCGGGGGCCGGTGCGCCCGCCGGGGTATCGCCCTCCTCCGGCCACTCCGAGGGCTCCAGCCGCAGCAGATCCGCGAGCCGGCTGGACCACTCGCCCCGCGCCCGTCCCAGGGCCAGCTCGCCCAGGCGCAGCAACTGGATGTCGGAGGTGCCGGCCGGCGCGAAGATGTGGTGGGCGTCCCGCAGGAAACGTTCCACCGGCCGGTCGGTGAACAGCCCGCAGGCGGCATGGATGTCCATCGCATCGCGCGCCGACTCCAGCGCCGACTCCACATTGACCAGCTTGGCGTTCATCAGCTCCGCATCGCACGGCAGCCCCTGGTCCAGCAGGTGCACCGCGTGGTACGCGGACAGCCGGGACAGCAGCAGCCGGGACTGGATCCGGCCGAGCTTGAGCTTGATGTTGCCGAGGTCCGCCAGTGGTTTGCCGTAGCGCTGCCGCTCGGCGCAGAACGCCGTGGTCTCCTCCAGCACCGCCTGATGGATGCCCAGTGACACGGCGGTCAGATTCGGCCGTCCGTACAGCACGCTGGAGGAGTAGGCGACCGACAGTCCGTCGCCCTCCCGGCCCAGCAGATTCGCCGCCGGAATCCGGCAGTTGTCGAAGAACAGCTCGCCGAAGCTGAAGCCGTGCAGCCCCATTGCGGGCTGCTGCGGGCCGACCCGGAAGCCTGGGCTGTCGGACTCGACGAGAAACGCCGACAGGCCCTTGGAGCCCTCGCCGGTGCGGGCCACCACGCCGTGGAGATCGCCGACATGGCTGTTGCCGACGTAGATCTTCCGGCCGTTGAGGACGTAGTCGTCGCCGTCGCGGACGGCGGTGGTGGCCATGCCCAGCACATGGCCGCCGGACTGCGGTTCGGTGACCGCGATGGTCGGCAGGCAGTCGCCGGAGGCTATGGCCGGCAGCCAGGTCTTCTTCTGCTCCTCGCTGCCGAAGTGGACGATCTTCGCGACGCCCAGCTGTGACGCCTGCACCATGGCGCCCATCGCGGCGCTCACCCGGGAGAGCTCCTCGATGATCAGGGTCTTGGCGACATGGCCGGCCCCCATCCCGCCGTAGGCGCGGTGCACGGTCGCGCCTATCCAGCCCTGCCGCGCGATCAGGCGCGACAGGTCATGGCAAACGGAACGGTTCGCCTCCATTTCCGCCACCCGGGGGCGGACCTCCCTCTCGGCGAACTCCCGCACCTGGTGCCGGAGTGCCTCATGCCGCTGGTCCGTGAAGTAGCGATGCAAGACGAGCCCCTCCTTCGCGATCTCCCCCGTGCTGGTCGCATTACGCCTCGGACGGCACCGGCGGTGCCGTCGCAGCGAACGTTCCGGAAAGTGATCTTTCGCTTACCCCGTGCAATACCCGTTGGCATACCTACTGCGGGGCGCATAAAACATCAACTGGGTGCATTTAAGAGAAGAGTTGAAGCGCGAAGCAGATGCGCACCACCCCCGCATCGGAGGCGTCCGTGGCGCGGCTCCGGAGGTTCCCGGAACCGCGCCACCCCACGCCTCCCACCCCGCCGCGGCGGGGTGCCGCGCATCAGTGTGAGACGTCGCAGCAGGACTCACGACGCTGCTGCCGGCCCACCTCCAGCCAGTCGGTGCCGGCCGATCGCAGCGCACGGGTGGCGGGCGCCGGGAAGGAATCGGTCAACTCCCGCTGCGCGAACAGCCGTCCGCCGCGCAGGACCGCCGAGGTCCGCACCAGCGAAGCGAAGTCCCGGAACGGATCGCCGTCCACCAGCGTCATATCGCCGAGCTTGCCGACCTCCAGCGTCCCCAGGTCCCGTTCCGCGCCGAACACCCGGGCGGGCAGCGCGGTCGCCGTGCGCAGCGTCCGGCTCACGCTGAGGCCGCCGCGGTGCAGCGCCCGCAGACACAGATGCAGGCCCAGCCCCACCGGTACCAGGGGCTGGTCCGTACCCAGCGCGACCAGCCCCCCGCCCGCCAGCACCCGCCGGTAGACGCCGACCTCGGTGTCGATGTCGGCCAGCTGTGCCGGGGTGGGGCGATGCCCGGCGTTCTCCCGTACGAGCGCGGTGTCCCAGGGCGGCATCAGCCGGGCGACCCGCACATCGTCGGCCAGCGCCGGATCGTCACCGAGCAGCGCGGCCGCCGAGAACGGAGTGGCGAGGAGGTGGAAGCCGGTGCCGGTGTAGACCTCCTCGACATCCTGGTAGGCGTGCCTGGAGCTGCTGACGGCATGGCCGAACTCCAGCCGTTGAGTGGCCTGCAGATGTGTCGTCAGGTCCTGGCCGAGCTGGACCCCCGGGGAGAGCAGATGACTCCCGGACCGGACCCCGAGCTGCTGGTGGGCGAAGCGCGCGGCCTCCTCCATCACCCAGCCCGGCGCCCGTACATAGGTCTTGACGAAGTCCCAGTCCAGGGCTGCGCCGCGCGCCAGTGAGCGGCGCAGCCCCGCACGGGTGCGGTGCGCCCGCCCCATGCTGTACGCGACCCGGCTGCCGTCCAGCAGTTCGCCACAGGTCAGCAGGCGGGGGCCGGCGAGCGCTCCGGCCGCCACGGCCTCCCGGATGCGGGCCTGTTCATAGGAGAAGCCCCCGCACGAGACCGCGGTGGTGATGCCGTAGGCGAGCTGCAGCGCGGTCTGCCGCCCGCCGTAGGTCGTCTGCCAGGGGTGCGTGTGGGCGTCCCAGAGTCCGGGCAGCACCGTCTGCCCGGAGGCGTCCACCCGGCGGGCGGCGCCGGGCCGGGCCGGGCGGTGCGCCTCCACTGCGGTGATCCGCCCGTCCCGCACCACCACATCGACATCCTCCCGCACCTCGTCGCCGGTGCCGTCCCAGAACCGGCCCGCGTGCACCACGGTGTCCCGGGCGCGCGCGGGCCGGTGCCGGAGGGGCAGCGGGACGGTCCGCGCCGCGCCGCCGGACACCGCGATCAGCCGCAGCTTCCCGGCCGAGAGATACAGGAGCGTGCCGGAGTCCCCGGACCACGACGGGTGGTCGGCGCTCTCCTCCGTCAGCTGCCGCGGCGCACCGTCCGGCGTGCCGTCGGGGCGCACCGGCAGCACCCACAGCGCGGACTCGACGATCACGGCCAGCCAGCGCCCGTCGGGCGACCACACCGGCCCGGAGTCGTAGCGGTCGGTGATCGAAACATGCTCGGCGACCGGGTGCAGCCGGTCCTTTCCGGTCTCGGTGTCGACGATCCGGATGACGTTGTAGCCCTCGCGGAAGCGGCGGTTGAGGCGGGTACGGTCGCAGTACGCCAGGTAGCGCCCGTCCGGTGACCAGCTGGGGCGGCCGGGCAGCCCGCCGGCTCCCATCGGTGCGGCCAGTACCTTCTCCTGGCCGTCGGACAGCGTCCGTACGACCAGGTTCCCCGACATGTCCAGTGCGGCCAGCCGTCCGCCGTCCGGCGACAGCGCGGGCTGCACCCGGCCGCCGGCGGCCAGCACCGTCTCCTCGCCGGAGGCGATATCGCGGCGGCGCACGGCGAACAGCCCGTCCCGGTCGTCGGCATAGAGCAGCGCCCGCCCGTCCCGGGACCAGCTCGGCGCCAGGACGTAGCGGGTGGCATCGGCCCGGACGATCCTGCGCGGGGCGCCGCCACCCGAAGTGGGCGCGATCCACAGACCGTTGAGGGCGGCGAAGGCGACCTTGCGGCCGTCGGGCGAGAGTGCGGGAAGGTGCACTCCGCGCACCGGACCGGCCGCCGTCCGCTCGAAGCCGTAGTCCTTGACGCGGTAGCGGGGGCGGTCCAGTGGCAGCCGTGCGGTGAACGGGATGGTCTCGGCCCGCTGCGGGGCATCGGCCCGGACGATCCGGAACTGTCCGCCGACCGTCAGCAGCAGCTCGTCCCGCGAGACCCAGCGCGGTGGCACCGGCTCCACATCGCCGTCGACCGCGACCCGCGCACCGTCCACCACCAGCGCGCAGGTGGGGCCCGGATAGTCCGTGGTCCGCAGATAGGCGAGCCGCCCCGTGGGGGACAGCGCCGGCACCATCACCTGTGCGGCCGCCATCTCGGTGTGCTCGGTGCGCACCGTGCCCCGCCCGTCGGCCGGCACGGAGGCGACGGTACGGGAGACCAGCGCCGCGCCCGCCACCCGCCCCCGTACGAACACGATCCGCGCGCCGTCCGGCGACCAGCAGGGGTCGAAGTCCTCCCAGGCGGCGTCCTGATGGGGGCCTTCCTGACCGGGCAGCCCGGTCACCCGCGTCAGCCGCCGGGTCTTCACCTCCAGCACCCAGATCCGGTACGGGCTGCCGGCCACCGCATCCCCGCCCCGCTCCGAAGCGAAGGCGATCCGGGTGCCGTCGGGTGACCAGGCGGGGCCGCGGTCGTCCCAGGGGCCGTCGGTCAGCTGCTGGAGACCGGAGCCGTCGGCGGCGAGCGTCCACAGCTGGAAGGTGCCGCCCCGGTAGGCGCAGACGGCGATCCGCCGGCCGTCGGGCGAGTACACCGGACGGGTGGGCTCCAGGTCGGGCGGGGTCAGCGCCACCGCGTCGCCGCCGGCCCGTGGCAGCGACCACAGGACGTTCTGGACCTCGGCGACCAGCCGGTCCCCGGCCGGGGAGAGCGAGGCGGCGCCGTTGGTGGCGGCAGTGAAGGACAGGGCGGCGCCGCGCGCACCGGCGTCCTGCGCCCATGCGCCGGGAGACGTGACGCCGGCCAGGCCCGCCGCCGCGGCGGCCGAGGCGGTGCCCTGCAGAAACCTGCGGCGGGACGGCGGCGAGGGGCGAAGGGGGGAGTTCTCGCAAGGGTCCGCGAAAGGGTCCTCGAAACGATCCGTGGTGTCCAACGTTCCTCCAGCGAAGGGGGGTTGCAGCACAGCGTCATCAAAGAACCGGCTGATCGTGTCACGCCGCCCGGGGACCGGGGCAACCGCGCCACGCGCGCCCCATGGCGCCCCGCCGCCTCACGCGGAAGAGTGGGCACCGACGACTCGTCAGCCACCGCCCCGGCAGTCAGGAGACGACGCCATGCAGGCCATGCAGCAGGACTTCCACCAGGCCCCGGACGGCGCCCGTATCGCCACGTACACCTGGCTCCCGGAGTCCGGTCACCCGCGCGCCCTGGTCCAGATCGCCCACGGCGCCGCGGAGCACGGCCGGCGCTACGACCGCTTCGCGCGCTTCCTGACCGGCCGCGGCTATGCCGTCCTCGCCTCCGACCACCGTGGCCACGGCGCCACCGCCGCCTCCACCGGCGGCCGTGGGGTGGTCGGCGAGGACGCCTGGCGGGCCATCGTCAGCGACCTCAAGGGCATCGGCGACCATGCGGCCGCCGCCCACCCCGGCATCCCGCTGGTACTGCTCGGTCACAGCATGGGTGCGATGCTGGCCCGCGACTACGCCCAGGAGTACGGCGCCGACCTCGCCGGACTGCTCCTCACCGGCGCCTTCCGCACCCTGCCCGGCCTGGACATCGACGGCGCCGTCGCCGAACTGGACCAGGAGATCGCCCGGCACGGCCGCGGCGCGCTCTCCTCCTTCATCCCGCGCACCTTCAGCTTCTTCAACGACGCCTTCCCGCACCGCACCGGCTATGAATGGCTCTCCCGCGACGCCGCCGAGGTGGACGCCTATGTGGCCGACGAGGACTGCGGCTTCCCGTTCTGCGCCGGTCTCGCCGCCGACTGGGTACGCGCCATCCGCAAGATCAACGACCCGGCACACCTCGCCCGCATCCCGCGCGGACTGCCCGTCCACATCGCCGTCGGCGACCAGGACCCCTGCCATCAGCGGATGACCCTGATCCATGAACTCCTGGAGGACTTCCGCTATCCGGGCACCCGCGATCTGACCTGGCGGGCCTATCCGGACGCCCGCCACGAGATCCTCAACGAGACCAACCGCGACGAGGTCCAGGACGACCTGGTGGCCTGGCTCGACAAACACGTCTGAGCTGCCGCCGGGCTCCGCGCACGGCGGCGCGCCCCTCGCCGCCCCCGCCGATCGGCACCTGCTCCCGGATGCCGACATTCACCACCCGGTCCGGGTGCCGTTCTGCCGCCTCGGCGAAGCCGGCGTACCGATGCCGGCACACCGTGAGGTCAACGGCGCGATGAGCTGCGCTGGACGCTGCCGCCTCGTCCGCCGCTGGTCGGGCCATCAGGTGCGTCGTACGGCAGAGCCGCCAACCTCAAGCCTGCTTGAGGTCGAGCGGTCGAGCGTGCTTGAGGTCCGGCGTCGGGCCGCGGACCTGGGGCGTCACGGCCCGAGGGGGTGCCTCCGTCGGAGGGTGGGGAGGCGCCCCCTGGGGGCCGAGATCAGACCTGCCCCGGCTTGAAGACGTCCTGCTCAATGAGGATCTTGTCGATCCGGGCCTTGTCCACCCGGTTCGTCACCTCCTCGACCTCCTGGCGGTCGCGGATGCACTTGGCCAGGGTGAACGCCGAGGACACGACGAAGACCAGGCCGATGGCGAGGAAGCCGCGCTCCCAGGGTCCCACCGGCAGTTTGATGATCCCGATCACCAGCGCCGCCAGCGACAGCCCGAAGGAGATCGCGGCCTGCACGAAGAAGGCCGTGGTCGTCGGCCGCTGAATCGATGGAGTAGTCATGCGCGTAGCGTGGCCGCACGGTGACAGGGCCGCATGAGTACGGGTACTCATCTCTCCTGCCGGTCGTACCCGCTCTCTCCCGCCGGTCGTGCCCGCGTCGAAGCAGGAATATGGCAGCACCCACCCTCTGACATGCGGTATTGTTCTCGTGCGCGGTCAGGCCGGGGATTCCCGGCCGAAACGGGCACCGGGACGTGGCGCAGCTTGGTAGCGCACTTGACTGGGGGTCAAGGGGTCGCAGGTTCAAATCCTGTCGTCCCGACTGGAGTTCTCTCCATTGTCGCAGGTCAGGGCCTTGTTTCACGAGAGTGGAGCAGGGCCCTTGATCGTTTTTCGGGCCCCTCTCACGACTTCTCACACCGGTAATGATGATGTCGGCCGAGCGGCTCGCCTGGGGGCCGGTCCGGCACCCAGCAGCATCCCGCCCCCCGCACGCCGTATGCCAAACGCCGCACGCCGCAGCGTCTGTCGGCACGGCGTTCTCCGGTCATCGGTACCGACCGCGTCCCACCACCGCCGCGAAGGTCAGCGGAACCGTCAACAGCATGGCGATCAGGAAGAGCTGCCCATACCTGTGGTCGGCCGCCGTGGTGGCCGTCAGGCTGCTGGCCAGGGCGCTGCCGCCGTAGAGGCTGACCCCGAACATCGCCACGCCGGTGGCCCTGGCCGTCGGGGCGAGTGCGATCGCCCACGACTGCAAGGTGGTGTGCATGAACGACCAACTGCCGCCCAGCAGCAGTGCGGTGGCCGCCAGTGCCGGGAGGGACCGGCTCATCGCCGCCGCGGCGTAGGCCGCGGCAGCCGCCGCCCCGCCGGCCAATAGCAGCACCGCCGGGCTCCACCGTCCCACCAGCCTCTTGACCACCTGCGCGAAACCCATGGCCCCCGCGCCGTACAGCGCGGACACCGCCCCGGCCACGGCGGTCGGCACGCCCCGGGCCTGCAGCGCGGGCGCCAGGTACGTCAAGAAGCCCAGCAGTACGGCCCCTTCGGCCAAGGCGAGCGCCATGACGTACCACATCCACCGCGAGCCCAGCACGATACGGAAGGGCGCCAGCACGGAACCGGCGGGCTCCCGCGCCGGCTCGGCCAGACGCCGCAGCGCCCGGGCGAGGTAGGCCGCGACCAGGCCCGGCAGCAGGAACACCGTGCGCCAGCCGGCGTAGTGCGCCAGCGCCCCGGCCACCACGGTGCCCAGCGCGGTCCCCAGGGAGAAGGCGGTCATCAGGTCGCTGAGCGGGCGCTGGCGGACCTCGGCGGGCACGACGTCACCGATGTAGCTCAGCGCGGCCGGTACACAGGCGGCGAAGCAGGCCCCGGCGAGGGCGCGGGCCACGATCAGGAAGGTGATATCGGGGGCGAGGGCGGACAGCAGCGAGGAGAGCGTGCCCGCCGTCAACGAGAGCCGCATCACCCGCACCCGGCCCAGCCGGTCACCGGCCAGCCCCCACACCGGCTGCATCAGGCCGTAGCACAGGAAGTAGACGCTGGCCGTGAGCACCACCGTGGCCATGTCGGCCCCGAGTCGGCCGGCGATGAGCACCAGCATGGGTGTGATGCAGAAGCGGTCGAAGTTGCTGACGAATCCGGCCGAACGCAGCAGCCGGAGTGAACGGGGAGACAGCGATGTGGAGTTGGGGGGTGGAACGGTTCGAGCGGTGGACACGGGAAGCCGGCTCCTTTCTGCGCCCGGGCGGTGCCGGGTCCCCTCAAGATCACCACTCTGGCCGTCCGGATGGTCGTCCCAAGCGGTGACGATCGCTCACACCCTGCCGTGGGACGCTGTGTGAGCATCGTGGCTTCACGGAGAGGGGGAGGGGGCGCATGGTGGGCGGGGTGGAGCGGCCGTCCGGCGAGGGCGGCACGGGGCAGGCACTGCGGCGGGAGCTCGGCGCGTTCCTGCGCTCGCGCCGGGAGCGGCTCTCCCCGACGGACCTGGGCCTGCCGGTGGCGCCGCGGCGCCGCACCCCGGGGCTGCGCCGCGGCGAGGTGGCCGAACTGGCCGGAATCAGCAGCTCCTGGTACGCGTGGCTGGAACAGGGGCGGGTGCGCACCTCCGAGCAGGTGCTGCGGTCGGTGGCGCGGGCCCTGCGGCTGGATGAGGCGGAGACCGCGCACGTCCTGTCGTTCATCGAGGACGCGGCACCGGCCGGGGAGCCGCCGGGCTGGGTCTCACGCAACTTGTTGTCGCTGGTGGAGTCGGTCTCGCCGAACCCGGCCGCGGTCATCGATCCGCACTGGGACCTGCTGGCCTGGAACGCCGGTTACGCAGCGCTGCTGACCGACCCCGCGCGGCTGCCGCCCAAGCGGCGCAATCTGCCGTGGCTGGTGTTCCGTTGGGCTCCCGCTCGTACCCTGATCGTCAACTGGGAGTTCGAGGCGCGCTATCTGCTGGGGCAGTTCCGCGCGAACGCGGCCCGCCACCCCGCGGACCGGCGGTACGCCGAGATCGTCGCCGAGATCACCCAGGACGCGGACGCGGCCCGCTGGTACGGCGGGCGGGAGACGGCGATCTACCGTCCCGCGGTGCGGCACTTCAGGCATCCCACGGCAGGCGAACTACGCCTGCGATACGTGAAGTTGGCAGCCGTCGACGAGCCCGGTCATCACTTGCTGTGCTACCTGCCCGATGACCGGGACGCCGAGGCGGCCGTGCGCAGGCTCACCGAGGGTGCGTGAACGTTCAGTCGGGAAGACGCAAGGAACGCCTTCGATCTCGGCCGGGGGAGGTCCGATGCGACACGGGGGTGCTCGCCGCCTTCCCACCGCCTGGGCCTTCCTGCTCGACCTGATCACCGGAGGTGGTGCGATGTCCCGGATACGCCCCCGAACCGTCCGGGGAGCGTGAGCCAAGTGCCCCCTTACGAAGCCGAGTTCAATGGCCTCGCCGACAACTGCGACCGGACCGGGCCCCGCTACCCGGTCGAACTGTTCGCGCACGCCGTCGGCTTGCTGCCGGGCAGCGGTCCGCCGGTCGTGGTGGACGCCGGGGCCGGAACCGGGATGGCCTGGAGGCGCTGGTTCCGCTGCTACTCGGGAGCGGCCGCCGGCGCTTTCGGCCCCGGCGGCCGTCGGCCTCTGCCGTTCTCGTGGCCCGGGCGCGGAGAGTCCGGCTCAAGAACGGGAAACGGACGTGGTGTTGCCCTGTGGGGCGGGGGCGGTGGCCGACACGTTTTCCGGCATCTCGGGTTCGTGCAGGGTGCGCAGCAGCAGCCACCCCAGGGCGGGCAGGGCGATGAGCGGGGTGAGTGCGGTCTGCAGGGAGGCGGCGTCGGCGGCGGCGCCGATGAGCGGGCTGGCGAGGCCGCCGACGCTGACGGTCAGGCCCAGGGTGACGCCGCCGGCGGTCCCGACGCGCCGCGGGAGGTAGTCCTGGCCGAGGGTGACGTGCAGGGAGAAGGGCACGTACAGGCCGGCCGAGGTCAGGGCGATGAACAGGTACAGGAGCGGGCCGGGGACCAGGACGACGCCGGCGACGGCGGGGACGGTCAGGGCGTAGGACCAGCGGACCACCGTGATACGGCCGTAGCGGGTGGCGAGCCGGCCTCCGGCGACGGTGCCGATCGCGCCGCCGAGGTAGAGCACGAACAGCGCTGCGGTGCCCGCGAATTCCCCTCCTTCGGTGCGCTGGCGTGCGTACAGGGAGAGGAAGGAGCTCAGGCCGACGAAGACGATCGAGCGGCACACGACGGCGCCGGACATCTGGAGGAAGGCCGGCCAGTCGTCCCTGCCCGCCGGACGGCCGCCGACGGCGGCGGTGGTTGCGGCCGTGGCGGGGAGGGGGACGGTCCGCAGCGCGGCCACGCACAGGGCGGCGCCGGCCAGGGCCGGGACGACCAGCAGCGGGGAGGCGTGCAGACCGCCGGTGGCGATGACCGCGGAGACCATCAGCGGCGCGGTCGCGAAGCCGATGTTGCCGCCGAGGGAGAACAGACCCATCGCGGTGTGGCTGCCGCGGCTCGCGATCCGGGCGATACGGGCGGACTCGGGGTGGTAGGCCGCCACCCCGATCCCGGCGACGGCGACGACGGCCAGGGTCAGTGCGTAGGAACCGCTGAGGCCGCTGAGCGCGACGCCGACGCCCCCGGTCAGGGCGCTCACGGGCAGCAGCCAGGGCATCGCCCATCTGTCGGTCAGTGCGCCGAACAGCGGCTGTGCCACCGAGGAGAGCAGGGAGGCGGCCAGGACGATGCCGGACGCCGCGGCGTAGGAGTAGGCCCGCTCGGAGAGGAAGAACGGCACGAGCGCGGCCACGGCGCCCTGATAGATGTCCACACAGGCGTGGCTCAAGGACAGCAGTTTGAGGGAGGTGGTGGGCCGAACTGGGAGCTGGGGGTTGGTTGACACCCTCCGATCGTCACCGTCGCACGGGCTGTCCCGCTTCCGATAAAGTGCCAACGTATGTCGAATATCCGCCACACGCCTGCCGCGCCGACCCACACGCTGGCGCTGGCGGCCGGTGAACGCATTGACGCCCACCGCCATGACAACCACCAGATCGTCTACGCGGGTTCCGGCGTCCTGGCCGTGACCACCGACGCCGGCACCTGGTTCGCCCCCGGCACCCGCGCCATCTGGGTCCCTGCCGGAACCGTCCACGCCCATCGCGCCTACGGGCACCTCGACCTGCACACCCTCGGCCTGCCCGTCGGCGACAACCCCCTGCGCCTGGACGCGCCCACCGTGCTGGCCGTCAGCCCCCTCCTGCGCGAGCTGATCCTCGCCTACACCCGCGACCCCACCGAGAGCGGCCCGGAGCGCCGCCGCCTGCGCGCCGTTCTCCTCGATCAGCTCCGCGCCTCGCCGCAGCAGCCCGTACAGCTGCCGTCGCCCGCCGATCCGCGGTTGGCCGCCGCCTGCGCCCTCCTGCACGACAACCCCGCCGACCCCCGCACCCTTGCCGAGCTCGGCGCCCGCACGCATACCGGGGAACGCACCCTCAGCCGCCTCTTCCGCTCCGAACTCGGGATGACCTTCCCCCAGTGGCGCACCCAACTGCGCCTGTACCACGCCCTGAAGATGCTGGCCGACGGCACATCCGTCACCGCCGTCGCCCGCCGCTGCGGGTGGTCCTCCACCAGTGCCTTCATCGATGTCTTCCGCCGTGCCTACGGATACACCCCGGGCGCGCACCACCGCCGCGGGTAGCCGGGCGGTCCGGCCGGCCCCGGCCGGCGGCGAAGCTCAAATCCAGCTCAACTCCCGGTTAAGCCGGAACGGCCCCTACTGTCCGTAAGTGGACTGGTGCGCCGCGTACCCCCCGTGCCAGGATGAGAGCGGCGATGGTGGCGCCTTAACTGTTCGTTGGGGCCGATCGAGGGGGGACGGTGGGCATGGGCACGGGGGACGACGGCCGGTCCGACGAGGCGGGCAGCACGCTCGCGGAGCGGCTGAGCCACCTCTTCGCGAATATGCATCCACCGGGGGCCCCGTACACCAACGCCTTCGTGGCCGAGGAGATCAGCGCCGGGGACGAGGAGTACGGCGGGGTCAAGGTCACCGAGCAGTATCTGTCGATGCTGCGCAACGGCAGGCGTACGAACCCGAGCCCGGAACTGCTGCGCGCGCTGTCCAAGTTCTTTGCCGTACCGGTCGGTTATCTGCTGGGGGACCTCTCGCAGCCGCAGGCCACGCGGGTGGAGGAAGAGGTCCGTTTCCTCGCCGCCATGCGGGACCAGCGGGTGCGCGCCATCGCGCTGCGCTCCGTGGGGCTGCCGCCGGAGGTGCAGGACAGTCTGACGACGATCATCTCCCAGTTCCGGCAGCAGATGAACCTGCCGGCCGATCCGCCGGAACAAGGCGGTGACCGGCGCGGTGAGTGATCCGACGGGGACCGCTGAGCGCGGCCGGATTTTCGCTTCCTGGCAGCGGGCCGGACACGAGGACGGGACGAGCATGCGAGTGGGGCAGATACGCAGGCGGTGCAAGCGGCTCATCAAGGAGCTGGCGCTGCCCGCCACAACCGACCTACGGGGGATGTGCGACATCGTCGCCGCACGGGTGGCGCGGCCCGTCCATCTGGTGCCGATGAGCCTGGGCGGGGTGGTCTCGGGGATGACAGCCGTCACCGACGACGGCTACTGGGTCTTCTACGAGCTCAAGACCTCGCCCTGGCACCAGGCCCACATCGTGCTGCACGAACTGAGTCATCTGCTGCTGGGGCACGGCCAGGATCCGGCGGTCACCGAGGACGCGCTGAAGCTGTGGACGCCCTCGGTCGATGTGGCCACCGCCATGCGGCGCATGGGGCTGACCATGGGCTTCGCGCGGCACCACGGCTATGACAACCTCGCCGAGCGGGAGACCGAAGTGCTCGGCACGCTGCTGATGGAACGGGTGGCACCGTCCGCGGGCGAGCGTGAACTCCCCCTGGAGGGGCAGGCGGCCGCGCTGGCGGCGGCGCTCGGGCCCGCGCTGCAGCACCTCAGGCGGGAGGAAACGCCGTCCGGCGGTGCGGGCTCCGACGGTGTCGGCGCGGGCGCGACGGGGGACGGGGGTCCGCGTGTTTGATGTCATCTATCTGTCCTTCGGCGTGGCGGCCTGGGCGATCGTCGGGTACAAGTCCCGGGCCTGGTTCCGCGACCGCAGCAATGCCGATCTGGGGCTGGCCTGTGTGATGACCGGTGGTGTGGCCACGGTCTTCCTCTTCTCCGCGCCGAGCGTCTACCGCGCCTTCGACCGGCTGGCCGGCGTGGCCAACCTCGCCATGGTCTTCCTCTACTCCTCCGTCGTGGTGTTCGCGGCGGGCGCGTTGGTACTGCTGCTGCGCTGGACGGCGGGCGAGGGCGCGGCCGCGCGGGCCCGGGCGCGGACCAGAGCGCGCGCCGCCGTCGGGGCCGTGGCCGCACTGTGGGCGGTGGCGATCACCGGGTTCGCGGTCGGCAGGCCGGACGCCGTCGAGCACCCCCGCGACTTCAGTACCGCCTACACCGACTCGCCCGGAGTCATGCTCTTCCTGGTGCTGTATCTGGCCATCTTCGGCCTGAGCTCGGCGGCCCTGGGGACCCTGTGCCCGCGGCTCGCCGCCCGGCTCGGCACCACGTATCTGGCCCGCGGTCTGCGGTTGCTGGCCGCGGGCTGCTGGCTCGGCCTGGGCTACTGCGGCTGCAAGGTCATCGGCTTTGTCCTGTCCTGGACGGGCCACCCGGCGCTGTGGCTCTCCAACGGGGTGGCCCCGCTCAGCGCCTCGGTCGCGGCGCTCATGGTCCTCGCCGGATTCGCGCTGCCGGCGGCCGGCCCCCGGGTCGCCGCCTGGCGCCGGCTGCGCCGGCTCTCCCCGCTCTGGCGGACCGTCACCGCCCGGTCCCCGGAGGTCACCATGGGGGCCTCGGCGTGGGCCGTACGGTGGCCGTTCGCGGATCTGGAGTGGCGGGCCAACCGCCAGATGGCCGAGATCCGGGACGTACAGCGCGGTATCCGCCGCCATGTGGAGTCCGACGCCCTCGATATCGCCCGTGAACGGGCCCGCGCGGTCGCCCTTGACGACCGGCAGCTGGCGGCCGTCGCGGAGGCCGCCGCACTCCGCCGTGGTCTGGAGAACCGCGCGGTGGGCCATGTTCCCGCCCACGGCGCCGACAGCGTGGTGGTCTCCAGCGGCACGGAACCGGCCGAACTCGCCGCGGAGTACGAGCACTTGGCGCTGGTCGCGGACGTCTACCACTCACCGTTGATCGAGACCGTGCTCACCGAGCTGCGGCAGCGGAGCTCGGTGTTGCGCGGCTGAGGAAGCACCACACAGACGGGGTGGCCCGGTACGGGGGTCCGGGCCACCCGAACCACTCAGGCGGCACCGGTCCGGGGGGCGGTGCCGCTGCCGTCAGAAGGCGTGCGAGGGAGGGGACTTGGGCGGGCGGTCCCACGGTCCGCCGGAGGGGGCAGGGCCGTAAGGGCCTAAGGTCGGGATCATGCCGAACACCGCCGATACCGGATCCGACGCCCCCATCGACGTGACGCCGCTCCTCGACGGCGACCCGTACGCCGCCTACGCCGCGCTGCGCGAGGCCGGGCCGGTGCACCGGATCACCGGCGCCGACGGGCACCCCGCCTGGCTCGTCACCCGCTACGACGACGTCCGTCGGGCCCTCGCCGACCCGCGGCTCTCCCTGGACAAGAAGCATGCCGCGCCCGGCGGATACCGCGGCTTCTCCCTGCCGCCCGCGCTGGACGCCAATCTGCTGAACATGGATCCACCGGACCACACACGGATCCGCCGCCTGGTGGTCAAGGCCTTCACCCCGGGCCGGGTCGAGGCGCTGCGGGCGCCCGTACGGCAGGTTGCCGACGAGTTGCTGGACGCGATGGCGGAGCGCGGCCGGGCAGATCTGATGACCGACTACGCGGGTCCGCTGCCGATCACTGTGATCTACGATCTGCTCGGCATCCCGCTTCGCGACCGCCGCGACTTCCTGGCCTGGTCGAACGCTCTCTTCACACCGGATCCGAGCCGGCCGGAGCTGATGAAGGAGGCGATCGGGGCGATGCTGGAGTTCTTCACCGGCCTGATCGCGGCCAAGCGTGCGGAGCCGAGCGACGATCTGTTCTCGGACCTGATCGCGGTACGCGACGACCAGGCCGGCGGTGAGGGCGACGGGCCGGGCGGCGAGCGGCTCAGCGAGGACGAACTGACCTCGCTCGCCTTCCTCATCCTCTTCGCCGGATACGAGAACACCGTCCACCTCATCGGCAATGCCGTGCTCACCCTGCTCGACCACCCCGACCAGCTCCGCCAGTTGCAGCACAATCCGGCCGAACTGCCCGCCGCGGTGGAGGAGTTCCTCCGCTACGACGGACCCGGCCCACTGTCGATCCGCCGCTTCCCCAAGGAGGACCTGGAGATCGGTGGCGTACGGATCGCGGCCGGGGAGAGCGTGCTGCTCTCGATAGCGTCCGCGAACCGCGACCCGGCCCGCTTTGCGGATCCGGACACTTTCGACCGCGGCCGCGACCTCTCGGGGCACCTCGCACTGGGGCACGGCATCCACTACTGCCTCGGTGCGCCACTGGCCCGTATGGAGGCAGCCATCGCGCTGGAAGCGCTCCTCGACCGCTTCCCGGGGCTGCGTCTGGACGTCCCACGTGGCGATGTGCGGCATCGTCGGGCCCTGCGGTCACGTGGCCTGATTTCGCTCCCCGTCGCCTTCTGAACGGCGAACGAACACGTTTTTGAGGCGTAACCGTTCGCTCATGAGGTAGAAAGGTCTCTGAGACCCGCCCGGTGTGCATCCCCCGTCGCACCGGGCGGGTCCTTCTTTGCAGTCGTTGCAGTTGCGACACGCCGGGTGCACGGCACACCGCGTGGTCCGTCTGGCTCAACTGTGCTGCGGGCCGCGGTACCGCTTCTTAGCGTGACGGCATGGCAATTGACGCGCGGGTGTCCCAGAAGGCAGCGGCGATGACGCTGATCGCCGTCGCCGGAGTATCGCTGACGTCCATACCGGCTGCGGCCCACGGCTCGACGGCGCGTCAGCCCGCCGCGGCCGATGCCGGGGTGCAGGCCGTCGCCGCCCCCGGCACACCGAGGCTGCCCGGCGGTCTGTCCGCCCTGTCCTGGATGGTGGCCGACGCGGACACCGGCAGCGTGCTGGCCGCGAAGAACCCCCACCGCAAGCTCCCCCCGGCCAGCACCCTCAAGACGCTGTTCGCGGTCACCGTCCTGCCGAAGTTCCCGTCCGGCACCGTACGCCGGGTCAGCTCGGGGGACCTGGCGGGCATCGGGTCCGGCAGCAGCGTCGTCGGCGTCAAGGAGGGCCGCCGCTACACCGTCGCCGACCTGTGGCGCGGGGTCTTCCTGCGCTCCGGCAACGATGCGGTGCACGTGCTGGCCGCGATGAACGGCGGCTGGCGGGCCACTGCCCAGGAGATGCAGGAGACCGCCGGCAAACTCGGCGCGCGTGACACCACCGTCAAGTCCCCGGACGGCTATGACGCGCCCGGCCAGGTGTCCTCGGCGTACGACCTGACCGTCTTCGCCCGCGCCGGACTCGTCAACGACGACTTCGCCCGCTACTGCGCCACCGCCCGCGCCGCGTTCCCCGGCAGCGGCGGCACCCTGATCGAGAACACCAACCGCCTGCTGGTGGGCTCGCACGGACTGTCCCGCTACCCCGGCATCATCGGGGTCAAGAACGGCTACACCAGCAAGGCCGGCAACACCCTGATCGCCGCCGCCCGGCGGAACGGCCGCACCCTGCTGGTCACCGTGCTGAACCCGCAGTCGAACGAGAACAACGCCGTCTACAAGGAGGCCGGTTCGCTGTTGGACTGGGGCTTCGACACCGCCGGAAAGGCCCAGCCGGTGGGCACCCTGCACGCCGTGCGCACCCCCGACGACGGTGGCGCGCCGCTCCGCCCGGTGGCCGCCGAGATCACCGGGGCCGGGGCACGCGGCGGTCCGCCCACGCGCTCCACCCTCGTCCTGGGCGCGGGCGGCGCCGGCGTCGCGGCCATCGGGCTGGGCGCGCTGCTCGGCCGGTGGCGCCAGGCGCGCGGGCGCCGACGGCAGGGGGGAGGCGCGGCGTAGGCCCTCGGGCCGTGGCCGGTGGGCGATTGCCCTGGCCGGTGGCCGGTGGCCGGTGGCCGGTGGCCGGTGGCGGTGGCCGATTGCCGTGTCCGGTGGCCCGTGGCGTACGCCGGTGGCCCGTGGCGTACGACAGTGAGGTGGCGGCTCCGCTCGTCCCGGCGGAGCCCGGCGTCAGCCGCCCGCGCCGGGGCCGTCGCCGGTCCCGTTGCCGGTGGGGTGGTTCCCGGTGTCCTGCCCGGCGGCCCGCAGCCGGGGCGCGGTCTGTGCCGCCGGTACGGCGCCGGTGCAGGTCAGACGTCCGGTCAGCTCTCCCGCCCACGACATCAGCCCCGCGATATCGATCCCGTAGGGGGCGGTGTCCGCAAACGGCGCGATGGCCGCCGTACCCCGGTCGAGCAGTGCCGTCCCGCCCACGGCATTGCCACGCGCCGCATGGGTGAGCCCCACCGCCAGCTGGGCGAGTCCCCGCCACAGCTCCCGCTCCGCCTCCGGAGCCGCCTTCCAGGCGTCCTCCAGTACCTCATGGGCGTGGAACGGCATCCCGTCGTCGAGCAGCCGCTGCGCCTCGGCCAGCGAGTGCTCGGGCGTACGGGACACCCCCTCCGGCTGCCGTGCCACGCCCGGGGACCCGTACGGCAGCGGCCGGCCGAGACCGTCGCGCGGGCGGGCGTTGCGGGCCCGGCCCTCCTCGTCGCGATCCCGGCGGGGCGCTCGCCGGCCGGTGGCGGCTGAGCCCGCCCCGCTCGGCGCTGCCCCCGTCGTCGTCCCGCCCGTCCCGGCCCCGCAGTGTTCGCAGACCGCGCTGCGGGGCCGTTCGCGGATCCGGCCGCAGGCCTCGCACACCTGGTCCAGCCAGCAGGCCGGGTCGCCGCCCTCGTGTGGCGGAGGCGCGCCGGGGTCGCGAGAGGTGCCGGATTCGCGGGAGGTGCCGGGCTCGTCGTGGGGTCGCTCCGCGTCGTTCACCCTTCGATTGTGCGCCGTGCGGGGACCCCGCGGCGCGGGAGGGGGCCCGCTCCCGCACCCGGCTCAGTCCGAGTCGACCTCGTAGAAGCAGAAGTGATCTTTGATCTGCGCCACCGCCGAACGCGGTTCCGGGTAGGCCCACACGATGTCCTCCGGCCCGTCGGGAAGCGACCAGTAGGAGGCGGTGCCCTTGAAGGGGCAGACGGTGTGCGTCTCGGACGGCGTCAGCAGATCGGTGCGGACGTCCTCGGCCGGGAGGTAGTAGCGCACGGGGTAGCCGGTCTCCTGGAGGAGGAGCGGGCGGCGGCTGTCGGCCAGCAGCCGGCCGGCGATCGTGACGCGGACGTGGTCGGTGCCCTGCCCGACCTCGATGCGATGGCCCTTGGTGGCGGTCATGGTGGCTTCCCCTCGGTGAGTGGTGAAGATCCTCGTTCCTTCCAGGATGGCACCGGAACGCCGCGGCGGGCCCGGCCGGCAAAGGCACGTGGCGGCGGTACCCGGCGGAGGTACGTGGCGGCGGCACGGCCGGGGCCACCGTTGCTCCGGCCGTGCCTGCGAGTCCCTACCGGTGCGGCTGCACCGGGCGGATCCCGTGGCCCGCCCACGGGGGCGCCGGAGCCAGGATCCCCGCGAAGTACTCCCGGCTCGCGTCGGGCAGGGGTGCCGCGCTCCCGGCGGCCTGGTCGACGTGCAGGGCGAACAGCTCCTCGGTGGCCACCGCGGAGCCGGACGGCGCACCGGCGAACATCTCGTGGAGGAGGCGCAGTTTCCTCCCGTCGACGCCCAACACGGTTGTGCGGACGGTGAGTTCGCTGCCGCGGGCTACCTCGTGGAGATAGCGGACATGGGCCTCGACCGTGTACAGGGAGCAGCCGGTGCGGCCCCGGTAGGCCGCATCGAGGCCGGCCGCGTCCATCAGGGCATCGGTGGCGAAGCCGAAGATCAGGACGTAGTAGGCCTCGCTGAGGTGGCCGTTGTAGTCGATCCAGTCGTCCCGGACGGTCTGGTGGAAGAGCGGGAGGGCGCCCGCCGTGTTGCCGGTCATCGGCGGGTGCTCCCCAGCCGGCCCGTGGCACGCAGGACGTCGATGACGCCCTGGTCGCGTTCGGCGACCAGGTCCGCGTACGTACGGTCGCCCGCCGCGTCCGCGCACCCGTCGACCATGGCGTCGCGCAGCTCGCGGTCCAGTTCGGGCGCCGCCAGCCGGGTCCACGGCGACTTCAGGGACGGGCCGAAGTGGTCGAGCATATGGGCCATCCCGCCCTCGCCACCGGCCAGCGCGAAGGTCAGACAGGGGCCCATGAACGCCCAGCGCAGCCCCGGGCCCTCGGTGATCGAGGCGTCGATGTCCTCGACCGAGGCCTCGCCGTTCGCGACCATGTGCAGCGCCTCGCGCCAGAGGGCCTCCTGGAGGCGGTTGGCGATGAAGCCGGGCAGCTCGCGGTCCATGGTGATCACGGACTTGCCCGCCAGGTCGTAGAAGCGCGAGGCACGGTTGACGGCCTCGCGGTCGGTCCGCTCGCCGCCGACGACCTCGACCAGCGGGATGAGGTACGGCGGGTTGAAGGGGTGGCCGACGACCAGACGTCCGGCGTCCTCGGCCGCCGTCTGCATATCGGTCATCGGGTAGCCGGAGGTGGAGGAGGCGATGACCACACCGGGACGGGTCGCGGCGGCGAGCTCGGCGAGCAGGGAGCGCTTCAGCTCCAGCTTCTCGGGGGCGCTTTCCTGGACGAAGTCGGCGTCGGCGACCGCCTCGGCGAGCGTGGGAGCCAGCGTCAGCCGGTCCGGCGAGGCGCCGTCGGCCAGGCCTAGCTGTTCCAGCGCGGGCCAGGCGGCGGCGACCAGACGGCGGAGCTTGTCCTCGGCGTCGTCGGCCGGGTCCCAGGCGGTGACGTCGTAGCCGCGGGCGAGGAAGTGGGCGACCCAGCCGCCGCCGATCACTCCGGCGCCGATACAGGCGATACGGCGTACGTCCTCGGGGGCACAGGGGGCGGGCGTGGTTTCGGGCATGGGGAGGCGACTCCTGGTGGAGAGGAGGGAGGGGAGGGAAGGGAGGGAGGTGAGAGACGAGGGAAGGGAGGGAGGTGAGGGGAGAGAGAGATGAGGGCGAGGGGGGCTCAGGCGCGCGGCTTGAGGCCCAGGCGGGCACGTGCCCGGTCGGGGGTGGCGACCGTGGCCCCGAGCAACTCGGTGATCCGGACGGCGCGTTCGACGAGCTGGCCGTTGGTGGCCTTGACGCCCTTGCCGAGGTAGAGGTTGTCCTCCAGGCCGACCCGCACATGGCCGCCGAGGAGGATCGACTGGGCGACCCACGGCAGCTGCATGCGGCCGAGCGCGAAGCTCGCCCACTGGGCGCCCTCGGGCAGCAGGTTCACCATCGACTGCAGGACGCCCGGGTCGGCCGGCGCGCCCCACGGGATGCCCATGCACAGCTGGAAGACCGTCGGGTCGTCCAGCAGCCCCTCGGCCAGCAGCTGCTTGGCGAACCACAGCTGACCGGTGTCGAAGATCTCCAACTCGGGCCGTACCCCCAGCTCCTGGATGCGCCGGGCGCCCGCCCGCAGCATGTCGGGGGTGGAGACATAGAGGTTGGACCCGTCGCCGAAGTTGAGGGAGCCGCAGTCCAGGGTGCAGATGTCGGGCCGCAGTTCCTCGACGTGCGGCAGTCGCTCCAGGCCGCTCACCAGGTCCGTACCGGGCAGCTGCCGGAGCGGCCGGTCGGGATCGATCACCAGGTCGCCGCCCATCCCCGCGGTGAGGTTGATGACGACATCGGTATCGGTCTCCTTGATCCGCTCGACGACCTCGGCGTACAGCCGCGGGTCGCGCGACGGGGCGCCGGTCTCGGGGTCGCGTACGTGGATGTGCACCACCGCGGCGCCCGCGGATGCCGCCTCGACGGCCGACGCGGCGATCTGCTCGGGCGTCACGGGGACGTGCGGGGAGCGGCGGACGGTGTCGCCGGCGCCGGTGAGCGCGCAGGTGATGATGACCTCGTTGTTCACGGGGGTTCCCTTCGGTGGGGTGTCGTGCCTCGGGGTTCGGTCCGGTGAGCGGCGGGGGAGCGGCGGTCTCAGCCGGCGGGAGTGGCGGTGAGCTCGCTGTCGACGAAGGCGAGCAGCGCGGAGTGCATCGTGTCGGGGCCGGTGCTGTCCGGCGCGGTGGCGAGCACCTGGGTGGCCAGGCCGTCGATCAGGGCGGTCAGCCGCAGTGCGGCGAACTCCGGATCGACGGCGCGGAAGACGCCCTGGCCGACGCCGCGGCGCACGACATCCGCGACGGTGGTGCGCCACTGCCGGTAGTAGTGCTCGTGCAGCCGCCCCACGGCGGTGGAGCGGGCGGCCTGGGCCCACAGATCGAGCCAGACCAGCCACTGCCGGCGCTGCTGCTCGGTGCGCGGCGTCTGCAGCGCGATCAGATGCAGCAGCTCGCCGCGGGCGTCGGGGGCCGCGGCCAGGCCCGCGGCGCGGCGTTCGGTGTCCTCGTCCATGCACCAGCGCACGGCCGCTTCCAGCAGTTCGTCGCGGCCGGGGAAGTGGTAGTGCACCGCCGCCGGGCTGGTACCGCAGGCGGCCGCGATATCGGCGACCCGGACGCCGTGGAAGCCGTGTTCGGCGATCAGCCGGACGGTTTCCCGCACGATCTGCAGCGGCCGGCCGCCCTCGGGGACGGCCGCCGGCGCGCGGTCCGGCGGTGCCGAGGGCCGCTCGGGGGCGCCGAGCAGCCAGCCCGTGCCGACCTCGCCGATGTCGGCGATACGGACGATCTCGGCCAGGGTGAATCGCCGGGTGCCCCCCAGTGACCTGGACAGTTTCGACGGGTCCATCACGATCCGGCGGGCGAATTCGCGGTGGCTGCAGCCGAGCCGGCCGATCACCTGACGGACGCGGTCCGTGACCTCTCCGGCGTCGTCGGTGACCCGGGTTCCGGGGGTGTCCTTCATGGTCCGGGACCGTAACAGCGCGTTGAGAACATCGCAACGGATGGACGGGAGTGAAGTCGCGAGTATTCCGATTCTGGTGGGGTTCGAGCGAGGGTGTTGCGGGATTGCTGACGTTGGAGTCAGTTCGATGGCCGGTGCTGCCGAAGCGGGGGCGGGCGAAGAGGCCGGACCGCCGCAATCCGGGTGAATGTGGCAAAGTGACGACATGGCTGACCGGGGAGCGAAGCGGCCCACCGTGTCGGTGCCGGACGACTGGCCCGCCCACCCGGACCTGACCCTGGCCCTCAACGGCATGGGCGGCTTCGACTGGGACCTCGACAGCGGGCTGATGCACATGGACCCGCCCGCCCTCGAGGTGTTCGACATGCTGCCGGAGGAGTACGACGACCGTCCGGCCACGCTCGGCTGCCGCGTCCCGGCCCATGAGGCGGCCCGCCTGGACGCCCTGGTCGCGCGAGCGCTCAAGGACGGCAGCGACTCCTACGGCGCGTACTTCCGGGTCCGGCTGCGCGACGGCGAGCTGCGCTGGACCCACAGCCAGGGCAGCATCCGCCGGGATGGCACCGGCAGGCCCCGCCGCATCATCGGCGTGGTCCGCGACGCCAGCCACGAATACACCCACGCGGCGGAGCGGCTCGCCGTCGACGAGGAGCGCCGCCGGCACACCAGCGTCGTCGAGCGCACCACCGCCGCCCTGGCACACGCCAGAACGGTCGGCGAAGTGATCGCCGTACTCGCCGACGAACAGGGGCTGAGCCGGCTGGGTGCGGAGAACGTGATCCTCGGGCTGGTCGAAGCGGGGCGCATCCGGCTGGTCTCCGAGGGCAAGGCGGGCAGTTTTGTACCCGATCTCGAATACACCCGGGTGGGGGACGAATTCCCGATGAGTGAAGTGGTCCGCACCCTCACTCCGCGTTATGTGGGCAGCCGCGCGGAATTCCAGCGCAACTACCCACGACTGTGGCCGGCCGTCGAGCCGCTCAACGTCCACTCCGCGGCCTACCTGCCGCTGATCGCACAGGGCCGCCCGATCGGTGTGATCGGCCTCTTCTTCGAGCGCGAGAGCGACTTCCGCGACCAGGAGCGCAACGTGCTGGTGGCGCTCGGCAGCAGCATCGCGCAGAGCCTGGCCCGCGCCATGCTCTACGACCAGGAACACGATCTCGCCGCCGGCCTCCAGCAGGCCATGCTGCCGCGCCGGATCCCCGGCGTCGCCGGTGCGCAGATCGCCGTCCGCTACCGCTCCGCCCGGATGGGCGGGGACATCGGCGGCGACTGGTACGACGTGATTCCGCTGCCCGACGGCCGGGTCGCCGCCGTCATCGGCGACGTCCAGGGGCACGACACCCAGGCCGCGGCGCTCATGGGCCAGCTGCGGATCGTGCTGCGCGCCTACGCCTCCGAAGGGCACGCCCCGGCCACCGTCATGGCCCGCGCCTCCGCCTTCCTCAACGAGCTCGACACCGACCGCTTCGCGACCTGCACCTACGTCGACGCGGATCTGAGCACCGGCGCGGCCCGGATCGTCCGGGCCGGCCATATCGACCCGCTGCTGCGGCACGCCGAGGGCATCTGCCGCAGACTGCCGGTGGCCGGCGGGCTGCCGCTCGGTATCGCCTCCGAATTCCGGCGGCTCGACTACCCGGTCACCACCATCCTGCTCGCCCCCGGCGACACCCTGCTGCTGTGCACCGACGGCATCGTCGAACAGCCCGGCACCGACATCGACGACGGGATGCGCCACCTGGCCCGCGAGGTCCGCCAGGGCCCCCAGGACGTCCAGCAACTCGCCGACCGGCTCTGCGAGTCCGCGGACGAGCGGACCGGCGAGGACGATATGGCGCTGCTCCTGCTGCGCCGCCTCGGCGCCCCCGAGCACGACATCGTCGGGCGGTTCCGCCAGCACATCGCGCCCGCCGACCCCGAAGGCCTGTCCGCCGCCCGGCACATGATCCGGGCCGCGGTACGCGCCTGGGGCGCGGCGGAGCGCGCCGAGGAGATCGAGCTGGTCGCCGACGAGCTGATCACCAATGCGCTGCTGCACACCGACGGCGAGGCCGTGGTCAACATCCGTATGCCGCACAGCGTCGGGCGGCTGCTGCGGCTGGAGGTCGAGGACCACTCCAGCAGTCTGCCGCGGCGCCGCGAGCCGGGTGAGGCCGGTGTCTCCGGCCGCGGTCTGCTGCTCGTGGACCGCCTGGCCGATGTCTGGGGTGTGGAACCGCGCGGCAGCGGAAAGTGCGTATGGTGCGAGTTCAACTGCTCCTGACCGGGAAGGCGTCGCCCCGTACCGGGAAGGGCACACAGCGGGAACGGGCGCCGAGGCATCGGCACGGTCAGTGAGGACGGCTCTATGGGAACGCGGGCTGCACAACAGCGCCAGGAAGCCCGCCAGTTGGCGGCACGTCTCTCCGCGGAAGGCGTCCGGAACGTGGCGCTGACCTGGGTGGACAATGCGGGAATCGCCCGCGTGAAGACCGTGCCGGCCGAACGGCTCGCGGCCGCGGCGGAGCGCGGAGTCGGGATGTCGCCCGTCTTCGACGTGTTCACCTCCGACGACGCCATCACCGTCTCCGAGCACCTCGGCGGACCCGACGGTGACCTGCGGCTCTTCCCCGACCTGGACCGGGTCACCGCGCTCGCCGCACAGCCCGGCTGGGCCTGGGCGCCGGCGGACCGCTACGACCAGCTCGGGCTGCCGCACCCCGCCTGCCAGCGGCAGTTCGCCCGGCGGATGACGGAGCGCGCGGCCACCGCCGGCCTGGAGCTGCGGATGGGCTTCGAAACCGAGTGGGTGGTCACCCGCGCCCCCGCGGGGCACCAGGACGCCACCGGGGCGGACGAACCGCTCGACTACCCCTGCGCGGGCCCCGCCTACGGCATGACCCGGGTGGTCGAACTCTCCGACTACCTCCGCGATGTCACCGAGGCGCTGAGCGTCCAGGGCATCGACGTCCTCCAGCTCCACCCCGAGTACGCCCCCGGCCAGTTCGAGGTCACCACCGCCCCCGGCGATCCGGTCCGCGCCGCCGACGATGTGGTGCTGGTCCGCGAGACCATCCGCGCCGTCTCCGTCCGGCACGGACTGCGCGCCTCTTTCGCCCCGTCGGTCGTCGCCGGACAGGTCGGCAACGGCTGCCACCTCCACCTCGGCCTGTACCGCGACGGCACCAGCCTGCACCGCAGCCCCGACGCCCCCTGGGGCCTGGCCCCGGACGCGGCGGCCTTCCTCGGCGGCATCCTCGGCGCCCTGCCCGCCCTCCTCGCCGTCGGCTGCCCCTCACCCGCCAGCTACCTGCGGCTGCAGCCCTCCCAGTGGGCCGGCGTCTACCAGTGCTGGGGCGTGGAGAACCGGGAGGCGGCGCTGCGCCTGATCACCGGCGCCCCCGACGACCCGGACGGCGGCCACGCCGAGATCAAGACTTTCGACGCCGCCGCCAACCCGTACCTCGCGGTCGGTGCGGTCATCGCCGCCGGGCTCCACGGCATCGAGGCCGGGGACCGGCTGCCGGAACCGCAGACCGGTGACCCGGGCGTGCTCGGCGTCCGCGAGCGCGCCCGGCGGGGCATCGTCCGGTTGCCGGCCACCCTCACCGAGGCGGCCGACCGGCTGGAGAAGTCGGCCCCGCTGTACGAGGCGATGGGCGAGGTGCTGCACGGCGCGGTGCTCGCCGTCCGGCGCGCGGAGGAGGCCCACTTCGCCGAGAGCGAGGACGACGAGATCGCCGCCGCCACCCGCTGGCGCTGGTGATGCCCGCGGACGCCGTGGGAAGCGTCCCCGGCCCCGTCCCCGGCTCCGTCCCCATCCACGGCCCCGGCGACGGCCTGCCGCCGCTGGTCGACCACCACTGCCACGGGGTGCTCCGGCACGCACTCGACCCCGGGACGTTCGCCGCGTACCTCACCGAATCGGACCGGCCGCCCGCTGCGGGCACCACCTTCTTCGACACCCAGGCCGGCTTCGCCGTACGCCGCTGGTGCCCGCCGCTGCTCGACCTGCCGGCGCACTGCCCACCCGACCGCTACCTCGCCCGCCGCCGCGAACTGGGCCCGGACGAGACCCGCCGCCGTCTGCTGCGTGCCACCGGCATCGGCGCCTACCTCCTGGACACCGGGCTGCCCGGCGACCTGACGGGCCCGGCCGAGACCGCCGGGGACGGTGGCGGCACCGGATTCGAGGTCGTACGGCTGGAGACGCTGGCCGAGCGGACCGCGGTCGGCGCCCGCGACGCAGAAGAGTTCACCGACACCCTCGCCCGCGCGGTCCGGGACGCCGCGCGCACCGCCGTCGCCTTCAAGACCGTCGCCGCCTACCGCCACGGTCTCGCCCTGGCTCCCGTGCCGCCCGACCCCGGCGCGGTGCACACCGCCGCCCGCTCGTGGCTGGCCGCGGGCGCGCCCCGGCTCACCGACCCGGTCCTGCTGCGCCATCTCGTCCAGTTGGCCGTGGCCACCGGCCGCCCCCTCCAGCTCCACACCGGCTTCGGCGACCCCGACCTACGGCTCGACCACGCCGACCCGGCGCTGCTGACCGACCTGGTCCGGGCCACCGCCGACACCGGCACGGACCTCGTGCTGCTGCACTGCTACCCATACCACCGCCAAGCCGCCTACCTGGCAGCCGCGTTCCCGCACGTCTACGCCGACATCGGGCTGACGCTCACTCACACCGGCCCGCGCGCCGCGGCCGTGCTCGCCGAATTCCTGGAGCTCGCGCCCTTCGGCAAACTGCTCTTCTCCACCGATGCCTACGGCCTGCCGGAGCTGTATGTCGTCGGCAGCGCACTGTTCCGGACCGCGCTGGCGACCGTCCTTGCCGACTGGACGGCCTCCGGGGCGTGGTCCGACGAGGACGCCCGGCGGGTCGGCGCGATGATCGCCGCGGACAACGCCCGCAGGGTGTACGGCCTTCCGGACGGCTGACCGGGCCGACGGGAGGCGGACGCGCCCGCTACGGCCGTACGAGCCCGCCACGTACGAGCTCGATACGGCCGTACGAGCCCGCTACGGCCGTATCGAGCGCGCCGAACACCGGGCGGGTAAGGGGCGATCGGCCCGAGCGCCGCTTCCGCCCTGCCGTCCGCCGCGTCCGTGCCGCGTGCTTTACTGCGCCGCGTGGCCCCTACAACGACCCCCGGGAAGAGCGAAATATCCCCGCGCTCCCGGATATTCGCCGATCTGACCCCGCTGCGCCTCTCCCCGGACTACCGCCGCCTGTGGTGCGGCAACACCATCTCCTGGATGGGCCAGCAGATGACCGCGCTCGCGGTCTCCCTGCAGGTCTACACCCTCACCCACTCCACCTTCGCGGTCGGCCTGGTGGGCCTGTGCTCACTGGTCCCGCTGGTCGTCTTCGGGCTGTACGGCGGTGCCATCGCCGATACCGTCGACCGCCGCAAACTGGGCCTCTACAGCGCCGCGGGCGCCACCGCGATGTCCCTGACGCTGGCCACCGCCGCCCTGGCCGGATACCACCGGGTCTGGCTGCTCTACACCGTCGTCGCCTTCCAGGCCGTCTGCTTTGCGATGAACGCGCCGGCCCGCTCGTCGATGATCCCGCGGCTGCTGCCCACCGAACAGCTGCCGGCCGCCAACGCCCTCAACTCCCTGACCAGCAACCTCGGTCTGATGGGCGGGCCGATGCTGGGCGGGGTCATCGTCGGCCTGTGGGGTTACCAGGCCGCCTATCTGATCGATGTGGCGGCCTTCAGCGGCTCGCTGTACGCGATGTGGCGGCTGCCGTCCATGCGGCCCGACCAGGGGGAGGGGCCACGGCGCCGGGCTTCCGTACTGGACGGCCTGCGCTTTCTCGCCACCCGGCCGAATCTGCGGATGACGTTCTTCACGGACCTGGCCGCGATGGTGCTCGCCCAGCCGCGCGCACTGTTTCCCGCGGTCGCGGTGCTCTGGTTCGCCGGGGACGCCAAGACCGTCGGCCTCCTGGTGGCCGCGCCCGCGGTGGGCGCCGTACTGGGCGGGCTGTTCTCCGGCTGGCTCGGCGGGATCCGCCGGCACGGCCTGGCCATCTTGATCGCGGTGGCCGCCTGGGGCGCGGCCATCGGCGCCTTCGGCCTCTCCCGGCAGCTGTGGCTCGGCCTGTTCTTCCTGGCCGTGGCCGGGTGTGCGGACACCGTCTCGATGGTGTTCCGCAGCACCATGCTGCAGGCCGCGACGCCGGACGCGATGCGCGGCCGGCTCCAGGGCGTCTTCATCGTCGTGGTCGCCGGCGGGCCACGGCTGGGCGACTTCCTCGCCGGCTCCATGGCCGATCTGACCTCCCCGGCCACCGCGGTGATCGGCGGCGGCCTGGCCTGTGTCCTGGTGGTGACCGGCCTGGGCCTCGGCCGCCGCGCCTTCGCCCGCTACGACGCACAGGACCCGCAGCCTTAGAGGAGCTCACACCGTGCGGTGGGGCCGGCTTCTTCCCGTCGGGCTCAGTTGTCGGGCGCCGAGGAGCGTGGACCACGACCGGCTGCGGCTCGTCCTGGTCGCTCTTCACGGGCTCCGCCCCCGTCCATCTCGCGCGCCCCGAGTGCGCGGGCGGTCTCTATGAACGCCCGTACGTGCGGCGCCGGGGCGGACTCGGGCAGGACGAGCGCCCATTCGGTGAGTGGCGCGTCATCGATCGGGACCAGGACCACTCCGGGGTAGGTGTAGTAGCGGGGGACATGGCCGTTGAGCGGGCAGACCACGCGCCCGGCGGCGACCAGGGCCAGGACCTCGTGGAAGGTCCTCGCCTGCGGGCCGCGGTGGACCAGGCGCCCGCCCGGCGTCCGTTCCGGGCACATCGCCCGGTACCACTCCTCGGGAGTACGCGTGCCGGGGTCCGGAACCGTCCGACCGGCCAGATCCTCGATCGACACGCGAGCCCGTGACGCCAAATCGGAGCCCGTGGCCACAGCCAGGACCCGGCCCTCCGTCAGCACCACAGGCCCGAGCCGGAGTCCGGGTTCAGGCACCGGGAGCCACATCAGTTGCGCCGCTACCTCGCCGGCCCGTATCCGGGCGAGCGGATCGCTGAAGTGGTACTCCACGAACTCCACACTGCACTGGGGGTGGCGGGCGCAGAACTCCTCGACCAGCCAGGCCAATTCGGAAGGGAGTGCGCCCATCGCCCCCAGCCGCACGGTCCCGGAGCAACCGCGGGCGGTCTCCGCCGCATGGGTCAGGGCTTTGCGGATCAACCCGTAGCCGGGGTGGAGATCGTCGCGCAGCCGCTGCCCCAGGGGCGTCAGTGTCACGGTGCGGGTGCTGCGGTCGAACAAGGCGCCGTCCAGGCGGCGTTCCTGTCGGCTGATGGACTGGCTGACGCGTGCCTGGGAGAGATGCAGCCGCTCCGCGGTCCGGCCGAAGTGCAGTTCCTCGGCGAGCGTCAGGAAGATCTCGATGTCCCGCAGTTCCACGGCTCCCCCATTTATCACTCCCGCTTATGGCTGCCTTGCGGAAATCGGCGTTGTTCCAGCCGAACAGCCTAAACGAGACTCGGCCCTGGGTCCCACTGGCCCACCGGCACCCGGCTGGGAACGGCGTCAGCCGTGCCTGCCCGCCCTTCTCCGCTCCGTACGGTCCGCCGCCGCGGACCGCACCGCACAAAGGAACTCACCTTGGCACCTGATCCGACCACCGTTCACCCGCTGCCCGCCCACGACCGGGTGGTGTTCCTCAAACCGCTGGTCGCCTCACCGAAGATCGTCGTTGGCGAGTACACCTACTACGACGACCCCGGCGGCGCGACGGAGTTCGAGCACCGCAACGTGCTGTACGCCTACGGGCCGGAACGCCTGATCATCGGCAGGTACAGCGCGATCGCCACGGGAACCCGCTTCCTGATGGCCGGCGCGGAGCATCCGACGGCGGGTGTGTCCACCTTCCCGTTCACCATGTTCGGCGGCCGCTGGGCCGAGGAAACCCTGGACATCGTCACGGCCATGCCCAGCCGCGGGGACACGGTCATCGGCAATGACGTCTGGTTCGGCCACCAGGCGACCGTCATGCCGGGTGTGCACATCGGCGACGGCGCCATCATCGCGGCCGGCGCCTTGGTCGTCGCCGACGTCCCTCCCTACACCATCGTCGGTGGCAACCCGGCCAGGCCGATTCGGCAGCGGTTCACCGACGACGACGTCGAGCGACTGCTCCGCGCAGCATGGTGGGACTGGCCCACCGACCTGGTCACCGAACACGCCCGCACCATCATGGCCGGAACTCCCGCGGACATCGCACGCATCGCCGCCGAGCACGATCTGGAGAAACCCCTGTGACCCAGGTGTCCATCGACGAGCACGTGGTGACGGACGGCGAAGCCGGCCCGTACGCCATCACCACCGGGCCGGACGGCGCACTGTGGTTCACCCTGGTCCATAGCGGCCGCATAGGTCGGCTGGTCCCCGGCGGACAACCGACGAGCCACCAGCTCGACCCCGCGTGCGGGCCGACCGTCATCGTCCACGGCCCCGACGACGCCCTGTGGTTCACCCAATACCAGGCACACCGGATCGGGCGGATCACCACCGGCGGCGTCGTCGACAACTTCGCGATACCCACCCCCGGCTGCGGGCCCTTCGGTATCGCACCAGGGCCGGACGGTGCCCTGTGGTTCACCGAGACCACCGCGGACCGCATCGGCCGCATCACCCTCGACGGCCGGGTCACCGAGTTCCCGCTCCCCGTCACGGGCGCGTTCCCCTCCGCGATCACCGCCGGCGCCGACGGCGCGATGTGGTTCACGCTCAACCAGGCGAACGCCGTCGGGCGGATCGGCATGGACGGCGCAGTGGCCCTCCACTCACTGCCGACCAAGGACGCCGCTCCGGTAGGCATCACCGCGGGGCGCGACGGGGCTCTGTGGTTCGTCGAGATCTCCGCCGGTCAGATCGGGCGGATCACCCCCGACGGGCAGGTCACCGAGTTTCCGCTGCCCGACCGCGCAGCCCGGCCCCACGCCATCACCGTCGCCGACGACGGCACTGCGTGGTTCACCGAGTGGGGCGGCAACCGCGTCGGCTCGATCACTCCCGACGGCACCATCACCGTGCACGACCTGCCCACTCCCGGCTCCGAGCCGCACGGCATCACCCCAGGTCCCGACGGCGCCTTGTGGGCAGCTCTGGAGATCGGTGCGCTGGCTCGCGTCGCCCCTGTGGGCGACGCCGCCTGACCAACGGCTCCCTCACACCCGCCAACGGCTCCCTCACACCCGCCAACGTCGACAACGGCCGCCCGCACGGCGGCCGGAGAGGAACATTCGTGAAATTCGCACTCGTGATCTTTGAGACGGATGAGTCACGCCGCCGGATCGAGGCCGACCGGGACACCTACCGCGCGGATTACCAGACCTGGATCGGCACCCTTGCGGCGGCCGGAAAGCTGGTCGGCGGCGACGCCCTGGAAACCGAGCACAACAGCCCGGCGACCGTGCGCAAGACGAGTGACGGGACGTCGTCAGTGACCGACGGGCCCGCGCACACCGGTGAGGAGACCCTCGGCGGCTGGTTCGTGCTGGAGGTGGCCGACCGTGCGGAGGCCGTCGAACTGGCCAAGGCCCTGCCCACCCCGGAGACGATCGAGATCCGCCCGATCCTCGAATCCGCCTGAGCCCCACCACCGTCGTACCGGAGCGGTTCGAACGGGAGCGCCGCGCCTCCGAGCTGCCGTCGGCACCGTTGACGCCGTACCGCATGCCCGCCGAAGTTCGAGAAAGCCGGTCGATCGCGCCGGCACGTCGGTAGGTGATCACGCAGCAGGCGACCTCAAGGAGGGCTTCATGGACGTCGGCACGTCGCTCCCGGCGGATCCTCAGGCGGCGGAACCCGTGGATCCCGGCATGCGTACGCTCCACCGCACAGCGGACAGCACCGAGATCGGACCCGTGCGGCGTACCGCGGCGGGCAATGACGGGCCTCCCGCTCACCGCACACGCCGTCAGTAACGGGTGACGGCGGTCGGCCCGTACGCCGTGCCAACAGCGATGTGCGGGCGCGCGGACGGCCGGACCCAGGACAGGATCCGTGCCATCGCCCCGGCCGGTACGGAGACACAGCCTGCCGTGGCGCCCTTCCCGTTGACATGGAGGAAGATCCCGGCGCCGCGGCCGTGCACCGGGCGGTGATAGTTGAAGCCGATGACCAGGGCCCGGGCGTACTGCGTGGGATAGTCCGCCAGCCGTTCGGACTCACCCGCCGCGCAGTCCGGCGGCAGCGGCGCCACCCAGCGGTTGTAGGAGGCGGAGGCGCTGTCCTCGCACCACCAGGCGTCCGCGCCGGCCCGGCGGTACGGCAGGGCGGTGCCGGGCGGCGGCGGGGCGGTGCCGAAGGCGAACGGCAGGTCGTACAGCCCGGTCGGGGTGGTCGAGGTGCCCTGCACCCGGGTACTGCCCTCGGCCAGTCCGCCGGCCCCGAAACGGGCCGGCGCCCACCCCGCCTGCCGCCAGCGGCCGTTGTGCCGTTGCCACCACCGCACGGTCCCGGTGGTGGCGCGCGTCGTGGGCGCACGGGCGGTGATCAGCTGGTCGCCGCCGCCGGTGTCGGCCATGAGGACGGGAAGGGGGATGTGCTGGACGGGAGCGGCGCCGGACGCGGAGGCCGCCGGGGCGGGTGCGGAGGCCGCCGGCGTGGGCGCGGCGAGCGCAAGCAGCGCCAGAGTGACCGCTGACAGCGGCCCCGCGGCCCGGCTTCGGACCGTGGCCCGCACCGTCCGCACCGTCCGCACCGTCCGCGCCGTCCGCACCGTCCGGACCATCCGAGCCGTCCGGACCATCCGGGCCGCCCGGACCATGCGCCCCGCCGCGGCCATGCTCCCGGATGTCACCAGGCGCGTCGTCCTTGTACGCATCATGGGCATGACCGCAATCTAGAGCGCGACCGGCCCGCCCGGCGCCGCCCGATCAGGTCACATACGCCGCCCCCCGGCCGTGCGCAACCCGTCCGCGGCAATCCGCCGTGCGCCGGGGCCATGGACGGGCGAAACTCGGGTACGGGGGCTCATGTGCCACTAGCCGTCTCAGTCTGGAGGCCCACAGTGCAGCGGCAACCGCATCCGCGCAGTGCGCGCACGCTCGACCGCGATCCGCAGCCCACGCCCCCGGATCCGGGAGGCCCGCCGCCCGTCCCGGACCCGCTTCCCGGCCCACCGAGCCCGCCCGGGCAGCCGGATCCCATTCCGCCGGAACCGTCGCCGATACCCCGTCCGCCCGGGCCCGAGCCCGATCCGGTCCCGGAGCCGTCCCCGGAGCCGTCGCCGCTCTCCTAGGAGAGCCGCCCGGACCCGTCGCCCTCTCCACCGGGGGTATCCCGCTCCCGCACCCACCAAGGAGGTGCTGATCATGGCCATCGCCACGGTCAACCCGGCCACCGGCGAGACCCTGAAGACCTTCGACGCCCTCAACGGGGGTGAGATCGAAGATCACCTGGTCCGGGCGGACCAGGCCTTCCAGGAGCACCGCACCACCGGCTTCGGCTACCGCAGGGAGCGGATGCTCGCGGCTGCCGACCTGCTCGATGCCGACCAGGACGGCGTCGCCCGCACCATGACCACCGAAATGGGCAAACCACTGGCCCAGGCGCGCGCGGAGGCGGCGAAGTGCGCCAAGACCATGCGCTGGTACGCCCACCACGCCGAGGCACTGCTCGCCGACGAGCACCCCGATCCGGCCGATGTGAGCGACTCCGGCGCGATCCGTGCCGTGGTGCGCTACCGCCCCCTCGGCCCCGTCCTCGCGGTGATGCCCTGGAACTTCCCGCTCTGGCAGGTCGTACGGTTCGCCGCGCCCGCCCTGATGGCGGGCAACACCGGGCTGCTCAAGCACGCCTCGAACGTGCCGCAGACCGCGCTCTACCTGGAGGAGCTCTTCCGCCGCGCCGGATTCCCCGAGGGCTGTTTCCAGACCCTGCTGATCGGGTCCGGCGCGGTCGAGGACATCCTGCGCGACCCGAGGGTGGTCGCCGCCACGCTGACCGGCAGCGAGCCGGCCGGCCGCGCGGTGGCGTCCATCGCCGGTGACGAGGTCAAGAAGACCGTTCTCGAACTCGGCGGCAGCGACCCGTTCCTCGTTCTGCCCTCCGCCGACCTCGACAAGGCGGTCCGCGTCGCGGTCACCGCACGCGTCCAGAACAACGGACAGTCGTGTATCGCGGCCAAACGGTTCCTGGTGCACCAGGACATCTACGATGCCTTCGCCGAGCGGTTCGCCGCCCGCATGGCCGCGCTGACCGTCGGCGACCCGATGGACGAGGACACCGATGTCGGGCCGCTCTCCAGTGAACAGGGGCGCTCCGACCTGGAGGAGCTCGTCGACGACGCGGTCCACCAGGGCGCCACCGCACTGTGCGGCGGCCGGCGACCGCCCGAGCAGAGCGCGGGCTGGTTCTACGAGCCGACGGTGCTGTCCGGCATCACCGAGGGGATGCGTATCCACCACGAGGAGGCGTTCGGCCCGGTCGCCACGCTCTACCGGGTCGCCGACCTCGACGAGGCGGTGCGCCTCGCCAACGACACCCCGTTCGGGCTCAGTTCCAACGCCTGGACCCGGGACCCCGAGGAACAGCAGCGCCTCGCCCGCGATATCCAGGCCGGCGGCGTCTTCTTCAACGGGATGACCGCCTCCCACCCGGGCCTCCCCTTCGGAGGGGCCAAGCGCTCCGGCTACGGGCGGGAGCTCTCCGGGCACGGCATCAAGGAGTTCTGCAATATGACGACGCTGTGGTACGGGCCGGAGGACTGAGCCGGCGCCGGAAAGCCGAGCCGGTGACCTGAGCCGGTGGCCTGAGCCAGGGCCGGAAAACTGAGCCAGGCGCCGAAAACAGTCGCCCCCGGAGGGCGCATGCGCCGGAGCGGTTTGCCTCATGGACGTGAGGGTGTACGTTCCGGTCAGGTCGAGTCGGCCAACGGCCAGGTTGGTCGGCTCGGCCACTGCCGGGCGTCGGCACCGGAAGCCCATTCCCCGTGCCCAGCAGCTCTGTTGGCGCGTCGTCACCATTCTTGGGCGGGCCGGACGTTCACCACGCCGCCTCCTGCCCGTCCGGTACCGCGAACTCACACCACAGCGCCTTGCCCGCGCCGCGCGGTTCGGCGCCCCATTCGTCCGCGAGCGCCTCGACCAGCATCAGTCCGCGGCCGGAGGTGGCGGTTTCGCCGGGGCTGCGCCGCCGCGGCCACCGGCTGGAACGGTCCTCGACCTCCAGCCGGATCCGGCGCGGGGTGCCCGGCAGCAGCTCCATGGAGACCAGGGCGCCGCTCTCGGTGTGTGTCAGCGCATTGGCGATCAGCTCGGAGGCGGCAACCTCGATGTTGTGCATGACGGTGCCCGCCCGCCACTGGTCCAGCGTGCGGCGCAGCGCGGAGCGGACCTCCGCGGCGCCCGACGGGTCGGCCTGATGGACGTGCAGCCGCAGCCGCGGGGTGGTGACGGCCCCGGTACCGGGCAGCCGGTGCAGGAGCAGCAGGGCCATATCGTCCTCCGAGCCGGGGTCGGCCCACAGCTGGTCCGAGAGCCGGTCGGCGAGCGCCTCCAGATCCGTGGGCCCGGTGCGGACCGCCGCGGACAGCGCGTCGATGCCACAGGAGATGTCCTGGCCGGGCTGTTCGACCAGGCCATCGGTGCACAGCAGCAGCGTCGACCCTGGCTCCAGGAACAGCTGGGTCTCCGGGAAGTGGTCGTGCCCGAAGACGGTGGCCAGACCGAGCGGCAGCCCACCACGGACCTCGGGCCAGTCGATGTGCCGGGAGCTGTTGCTGATCAGCGGGCCGAGATGGCCGGCCCGGGCGAGGTGCAGCGCCCCGGATTCCATATCGGCCTGGATGTAGGTGCAGGTCGCGAACCGCTCGGTGTCCAGCTCCGCCAGAAAACGGGAGGCCCGTACCAGCACGGTCTCCGGTGAGTGCCCCTCGCTGGCGTAGGCCCGCAAGGCGATGCGCAGCTGGCCCATCACGGCGGCCGCATGGGTGTCATGGCCCTGTACGTCGCCCACCACCACCCCGGTCCGCCCCTGGGGCAGTGCGATCACGTCGTACCAGTCGCCGCCGATGTCCCGCCCGACGCTCGCCGGGTGGTAGCGGACGGTGACCGCGCCGCCCTCGATGGGCGGAAGCCGGCGCGGCAGCATCGTCGCCTGCAGCCCGGTCGCGAACTCCCGCTCCTGGTCGAAGAGGGTCGCCCGCTGCACCGACTGCGCGACGACCCCGGCCAGCGCCAGCGCCAGGTTCCTGGCCTCCGGTGACTGCACGGCGGGCTCGGCGTTGAACAGCCCCAGTGCCCCGATGACGGTGTCCTGCGCGATCAGCGGCAAAAACGCCGCGCTGCCCGCCGGCATCACCCCGGTGTACGGGCGCAGCCGCGGGAAGCGGGCGATCAGTTCACCGCGGGTGCCGAGGAAGATGGGGCGCCGCGAGCGCGCCACGTCTGCCAGCGGCAGGGTGTCGTCGAGCCGCGAGGTCAACATGTCGTCGGGTACCTCGCCCTCCAGCCCGGCGGTGGCGATGACCTCGAACCGGTCGTTCGCCACCAGGCCGAGGACCAGCCCGTCCGCGCCGAACCGCCGGGCGCCGCCGGTTCCGGTGAGTACCCGGGTCACGTCCTTGACCGACAGCGCACGGGCCAGCGCGGCGGTGGTCTGCTGCACCATCACCGTCTGCCGCTGCCGCTCCTGCTGGAGCGAGCGCAGCAGCGCGGAGTCCGCCAGTTCGCTGGTCGCCTCCCGGACGATGCCGATGATCCGGTACGGCACTCCGTCAGCGGTGTGCAGAATCCGGCCCTGGGAGTGTGTCCAGCGCTGGGTGCCGTCGCGGCACTGGACCCGGAAGTAGGCGCCGTAGGACGAGTGACCGTCCAGCAGGGCCTGGGAGAGTGCCTCGTCCAGTCGGCGGCCCTCCGCCGGTGGCACCCGCGTGACCAGGGACGCCGGCGCGCCGTCGTATTCGTCCGGGCGCAGATCGAAGACGTCCATGGCACCGGGGTCCAGATTCATGAAGCCGCGGCCCAGATCCCAGTCGAAGGTGCCCATCCGGTTGAGCGAGAGCCGTTCGCGCAGTCCGATCGGCTCATGGTGCGACACCCCGGGCGCGTCCTCCTCGACGAGGCGCCAGTCCCGGCCTGCCCGGGGGTCGTAGTCCTCGTCGAACGGGTGCGGGGGGACGTCGGTCATGGCGTGCCACGCCTGGGGGCCGGGTGGCGCAGAACCTCCACCCGCACGCGTCCTCGGCATCGGCGCATCGCGGCAGGAGCCGGCGGCGCCGGGCCGAGCCTGCCTCGTGCCCACGGTCGCGGGCCGTTGACCGGGGCCGATATCCACCGGAACGCGGCCATGCGCTCACCCTAGGCGCGGGCCGGGAGGCCCGCACGTCCGGTGCTCCGGATGCCGTCCGGGGTACGGAAGAGGGGGGAAGGTGCGCGCGCCGACGGGACCAGGGTGCCGGCACCGTTCGGCGCCGTCTGCCGTCTGCCGTCTGCCGTCTGCCGTCTGCCGTCTGCCGTCGGCCGGAGCGGGTGCGCGCCGAAGGCGGACGGGGGCGGGTGTTACGTCCCGGTAACTCCGCCGTCGGGCAGGCCCCTTGTCGCGGTACGTTCAAGGCCGGGCCGACGAGCCGACGAGCCGACGGGCCGACGAGCGGACGGGCGGATGTGCCGACACGGTGCCGACGGGCCGGACCGCCGGCCGCGACCACTCCGGCGGCAGCATCGGCAGGGCCGTGACCTCACCGGACCGCCGGTGGACATCCGGCGGGCGGGTCGGCCCGCCCTCAGCGGCGAAAGGCGCCCCCACCATGAGATCCCGAACAGTCCGGCGGGCCCTGACCGGCGCGGCCGGGGCGGCCGCGGCCTTCCTCGTACCGGTGTGGGCGGCCGCCCCGTACCCCACCGCCCCGGAGCGGATGCAGATCTACCTCACCACCACGTCCGACCCCGGCGGGCGGCAGGTCGTCAAGGGACTGCAGAAGCAGGCCCCGCTCCCTTTCACCCCGGGCGGCGCCCGCGGCATCACCGTCGACGACTCGATGACCTACCAGCGGTTCGAGGGCGGCGGCGCATCCTTCACCGACACCGCCGCCTGGCTGCTGTGGAGCAGCGGCACACTGCGCAAGTCCACCCGCGACGCCACACTGAAACGGCTCTTCGACCCCGTCGAGGGCATCGGTCTCGGCTTCGTCCGCAACCCCATGGGCACCTCCGACCTCGCCCGCTTCGGCTACACCTATGACGACCTGCCCGCCGGGCGGACCGACCCGGGTCTGGCGAACTTCTCCGTCGCCCACGACCTCGCCGGGGTGCTGCCGCTGACCGCCCGGGCCCGCAGGCTCAACCCGGCCGTGAAGGTGATGGCCTCGCCCTGGAGCGCACCCGCCTGGATGAAGGACAACGAAAAGCTGGAACAGGGGCGGCTCCGGTCGAGGTATTACGCCACCTACGCCCGGTACTTCGTGAAGTACCTCCAGGCGTACCGGGACCGCGGGGTGCCGGTCGACTATGTCTCCGTGCAGAACGAGCCCACCTGCTGCTCGGGCTATCCGTCCATGCGGTGGAACGCCTCCGGGCTCGCCTACTTCACCAAGCACGACCTGCTCCCCGCCCTGCGGCAGGCCGGACTGTCCACCAAGGTTCTGGCGCTGGACTGGAACTGGGACCGCTACGACGCGTTCGCCCGGGCCACCGTCGACGACCCGGCCATCCGTCACCACCCCAACTTCGGCGGCATCGCCTGGCACGGCTACCGCGGCGACGTCACCCAGCAGACCCGGATCCACCGCCGCTACCCCGGCCTGCGGTCCTACGACACCGAGCACTCCGGCGGGCGGTGGATCGGCAACCAGCAGCGGGAGGACATGCACAACCTCATCGACTACACCCGCAACTGGGGCCGCAGCTGGGTCAAGTGGTCGCTCGCCGTGGACCGGAACGGCGGCCCGCACCACGGGGGTTGCGGCAACTGCACCGGACTGGTCACCGTGCACCGCGGCGAGGGACGACGGCACGGGACGGTCGACTACACCGTCGAGTACTACACCATGGGCCACCTCACCAAGTTCGTGAAGCCCGGCGCCCGCCGCATCGGCTCCACCGCCTCGGCCACCGTCCCCAACGTCGCCTGGCGCAACCCCGACGGGTCCAGGGCGCTGATCGCCTACAACGACACCGGGAGAACCCGGCGGACGGTCGTCAACTGGGGCGGCCGGCACATCACTTACGCTCTGCCCGCCGGTGCCGCGGCCACGTTCACGTGGTAGGCCCGCACCGCACCGCACCGCCCTGTCCCGCACGGTGAGCCGTCCCGGGCCCGGGTCACGCCGGGACGGCCCCCGCTCTCAGGCGTGTGCCGGCACCGCCGCGACCGGCCGGGTCTGGCGGGCGCGGTGCCGCAGTGTGGCCTTCCGCGTCGCCACATCAACCGTGTACGCATCGATGGTCAGCCGTGCGCCGGACACCTTCAGCACCATGAATCCGTGGTCGGAGAAGTTCTGCCAGGCCGCCGGATTCTGGAAGTGCGCCGTGCCGTCCTCCGCCTTGGCCGACGCGCCGCACACCACCTGCCGGGTGCCGCCCGTACGGGCCGTCGGCTCCAGGATCTGCAGCGTGTGGTCGTGACCGGAAAGAATCAGATCGGCCCGTCCGCACACCACCTTCTCGTACATGTCCTTCAGGTGGACACCGCTGGTGTAGTTGCCGATCTCGAAACCGTCGTAGGAACCGGCGCTGCCGTGCTTGCCGTTGTTGAGGTACGGGTGGTGTCCGATCACCACCTTCCAGCGGGCCCGCGAGGCGCGCAGCGCACCCTCCAGCCAGCTTTGCTGCTCGCGCATGTACGGCCCGTCCCACCGGTAGTACGGGTCGAGCTGGGCGACATACGACGACCAGGGAATGGTGTCGATCGCGAAGAACTCCACCAGCGGATCGGCGGCCGGCAGCGGCACGCTGTAGTAGCGGGCGGGCATGTACCAGCGCCGCGAGGTGGTGGCGTAGGCGACCTCGCGGTCACCGCGCGACGGGTCGCCGCCGCTGCCGGGGATCAGCCCGGAGCAGTCGTGATTGCCCAGCACCATCAGCCAGGGCACATCGATGCCACTGTTCGGCTTCTCGAACTTGTCCTGGAACTCCGAGTCGTGAGCGGATTCCGGGCCGTTCTCGTAAATGTTGTCGCCGAGCCCCACGGCAAGGGCGATGCCCTCGGCCGCGCAGACATCCCGCGCGGCGGACGCCACCGCATACTGCGCCTCGTCCCCCGTTCCCGCGTCACCGGTGACCAGAACGGCGAACTCGCCCTTCCCGTTGGGGTGTTCGGGGAACGGAAAGGCTCCCGGGGGCTGGCGGCGGGGCGCCGCGGACGCGGGCGACTGGGCCGGCGACGGCAGCACCGTGAGCGCCGCACCGGCCATCGCGCCGCCCAGCAGGGTCCGCCGGTTCACCCACTGCGGAACGCGTCCCGTCGTACGCACCGGCGGCCCCCCGGCCGTCGTCGCCGAGCCGGTCCGCAGCCACTCCTGCTCGGTCAGGTCCGCCTGCGGCGGGATCATTTCATCTTCACACATGCCTGGTTTCTTTCACGGTCGGCAGAGGTGGTGGTGACGAAACGATGAAGTAGAGGTGGACGTATGGCGATCGTGAGCCGCACCGCTACGCGTCGGTAACAAAGCGTATTCCAGGGGCCATCAGGCGGTGAGCGGAGCGCCGGAGCACGCGATGAGAGCGCGCCGGAGACAGCCGCGCTGCCGCCCGGCCCGCCCACCCTTTCTTCCGCCACTTCTTCCGCCACCCGCCCGCAGGGCCTCACGCCCGGCGAGGCGGGCAACATCGCGTGACGGGCAAAATTACGGGTTCGCCAAGCGACGGAGCGTGCGGCCCAGGTGGCGGACGTACTGGCGCTGGAACACGGGCACCAGCGGGCCGGCGAGCCGGGTGACCGCCCGGGCGGGCCGGCTGAAGGCGGTCACGGTGAACCACACCGAGCCGTCGTTGCGCAGCTCGGCGACGAACGCCTCCTCGCCGCTCTCGGGATGTCCCTTCCTCGCCCCGTATCCGAAGCCGATCCGGTCCTCCTCGGTGACCGTCCACACCACGGTGCACGGCGCCCGCAGCCGGAGCGGGCCGATGCCCAGCGAGACCTCGACGCCCACCCCCGGCGCGGCCCGCGGGGCGTCGGACCGGATGCCGGTGCCGGCCGCGCGATGCATCCGGAAGGTGGTGATCGCCTCGCCCGCCGCGGCCAGCACCGCCGGGCCCCGGCCGATCGGCAGCTCCTCGTGGAGGTGGTGGTAGCCGGGCGGCAGAGGGGTGCGCCGAGTGCCGCCCTCCTCCGGGTAGTTCAGCTCGCTCATGGGGTGCGCTCCTCGGGGCGGGCGGGGGAGTCGACGGTACGCGGAGAACCGTAAGCGATCAGCCCCGCTCACGGACGCCGGTCTCGTCTGCTTCCGTTACAGGCGCGTGGCGCTGCGCAACGCCCTGGCGTAGTAGCCGTTTCCGTCCAGCCGCGACGTACCGCCCTTGTCTCCGATGGTCGGGCCGTTGACCTCCTGCCGGCTCGAAATGAAGACCTGGTGCCCGTCGGAGTCGTTGCCCAGGTACATCCCCACGTGGTCGAGACGCTCCTCGGTCCGGGCCTCCAGCTTGAAGAACACCAGGTCGCCGGGCTGGAGCACATCGATCGAGGCCGGCCTGGCAAAGGCCGGCGCGGAGCCGGTCAGCGGCACGACCGCTGCGCCGAGTCCGGAGCGGGCCATCCCGTTGGCCGTACGGGGCAGGCCGTCGCCCTTTCTGTCGTCGGCCCTCAGGGGGTAGCCGGCGCGATAGCCCAGCACCGCCCGGATGAAGCCGGAGCAGTCCATGGACCGCGCCCGCGCCTTCTCGGGCTGCATCGAGGTGCCGTCCCCGAAGGTGTACGGGATGCCCAGGTAGTCGTAGAAGTCGGACTCCTCAAGCCGCCGGCCGGCGCCGGACCCGCCGTGCGCATCGATCGGCCCGTAGTTCGCGTCGCCCGCGTAGCTGACCCCTGCGGCGTTCTGTTTCGCCGGGGCCTGGGCGACGTATTGGAAGGCCATCGCGAAGAGATCGTCCTTCTCGCTGCCGAAGTTGTCCTTGAACCAGTCCTTGAACCACTTCTCCTTCTCGGCGCCCTTCCGCCAGGGTTCCGGCATCATCCGGACCCAGTTGTCGGTGACGATCCGGGACGTGGTGGCCGCGGGCTCGGTGAAGGTGCGGCTCCGGCCGGTGAGGGTGGCGGTGCGGGCCCCGTCGGTGAAGGTGGCGAACACCTCGCCCTGCTTGCCGCGCAGCACGGAGCGGGCCGGACTGCGGAGCCGCTCCCAGGTCAGGTCTCCGGAGAGCCCTCTGGTGAGCGACGACGTGAGGCCGGCTTCATCGGTGACCGCCGGTATGGCAGGTGTCGGGGTCTGCTCCTCCTTGCGAAGTGCCACGGTGAGGTACGCACTGCCGGCGAGCAGGGCGGTCACGATGACGGCGTGCAGCACGCGGCGACGGCCGCGCTGGGTCTTGGCGCTCATGGGATCGGCTCCGAATCGTTCGGTCAGGCGGACGGCATGACGCCGAGCAGAATTCCGGCGGCCAGCACGACATAGGCCATGAGCGTCACCGAGCCGGTGGCCAGCAGGGTCGGTCCCTTCGGCTGGCGGACCAGCTGGTAGGCGATCAGACCGGGGACGATGAACCCGAGGGTCTGATTCGTGTACATCAGCGGGAACTCCAGTTGCAGCACGATCATCAGCGTGCCGTTGATCACGACACCGATCAGCACGACGGCCGCGAACAGCCGCTTGCCGTAGAGGATCGCGACCCGCTGCACCAACAGCGTGGCGAGGTAGGTGAGGACCGTCACGCCCACGACCATCGCGGCGCGCTGGAGGTCCTCCACCAGCGTCAGCGCAAGCCAGCCGGGGGTGATCATGCCGCCTGGTGAGAGGTTGGTCGTCAGATAGCAGACGAGCGAGAACATGAGCCCGAGGGCGATGCCGATAGCGGCGATCTCGGGCGTGAGGACGGCGGGGATCAAGGGTGGTCTCCTGAGCTCTGCCACGCATCGGTGTACGGGTGCTGCTGCGGTACGAACGGTTGGTGAGGGCCGGACTCGTGGGCCGGTGGGTGGCCCGTGGACCGGTCGGCAGGGGGCGCGGGGCGTTCCGCGGAATCCGCCGGGCCGTCCTGGGTGTGCTGCGGAACGCCGTCGGGCCCGTCGTCCGCGGAAAGTTCGGCCAGCTGCTCCAGCAGGTGCTCGCCCTGGCCGTGGATGTTGCCGATGGCGACCAGCGACGAATCCGGACCGAGGTGGTTCGCTATCCGAGCCATGAACTCCTCGGGGCTGCGGCGGTCGCCGCCGAGGTCCACCGCACGGGAGCGCCACGCGGCGGGGATCGCATCGATCGCGCTCTTGGCCGGATGCCCGATCACGAAGACCTTGTCGGGTTCGAGCTCCGGGATGATCTCGCCCATCTGGCCGTTGCGCTCGACCCGGTCGGGGCGGCAGTTGATCACGACGTTCAGGGGGCGGTGGATCGCGCCCAGGTCGAGCAGCTGACGGATGTTCATCAGCGTCGACTCGGGGTCGTTCGCGGCGAAGACATTCGCGAACCGCAGTCGCTTGCCGTCGGGCGTGCGGTGCCGCTCGACGGAGAGGACCCCCGGGTCCGGGGGAGCGTCGTACATGCCCTGCAGCGCGATCTCCCGGTCCACACCGAGCAGTTCCGCGACGGCCAGCGCGATGGCCACGTTCTCCTTGAAGGTGAACCAGCTGAAGCCGCGCAACTCCTCGTCGGTCACGGTCCCGGGGTCGGCGTAGAGCAGCCGGCAGTCGCGGGCGCTCGCCTCCTCCTGGAGAATGGGGAACCGGTCCTGCTCGGCGGTCACACAGATACCGCCCTCCGGCATGGACCGGGACAACGAGCGGGCGACATCGTCGAGGGTGGGCCCCATCTCGGCCAGATGGTCCTCGCGGACATTGCACAGGACACCGATGGTGGACCGGATCAGCTTGGACTGGTTGATCTCCTGCAGTGCCGGCATGACGGCCATGCACTCGATCACCAGGGCGTCCGGGTGGTACGCGGCGGCCCGCCGGACGATGCCGATCTGCTCGACCACGTTGGCGATGCCGAACTTGCGGTAGACCGGCTCCTCGGTGGCGTCCGGATGGATGAACCGGGCCGCGGTACCGGTCGTCTTGGCCACGGTGGTCAGGCCGCCACCCCGCAGCGCACCCGCGCACAGCCGGGTGATGGAGCTCTTGCCGCGGATGCCGTTGACGAGCACCCGGGTGGGGATGTGCTCCAGATTGCTGAAGTGCCGTCGCTGCTCGATGATTCCGGCGATCAGCAGGATCGCACAGCACACGACGAGAACGGTGTAGAGGAAGAGCACGGTCCGTCAGTTCCTTCCGGCCAGAGGGGCGCTGTCCCGCTTGCGCTGCTCCTGGAGCTGCTGCCGGATCAGCTCCAGGCTGCGGACGACGGCGCCGACCTCGTCGTGATGGCGTGGGTAGAGCACCGTGCGACGGTCCCCGTCGGCGAGCGCCTCGGCCTGCGCGGCCAGGGTGCGCAGCGGGCGCGTCACCACGATGTGCAGCCAGCCGAGACAGGCGGCGGCAGCAGTGAGGCCGAGCAGCCCGGCCAGCACGGTGTGGTTCTGCACGGTGTACTCGGGGATGGCAAGCCCTTCCGCCGGCTTCCAGCTGACCACGGTCCAGTTCAGCGACTTCGCCACGCCGCCGCCGTTGAACGGGGCCGCCGCCGCGATCTGGACGCCGCTGCCGTCGCGGTCGAGGAGCGCGCCGGGCCGCAGGCTCGCACCGGCCCTGGCGCCCGTCCCCTGCACGAGGGTGTCGAGCCGCTGGGAGGGCAGCTTCTCGAAGGCGCGGTAGCCGGTGTTGCCACCGAGTGTCCGGCGCTTGTCGTCGACCACCCGGACCTCGCCGAGGCCGGGCCGCTTGAGCAGCGAATTGAAGAAGTCGACCCGGAACTCACCGGCCACGGTGACACCCTTCCGGCCCGGCACCCCGGCATAGCCGGCCACGACCGGCTCCTTGCCCCCCTCGTCGAGCACGGTGACGGCTCGGGTGCCCGGGCCCTTGCCCGCCGGATGATGCGGAGTGCCGCCGGCCCGGGCCAGTACCTTTCCGTCGGCACCGAGGAGGTACAGCGACGCGTAACGCGGGTGCTCCTGAAGGGTGCGCTCCAGGACCGTGGTCAGCTGGTCCGGCGAGGTGCGGTCGCCGATCAGGGAGGCCACCGAGACGAGGTCGGTCCGGCCTTCGTCGAGGGCGCGCCGGACCCGGTCGGCCAGGGTGTCGGTGCGCTCGCGCTGGTCGTTGACAATCTGCTGTGGAATGACGGCCTTCGAGTCGGTGTGGTTCAGGGACAGCGCCAGGGGGGCGGACCAGGCGAGCAGGAGTACCGCGCACGCGGCCGTCAGGCCTCGGACGCCGATCCGGCGCAGACGGCGCAGCGGGCGCGGGGTGGCCGGGCCGCCCGTCCCCTGCGGTGCGCCGAGGAGCTGGCGCCGCAGACGTTCCAGTGCGTGGCCGACCCGGGCCGCCTCTCCGTACGCGGGCACGCTCACCGGCCGCTGCAGCTCGCCCCGGGTGAGTCGGCGGCTCTCCAGGAAGAGCCGGAGCAGCGGGCGCTGCACGAGGCCGAGAAGCAGGGCCACGACAGCCGCGCCGATGACGAGCAGCGTGCCGGCCGCGGCGATACCGAAGAGCGGGTCGGCGCCCCGGGAGGGGGCCTCGGCCACGTCGACCATCGTGACGACCGTCAGACCGAGGCTGCCGGCGCCGGTGCTCTCGCCGGGCTGGGCGGGTGCGAGGGTGGCATAACCGGCTGCGGCGCGCTCGCCGTTGGACACCCCGCCGGTGAGGCTCCCGCTCACCCCCGGAAAGCCCCCGGAACCTGGTTCCCTGGCCTGGAGCGGGTGCTGACGGGCCTTCTCGGCAGCCGTCCTCGCGAACGCCCTCAGCTGGCCGTCCGCCCGCTTGGCCGCCTTCCGCTGCGGGTCGTCGAGGTCCTGCTCGGACTCGCGGCTGCCACCGCGGCTGAGAATCGCGCCGGTCGGGTCCAGCACGGCGATGGTCCGGAACTGGCCGAGGCTGATGCCGGGGGCACGAAGGCTGCGGGATGCGACGAGGAGCTGCTGCGGCCGGCCGTCCCAGGAGAGCAGTGCGAAGGAGAGCAGGCGGGTCTCACCGTTCGCCAGGCGGACCATGCGCGGGCCGAGCCCGCCCTTCTCGGACAGCTTTCCGCGGTCGATCGTCGCCAGTGGCAGGTTCTCGCCGCGTGCGGCGAGGAGCTTGCCCGACCCGATCTCCATGACGGCCGTGCCGCGCCACTTCTGGTAGACGCTGCCGACCTTGTCCAGCACGTCATCGGCCGGGACCGGGGTACCCGAACTGAAGAGTCCTGCCGCGCGATGGAGGTCGGTGACGCTCTCGTCCACCGAGGCACGCATGGCGATGGCGCCGTCCTCGGCGAATTGCTGCTGAGACGTGAGCACCGCCTCGGGAATCCTGTCGTGACCGACCCTGCCGAGGCCGAGGGCGGTGACGGCGGCCAGGGCGAGCAGCAGGGCCGACAGGACGGCAATGGGCGGGCGTACGCCGCCGAGCAGTGACATATCGGCTCTGCGCCGAGCCGTATGCCGCAGCTTCGTCGGCGGAGCTGCCGACGGGGAACTCCCCTCCTGGAGTGAGCCGGTGGTGCGTGGGGGGTGCGGGGGCACGTGGGGCAGCCCTTCCTGAGATCCAGACGGCTGAGATCGTCCGGTGGTACGGCGGTGGTGGAGCGTGACGGCGAATCAGCCGGGGATGTCCTTCAGCGGCTTGAGAGCGCTTTCGGCGGCGCCGCGGTTCAGCATCGTGCCGCGGGTCCGCTCGAAGGCGAGCAGGTAGCGGGCCCGTTGCTGCGCGGTGAGCTTCTTGTGGCCACGCAGCGCGCCGGCCACGTCCACCAACCGGTTGTCGCGTTGTTGCCCGCCCGCCGCGCCGCTCCCGCCGGCGACGGGATCCTTCTCCTCCGGCGGGATGTCGACGAGCGTCGGCACATAACGGGCCCGGACGTCCCAGTCACCGCCCCGCTCGGTGAACTTGAACCAGCCGATCACGCCTTCCTCCGACAGGCCGGTCGGCGTCTCGTGGCGGGCAAGCTGGTTGCCGAGTCCATACGCGATCCAGGTGCCGTGCACCTTCTCCATCGGCTGCACGACATGCGCGTGATGGCCGATCACCAGGTTGATGCCGGTCTTCTCGGCGATCTCCCTGCCCAGGGTCAGCTGCGGGGTGCTCGGGTCGGGCCGGTGCTCCTGGCCCCAGTGGATGCTGAGGATCACCACATCGGCCCCGGCCTTGCGGGCGGCCCGCTCCGCTGCTGCGATCTGCTCGATGCTGGTCCGGTTGACCAACCAGGGCTTGTCCTTCGGCGCTTTGCGGCCGTTGAAGCCGTAGGCAAAGGAGATCTGTGCGACGTGGACGCCCTTGACATCCATGATGAGCGGCTTGCCCGCCTCCGCCCCGCTGCGGGCCGAACCGGTGTGCCGCAGACCGGCCTTGTCCATGGTGTCCAAGGTCTGTCGCACCCCTGCCGCACCGTGGTCGAGGGTGTGGTTCGAGGCGGTTGAGCAGGTGTCGTAGCCGACTTTCTTGATCGCGGTGGTGATCTGTGGGGGGACGAGAAAGTCCGGGTAGGACCGGAAGGGGCCTCCCGGCTTGCCCACGACGGGCTCGAAGTGGCAGATGCCCAAGTCCGCCTTGCTGATGACCGGTTTGATTCCGGCCATGATCGGGTTGAAGTCAAGGCCCTTGACCCCACGGCCCGTTCTCTCGGCGTCTCGTTTCGCCTGCTCCGTCAGCTGCGGGTGAATCAGGATGTCTCCCGCCGCGGCCACCGTGAACGAACGTCCTTCCGCCCTGGGCGGATTGCTCTCTCCAGGACCGGCACATCCCGCGGCGCACACCGCGAGCAATGCCAGCGCAGTGGTGCGAGCGGCGTAGCCCGCACGAAGGGTTATAAGCACTCAAGTATTGTCATGCAGTTATGGCCGACACTTTCCCCTCAAAGATGAAATTTCCGAGAACGTTGCTGGTCAGAGCCATGATCGTACTCAGCATGGTGATCATCACGGCATGCAGCGGGCAACCTCACGAGAAGCCTGACCATCCGGCCCCCACCACGCGGAGCACCCTTGACCTGAAGCAGCACATCGCCGATTTCACCTCCGGGATGGAACCGCGCCGCGGCTACCGCGCACCCACCGGGCAACAGCAGCGGGCGGTGGCGGACGGAGTCGGTCTGTTCCTCGACGGCCATCGCGCACAGGCCGGACAGCGCCTCGCCGACGTCGGCTTCCGCATCCGCACCCTGACCGACCGGGCCACCGGCCGCCGGTACGCCGAGTTCGCCGACACCGCGCACACCGGCACCGCCACCCGCGGCTGGGGGCGCGTCTATGTCGACCTGAGCGCCCCCTCGCGATGGTCGGTGCAGGTCCCGCATCCGGTCGCCGACGCACACAGCGAGGATCTCGGCGTCGCCATACTGCGCGGAGCGCCCGGCGGGGTCCTGGTCCTGGCGGGTGCCCACCGCGCAGCCGGCCGGGGCATCGCGGCCGACGTCGCGCACCGCCGGGACACGGTCTTCCACGCCGTCTGCGACGCCCTGCTGAAACGACGCCTTCCGGGCATCCAGGTGCACGGGTTCGCCGACGATTCCGTACCCGGCTTCGACGCGGTCACCTCGACCGGCGCCGGAGACCACGGCGGCGCCGCCGGCCGCGCAGTGGCCGACGCCCTGGAAGACCGGGGCATCGACGCCTGCCGCGCCTGGGCCCGTGACTGTCCCCTGGAGGGCCGCACCAATATGCAGGGGCGCGCCGCGGCTGCCGCCGGAGTCCCTTTCCTGCACATCGAATTCAGCCGCCACGTCCGAGGGAGCAGCAAGCGCATCTCCCAGGCTGCCGACGCGGCAAGAACGGCGACGGCGGCCTGGAACACCACCCGGCAGTGAGGGGTCGGACGCGACCACCGGGGGTCCCGGCCCCGTCCCCCCCGCACCACACGAACGAGTCCGGCCCCGCCGCTCACCCGGCGGGCCGGAACCCAACATCTTCACGACTCTCCTAGGGCGGGCCGGCCGCGCCCTGACTCCCGTCCGGCGTCTCCGGGCTCCTGTCCGGCCTCTCCGGGCTCCCGTCCGGTGCCCCGTGCCGCCCCGCTCCCGCGGCGAATCGCGCCGCGCCCTCCATCGACTCGGCCAGCACCGCCCGGCCGTAGCGGAGTTCCGCGGCCATCGCCGACTGTTCGTCCCGGCCCTCCTGGTCCAGCAGGGAGGCGCGGTCGCTGCGCAGACACGCCTGCGGGAAGCGGGCGATCTCCGCCGCCAGCAGCTCCGCCTCGGCGCGGGCCGTCCCGACCGGCACCACACGATGGACGAGACCGATGTCCAGCGCCTCGGCGGCCGGGACCGGGCGCCCGGTCAGCACCAGGTCCCTCGCCCGGCTCGCGCCGATCAGCCGTGGCAGCCGCACCGTGCCGCCATCGATCAGCGGCACTCCCCAGCGCCGGCAGAACACCCCGAAGACGGCGTCCTCCTCCGCCACCCGGAGATCGCACCACAGCGCCAGCTCCAGGCCGCCGGCCACCGCATGGCCGGCGACCGCCGCGATCACCGGCTTGCCGAGCCGCATCCGGGTCGGCCCCATCGGCCCGTCCCCGTCCGGAGCCACACGGTTGCCGCGCTCGGTGCCGATCGCCTTGAGGTCGGCACCGGAGCAGAACGTCCCGCCCTCGCCCCACAGCACCGCGACCCGGGCGCCTTCATCCTCGTCGAACTCCCGGAAGACGGAGGCGAGTTGGGCGGCCGTCGCGCCGTCCACGGCATTGCGCGACGCCGGCCGGGACAGCACCACCGTCGTCACCGGCCCGGCGCGCTCCACCCGTACGGACATCAGGCCCCGCTCCCGGCCGCGGCCGCATCGGGTGTCCCCGGCCGGGCGCGCTCCAGGATCGAGGCCAGATCGGCGCCGCCCGGCAGGGTGCCGAAGGCATTGCCCCACTCCCCGTCGAGCCGCGAGGCGCAGAACGCATCGGCCACCGCCGGGTGGCTGTACCGCACCAGCAGCGAACCCTGCAGTACCAGCGCCATCCGCTCCGCCAGCGACCGCGCCATCAGCTGCGCCCGCTCCGGATCGGCGAGCCCGCCGAGCATCTTGCGGACCCCGGCCACCGCCGCGTCCAGCCGACGGTCCGCGCCGGCCGCGGTCTCCACCTCCGCGAAGAACGCATCCAGCGCGGCCGGCTCCTTGCCCAGTGCCCGCAGCACATCGAGCGCGGCGACATTCCCCGAGCCCTCCCAGATGGACAGCAGTGGCGCCTCCCGGTAGAGCCGTGGCATGCCGGAATCCTCGACATAGCCGTTGCCGCCCAGGCACTCCAGCGCCTCCGCCGCATGGGTGCTGCCCCGCTTGCACACCCAGTACTTCCCGGCCGCCAGCGCCAGCCGGCGCAGCGCCGTCTCGCCGGCGTCCCCGGCCTGCGAACGGTCCACCGCCGTCGCCAGCCGCATCCCCAGCACGGTCGCCGCCTCCGACTCGACCGCCAGGTCGGCGAGCACCGAGCGCATCAGCGGCTGCCGGTCCAGCTCCCGTCCGAAGGCCTGCCGGTGCGCGGTGTGGTGCAGTGCCTGCCGCAGCCCCGCCCGCATTCCGGCGGCCGACCCCAGCACACAGTCCAGCCGGGTCATGTTCACCATCTCGACGATGGTCCGCACCCCGCGGCCCGGTTCACCGACCGGCCAGGCCACCGCCTCGTCGTACTCGATCTCGGAGGACGCATTGGAGCGGTTGCCCAGCTTGTCCTTGAGCCGCATCAGCCGCATGCCGTTGAGCGCGCCGTCCGGCAGCACCCTCGGCACCAGGAAGCAGCCCAGGCCCTCCTCGGTCTGCGCCAGCGCCAGAAAGACATCGCTCATCGGCGCCGAGGTGAACCATTTGTGGCCGGTGAGGCGGTAGGTGCCGTCGCCGGCCGGGACGGCGCGGGTGGCGTTGGCCCGTACGTCGGAGCCGCCCTGCTTCTCCGTCATCGACATGCCCGCGATCAGGCCCGACTTGGTCAGCGGCGCCCGCAGCCCGAAGTCGTAGCTGCGGGCGGCGAGCAGCGGCTCGTACCGTGCGGCGAGGTCCGGTGCGGCACGCAGCGCGGGGACGGCGGCGTACGTCATCGAGACCGGGCAGCCGTGCCCCGCCTCGGCCTGCGACCAGACATAGAACTTCGCGGCCCGCACCAGATGCGCCCCGGGGCGGTCGTCGGCCCAGGGCGCGGCGTGCAGACCGTGCTCCACCGCAACGGTCATCAGCTGATGCCAGGCGGGGTGGAAGGCGACCTCGTCGATGCGGTGTCCGAAGCGGTCGTGGGTGTGCAGCCGGGGCGGCTGCTCCTCCGCCCAGCGGGCCTGGTCCTGCACCGCCGGGGAACCGGCCAGCGCGCCGAGCTCGGCCACTTCCCGGGTGCCCCACTCGGCGCCGTCCCGGACCAGCGCCTCCCTCAGGGCCGGCTCGTCCGCCGTGCTGAACCCGGTCAGCGGCGGAGCCTGATTCACGACTTCATGAGTGACGGTCATACCTTGACGTTACAGAACCTGAACAGTCGTGGGAAGGCTGTAATGCGCCGCTGTGCTGCGCTGTCCTGCCGAAGGACGTCCTGCCGATCGGTGTCGCCAGCGGGTGTCTCCCCGACTTCCGCGGCCCGGCCTGCGGTGCCAGGCCTCGCGGGCTCATGGAGATCGGGGAGACACCCCTTAGAGTTTCCTGCACATATGAACGACGACACCGGCACCCCTCACGGCACCGGCGCCTTTGACGACACCGAGGCCGCCGCCCTCGCGCTGCGGCCGCTCACCGCACGCTCGATCGTGCTGAGCACTCTCCTCGGCCACCACCCGCCACGACTGCCCGCGCGCGCCCTGGTACGGGTGGGCGAGTTGTTCGGCATCGCCGAGGGCACCGTCCGGGTCGCGCTCTCCCGCATGGTGGCCGCCGACGACCTGCGGCAGGACGACGGCTCCTACACCCTCACCACCCGCCTCCTGGCGCGCCAGGCCCGGCAGGACGAGAGCCGCTCACCGCGGACCCGCACCTGGAGCGGGGACTGGGAGATCGCCGTGGTCGCCACGGCGGAAGGCCGGCCGCCGGCCGAACGTACCGCGCTGCGCCAGGCCATGGCGGCGCTGCGGCTGGCCGAGCTCCGCGAGGGCAGCTGGCTGCGCCCCGCCAACCTCGACCGGCCCCGGCCCGCCGTCGTCACCGAGCAGTGCACCTGGCTCACCGGCGCCCCGGACGGCGACCCGGCCGCGCTCGCCGCCCGGCTCTGGGACCTGACCGGATGGGCGCGCCGCGCCCGCGCCCTGGCCTCCGCACTGGAGCGCGCCGACGCCCCCGCCGATCGCTTCACCATCGCCGCGGCCGCACTCCGCCATCTCCTCTCCGACCCCCTGCTCCCCGCCGAACTCCTGCCCAAGGCCTGGCCCGGCGACCGGCTTCGCCGCCGGTACGCCGCGTTCGAGACCGATCTGCGCGATCTGCTGCGGCAGTACCTGGCCGAATAGGGAGTGTCTGGTGGATCGGCTCGCTTCAGCTCGTCGGCGATCGCCTCTCGGCGCGCCGCCCCGCTTCCTGAGACCCGCGCAGTTGTGCGCAGGGTGTGCAGCGCGGCCGGCCCGTACGAGGTGCCGTGGTGACCCCCGCGAGCTGCGATTACGAGCGAATCGGAGTCACTACTTTTACCAATGTTTACCTGCCGGACACCATAGTTGGGCCTACTGAGGCCCGACTTGTCAGACAAGCGGTCGGGCAGGTGCTCACCCCCCACGTACATCCCCTGTGTGGCCCCGCATGAATCCCCCTCAACCCTCTGTGCGCACCCCTGGAGAGACCGTGACCGTGTCCCTGCCGAGGACAGTCGTCCTCACCGGCGTCCTCGCCATCCCCGCCGCACTCGCCCTCAGCGCATGTGGCGCGGGCTCCGACGCGAACACCGCGGACGGAAAGAACGCGGCCACCGCGACCACGGCCGAGGCCGTCGGCGGCATCGACGCCCTGGCCGAGGCGGCCAAGAAGGAAGGCACGCTGCATGCGATCGCGCTGCCCCGCGACTGGGCCAACTACGGCGGCCTGATCGACGGCTTCACAAAGAAGTACGGCATCAAGGTCGAGGTCGAGAACCCGAAGGGCGCCAGTCAGGACGAGATCAAAGCGGTCACCTCGCGCAAGGGCCAGGACAACGCGCCCGACGTCCTCGACCTCGGCAGCTCCTTCGCGCAGAGCGCCGCCCAGGACGGGCTGCTCGCGCCGTACATGGTCGCCGGTTTCGCCGACATCCCCGATGTCCAGCGGGACTCGATCGGCCGCTGGGCAAACGACTACGGCGGCTATATCTCCTTCGGCTGCGATGCCAAGCGGGTGCAGACCTGCCCGACCAGCTTCAAGGATCTGCTCCAGTCGCAGTACAAGGGGAAGGTCGCGCTCAACGGCAGCCCTACCACGTCGGGTTCGGCCTTCGGCGCCGTGTACGCGGCAGCCCTCGCCCACGGCGGCTCCTTCGACGACATCCAGCCCGGCATAGACTTCTTCACCAAACTGAAGAAAAACGGCATTCTCGCGCCGGTCAAATCCACCTCGGCCACCATCGAGAAGGGCCGGACGCCGATCAGCATCGACTGGGACTACCTCAACGCCGGGTACACCGACGTGTTCAAGTCCAAGGGCCTCGACTGGACGGTCACGGTCCCCTCGGACGGCAAGTTCTCCCAGTACTACTCGCAGGCCATCAACAAGGATGCGCCGCACCCCGCGGCCGCCCGCCTGTGGCAGGAGTTCCTCTACAGTCCCGAGGGCCAGAACCTCAGACTCAAGGGGTTCGCCCGCCCGGCTCTGATGGACGCCATGAAGAAGGCCGGAAAGCTCGACAAGACCGCGGCGGCGAAGCTGCCGAAGGTCTCCGGCACGCCGAGCTTCCCGACCGAGACCCAGCAGAGCAATGCCAAGCTCGCCATTACCCAGAGCTGGGGCGGGGCCGCTTCCCAGCAGTGACCGGGACTCGCGCCGGGCCGACGCGGTGCCCGCCGCTTCTTCTCAGCGGCGGCACCGCGCGGCCGGCCGGCCCGCCTCCCCCCCCCCGGCGGGCGGATCACCGCCGAGCCGCGGGACGGCAGTCCTCCGGCTGCGGCGCACCGTCCGGCCCCTTCCTGCGGCGCAGCTCGTACCCGGCCAGCACCACGGCCACCGTCAGCAGACTCAGCCAGAACTGCGAGCGGCTGTCCGGCAAGAACGCCATCGCCCCGGTCACCAGCGCCATCAGCGCAATGGTCACCCAGCTCAGCCAGGGGAAGAGCCACATCTTCAGCGTCAGCCGCTCCGGTTCCGTGCGCTCCAGCTTCCGCCGCAACCGGACCTGCGCGACCGCGATCGCCAGATAGACGAACAGGGCAATCGCGCCATAGGAGTTGATCAGGAACTCGAAGACGACATCGGGTGAGATCCAGGCCGCGATCACCGAAAGATAGCCGGCCGAAGTCCCGGCCAGCAGCGCGCGGCGTGGTACCCCGCTTTCGCTGACCTTGGTGAATCCACGGGGCGCATCCCCGTGCCGGGTGAGCGCGAACAGCATCCGGGAGGACGTATAGAGCGCGGAGTTCAGGCAGGACAGCACGGCGATCAGCACCAGGGCGTTCATCACCGTGCCCGCCGCGGGCACCGCCAGACGGTCCAGCACCGCCGCGTACGGACTCACCTCGATCGCCTTCGACGTCCAGGGCACCACCGCGACGACCAGGAAGACCGACAGCACGTAGAAGGCCACCACCCGCAGCACGATCGACCGGATCGCCCCCGCCACCGCCCGCTCCGGTTCGACCGACTCGGCGGCCGCGATGGTGACGATCTCCGCGCCGGTGAAGAATCCGATGCAGGGCACGACGGCAGCGAGCACCGCGCCGACGCCCTCGGGCGCGAACCCGCCGTGCGCGGTCAGATTGCCCAGCCCGCCGGGGGCGTCCGGCCACAGCCCCAGTACGAACAGGGCGCCGAGCAGGAGAAACACCACGATGGCCAGGATCTTCACCGACGAGAACCAGTACTCGAACTCGCCGTAGGAGCGCGCCGAGACCATATTCGTCGCGGTCAGCAGCGTCATCAGCACCAGGCTGACCGCCCACAGCGGAGCCCCGGGAAGCCACAGCTGGACGATCCGGCCGCCGGCCACCGCCTCCACGGCCACCACGATCACAAAGAAGTACCAGTACAGCCAGCCGACCGTGAAGCCCGCACGCAGCCCCAGAGCCTCGCGGACATGGGCGTAGAAGGACCCCAGTGCCGGGCGGGCGACGGTCATCTCGGCCAGCATCCGCATGATCAGCACGGTGAGCACGCCGGCCGCGAGGAAGGACAGCACGGCGGCCGGACCGGTGGACCGCACGACCACCCCGCTGCCGACGAACAGCCCGGCCCCGATCACCCCGCCCAGCGCGATCAACTGCATATGGCGGCGTTGGAGCCCCTGCCGCAGACCGCCCGGCCCCGTCGGCGCCCCGGTCTTCGTCGTGCCGTCGTCCCGTACCGTTCCCGTGCTCATGGAAGCCGACGCTAATCGGCCAACCGTGCAGGACTGTTGCCGCGGTGTTTCGGCATCCGCGGTATTGCAGCACCTGGGGTGTGTCAGCACCCGGGGTGTCGCGGGGGGCCGTGATCCGCCCTCACAGCGGCAGGACGCATACCGGGACCGGAGCCGCAAACGGCGCGCCGGTGCGATGCAGCGACCCGGTCCGGGCGTCCACCGAGAACACCGTCACCGACCCCGACTTCTGGTTCGCCGCGAACAGCCAGCGCTGATCCGGCGAAAAGGCGATCTGCCGGGGGAAGTCCCCGCCCACCGGCACGGTGTCCAGCAGCCGCAGCCGCGCCCCGGCCGCCTCCACGGCATAGCGGGTGAGGCTGTTGTGACCGCGATTGGCGAGAAAGGCGAAGTCGCCGCCCCTGGTGACCAGGATCTGCGCCGGATAGCTGGTGCCCGGGCCGGTCCCCGTGGACTGTGGCGCACCGGGGGTCAGCCGCCCGGTTCCCCGGTGGTAGCGGCAGACCACGACCGTGTTGTCGACCTCGTTCGCCAGATAGGCGAAGGCGCCCGACGGGTGGAACGTCAGATGCCGGGGGCCGGCGCCGGGCCGCAGCGATGCATACGACACCTGGGTGAGTTCTCCGGCCGACTCGTCCAGCCGGTAGGTGTAGACGGTGTCGTTGCCGAGATCGACGGCGAGCACATGCCGGCCGTCCGGGGCGGTGATGATCTGGTGGGCATGCGGACCGTCCTGGCCGGGGCCGGGCGCCGGCCAGGAGTGGGTGACCAGCTCCGTGCGCTCGCCCAGGGCACCGGTGGCGCGGTCGACCGGATGTACGGCGACGCTGCCGGAGAGGTAGTTGGCGCTGAGCAGCCAGCGGCCGCTCGGGTGCACCGACAGATGACAGGGGCCGGCGCCGCCGGTGGACCGGGTACCCAGCACCGTGGGCGGTCCGTCCGGTGCCAGCGCCATCGCGGTCACCCCGCCCCGCTCCTGCTCGTCGACGGCGTAGAGGGTGCGGCCGGACGGTGCCAGGGCGAGGTAGGAGGGGTCGGCGACCCCGTTGACGACACCGGTGCCGGTGATCCGGCCGGTCACGGTGTCGTACGTACCGAGTCCGACACCGGCCCCGCCGCCCTCGGCCGAGGTGTACGTCCCCAGGAAGAGCGGCCGGATGCGGCGCCGGTGGTGCCCGGCGGTCTGCCGGGTGGCGTGCCCGGGCGCCGGACCCCCCATCGTCAGCAGACCCGCCCCGCCTGCCCCGCCGGCCGCGGCCAGCCCCGCCGCGACGCCGAGGAACCTCCTGCGGTTGATGCGGTTGATCCCTGTCCCGGCCTGCGTTCCCGTACGCGCTGCGCTCATGCCACACCTCGGTGCTCGGCGGTCGGTGGTCCGTGATCGGGTGGTTCGGTGGTCGGTGGTCGGTGGTCCGTGATCGGGGGGTCGTGGCAGCAGGGTGGCCCGTCCTCGCCCGCTCCGGCAAGTGACGCCACCCGAGTGGCACGAGGTGCAACGCCATGGCGGTACCCCGGCCCGCCGGGGGTGACCCTGAGATCCCCCTACATCCCCATGATGACCATGGCCCCCGCCCGTAGCACTCGAGTCGTACAACACAACCCATACGCGGACTGATTCGCCGGACCCCCCACTGCTCGTAGTTTGTTGATCAAGGCACAAAAATGATCGAGAGGCCACGGGTATTTATGTACGGCAAGGCGTTCGCCCCGGAATATCAGGGCGAGTTGGGCACGGCACTGGGCGTGAACTCCTCTTACGAGGAGGTGCTGGAGACGGCGAGCCGCGCGCATGCCGAGGCCGGCACGGCGCTGGAGCGGTCCCGGGCCGCGCTCGCGGTCGCCGAGGCGAACCGGCGGCTCGGCCGGGTGACGCAGGCGGGCGACGCCTGGCGGGAGAGCTACCGCAGCGCCCGTGGTGCCGGTGACCGGGGTGCCATGGCCTGGGCGCTGTGGAGCGGCGGCACCCTGGCCCGCCAGTGCGGCACCCTGCCGCTCGCCCGCCGGCTGCTCACCCATGCCGTGACGCTGGCCGACGGCAGCGGCGACCGCCTCGCCCACGGCTACTCGCTCGCCGGCCTCGCCGAGACCGGCCGCATACAGGGCGACTACGCCGCGGTCGCCGAACTCCACGAGCAGCTGCTCGCACAGGGCCGGGCGCACGGCGAGGCCCGGCACATGGTCTGGGCGATGTCCGGCATAGCCCAGATGCACCGCAACACCGGCGGCTACGACAAGGCCCTGGAGCTGTTCGAGGAATCCGCCCGCATCGCCGCCGAGGCCGATGACTTCCGTGGGCGCGCCTGGTCGCTGCGCGGCGTCGCCGATGTCCTGTCCGTCCAGGGCGAGACGGAGCGGGCGCTGACGCTGCTGTCCGAAGCGGAGGCCATCTGCCGCACCATGGACCTGGCCAGCGCGCTCGCGTACAACCACAAGATGCGCGCCAATGTGTTCTACCGGGCGGGCCGTTACGAGTCGGCGCGCGAGACGTACACCCTCTCGCTGCGGGAGTTCCGCGAGATGCAGGAGCCCCGCGGGGTGGCGCTCTCCCGTCTCGGCCTGGCCAAGTCCCGCGCCCGCCTCGGCCGCGACCGGGACGAGACCCTGGCCGAACTCGCCGCCCTGGAAGGGGACTTCACCCGCATCGGACTGCGCCACGCCCGCGATATGGTCATCGCCTTCCGTGCAGAGCTGACCGCGCAATCGGCGCCAGAAACTCCCGCTCCTCGGTGCGATGCCACCACGCCCGGGTCTCCCGCAATTCCCGCCAGGTCGTGAAGCGGTAACGGAAGACCCGGGCCCTGATCCGGGCGGGCGGCAGATCCGGGAACGGATTGCTGTGCAACAGCCGCAGCGTGTCCCGGTCGTTCTCCAGGAGCCGCGCGACGAACGGTACGAACCACGACCGCGCATAGGCCGGTGACAGCGCGGCGAACCACATCAGCCAATCCAGCCGGAGGTGATACGGCGCGAATTGGCGCGGCAGCCGCCGTACCTCGCCCGGCTTGCCACGGAATTCATAGGGGAGCCATGTCGTCTCCGGCCCGGTCACCGCGTCCGCGGTCCCCTCCACAACGATTTCCCGGCGCACTCGCGTAATACTGCCGAAGGCCCCGTACGAATTGACCAGATGCAGCGACTCGTAGGACGTGTTCATCATCTGCTGCCGGGCCAGCAGATTGCGCGCCGGCCGATAGCTGAGTACGAGGACCCCGGCCGTGGCGATGAGGACCAGGACCTCGAACCACACCGGAGGCGCGGGCAGCGGCGTGGACGGCCCGCCCCACAGCGGGGCGGCGGCCGACAGGGCGAGCGCGATGGTCACCCAGTTCAGCCAGGCGAAGTTGCCGGACAGCACCAGCCACAGCTGGGTGACGACCATCGCGACCGCGGCCCATCCCGCGAGCGGCTGCGGAGTGAACAGCAGGACGGGAACGGCGAGTTGGGCGACATGGTTGGCTGCCACCTCCACCCGGTGGAGGGGTGCCGGCAGATGGTGGAAGAACCAGCTCAACGGGCCGGGCATCGGCTGCGTCTCGTGGTGGTAGTACAGGCAGGTCAGATCCCGCCAGCAGCGGTCGCCGCGCATCTTGATCAGCCCGGCTCCGAACTCCACCCGGAACAGCAGCCAGCGCAGCAGCCACATCACGGTCACCGGGGGAGCGATCTCCCCGTTCCCGAGGAACACCGCGAGCGAGCCGGCCTCCAGCAGCAGCGATTCCCAGCCGAAGCCGTACCAGGTCTGCCCGACGTTCACGATGGACAGATACATCGCCCACAGCACGGCCCACAGCACCATCGACGCCCACAGCGGCACGGCGTCCGCCGCCCCCGCCGCCACGGCCGCGGCCAGCAGCACGCCGCCCCATGACCAGAGGGCGAAGAACCGGTCCGAATAGTGCCGGTGAAAGACCGAGGGCGCCGCGCGGAACGGCACCCGTGCCACGAATGCGGGCACCGGCAGCATGCCCCGCGCGCCGATGAGCGCCCGGAACTGCCGGGCCGCCGCGAGGAACGCGACCACGTAGAGCACGGCCAGCATGCGCTGGAAGACCAGCCGCCCGAGCCAGTAACCGGAATCCGAGAACCATGCCACCCGCCCATGGGTAGCACTGCCACCCGGTGCCCCGCAGCATGGCGCGCGGCGACGGGAGCCGGATCCGTCGCTCACTCTTCAGCGTAGGGATCGGGGCGAATGCAGCAACCTGAGGGCCATTGGAGTGAGTGATGTGCGTCACATAATCCGCCCGTTTTCCCCTCGTTCAGCGGGGCCGTATCCGCATTTTCCGATGACGTGTCTTTGCCGCCGGGAAACGCCGAGCGCGCGGAGTGCGGCCTCGTTACTCTGAGGGGCGACGGACGACCTTTCTGGGAGACGCCAACACCATTGGCCCGTCGCGGGAACGCCACAAACCTTGGCTGACCTCCCGGTTTGTGAAAAAGGCGCCACCGCGTCGGACCAGTACCTCAGAAGAAGGAGTGCGTGGTGGCATTGCACAAGGCTCAACACAAGCAGCCCCGTTTGAAGCAGGGCGAGCGGCCCGGTCGGATCAAGGAAGTCCGCAATCTGGAAGTCTGGGACCGCTGCGCCCCGGTGCGCCTCGCCGGCTGCGATGACGATCCCGCCGAGCCGAACATCTTCCGCGGCATCGACTGAATCACCCATCGCTCGGGCACCGGCCCTGACCCGTGGGCCTCCTCCTCCGGGGTCAGGGCCGGCGCCCGAGCAAGACACAGCAGCCGGGTGAGCTCGTCGGCGTCGACCGGCGGCTCCACCGCAGGAGCGAACCCGGATATCCCCGGGAGCCCGAACCGACCCGAACGGCCCAATCGGGGGCGCAACCTTTCCCTCCCTCACGGCCGTACAGGCCGACCCGCCGGTCGGCACGGCACGGAGGGCCCGGGCAGCCCGTGACGCCGGGTCGGCCGGTACGGCCGTGGTCAGCCGCTAGCGCCGTGGTCGGCCGGTACGGCCGGGGTCAGCCGCTAGCACCGTGGTCAGTCGTCGTAGAGCTGCCGTTGCGGCACGATCTGCTGGGGCTGACTCGGGCTGGACCACAGCAGCTTCATATAGGCCTCACCGGTCTGCTCCGTGTAGTCGATCCGGATGCTGTGCCGGTGACCGGCCCGCAGGGTGACGGTCCCCTTGTCGGCCTTCGGGCCGTGCGGGGTGGTGCTCTCGATCACCGGTTTGCCGTCGATCCACAGCCGTACGGTGTCGTCGGAGACGGTGGTGAAGGTGTACGTCTCGTCGAAGCGCGGCTGAATGCTGCCGGTCCAGCGGGTGCTGAAGCGATCGGCGGGGATCGCCGGGTCCGGTGATCCGTCGAAGCGGTAGGCCTTGTTCACCGTCGGGTCGACGGTGGTCACCGCGGGCGGGCCGGTGAAGGAGCCGTTCGCCCAGCTCTGCGCCGTCAGGCCGTTGCCGGTGCCGGCGGGTGCCGCGGGCGGCGGTGTGATCGTGAGCCGGATGACGGTCGGAAGGGGACCGGTGGCGGTGCCGGACGGGGTGAGGTCGAAGCCGTCACCGGCCCGGGCGACCTTCACCTGCTGAGAACTGCCCAGCACCCGGGCCGCGGTGATCTCGAACCGCCCCTTGGCGGTGAGGTGGAGGGCCGCGCCGGCGGCCGGCCAGGAGGTGACCGAGGCGTACAGCGAGTCGCCCCGCCGGGAGACCGTGCCCCAGGACGGGGCCGCCACCAGCCCGGTGTGGCCGGCCCCGTGGACCGCATCGCCCTGGCCGTACGCCCCCAGCCACCGACCGGTCTCGCGCAGCCGGTCGACGGACGGCTGCGGAATGCGCCCGAACTTGTCGGGGCCCACGTTGAGCAGATAGTTGCCGCCGCGGCTCGCCACTTCCAGCAGGTTGCGCACCACCGTCGCCGCCGGCTTCCAGTGGGTGTCGTACCTGGCGAAGCCCCAGTGGTCGTTGAGCGTCATACAGCTCTCCCACAGCTGCCCGTCGACGGGCTCCGCCGGAATCTCCTGCTCCGGCGTGCCGAAGTCCCCGTCGACCACCTCGCGCTTGCCGACGCGGTTGTTGATGATCAGACGGGGGTCCAGTCCGTGCAGATACGCCTGGAGGTCGGCACCGTCCTGACGCGACCAGCGGTTGGTGGGGTCGTCCGCGTCCCATTCGCCGTCGAACCACAAAAGCGCCGGGTCGTAGCTGTCGATCAGCTCCTTGAGCTGGCCGTACATCCGCTCCTTGTAGCGCGGGAAGGTCGCCGGGTCGGCGAAGTCCGGGTCGTGCCAGTCCCAGATCGAGTAGTAGAAGCCGAGTTTGATTCCGGCGGCGTCGGCGGCCTTCTTCAGCTCGGCGAGGATGTCGCGGTGCGGGTCGAAGGAGGAGTGGTCGCGCAGATTCCAGGTGTTCTGCCGCGTCGGCCACATCGCATAGCCGTCGTGGTGCTTGGCCGTGATGACGATATAGCGTTGGCCGGCGTCCTTGGCCGCCCGGACGATCGCCTTGGCGTCGAAGGCGGACGGGTTGAAGGCGGCGGCCTGCTCCTCGTACACGTCGTCCGGGATCCGGCACTCGCGCTTGATCCACTCCGCGTTGCGGCACACCGTGCCGTCGGGCCGGGTGTACTCACCCTCCAGGTGGGAGTACGCGCCGAAGTGGATGAACATCCCGAAGCGGTCCTGACGCCACCACGAGGTGCGCGACGAGGTGAAGGGATCGTCGGTCGCGTGGTTGGATCCGGGGCCGGCGGCGGGCCGCGGCGGGGGCTTGGCGGCGGCCACGGGGCTGCCTGCGGCCAGCAGCAGGGCGCCCAGCACCCCCATGAGCCCCAGCAGCCGGAACGGTCTTGTGCGGCTGTGCATCGCTCGCTCCTCGGGTCAGTTGGTCACGTACGTGCCTCCTGTGCCATCCCGCATGGTGCAGCCCTCGAACCCTGACCGGAAGACCCCGGACGCGACAAACATCGGAGCATCTATCCGAAAATGGACGGAAGTTGGGGAAGGTGGAGGCCGGAGCGGCACAAGACCTCGGATCTAAGTGGGGCGTCGGGGGAGAGCGGCCGAAAGAGACGCCGCCGATGGCCCGGGGGAGTGCCGGCCTGGCGGGGGTGCTCTGGATAACCACCGGACTTGTCGGTTCAATGGGCCTTCCGGTCGCACTTACTGGAGGCACCATGGAAGCCGTCGTCCCGCCCGCCGCCGGCGCCCCGGCCATCCGCTGCGCGGGTCATGAACGCGACTATCCGTCCTTCCTCGACCGTGCGGCGCGGATCGCCACCGGACTGCGGGCGGCGGGAGTTGAGCCCGGCGACCGGATCGCCGTCGTGATGCGCAACGAGCCCGCCCATCTGGAGATCACCGCCGGGGCCGCCCTGCTGGGCGCCTCGGCGGTACCCGTCAACTGGCATTTCCGGCATGACGACCTGCGGCATGTGCTCACCGACAGCGGCAGCAAGGTCGTCTTTGTGCACAGCGACATGCTGGACGCGGTGACCGCCGTGCTCCCCGACGGTGTACGGATCGTCGAGGCCGCCGTTCCCGCCGGTGTCGCGGCCGCCTGCCGGATCGCCGTACCTCCCGCCACCGGAGAGCACCCGCTGCTCGACCGGTGGCTGGAAGGTTTCGCTCCGCTGGACCAGGCCGCCGGGGAACGCCCGCCCACCGTGATCTACAGCTCGGGAACCACCGGGCTTCCCAAGGGAGTTCTGCGCGAACCCGTCGCTCCCCACCAGCTCGAAGAAGGGGTGCGGTTATTCCTGGAGTACTTCGCCGTCGCCCCCGGCGGACGTACGCTCATCCCCGCCCCGCTCTACCACGCCTCTCCCAGCCAGCACGCCGTCCTCGCCCTCGCGGCCGGCCTGGACATCACCCTCATGCCGCGCTTCGACGCCGAGGAGTTCCTGCGGCTGATCGCCCACCACCGCATCGAGCAGGTGCAGGTCGTGCCCACCATGTTCGTACGGTTGCTGCGGCTGCCGAAGGACGTACGCGAGCGCTACGACCTGTCCTCGCTCACCTCCGTCGTCCATGCCGCGGCGCCCTGTCCGCCGCATATCAAACACGCCATGATCGACTGGCTGGGGCCGGTACTGCGGGAGTACTACGGCGGCAGCGAGACCGGCGCCGTGACATGGTGCGACAGCGCGGAGTGGCTGGCCCACCCCGGCACCGTCGGACGCGCCACCGGAACCTGCGGGGTGGCGGTCGTCGGCCCCGACAAGAAGCCGCTGCCGGCCGGAGCCACCGGTGACATCTACCTGAAACCCGGCGACGGCTGGCCCCGGTTCAGCTACCTCGGCGACCCCGGCCGGCGCGCCGCCATGGAAGCGCCGGGCCTGCCCGGCTACGTCACCATCGGCGACATCGGCCATCTCGACGCGGACGGCTATCTCTTCCTCAGCGACCGCCGGAACGACATGGTCATCTCGGGCGGCGTCAACATCTACCCCGCGGAGATCGAAGGCTGCCTGCTCGCCCTCGACGGGGTCCGTGACGTGGCGGTCTTCGGTATCCCCGATGAGGAGTTCGGCGAAATCCTCGCCGCCCATCTGCAGACCGAGCCCGGGGTGCTGCTCAGCGCCGAGGAGGTACGCGCCCATGTCGCCGAGCGGCTCGCCGGGTACAAGGTCCCCCGGGCCGTGGTCTTCGAGGAGCTGCTGCCGCGTGACGAGTCGGGAAAACTCTTCAAGAGGCAGCTGCGGGACCCGTACTGGGCGGAGCACGACGGCGCGGTCTGAGCGTCCGGCCCGCCCGCCCTTGCGTCATGGCGATACGCAGAGTTCGTTGTTCTCCGGGTCGGCGAGTGTGGTCCACGCAAAGGGACCGTGCTTGCCGTGGTGCAGGAGCGTGGCCCCCTTGGCAATCAGCCGCTCGACCACGGCGTGGGGATCGTCGGGACCCGTGCGCACGTCCAGGTGGACGCGGTTCTTGACCACCTTGGGCTCCGTCACGAGCTGAAAGAGGATGCGCGGCGCCCGGTCCAGGCCCTCCGGATGGCGGATCCCGGCGCCGGCCTTCCACACGAGGGTGCCGTGGTGGGTGGTGGTGTCCTCCTCGCTCGCCTGGCCCTCGGCGATCATCCGGCGGATGAACGTCTCGTCGCTCGGCTCCACTTCCCAGCCGAGAGCATCGGCCCACCAGTCGGCGAGGGAGTGCGGGTCGGCCGAGTCAACAGTTACCTGGAAGGTGTATGCCATGGCCGGACTCTACTGAGAAGTGTTCATGGAACGTCGGCACTGCAACGTCGGCAATTCCTGTGTGACGATCGGGGGCACCGCGCGCAACGGGCGCCGGGGCTGATGCCCCGGCGCCCGTCGGTGTGTGGGGAGCTCAGTTCGAGTTCATCTGGCGGTGGCGAACCCACGTCACGACCGTCAGGCAGGCGGTGGTCCACATCACGACGCTGGCGGTGGCCACCGACTCGACGTACTGCTCGTAACCGTCTGCACGCAGCTGGACTGCGAGGAAGCCCAGTGCGGTCCCGAGCCCCGCAATCGCGGTGGACAGGGCGGCGAAGGGAGGCTGTGTCAGGGGAGGCTGTGTCATTCCATCTCCTTTTAGCTGTGAACCGGCACGGTGTCCGTCGAGTCTAAAGCGATCTCGTCATGCGGTGATCGGACTTGGAATTGGCCAACGGCGAGGCCGTGCCGAGGTCCTGGTTCGCTGCGCAGCAACTGGCGCCCCCGCCCGGTGGCTGCCGTATTACTCCGGAGGAAATCGACCCGTACCGCGAGGACCGGAAGGGTGGATGCCGATGCGCTGGTCATCCGCAGGAAAGGCAGTCCCCATGACGGTGCTGCCCGCCCGCAACAGCGGCCGGGCGACGCCCGGAGTGGTTCCGGAGACGGCGTCGGCGGGCACCGTGCGAAGGGGGCGGAATCTTCGTACCCGACCGTGACCAGCCGCTCGCTCCCCCGCTAAAGTCTCACCCAACAACGCAGGTGAACCGCTTCCACAGGGTTCCGGGGGCAGCCCGCCCCGGGGGGAGGACACACAGCGATATGAGCCGCCGTTCCCATGGATTAATGGCCGTCTGGGCCGAGGCGCAGCGACAGCAGCAGCGTCAGCAGGAAGCCCAGCGCCGCGCGCGAGCACAGCAGCAGCGCGACCAGGAACGGCAGGCACGGGACGCCGAACGCGCCATGGCGCGGATGCACCGTGAGCGGCAGACGGCCTACCGGCAGCAACGTGAGGCCGACGCCCGTCGGCGGACCGAGGAACTGGACGCCCGCGTCGCCGCACTGACCGGCCTGCTCGCCGACGGCTGCCGCGCTCCGGCCTTCTCCGCCGCCGCGCTGCTGCGCCCCGAGCGGATCGAGGAGTTCGCGCCCGGCGCCCTCGCCACGCCGGTACCGATGCCCGACCCGGCCCGCTATCACGCGCCGACGGGCGGCTGGCACCTCGGCGCCCGCCGTGACCGTGCCCAGGAAGAGGCCCGCGCCCGCTACGAGCAGGACTGGTACACGGCGCAGGCCGCGGAGAGCCGCCGGCAGGCCCAACTCGCCTCCTACCGGCAGCAGTACGACCAGTGGGCCGCGGGCGCCCTGGCCGAGGTCCGGCAGCACAACTCCGGCATAGAGGAGTTGTTCTCGGGCCTGCGCGGCGGTGACGCGGACGCGGCCGTCGAGTACTTCTCCGCCGCGCTGTACTCCTCCACGGCCTGGCCGGAGGGCTTTCCCCGGCAGATCGCGGCGGCATACGACCCGACGGCCCGTCAGCTCGTCCTGGACTGGGAGCTCCCGGGCTACGACATCGTCCCGGAGACCAAGTCCGTCCGCTATCTGCCCGGCGCCGACCAGGAGAAGGAGACCGCCCGGCCGGCCGCGCAGCGCCGGGCGCTCTACCGCGACGTGCTGGCCCAGAGCGTGCTGCTGGTGCTGCGCGACCTCTTCGCGGCCGACGGCCACGGCACGCTGGACTCGGTGGCGCTGAACGGTTTCGTGGACGATGTGGACCCGGTGACCGGCCGCCCGGCCCAGGTGTATCTCGCGACCGTCATGGCGCCCCGCAGCGCCTTTGACACCTTCCACCTCGAACAGGTCGGTGCGGTGGAGTGTCTGACCGAAGGGCTGCGCGGGCAGCTCGCCGCCCGTCCCGACCAGCGGACCGCGGTACGCCCGGTGCGCCTGCCGGGGGATGTGGGCGGCGGGGTCGTCTCGCACGGCACGGAGAGCGAACCGGATCTGTACGAGATGGATCCGATCGCTTTCGAGAACCTGATCGCCGAGCTGTTCCGCGCCATGGGCATGCAGGCCGTGACCACGCAGCGGTCCGGCGACGGCGGGGTCGACGTGGATGCGCTGGACCCCGACCCGATCCGCGGCGGCAAGATCATTGTGCAGGTCAAGCGCTACCGCAACACCGTCCCGCCGACGGCCGTCCGCGACCTGTACGGCACCGTCCAGTCCGAAGGCGCCAACAAGGGGGTGCTGGTGACCACCTCCCGGTTCGGGCCCGGCGCCCACACCTTCGCCAACGGCAAACCGCTCAGCCTTATCGCCGGATCCGAACTCGTCGATCTGCTCGGCCGTTACGGGCTGCGCGGACGGCTCGGCGCCGTCGCCCCGTCCGACTCCTCCGCCGCCGACGAGGCGGCGGACCACAACATCCTCGGTATGAACTGGTCCGGCGAGGTCGCCCTCGATGTCTGTGCCCTGGTGTGCAAGGGGTCCGGCGTGCTCAGCGACGATCACTTCGTCTTCTACAACAACCCCCGCAGCCCTGATGGTTCGGTCCGGATGCTGCCCGGCTTCGCCCCCGACCGGGCCGCGATGCAGGTGCGGTTCGAGGCGCTGCCGCCGGCCGCCGACCGGCTGGTCCTGGTCGCGGCGATCGACCCCCAGGTCAACCCCGACGCCGATCTCTCCGGCTTCACCGACGCCCGGATCCGCTTGCTGGACGCGTCGGGGCAGGAGCTGGGCCGGCTGGAGGTGTCGGACGGGCGCCGGGGTGAGACGGCGCTGGTCCTCGGCTCGTTCCGCCAACGGGCGGGTGGCGACTGGGACTTCGTGATCGGTGGCAAGGGCTTCCCCGGGGGCCTGGAAGCGCTGGTGCAGGAGTACGGCATCGAGGTCGCCTGAGGGCCGGGGCGCGGGCCCGGGCCCGGGCCCGCGCCCCGCGACCCGGACGGTGTGCGTCAACTCTTGCCCGTGCCGGAGAGCTCCGATGCGGCCGCAGTGGGCGAGCTGTGCGGGCAGGACACCCTGAACCGATGGAGGCCATGGAGGCGATGGTGAAGTTCCCCGACCTGTCCCGCGGTGCTCGTCTGGCCGCCCACAGTGGCGTGTCCACCTCCCTGGCCCTGTGCAGTGATCGCGGACTGCGCGAGCTCGTGGAAGCGGCCGCACCGCTCGGCTCCGGTATCGGTGGGAAGTCGGTGCTGCTGGACGTATCCGGAACTCCGGTCTTCGTGAAGCAGGTGCCCCTCACCGACCGGGAGCGACTGCCGGAAAACGTCCGGTCCACGGCAAATGTGTTCGGATTGCCGCCCTTCTTCCAGTACGGCATCGGCAGCCCGGGCTTCGGGGCCTGGCGGGAGCTGGCCGTGCACACCATGACGACGAACTGGGTGCTGGCGGGGGAGTACGAGGGCTTCCCCCTGATGTATCACTGGCGGGTGTTGCCGGGCACGGCGACGCCGCTTCCCGAGGAACGGGCGGACGTGGAACGGGCGGACGTGGAACGGGCCGTCGCCTACTGGGGCGGGGGAGCGGAGGTGCGTAACCGTATCGAGGCGCTTCAGGGGTCCTCGGCGACGCTCGCGCTGTTCCTGGAGTACCTCCCGCAGAACCTGCACGACTGGATGGGCGTTCAGCTCGAAGCGGGTGACGAGGCGGCCGGCCGGGCGTGCGTCATGGTGGAGAGGGAGCTGGAAGCCGGCACCTCGTTCATGAACGCGCGCGGACTCCTGCACTTCGACGCCCACTTCGAGAACATCCTGACCGACGGCCGTCGCCTCTTCTTCACGGACTACGGCCTCGCGGTCTCCTCCCGGTTCGAGCTGTCGCGGGACGAGGCCGGCTTCTTCGACCGGCATCGGACCTATGACCGTTGCTACACCGTCACGCACCTGGTGCACTGGCTGGTCACCGCTCTGTACGGGTATGCAAAGGACGACCGTGACGCATGGGTGCGCGCATGCGCCGCCGGCGAGCCTCCTTCGGGAATCCCGGGCCCGGTCGCGGCGGTCATCGCCCGGCATGCGCCGCTCGCCGCGGTGATGGCGGACTTCTACCGCAAGCTTCAGAAGGAGAGCAGGCAGACGCCGTACCCGCTGGAAGAGATCCGCCGGGTCGGCGGGCCGTACAGCCTTGCCGGCTCGTCCCCCGGCTGACGGCCCTCCGGGGGCGACCGACCTCCATGATGCCCCGTCGCTCCCGCACTCCCTCGAAGATCACAATCCGGCGAGCCCGGCCAGCAGCTGAGCCTCCGCCAATTCCTCGGCCCCGCCTGGTACATCGTCGTGATCGGCGCTCCACAGGGCGCTCTCCACGGCGCGCGCCACCGACCAGGCGAGCAAGCGCCCGGGATCCTCGCCGAGCACGTCGGCCACCTGCGCGTACCGCATGCGGAGCGCACGCCGTGGGTCCGGGAGCGCGAAAGGAACGTCGAGCTGCGTCAGCAGCGGCCACGGGTCGTACGCCGGGTCACCGACCATCGGCTTCGGATCGATGGCCAGCCACGGCCGGCGCTCCGCCGCCAGCACATTGCCCGGGTTGAAGTCCCCGTGCACCACGACCTCCCGGGCGGCCGTCGCCGGCAGGGTGCGCAGCAGATCGGCGCCGAGCGCCACCAGCCCCGGGTCATAGCCCGGCCGCAGCCGCAGCATCCGCTCCTGGAGGATGTCGGCCCACTCGGCGCACACCAGGTCCACCCGCTCCAGTTCGCCGTCGGGCGGTGGGGGCGCGGCCCACAGCTCGCGCAGCAGCCCCGCGGCGAGGTCGAGCCGCTCGGCCGAGGGGAGCGCGGATTCCCCGAGCGGGATGCCGGGGCGGCACCGTTCGATCAGGAGCGCGCCCTCTTCGCGGGACCGGCGCAGCAGCCGTACGGCGCCGCTGCCGTCCCAGGCGCGCAGCGCGGGGGCCTCGCCGTCGGCCTCGCGGTGCGGCCAGGTCACCTTGAGTACGGCGGACCCGCCGCCGGGCTGCTCGGCCGGCGCCACCCAGGAGCAGCTGCCGCCGTGGAACGGGGCGCCGAGCCGCAGTTCCCAGCGTTCCTCGATCCCCCGGACGATCCCGGGCAGCCGGTCGAGCCAGGCCCGCCCGGAGGCGGTCCGGCCCATCTGCCGGACCACGGGCAGCCCTGCGGGGAAGAGGCCGGAGCCGGGTGAGTGCGCCATCCGGGCAGCGTAGTCGCGGCCGACGGGCTGACGAGGGGGAGAGGCGTACCGCCCGCCGCCGGGCACTCCTGGGACGTCCCGGCCGTTTTCCCCATGCCCACTCACAGCAACGGAGCCCACTGACGTGAAGATCACCCTTGATGCCGACAAGTGCTGCGCCGCCGGCCAGTGCGTGCTGATCGCCCCCGAGGTCTTCGACCAGCGCGACGAGGACGGCGTGGTGGTGCTGCTCGACGCCCAACCGCCCGCCGGGCAGCACGAAGCGGTCCGTGAGGCGGCGGCCATCTGCCCGGCCGCCGTGATCGAGGTGGTGGACGCATGACCGGCCTGCCGATCGCCGTCGTCGGTGCCTCGGCGGCCGGTCTCGCCGCGGCCGAGGCACTGCGCCGCTTCGGCTGGCGCGGCCCGCTCACCCTCATCGGCGACGAGCCCCATCTCCCGTACGACCGGCCGCCGTTGTCCAAGCAGCTGCTGCACGGCGCCTGGGAGCCGGAGAAGCTGCTGCTGCGCACCGCGGACCAGCTCGCCCCGCTCGAACTCGACTTGAGGCTCGGCACCCGCGCCACCGGGCTCGACGTGGCCGGCCGCACCCTCACCCTCGACGGGGGCGAGCAGCTCGGCTGCGCCGGCGTGATCATCGCGACCGGCGTCACGGCCCGTACCCTGCCCGGCGCCGACCGCATCGCCGGAGTGCACACCCTGCGCACCCTCGACGACGCGCTGGCCCTGCGGGACCGGTTGGCACCCAGCGGGGGTACCCCCGCCAGTGGGGGCGTGGCCAGTGGGGGTCCCCCCGGCAATGGGGGCGTAGCCAGTGGGGGAGGGGGAGCGGGAGCGGGAGCGGGAGGCGGCCGGCGCCTGGTGATCGTCGGAAACGGCGTACTGGGCTGTGAAGCCGCCGCGGTGGCACGGGAGTTGGGGCACGAGGTCACCCTCGTCGGAGTCGCGGCGACGCCTATGGCCGCCGCCGTCGGCACCGAGGTCGGCGCGCTGCTCGCCGAGGAGCACCGCGCCCGCGGCGTCCGGCTGCTCACCGGAGCGGTGGACGGCTTCGAGACGGCGCCCGCGGACCCGGGCGGTACGTACGGCCCGCAGGTCACCGCCGTACGACTGGCCGGTGGGGGTCCCCCCGGCAGCGGGGGCGTAGCCGCCGGGGGAGGGGGAGGCAGCCGGCTGCCGGCCGATCTCGTGCTGCTGGCGATCGGCTCCCGGCCCGCCGTCGAGTGGCTGGACGACCCGGCCCTGGACACCACCGACGGGCTGCGCTGCGATGCCTACTGCGCCGCCGCCCCCGGCATCTACGCGGCGGGCGACGTGGCCCGCTGGGACCATCCGGTCCACGGCCGCCCGCTGCGCTTCGAGCACCGGATGAACGCCACCGAACAGGGCATGGCCGCCGCCCGCAACCTCCTGGCCGAACTCGCCGCGGAGGCGCCCGCCCCCGCCGGGACCGAGGACGCCGCCCCCGCCCCGGAGCGCCGCCCGTTCGCCCCCGTGCCGTACTTCTGGTCCGACCAGTACGCCGTCAAGATCCAGGCGTACGGGCTGACCACGGGCGCCGACCGGGTCGAGACCACCGTCCTGGACCGGGCGGAGCGCCGTGCCCTTGCGCTCTACGGCCGGGACGGCCACGCCATCGGCGTGCTCGCGGCCGGGCTCCCGCCCCGCCAGGTCCGGGCGCTGCGCGCGGTCGTCGCCACCCCGCTGCCCTGGGAGGAGGCGCGCAAGCGGATCCATGCCGCCACGGCGGCCGACTGACCGCGCCGACCACGACCGACCGAGCCCGCCCCGCCCGACCATGACTGATCGTGCGGGACTACGCAGGACCGCGCCCGACCACGGAGGACGCGACGCCCGACCACCGAGGACGGTGCCCGACCACCGGGGCTCGTGCCCGATCATGGGGTCATGGCCGACTCGTACGTACGGGTGCGCGGCGCCCGTGAGCACAATCTCCGCTCCGTCGATGTGGACATCCCGAGGGACGCGCTGGTCGCGTTCACCGGGGTGTCCGGATCCGGTAAGTCCTCCCTCGCCTTCGGCACCCTCTACGCCGAGGCCCAACGCCGCTACTTCGAGTCGGTGGCCCCCTACGCCCGGCGCCTGATCCACCAGGTCGGCGCGCCCAAGGTCGAGGACATCACCGGACTGCCGCCCGCCGTCGCCCTGGAACAGCGCCGCTCGGCGCCCACCTCCCGCTCCTCGGTCGGCACCGTCACCACCCTCTCCAACACCCTGCGCATGCTCTTCTCCCGGGCCGGCGACTACCCACAGGGGGTGACGGAGCGGCTCGACTCCGACGCCTTCTCGCCCAACACCGCGGCCGGCGCCTGCCCGGAGTGCCACGGTCTGGGCACCGTCCACCGCGTCACCGAGGACTCCCTCGTCCCCGATCCCTCGCGCACCCTCGGCGAGGGCGCCATCGCCGCCTGGCCCGGGGCCTGGCAGGGCAAGAACCTCCGTGACATCCTCGACGCCCTCGGGTACGACATCGACCGGCCCTGGCGTGAGCTGGCCCAGGCCGACCGGGACTGGATCCTGTTCACCGACGAACAGCCCGTCGTCACCGTGCACCCGGTCCGCGACGTGGGCCGGATCCAACGCCCCTACAAGGGCCAGTACATGAGCGCCAAGCGCTATGTGCTGCACACCTTCTCCGACTCCAAGAGCGAGACCCTGCGCAGGCGCGTCCAGGGATTCATGGTCGCCGAGCCCTGCCCGGTGTGCCACGGGCGGCGGCTGCGCCCCGAGGCGCTGGCCGTCACCTTCGAGGGCCACGACATCGCCACCCTCGCGGGCCGCCCGCTGAACGCCCTCGCAAAGCTGCTGCGGCCCACCGCCGGGCGGACCGACGACGAGGTGGCACCGGTACTGGCCCGCGACCTGGTGGCCCGCATCGACGTCCTCACCGAACTCGGCCTGGGGTACCTGAGCATGGACCGGCCGGCGCCCACCCTGTCGGCCGGCGAACTCCAGCGGTTGCGGCTGGCCACCCAGCTGCGCTCCGGCCTCTTCGGCGTCGTCTACGTCCTGGACGAGCCGTCCGCCGGCCTGCACCCCGCCGACACCGAGTCCCTGCTGACGGTCCTGAGGCGGCTCAAGGAAGCGGGTAACTCGCTGTTCGTCGTCGAGCACGACATGGACGTGGTGCGCTGCGCCGACTGGATCGTGGACGTCGGTCCGCATGCCGGGGAACACGGCGGACAGGTCCTGCACAGCGGCCCCGTCGCCGCACTCGCCAACGCCCCCGCCTCCGCCACCCGCCGGTTCCTCTTCGAGCCCGCACCACTCGCCGCACGCGCGGTGCGCAGCCCCTCGGGCACCCTCACGCTGCGCGGCGTCACCCTGCACAATCTGCGCGGCCTGGACGCGGCCTTTCCGCTCGGCGTCTTCACGGCCGTCACCGGCGTCTCGGGATCGGGTAAATCGACGCTGGTCACCCGGGTGCTCGCGGACGCCGTACGGGACCACCTCGGCGCGGGCGAGGAGCAGCCGGACGCCGCCGACGGCGACGCCGCCGGACCGATGGCCCGTGCCCGGCTCACCGCCGCCGAGGGCCTGGAGGCGATCGACCGGCTGGTCCGCGTCGACCAGAAGCCGATCGGCCGGACCCCGCGCTCCAACCTCGCCACCTACACCGGGCTCTTCGACGCGGTACGCAAGGTCTTCGCCGCCACCGACGAGGCCCGCGCCCGCGGGTACACGGCCGGACGGTTCTCCTTCAACGTCGCCAGTGGCCGCTGCGAGACCTGCCAGGGCGAGGGCTTCGTCGCCGTCGAACTCCTCTTCCTGCCCGGTACGTACGCGCCCTGCACGGCCTGCCACGGCGCCCGCTACCGCCCCGAAACCCTGGAGATCACCTACCGGGACCGGACCATCGCCGACGTCCTGGCGATGACCGTCGACGCCGCCGCCGATTTCCTGGCCGATCTCCCCGCGGCGGCCCGCAGCCTGCGCACCCTCCAGGATGTGGGCCTCGGCTATCTACGGCTCGGCCAGCCCGCGACCGAGCTGTCCGGCGGCGAAGCCCAGCGCATCAAACTCGCCACCGAACTCCAGCGGACCCGCCGCGGCCACACCCTCTACCTCCTCGACGAGCCCACCACCGGACTGCACCCCGCCGACACCGAGGTGCTGCTGCGCCAGCTGCACGGCCTGGTCGACGCCGGGCACACCGTCGTGGTCGTCGAGCACGACATGGGGGTGGTCGCGGGCGCCGACCATGTCATCGACCTCGGCCCCGGCGGCGGTGCGGACGGCGGCCGGATCGTGGCGGCCGGAACCCCGGCCGAGGTCGCAGCGGCGCCGAAGAGCCGTACCGCCCCTTATCTGGCACGGCGGAGGGCGCGGCCGGACGCCTCTTGACGGTCCGCTAATGTACGCAGGTCAGATCACCAGGCAACAACACCGCGCAGCACTGCGCAGCACCACGAAGGGGGCACCTCTCATGGCAGACATCGAGAAGGCCAGGGCGGCGTTCGACCGGTTCGACGCGGACGGCGACGGCCAGGTCACGCCGGATGAGTTCAAGCACGCGATGGCCGTGATGGGCGACCCGTTCGTCACCGGCCCGATCGCCGAGGCCGTCATCCGGGCCAAGGACACCGACGGCGACGGCAAGATGTCCTTCGACGAGTTCTGGCAGGCCCTGCAGGACTGACCTGCGCACCCGCCTTTTCTCACACCCCCTTCGCCTCCCGTTCGTCCGCGGCCGCGCGCAGCGCCGCCAGCCCGCGGGCGATCGGAGGCTGCCGCTCGCTGCCGCGACGGACGGCTGCCACGAACCGCCGTACGGGGAGGGGTTCCCCGCGCAGCGGCACCCTGACGACCGGGTACCGCTCCGGCACCGGCGCCAGCCGCGGCACCAGACAGATCCCGAAGCCGTGCGCGACCAGCGCCGCGACCGCGCTCCAGTCGACGGCGTGATGGCGCACCCGCGGGGTGAAGCCCGCGGTGGCGCAGGCGGTCAGCAGCAGTCGATGCTGATCGGCCGGATCCCCGGCGCGGATCCAGCTCTCCCCGCCCGCCTCCGCCAGCGTCACCCCCTGTGCCACCTGCCCGGCGAACCGGTGCCCGGCAGGCACCAGCAGATCCTGCGGTTCCTGCAGCACCGGGTGCTGCAGGAAGCGCGCATCGTCCGGTGACGGCGCCCCCTCCGCCACAATCACCACGGCGATATCCGCCCGCCCGGCCAGCAGCAGTTCGCACCGGTTCTCGTCCGGATCCTCCCCGATCTCCACGGCCAGCCGCGGCAGTTCCTCGCGCAGCCGCGCCGCCGCCGGCGCGATCACGCCCGTGATCGCCGTCGCCACCCCCGTGATCCGTAGCCGCCCGGCCACGCCGTCCGCGTATCCCGCGAGATCCGCGCGGGCCTCCTCCCAGCGCAGGAACAGCGCATCGGCGTGCTCGACCAGCGCCAACGCCGCCGGTGTCAGGCGCACCTTGCGGCCCGTGGGCTCCAGGAGCTCCAGCCCGAGCCGGGCCGAGAGCTGACGCAGTTGCTGGGAGACCGTCGACGGCGTCAGATGCAGCGCCGCGGCGGTCGCGGTGACGGTGCCCTGGGTGTGCAGGACGCGCAGGGTCTGGAGCCTGGGATCGATCATGCGTGCAGCGTAGGGCAACCGTGTGGAGGTGCCACACGATTGCCTGCGAAAACTTTCGATGGACCCGTACGGTTGCCGCGCCCGACGCTGGACGGCATGACCGAGATCCTGACTGACGCCTTTCTGCCGGGACTGTGGGCGGGCTACGCCCTCGCCGTTCCCGTCGGTGCGCTGGCCGTGCTGCTGGTGAGCGTGACCGCCCGGACCTCCTTTCGGGTCGGCGCCTCGGCGGCGCTCGGCGTGGCGACCGCCGACGGCCTCTACGCGCTGGCCGCGGTGGCCGGCGGCGCCGCCCTCTCCCGTGCCGTCGCACCGGTCGCGGGCCCGCTGCGCTCGCTCGCCGCCGTCCTCCTGCTCGGTATGGCGGTACGGACCGCCGTACGGGCACTGCGGAACCGCGATACGCCCAACGGCCCGGAACGGGACGTCCTGCAACGCCCCGCCCGGGCCTATCTCGCCTTCCTGGGGCTGACGTTGATCAACCCCTGGGCGGTCCTGTACTTCTCGGCGCTGGTGCTCGCCGGGGGTGCGGGCACCCCCGGCACCGGCGTTGCCGGCCCCGCCGCCTTCGTGGCGGCGGTGACCCTGGCCTCCGCGAGCTGGCAACTGTGCCTGGCCGCCGGCGGGACCGTACTGGGCAGGGCGCTCACCGGCCCACGGGGACGGGTCGCCACCTCCCTGCTCTCCGCCGTGGTGATCTCAGCGTTGGCGACCGGGCTGCTGCTGCGCGGATGAGCACGTGCCCGTCGGCGGCGGTGCGGCATGGTCGCCGGTGCCCCTGCCGGTCGGCTCCGTGCCCATGGTGAAGGCCAGTTCACGGCCCGCTACCTTCGGCCCCGACCCGCCACACGGTCCGGGGCGGCCCCACCGAGTCCGTCGATGAGGTGGTCGGCGTGCGGAGGCAGTTGGTAGGGATCGGGGGGCTTGAGGGGCGGCTACTTGCCGGCCGGTGGTGACGGCAGGGGCGGGGGCAGATCGGGGTCGGGTCGGGGTCGGGTCGGGTCGGGTTCGGAGTGACGCCGGGGGCGAGAGGGCGCCGGCACACGACTGCGGCATCCACCACGCGGTGTTCGGGCGCGGTCCGCGAAGACAAACCGCCCGATATCGGCGGCGGGGGAGGGATGGAGTCGGGATTGTGGGCATTCACAGTGCTTGACACCCCCAGCCGACAAAGGGGAGACGGCTTACTAGACTCGGCGGCGCTGTTGTCTATTCCCCAAGGGTGGAACATGAGGCCCTTCGCAGGTGCCCCGCGCCGACCAGGCAGGTACACACGTACGCTGCTCGGCGCGGCCGCCACGGGCACTCTGCTGGCGGGCTGTACCTCCTCGGCGGGTTTGCGGGACGCCGGTCCGGCCCCCTCCGTGTCCGTACGGGCGATTCCTTCGCCGCTGTGGCCCAGCTATACGCCCCTGCCCCGGTCCGGCAAGCCGAATGATTATCTGGATGCCACCAGTCCACCCGTGCCGCACTTCACCGTTCCCCCGGGCGGGCTGAAGCACGTCTCGCCTGCGCAATTGCTCGCGGCGGACCCCGACCTCCCCCATGCGCTCCGCTACTGGGCACAGCACTGCCGTAAGCCGGACTGCCGGCTGCACCCGCCCGCCTACCCCGACCTGATCGGCGGTGGCCGCACGGTCCTCCTCCTGAACTTCGAGTTCAACGGGTACACCACGCTGACGGGCTATGTGGCCTCGGGGGATTCCGTCCGGAGCGTGCTGGATTACAGCGGAGAAAAGGTCCGGGTCGGAACCGTCGGCCGCGATCTTGTCGTCGAGGAGAGCGGAGACTCCCACAAGACCACTCGATACCGCTGGAACGGCGAGCAGCTGGCGCCCGTTCGGCTTGATTCCCCACCCCCTGTGAGGACCCCGTGACCCATCTGCTCCTCGTCGAGGACGACGAGGTGATCCGCAACACGGTCCGGATGGCCCTCGAACGCTACGGCTACACCGTTTCCGTCGCCGGGGACGGCTTCACCGGCTTGGATCTGTTCCGTGAGAAGCAGCCTGACCTGCTGCTGCTTGATGTGATGCTGCCGGAGCTGGACGGCATCGGGCTGTGCCGCCGCATCCGCGAGCTGAGTCTGGTCCCGATCTTGATGATGTCCGCCCGCGGCGACTCCTTGACCGTGGTGTCGGGACTGGAGGCGGGGGCCGACGACTATGTCACCAAGCCCGTCGACAGTGCGGTGCTCGTCGCACGGATCCGCTCCTTGCTGCGTCGGGCGAGCTTTCGACCGCAGGCAGCGGCCGCCGAGCAGCCGCAGCCCGCGCAGCCTGACGGCGTTCTCGCCTTCGGCGACGTGGAAATCGATCCCCGGTCCATGGAAGTGCGGCGCGCAGGGCAACCCGTCGCATTGACCCCCACTGAACTGCGGCTGCTGCTCGAATTCGCCGCGAACCCCGGGATCGTGCTGGAGCGGCGGATGTTGTTGCGCACGGTATGGGACTACGCGTGGGAGGGCGACAGGCGCGTGGTCGACATGCATGTGCAGCGGCTGCGTACGAAGATCGGCGCCGAGCGGATCGAGACGGTCCGCGGCTTCGGCTACAAGCTGCGGCGCTGACCATGCACCTGCGTTGGCAATCCCTGCGCTGGAAGATCGCGGCGCTGGTGGCGGCCTCGGCCTGTGCGGTGGCTGTGTCGATCGGAGCGCTGGTCCATCAGGCCACATATGCCCGGTATTTCGACCAGGCCCGCGAAGCCGCACAACAGCGGCTGAACGTGGCGGTGAGCGTCTACTCCCAGACCGGGAAGCCGATGGCCGGCGCGCACCTCGATTCGCGTCAAGTGCCCCATGGGCTGCGGGAGTTGGCGCGCCGCGGCCGCCAGGGTACCGACTCCGGTGACGGGCCGAACGGGCCGGGCATGTGGGCTGCGCGGCAGGTCGGTGGCCGGGTGCTGTCCGTGCACATCGGCATGAGCGGGGACATGCGCAACCTCGCGGCACTCGACACCAGTATGGCCCTGGCCGGGTTGCTGGTCGTCGCCGTCGTCGTGCCGGTGGGGGCGCTCAGCGCGAACCGACTGGGGCGTCGACTGCGGTATGCCGCCGCCACGGCCCGGCGGATCGCGAGCGGTGACCTGGACGCCCGTATCCACGCGGCTCGGCGCTCAGAGGACGAGATCGCCGAGATCTCCGCCGCCGTCGACTCCATGGCAGCGTCATTGCAGCAACGGCTGTGCAGCGAGCAACGGTTCACCGCCGATGTCGCGCACGAACTGCGCACCCCGCTGACGGGCCTGGTCACCTCCGCCGAACTGCTGCCACCGGGGCAGGCAGCCGGCTATGTGCGGGACCGGGTGCAGGTGCTGCGCACGCTGGTGGAGGACCTGCTGGAGATCTCCCGGCTGGATGCCGGTGCCGAGCGGGCTGATCTTGTGTCCTGCCCGCTCGGGGAGTTGGTCGAGGAGTGTGTACGGCGCGCCGGGCTGGCTGCCGAGGTGCTGGTCGTGGGTGATGCCAGGGTCGAGACGGACCCGCGGCGGCTGGACCGTATCGTGGCCAATCTGGTGGTCAACGCGCATCGTCACGGGCGGCCACCGGTCACGGTGACGGTCGACGGAGCCGTGGTCACCGTGCGCGACCACGGTCCTGGTTTTCCCGAAGCCCTGTTGACGGACGGGCCGCAGCGATTCCGCACCGGTGCCCGGGAGCGCGGCCGCGGTCACGGTCTCGGCCTGACCATCGCACTGGGGCAGGCCCACGTCATCGACGCCGTCCTGACCTTCAGCAATGTGCCGGACGGCGGCGCGGCGGCGGCGCTTCGGCTGCCGATACACGACTGATACACGGCGGATACCGAGCCGAGCGGAGGGAGAGATCCCATCGCAGCGGGTCAAAGATCTTCCGCGTCCACCATGGCGGAGTCCTCGCGAATCACGCGTGCATCCGACTCATAAGAGTGCTCTCCCCATGGACCTTTCCTGCATACGGGCCAGACAGCGGCCCAGGGTTCCCCGCCGCGGCATGCGCATCGCAGCATGGACGACGACCGCCGGTCTCACCGCGGTCGGCGTCGCCGGCTGCCTGCTCTTTGCCAAGCTCGACGGCAATCACGCCTCGACCGACGTGGACGCCACGCTCGGCGCCGACCGCCCGGCCCATACGGTCGCCGGGGCCCTCAACATCCTGCTCCTCGGCTCCGATTCACGGACCGGGAAGAACCAGGAATACGGCCGGGACGGGGGCGGCGCCCGCTCCGACACCGCGATGCTCGTGCACCTTGCCGAAGGTCGTACGAAGGCCGTGGTCGTCAGCATCCCGCGCGACACCATGGTGGACCGGCCCGCCTGCCCGCTACCGGGCGGTGGCACCTCGCAGGCCGCACGTCCGACGATGTTCAACACCGCCTATGAGGCGGGCGGACTGCCCTGTGCGGTGAAAACGGTCGAGCAGCTCAGCAAGGTACGTATCGACCACGTCATCGACGTCGACTTCACCGGCTTCAAAAAGCTGGTGACCGCGATCGGCGGCGTGAAGATCACCACCGGCAAAGCCATCCACGACAAGTCCAGCCACCTGGATCTGGAGGCCGGCACCCACCATCTGAACGGCGAGCAGGCACTGGGGCTGGTCCGCACTCGGCACGGCTACGGCGACGGCAGCGACCTCGGCCGGATCGAACTGCAGCAAAAGTTCATGGCCGCGCTCGTCGGGGAGCTGAGAAGTTCCGCCCTCCTCACCGACCCGGTGAAGCTCTACAAGGCCGCCGATGCCGCGACCAGCGCGATCACCACCGACAAGGGGCTCGACTCGGCACGGGACCTGCTTGGTCTTGCGCGCAGCCTGTCCGGACTGAAGCCCTCGGACATCGACTTCCGGACGCTGCCCGTCGGCCCCTACCCGCAGGACCCCAACCGGGTCTCTGCCAAGCACCCCGCAGCGGACGCCCTGTGGCAGGCCGTACGCGACGACACCGCCCCGCCCGCGAAGGAGAAGTGAGCGGACCCATGACCGACTCCCCGCAGACACTGACCCTCCGGCTCCCCTCACTCCAACCGTCGGACGCCCCGCCCGTACTGCGCCCCTACGCACCAGGCCTCGACGGACTGCGCGCCCTGGCCGTGACCGCCGTCGTGATCTACCACGTCAACCCCGACTGGCTGCCCGGCGGCTTCCTCGGTGTCGACGTCTTCTTCGGCCTCAGCGGCTATCTGATCACCGATCTGCTGCTCGCCGAGCGGCGGCGTCGCGGCCGCATCGACCTGCGTGGCTTCTGGCTGCGCCGGGCTCGCCGCCTGCTGCCTGCGCTGGCTGCCGTCCTGCTGACGGCGACGGCCGCTGCCACCGTCTTCCGCCCGAACCGGCTGGCCTCGGCCGCCGACAGCCTGCTCTCCGGCGCCACGTTCACCAACAACTGGTGGCAAATAGCCACCGACGCCTCGTACTTCGCGAGCTTCGGACCGCCGCCGCTCTTCCAGCATCTGTGGACGCTCAGTGTCGAGGAGCAGTTCTACCTGCTCTGGCCGCCGGTGCTGCTCGCCCTGCTGTGCTTCGTGCCCCGGCGGAGCATACGGGCGGCCCTGGTGCTCGCCTCCGCCGTCGCCTCGATGACCGCGATGGCCCTGCTGTACGAGCCCGGTGTGGATCCCTCCCGCGTCTACTTCGGCACCGACACCCATATCTTCCCCATGCTGACCGGCGCCGCCCTCGCCCTGCTGCGCCCCTCCACCGGTCTCCTGCCGGACCGGACCCGGCCGATGCGGACCGTGCGCCCTGCGGACATCGCCGGAGCCGCGGGGCTGGCCGTACTCGGCGTGCTCGCGTACACCCTCTCCGAGAAAGACGACAGCCTGTACCCCGGCGGCTTCGCCCTCGCCGCCCTCGCGACCGGCGCCGTGGTGCTCGCCTCCGCACGACCCCTCGGACCGCTGGCAACCCTGCTCGGCACGCCTCCGCTGCGGTGGATCGGCAAGCGCAGCTACGGCATCTACCTGTGGCACCTCCCGCTCATCTCGATAGCCACTCCCGACCGCATGACTCCCGCCGACGCGCCACTGAACGCGATCACCGCCGCCGTCGCCTCCGTCGGCCTGGCCGCGCTCTCGTACCGCTGGCTGGAACAGCCCATCCGGCGTTCCGGCTTTCGTGCGACCGCCCGCAACCTGCGCCTCGCCCTCAGCTCGGAGGCGACCCGCACGACGGGAACCCCGCTATGGGCCAGGGCCGCCGTCGGCTGCGCCACGGCGGTCGTCCTGGTCGCGAGCTGCGGGCTGGCGACGACGCCCGAGGGAGCCGGCAGTCCCTCCGCCCAGATCGAGGCCGGGCAGCGGTCGCTGAACTCCGCTCCACCCACCCGGCCCTCGGCGCCTCCCGAGCGGACGCCGAAACATTCCGCTCCTCCGACCCGGCCCGAGGTGCCTGCCGGGAAAGTCTCCGCGATCGGCGACTCGGTCATGGTCGCCGCCGCGCCCGCCCTGCAATCGAAGTTCCCCGGCATCCAAATCGACGCCAAGGTCAGCCGTCAGCTGTCCGTCGCCGCCAAGGAGGTCTTCGCCCTCAAGCAGCGAGGCGCATTGGGCGACACGGTGATCATCGACCTCGGCAGCAACGGCACCGGCGGGGAGGCCGACCTCCAGGCCGCCATCGACGCCATCGGCCCCGGCAAACGGATCGCCCTGGTCACCTGCCATGCACCCGCTCCATGGCAGGACTCGGTGAACCAGGCCATCAAGAGCGTCGCGGCGCGCCACCACGACGTCGCCGTCGCCGACTGGAACAAGGCCATCACCGGTCAGGACGACCTGCTCGCCGACGACGGCGTCCACCCCGGCCCGGCCGGCGCCAAGATCTACGCCGAAACGATCTCCTCAGCCCTGGCCACCCTCCCGGCCGGGCGCCGCTGAACTGTCTGTGAGCGCGGGTGCATCGCAGGCCTGTCCGACAGCCGGGACGAAGGCCATCGGCCGGCAGTGGCCGTCGGCCGTGAGAGGGGTCTTTGTGGCTCGTCCGCCGCGGGACCGTCCGATGGCGTGGTCGTCCGGTACGTCGGCCGGGGCCCCGGTTTTGCGGGCCCCGGCCGCGAGCTGGTGAACGCGCACGATCGTGGAGTCCACCGGAACCGCCCAGTTCAGGCCCTCATCGGGACAACCCTTGGATTGCGGAGAGGCGGAGAGGCAGAGAGGGCCTCCTGGTCACCGGTTGCAGATCTCGCAATCCGCACCGGGCCAGAAGGCCCTCGCCCCGTTTCGGGTCGCTCACGACGTTTCGGCGGTCACCAAACTCCGCGCGTCAACTGATCTAGGACGGGCTGCTGTTGCCGCACTTGGTCTTCTTCTCGTCCGGAGTCATGGGCCGGGAAGAAACCCTGATGACCTTGTAGGTGATGTCCGTCTCGACGTCAGTGAATTCACGTGGCCCAAATTGGTTCCACTGGTTGATATTGAAATCTGAGCTGCCTTCCAGCTTCCAATTCCCCTTCGCCTTCCGGGTGACGGGAATCTCGTCAATCCAACCGATTTCGCCGGGCTTTAGATGGCCCGTGTTGCTGGTGGTCTCCGTGTTCGACGTGAACCAGTTCTTCTCGATCTTCGGCAGCACCGAAACGGGGTTCGCGCCAAGCGACAAGCCGATGATGGCCGTTTCGCCGGTGGTCTCGGCCCTCGCGAAGTTGAAGTCACTGACCTCGGTGGTGCAGTTTTCCTGAGGCTTCCCCTGCATCGCAGGGGTACCCTCCCTCGGGTCCCCGAGCCATGCGGTGGGCGTGACGGTGCACCACTGACCGCAACCAGCGAGGAACTCGTTGAGCCTCGCGGGATCGTCGAAGGGGCGCCCGTCGACCCGGCCGAGATCGGCATCGGAATCCGGCATGATGCTGCCGCCACGGCCAGGATTGTCTGCCTGCGCCGGCGTGATGGTCAGGCACAGCGCCGCCATGACGGTCACTGATCCCACCGCGGCCACCTTCGCCCGCCGGCTGCGTATTCTGCTGCTCATTCTTGCTTCCCTTGCCTTCCACCTGAAGTGCGGATTGCGTCCTGCGATTCCGTTCGCGACTCCGGGCGAGGCCGTCCGGGGAAGGCGGAGCCCGTTGCGAGCGCGGCGTACACCAGCTCCGATCCCTCCGGGAACGGAGTGCCGCCGGCCATGCAGCAGAAACGGATTGCCGCCGGGACCGGCACATGACAAGGTTCGGCCGCGTCGCTCACGATCGGCTCACATCACGCTCATGCGGCGTCGCCGGCCTGATCCGCAAGACACCCCTGGCGCGCACCGCGCGGCGGCGATCACCGGCGGCGGGGGGCCGCGGCGGGACCGGATGGGCGGGATGCCGCGCACGAGTGGTTCAAGACCCTGACATTCGGTGGAACCGGGGGAGTCGGCGGGGCGATGATTCCGGTGGGGGAGACGGGCCGGCGGGGGCGCCTACGGCTTCCGATCCCGCGAGCACGTGATCGCGATCGTGCCTGACGGGCAATCAGCGAACTGCGGCCATGCCGTGCCGTCGTCAGCCGCTCTGCCGAGTCCGGTACCGGCAAGAGCACACCGGTCAAGAGCATCCACAACGAGGTTCGAGGGGCCACGAGAGGCGATTCGTCCTCGGTAGCCGCTTGGCCGTCAGCCTCATCCGGCCCGGTCTACCGAGGCGGCGACAGGATCTCGATCAGCACGCGCAATGGCTCCGGTGACGTGGAGAACTCGCCGAGGAAGGGATAGGAGAGTTCTGTGACGAGGAACAGGTTGGCGGCGACGAGGACGCTCACCGCCCCGACCATCCCGTAGTGCATCTTGGCCTGTCCGGCGTCGAAGATGACGGAGAATCCGAGGACCAGTGCACTCGTCAGGAAGACCACCATCCACAAGGACAGGGGTGGGCCGACGTTGGCGCGTGCCTCAACCAGCCGTTCCGTTCGTGCAAGAGTCAATTCCCGCAGGGAAGCGAGCGAGCTGGTGAGCAAGGCCCGTTGGGTATCGCTGTGGGGCTTGATGTTCTCGTACGTGCTCTGCAGGTGATTCAGCGCGTTCTCGGCCTCGGGCGTGGTGTGGCCGATTGCGGCGCGAGGCCACTCGGCCGCCGCCGCGCGTCCGTACTCCATGAGGCTCTGCCGGATCCGTGCGCTCTCGGCCTTGCCGAACGAATTGCGGCCCCTGGCCAAGTGCACCGCCACGGCGCCCTCGGTCCGCGTCGTCTGGTCTGCCACGTTCACCTGTCCCCAGAGCGCGAGGACGAGGAAGCCGATGAGGAACCCGTAGACCACGGCGACAACGGGGTACACGAACTGTGCGACATCGTTGTGCCCGCCCTGCTTGAGGCGAGGGAAGCGGTGCCGGACAAACGCCTGGACGGCTGCTGTCCCGCCGCCGATGACGACGATGAGCCCTGCCAGCAGCAACCAGGACGGGAGGTTGATCACGATCCAACGGGCCACTGCTCCACGCTCCTGACGTACGCCATACCCGCCCACCACCGGCGCGGTGGCCAACGACCGCACCGGGCCGCGGACACGCCCTCGCCGCCTCTTCGGTGAGAGGCGGCAGCACGATCGGCAGCCATCCGGCACGCCGGCTCGGCGCGGGCAAACGCAGGGGAGGTGTTCGGGTCGGAGGAGGTCTCTGGCCCAGCGCCTGCTGCTGCATGCCCCGGCGTTCCCGCGCAACCATTCGCACGCTGCCCTCAAGATTCCGCGCTGGAGAGCGTGGCGCTTGCCACGCACGAAGACGTCCCCGCGGCGGGACGGTGGGCCGCAGGTCGACGGTCCGTTCCTCGGCCACAAGGTGGCTCGTGGCGCCTGGACCGGCGCCACGCGTGCCGCCGGCGCCGCGGCGGCCAGAAAAGTGAGTAGTAGTGAGCAGACAGCTGCAACCGACCTTCGTACTGGTTCACGGAGCCTTCGCGAACTCCTTCTCCTTCGCGCCGCTCCAGGCCGAACTCGGCCTCCTCGGACACCGTTCGGTCGCCGTCGACCTGCCCGGCCACGGATTCGAGGCGTCCTACCCGCGTGCCTATCAGGCCCCGCAGGATCTCGAAGGGCTCGCCACCGCGCCCGGCTCGATCAAGGGGGTGACGCTCGCCGACAACGCCGCGCACTTGATCGGCATCCTGGAACGGGCCAAGCGGAACGGCCCCGCGATCCTTGTCTCCCACGGTCGCGGCGGCATGACGGCCACGGCTGCGGCCAATGCACGGCCGGACCTGATCGACCGCATCGTCCACGTCTCGGCTTGGTGCCCGGTCGAGCTCGACGCCGGCGACTACTACGGCGAGCCGGAGATGGCCACGGTCGATGCCGCTTCCCTGGCCCCGGCGATGGTCGGGGACCCGGCTGAACTCGGCCTGCTCCGTACCCACTTCCGCACAGCGGATCCGGACGTCCTTGCGGCGCTCAAGGCAGCCTTCCTCGCCGATGGCACCGACGACGAGTTCCTGACCTTCCTGAACACCGTCCAGCCCGACGAGAACCTGGATGTCGGCAGTTCCGCCGACCGGGCGCAGGCCGCGACCTGGAGCCGCATACCGAAGACCTTCGTCCGCCTGGCCGCACCGTTGGAGTGGTCCGACGGATTGTGATCCAAGCGGGATGAGGAGTGCGGTGGCCATGATGGTGCCCGCGCAGCGGTATGTGTCCGTGCGCTTGCCCTATCGGGTGGCGAGAGCAGTTTCGTGACGGCGGCTGCTCTCGTGCCGAGTGCTGGTGCAAGGCCGCATGGTGCGGAACTCGGCCAACGGCTAGGATGCGCGGCGACATCGCGTGTCGGTCACCGGCCGGGTGAGGCATGGAGGTGTCCGGGAGATGCCCCTGGAGGCATTCCTTGTCCGTTGAGTTGAACCACACGATCATCCACGCCCGGAACCACCGGGAGTCCGCCGAGTTCTTCGTGGACCTGCTGGACCTTGAGATCACCGCCGAGTGGGGCCCCTTCATCGCCGTCGGCCTGAGCAACGGCGTCACGCTGGACTTCGCCACGGTCCCCGCGGAAAGCATCACACCGCAGCACTACGCCTTCCTGGTCTCCCAGGAGGAGTTCGATGCGGCATACGCGCGGATCACGCAGCGCGGCATCGAGCACTACGCCGACCCGCAGCGGCAGCATCCCGGCGTGATCAACCACAATGACGGCGGCTGCGGCGTGTACTTCATGGACCCGGCCGGCCACGCCATGGAGCTGATCACCGTGCCGTACGGCGGCCGGCCGTCCGACTGATCGCTTGCGGCCCACCTCTTCATCAGGATCTCGACCCGGGTGCTCACCGGTCTGATCGAGACCGATGAGTTCAGGCAGGTCCTCCGCCGACTCGGAGCCGTTTCCCCGGGCGGTGATGACAGCCGAGGGCCGCACCCCGCGCCGGGTGCGGCCCGCCGGCGGCCCCGAAACGGCCTCGACAGCGGGTGTCGACTCGCTGTACCGCTCGTTCCGGGCCCGGTGTTGCGATGCCGGGCCGGCCGGGTGCAGGCCATGGCTCGTTTTGGTGTAGACACGTCAAAAATCATGAGGTGGCTGCCTTGCTCTCTTCAGGGGTGCGTGCCTCAATGGTCAGCGATTCAGGTCGCTGACCATCCGTCAGATCTGGACGGTGGTCGGCACGGGGGTCCGACCGCGGGCCCCCGCGTGGCCGCCGGCCGTTCCCGCGCGTCCCCCCCCGGACGGCCGGCGCCATGGGCCTGCACCCCCCTCAAGAAGGCGGTACCCCCATGAGACACCTCGGATCAGGCACGTTCGGATTCGGTACGGCACTCGTCGTTGCCGTCGCCGCCGCGGGCACGCTCGCGATGGCGCCGGCCGCCACGGCAGTCACCCCCGACACCGCCACCATTTCGTTCGACTGCGGAAACTTCGGCTCCGGGACGGCGACACTCACCGCGACCCAGGACGGGACGGCCGCGACCATCAGCCTTTCCACGTCGGCGATCACCTCACCGATAGATGTCGGCGCCAACTCGGTCAGCTCCACCCTGACCCTCACCAAGAACGGCTCCGGGACCACGGAGTTCAGCGGCAGCTCCAACCCGGCGATCCCGGCCGGCAGCGAGGTCTCCACCGGCCCCCTCACCGGTACGGTCGCCGCGGGCGACAGCCTGGCGGCCACGTCCCTGAAGGTCGTGGTCTTCGGCGTCACGGCCACCTGCAACGCCACTTCTCCGCAGTCCCCGGGACCGTTCGTCTTCTGATGCCGAGGGCAGGCGGGGGCCGGCGGGATATCGTCCGCCGGCCCCCGCAGTTCCCGTGAGTCGCGGTCGGTGTCCGCGACTCACGGCCGCTTTCCGCCGCCCTCGCCGCCGGCGCTCGCCCGCTCCGCCCGTGCCAGGTTCGAGCGGCGGTAGGAGTAGGCGAAGTAGATGACCATGCCGATCAGGAACCAGACCACGAACCGCACCCAGGTCTGCCACTCCAGGAACGTGATCAGCCAGATCGAGAAGCACACCCCGATCGCCGGGACCACCGGCATCCCCGGCGTACGGAAGGTCCGCGGCAGCTCGGGACGCTTGTAGCGGAGCACGATCACCGCGCTGCAGACCACCGCGAACGCGAGCAGGATGCCGATGTTGGTCAGCTCGGCGGCCTCGCCGATCGGGAGGAAGCCCGCGATGGCGGCGGAGGCGAAGCCGACGATCCAGGTCACCCTGGTCGGCACATGGTGCTTGGGGCTGGTCTTGGCGAACCACTTCGGCAGCAGTCCGTCCCGGCTCATCGAGAACCACACCCGGGTCACCCCGAGCATGAAGGTGAACATGACGGTCAGGATGCCGATGATCGCGCCGACCGCGATGACATCCGCCAGGCTGCTCAGGCCCACCGACTTGAACGCCGAGGAGAAGCCGCTCTCCGGGTCGATGTCCTTGTAGTTCTGCATACCCGTCAGGACCAGGCAGGCCAGGACGTACAGCACCATCGAGATGGCCAGCGAATACAGGATCGCCTTGGGCATATGGCGCTGGGCGTCCTTGGACTCCTCGGCCGCCGTGCTCATCGCGTCATAGCCGAAGACGGCGAAGAAGACGGTGGCCGCGCCCGTGAAGGCGCCGCTCACGCCGAACGGGAAGAACGGCGTGTAGTTCGAGGTCTTGATGTGGAAGAAGCCGACCACGATGACCACGATGACCACCAGGACCTTCAGGGCCACCACGATCGTCTCGAAGCGTGCCGCGTTCTTGATGCCCAGGGTCAGCAGATAGGCGATCAGGAGACAGAGCACCGCGGCGAAGAGGTCCACCCGGTGTCCCGGCCCCGTTCCTGGCGCGCCCAGCATCCAGGCGGGCAGATCGAGGCCCATTTCGCCGAGCAGAAAGCCGAAGTAGCCGGAGATGCCGATCGCCACCACCGCCACGATCGCGGTGTACTCCAACAGCAGGTCCCAGCCGATGAACCAGCCGGCCACCTCACCGAGGACCGCATAGCCGTAGGTGTAAGCCGAGCCCGCCTTCGGGATCAGCCCGGCGAATTCCGCGTAGGAGAACGCGGCCGCGGCGCTCGCGATGCCCGCGATGAGGAAGGAGATCAGGACCGCGGGTCCCGCCTTCCCGTTCGCGACGGTGCCGGCCAGCGTGAAGATTCCCGCGCCGATGATGCCGCCGACGCCGATGGCCGTCAGCTGCCACAGGCCGAGCGCCCGGGTGAGCTGCTCGCTCGCGGTGCCTTCCGCCTCTTCAATGTGTTCGATCGGTTTACGGCGCAATACGCCCTGTCCCGCGCGCAGCCCCATGCGTCATCCCTCCGTACGCTCCGTCGTGGTCCGACGGCGGATCATCATGGACCCTCGGGAGCCAGTAGGGAAGGCGACTCCCTAGTACTGCCGGGACTCGCCGGGAGACGTACACGGGAGAGGCGTCAATCGGCGTCCTCAAGCCGGAATCCGACCTTCAGGCCGACCTGGTAATGGTCGATTTCGCCGTCGACGATATGCCCGCGGACCTGGCTGATCTCGAACCAGTCGAGGTTGCGCAGGGTCTCCGAGGCGCGCTTGATGCCATTCTCGATCGCGGCGTCCACGCTCTGCTGGGACGTACCGACGATCTCGGTCACGCGATACGTGCGGTCGGTCACGGTGGTCTCCCTCGCCGGGGCGGCGCTCCGCCCGTCCACTGTCCACCGTGCCTCAGGGCGGCCCGCCCCACCAGTGGAGTGCCGGGGCGGGCCCTGGGGCGTGCGGCTCAGGGAACGATGGGCTCAGGGGACGACGGCTCAGGGAACGACGGTGACCGGCCAGCGCCCGGCCTTGACCAGGCGCACCGCGACCGAGCCCATGATGCGGTGCCCGGCCTGCTCCGAGGCGCCGACCACCACGGCGTCGGCCTTGAGCTCGTCGGCCATCTGCACCATGCCGTTGTACGGGTCGCCGCGCAGGGTGTGGAACTCCCAGCGCAGGCTGTATATCCCCTGGAGCCGCTCGGTCGCCTCGCGGATCTCGGCCATCAGCTCCTCGGCGACCTCGTCGGTCGCATCCGCGACCGGGGCGCCCATCGCGGCCCCGGCCGGCAGCACCGGCTGGACGTAGACGAGCACGAGCTTCGAGGACTGGCGCCTGGCCAGTCCCGCCGCATACGAGGCCGCATGCCACGACGAGTCGGAGCCGTCGATGCCGACGACGATGACCTTCGGGCCGTCCGTTCCGCGCTCGAACGGCACGGCTGCGTTCTCCTCCACACCAGGGAGGTTATCCGCACATGCGTGCTGGCGGAGTGCCGGGCCCATGCCGCTGGTCCCCCGCCGCCGGACCCAGGTCGCCGGGGCCCGCCTCGCCGGGCTCGCGGAGGTGTTCCGGCCCGGTCAGGCAGGGGCCGGGGGCCAGCTGTCCGCGGCGAGCACGCCCAGCACATACGCCCTGGCGACCAGCGCGGTACGGCCCTGTACCCGCCAGCGACGGGCCAGCCGGGTGAGGTGGTAGTTCACCCCGTCGACCGTCAGCCCCAGCGCCGTACCGATCGACGCCGTGGTCGTGCCGCCCGCGGCCATCGCCAGGATCCGGGCCTCCACCGGGCTCGCCGCGCCGCGCGGTGCCGGCTGCGGGGCGCTCTCGCGCACCCGCAGCAGCGCCAGCAGGGCGGGTGGGTTCACCGAGGGGTCACCTACCGGGTCGATGGTCAGTTCCCCTTCCCGCTCGGTCCCGTCCGTCCCGGCGCGCCAGCGCACCTCGACCGGATAGCGTGAACGGCGTCCCAGGCGCAGAGCCTCGGTGAGCCGGTCGATCTGGGCCATCGCCCGGGGCTCGAACAGGTCCAGCAGGTTGCGGCCACGCAGCTGTCCCGGGGCCGTGCCCCACTGCTCGGCCATCGCCGGATTGGCGATCAGCACCTCGCCGTGGGCCCGGCACACCGCGATCGGCGTGGGGATGCGGTCCAGCAGAATCAGGAAGTAGTTGCGCCACGGGCCGCCCGCGTACGGCCCGGCCGGGTCGATATATCCGCTCTCACAGGACGGCTTGTCCCCTCCGTCCGTGTCCGTGTCCCTATCCCTGTACCTGTCCGTGTCCGCGTCCGGCGTTCCGTCGGCAGTCCCGTTGTCCATTGCCCCTTCTCCGGTCCGTGCGCAAGAGCGAGCAGCGAGAAACCACTGCACAATCATGCAGTTGTCCGGGCGTGACCTGCGCGTGGGGGCCTGCACGCTGGAGACATGACCGACACCATCGCGCTCCACAGCGACGAACGCGCCGCCGATGACGGCATTCCGGTGGCCGACCTCACGACGGCCGGGCTCACCCACACGCCCATCCAGCAGTCCATGGACCTCGCCCGGCTCCACGGCCCGGTCTTCAAGCGCAAGTTCGGCGACCGCGAGACGCTGTTCCTCTCCTCGCTGGACCTGGTCACGGAGGTCGCCGACGAGTCCCGCTTCGCCAAGGGAGTGTCGGTCGTCCTGGAGAACGTCAGAGAGTTCGCCGGTGACGGTCTGTTCACCGCGTACAACGAGGAGCCGAACTGGGCCAAGGCACATGAGGTCCTGATGCCGGCCTTCGCGCTCGGCTCGATGCGCACCTACCACCCGGCGATGCTCAAGGTCGCCCGCCGGGTCATGGCGGCCTGGGACCGGCGGGTGGCCGACGGCACGCCCGTCCAGGTCGCCGAGGACATGACCCGGATGACGCTGGACACCATCGGGCTCGCCGGTTTCGGCTTCGACTTCGAGTCGTTCTCCCGCGGCGACAGCGCGCATCCGTTCGTCGAGGCGATGGTGCGCTGCCTCGAATGGAGCATGACGAAGTTCTCCCGCGACCCCGATGCGGACCACTCCGCGGCGGACGCGGCCTTCCAGCGCGACGCCGACTACCTCGCGTCGGTCGTCGACGAGGTCATCGCCGCCCGGACGAAGAGCGGACAGACCGGTGACGACGACCTGCTCGGCCTGATGCTCGGCGCCGGGGGCCAGGGGGACGACGGGCCGGCCCTCGACCTCGCCAACATCCGCAACCAGGTCATCACGTTCCTGATCGCCGGCCACGAGACCACCTCGGGTGCGCTCTCCTTCGCCCTCTACCACCTGCTCAAGGACCCGGTCGCGCTGCGCATGGTGCAGCGCGAGGCCGATGAGCTGTGGGGCGACGAGAGCGACCCCGACCCCTCGTTCGAGGACATCGGCCGGCTGCCGTTCACCCGCCAGGTCCTCAACGAGGCGCTGCGGCTGTGGCCCACCGCCGCCGCCTTCACCCGGCAGGCCCGCGAGGACACGCTGCTCGGCGGCCGCCACCCGGTCAAGGCCGGTGAGCTCGTCACGGTGCTCACGCCGATGCTGCACCGCGACCCCGTCTGGGGCGACAACCCCGAGCTGTTCGACCCGTCCCGCTTCAGCCCGCAGGCCGAGGCGGCCCGCTCGCCGCACGCGTACAAGCCGTTCGGGACCGGTGAACGCGCCTGCATCGGGCGGCAGTTCGCGCTCCACGAGGCGACCATGCTGCTCGCCCTCCTCGCGCACCGCTACCGCCTGATCGACCACGGCGACTACCGGCTGCGCATCAAGGAGACGCTGACCCTCAAGCCCGAGGGGTTCACCCTCACGCTCGCCGCCCGTACGCCCGCCGACCGGGCCGCGGTCCGCGCCGCGCTGGCGGTGCTCCCCGGCGGCGGCGCCGGTACCGCGGACGACACCGCGACCGACGACGGGCTGCCCACCCGCGTCCCCCAGGGCACCGGCCTCCTGCTGTTGCACGGCAGCAACTACGGCACCTGCCGGGAGTTCGCCGAGCGGCTCGCCGACGAGGCCACCGGTCTGGGCTTCGCCGCCGATGTGGCGCCGCTGGACGCGTACGCCGGTGCGCTGCCCGCCGACCGGCCGGTCGTCATCGTCGCCGCCTCCTACAACGGCCGGCCCACCGACGACGCCGCGGCCTTCGTGAGCTGGCTGAACACCGCGCAGGACGGTGCCGCCTCAGGTCTCCCGTTCGCCGTCCTCGGCGTCGGCGACCGCAACTGGGCCGCCACCTACCAGCACATACCGACCCTCATCGACGACCGCCTCGACGCACTCGGCGCCGACCGGCTGCTGCCGCGGGCCGAGGCCGACGCCTCTGGCGACCTGGGCGGCACCGTCAAGGAGTTCACCGCGGCGCTGCGCACCCGGTTGCTGACCCGCTACGGCGACCCGGCGAGCATCGGCGCGAGCGCACCGGACGCCGAGGACACCGGCTACACCGTCACCGAGATCACCGGCGGCCCGCTGGACGCGCTCGCCGCCCGCCACGGCCTCGTCCCGATGACCGTCACCGAGGCCCACGACCTCACCGCCCAGGGCTGGCCGCGGCCCAAGCGCTTCCTGCGGATCGCCCTGCCGGACGGCGTCGGCTACCGCACCGCCGACCACCTCGCCGTGCTGCCGGCCAACGCCCCGGCCGCCGTCGAGCGGGCCGCCCGGGCCCTCGGCGCCGACCCGGACACCGTCCTCGCACTGCACTCCGGCCGCCGCCCGAGCCGCGACACCCTGCCCGTCGACCGTCCCTTGACGGTGCGCGAACTGCTCACCCACCACCTCGAACTGGGGGTCCGGCCGAGCGCCGGGCAGGTGGCGCAGCTCGCCGCGCTCAACCCCTGCCCGCCCGAGCGCCACGCCCTGGAAAACCTCGCCGAGGACGATCCGCGCACCCTGATCGACCTGATCGAGGCCCACCCGGCGCTGCGTGGCGCGCTGCCCTGGCCGACGGTCCTGGAGCTGCTGCCGCCCCTGCGCATCCGGCACTACTCCCTGTCGTCCTCACCCGCGGCCGACCCCCGGCACGCCGATCTGATGGTCTCGCTGCTGCCCGGCGGCACCGGCTCGACGCATCTGCACTCCCTGCGGCCCGGCGACACCGTCCTGGCCCGCGTCCAGCCCTGCCGTGAGGCCTTCCGCCTCGATGCGGCCGATGACACCCCCGTCATCCTGGTCGCGGCGGGCACCGGTCTCGCACCGTTCCGCGGCGCCGTCGCCGACCGCCTCGCCGCGGGCCAGAAGGCCCCCGCCCGGCTCTACTTCGGCTGCGACGACCCGGACGGGGACTTCCTGCACGCCGCGGAGTTCGCCGCCGCCGAGGCCGCCGGTGTCCTCTCGATGCGCCCGGTCTTCAGCGAACGCCCCGAGCGGGGCCACCGCTTCGTCCAGCACCGGATCGCCGCCGAGGCGGCCGAGGTGTGGGAGCTGCTGCAGGCCGGTGCGCGGGTGTACGTCTGCGGTGACGGCAGCCGGATGGCACCGGGCGTACGGGCCGCCTTCCGTGAGCTGCACGGAGCGAGCACCGGCGCCTCGCCCCAGGAATCCGAGGCCTGGCTGCGCGAACTGACCGCCTCCGGCCGCTACATCGAGGATGTGTACGCCGCGGGCTGAGGCCCGGCGCCCTTGTCCCGGCGGGCTGGATCTCCCGGCCCGCCGGGGCCGAGGTGGGGGTGAGAGGGCGTGGCGGGGAGTGGTGGGCCCCGTGCCCGCTACTCCCCGCTTCCCTGCTTCCCGGCCGCACCCGGCAGCTGGACCACCACCAGCGCGATCCCGGCGACCGTGAGGTTGCGGGTCGCGGCCTCCAGCCCGTTCCACTGCTTGGACTGCCACATCGCGAACCACTCGCCGCCTATCGCGAGGAAGCCCACCCCGAACAGCAGCACCATCATCAGCAGCCCGAACGTGCTCATCCGCCGGGCACGGGCGATGCTGCCGCGCCGGGCGCCGACGAACCACAGCGCGGTGGCCGCGAGCAGCACCACCGCGGTCACCGTCTCCCAGGCGATGATCGCCAGATACGCGGCGTCCTGCAGCCCCTGCGAGGTGAGGGCCCGCCACAGCAGGTCCGGGTCCTTGAACGTGGTGTCCATGGCCAGCACATGGCGGACGAAGTCCCGGTTGGTGTCGAAGTCGGTGATGTTGCCGAAGGCGACGAGTGAGATGTAGAGCGCGACCGTTCCGGTGAGCACGGCCGCGGCGAGCGGCACTCCGGTACGTGGTGCGAGTTCGGTGGGGTGTCTGTCGGTCATGCGCCCTCCACGGCGGTTCCTGTCATCTGCTGTTTCCTTGTCTGTCGCGGCCCTTATGGTCCCTCATCTGTCGAACTCCCGTACGCTGCTCCCCGGTCGGCCGGGTGACGCGCCGGTCGAGACGGCGTTCGGGGGCACTGCCGATGGCCGAAGACCTAGAGGGAAGCGGGGCACATGAACGGAAAGCGGTGTGTGGGGACGGTGGCCGCCGCGGCGGCGGCGGTGATCGCGGTGACCGGACCGGCGGCCGCCGAGCCGGCCGCCACGACATACGGCACCAGCACGTCCGTGGGTGTCCACAACGCTTATGACAAGGAGAAGTACCACTACTTCGCGGACGCCCTGGACTCCGGCGCCGCACTGCTCGAACTCGACCTCTGGTCCAACGGGCTGGGCCGGTCCTGGCGCGTCTCGCACAGCAACCCGCTCGGAAACAACAGCAACTGCGAAGGCGCCGCGAACGCCTCGGAACTGCGCACCAAGAACCGCGATCAGGACTTCGCCGGCTGCCTGGCCGATATGAAGGCCTGGCACGACGCCCACCCCGGCCACCGCCCGATCCTGCTCAAGGTCGAGATGAAGGACGGCTTCAACGCCAAGGGCGGCCGCGGGCCCGCCGAGTTCGATGCGCTGGTACGGCAGAAGCTGGGCGATGCGGTCTACGGCCCCGGGGACCTCACCGGCCATCACGCCACCGCCGACGAGGCGGTGCGGGCCGGCGGCTGGCCCTCCCGGGCCGACCTGGCCGGCAAGTTCCTGTTCGAGCTGATACCCGGCACGGTCGAGGAGAAGAACCCCTTCGACAAGCTGTGGACCGACGTCGAGTACGCCGGCCACCTCAAGGACCTTGCGGCGCAAGGGAAGCTGGCACAGTCGACGGCGTTCCCCGCGGTGCACGGAGCCGCTCCCGGCGACCCCCGCGAGCGCTACACCGACCCGGCGCTGCGTCCCTGGTTCGTGGTCTTCGACGGGGACGCCGCGACCTATCTGAACGGCAGTATCGACACTTCCTGGTACGACACCCGCAACTACCTGCTCATCATGACCGACGCCCACAATGTGCCGCCGGTCATCGACGGTACCCACCCGACCGAGGCGCAGGCACTGGCCCGGGTCCGGCAACTCGCCGCCGCGCACGCCAGCTTCGCCACCGCCGACTGGTATCCGCTGCCGTCCGTGCTCACGACCGTGGTGCCGCGCGGGGCATGACGCCCGACGCGGCGGCCCGGGATCCGGGCTGGGCGGCCCGGGGGTCCGGCTCCGTGGTCGCCCGCCGGTAGAGCGCGGCCACCTCCGCGCCGAACCGGCTGCTGTACGAGACGAAGTCGTCACCGCCCTCGTCGAGACCGCCTATCACGCCGATCAGCGACCCGGTGCCGGTGGCCGGGTCGAGGTCGGTGAGCATCGGCCCGCCGCTCGTCCCGTTCGGGAACCCCGGGCAGCTGAACCGGAGTTGGGCCGGGCCCTGGGCGTCCGCCGTGTGCCGGCAGCTGACCGGGGTGTCCTGGTCCTCGGGGTAGCCGGTCAGCTGCGCCGGGCGTCCGGCCGGTGCGCCGAACCGGATCCGTTCGGCGCCGGTGACGTCCTCGATCCGGCCGCCGGGCCGCCCCGCCCGGCGCACCCGCAGGAACGCCACATCGTGGTCGGGGTCCCGGTCGCTGATCCAGCGCGGATCGACTTGGATCCGGGTGGGCACCCACAGGCCGTACGGCGCGATCCCGTCGTGCAGGCCGGGTGCGAACACCAGCCGGGTACGGAAGCCGTCGTCGTGCACACAGTGCGCCGCGGTGACGATGAGGTCTCCGCCGGGGGCATGCACCACGCTGGCCGTGCAGTGGTGGACCGGGGCGCCGTCGTCGCCGGGGGAGAAGAGCGCACCGATCGCCGGTGCGGGCGCCGCCGGGGAGGCCCGCAAGGGCCGGGACGCCGTCAGCGGGGCCGGTGCCCGCGGGGCCGCCGTCCCCTCGCCGTACCGTGCCGTCACCGGCGGCCCCGGCCGCTCCTCGTAGGGGCCGGCGAGCACCGCAGTGGCGGCCTGTTCGCCGTCGGCCCGGGTCGCGAGGTAGGAGCCGGTGGCAGTGTCCCCGGGGGCGAGGAACGGGTCGCGTGACGGGGGGCCCAGGGCCAGCGCGGTGCTGCCCACGACCACGGTCAGGACCCCGAGCGCCAGGGTCGCCCGCAGCGGGACGCCGGGCCGGCCGCGGCCCGTGCAGGCCGGGCCGCCGGGACCGAGGCAGTCCTCGGTCGCCGGTGCCCCGGCGTTCCGGTCCGCCCCGCCGGCGCTGTCCGCCGGCTCGGTCCCGCGTTCGCTCGTCTCCACCAGCAGCCGCCTCGCCGCATCAGCCGGCGTTACCCCGTCGGATGCTGGGGTGACACCGGAACCAGACATTTCACCCAGTCTGATGCAAGGACGCGTGCCATGGTTCGGTCACTTGGCGCAACATTCCGCTCAGGCGACGAAGATCACGAACAGAAAGCCGCACCGGAACCCCGGCACACCCGCCATCCGAGGGGCCCGGCGATCAGGGCGCGGCGAGCGGGACGGCCGCGCCGCAGGAACGCGGACCGCTGGGCCGGTCGGGTGACCCGCGGAGCGCCGCCGTCGGACGGCCCCGGCCCTCCGCGGCGTGCCGTCCGGCGCGTGTCCTGCGACCCGCCGTCCGGCGCGTGCGCTGGGAGCTGCCGTCCGGCGCGTGCGCTGTGACCTGCCGTTCCGCGCATGCCCTGCGGCTCCCGCTCACGCCGCGAGCCGCACCCCCTGCCCCGCGAGGTGGTGCCGGATCAGCGTCTCCGCCAGGCCGGTCTCGTTCGGGAAGTCCATCGGGACGATCCCCAGGCTCGTCCAGCCGCTCCCTTCCGGGCTCTCCAGCAGTCGCTTGACCTGCGGATTGAGACGGTCCGCGTTGGAGCGGGGCGGAAGCAGGGCGGCGGTGCTGACGTAATTGACGAAGAGCTTGCCGGGCTGGGTGACGGCCTTGCGGAACTGGGCCTCGATCTTCGGGTACTTCCCGAACGGCTCCGCCATGTAGTCGTCCTGGATGTCGAACAGCTGCGGATCGGCGTAACGGACGCCGCCCAGACCGTCGGAGTCCGCCAGCAGGACCACCTTGCCGCGGGCCTGGCCCAGCGTCGGCAGACCGGCGTCCAGCCGGAACAGCGACCGGTAGCCCTTGTCGTCCAGGTAGCTGCCGAAGATCCGGCGGAACTCCTCGGCGCTGACCTCGGAGTACTCCTGCTTGACCCGCATCAGCACCGTCTCGGAGGGATGCGCCTGCAGGAACGCCCGGCAGGCGTTGAGCACATCACCGAACATCAACTCCTGGTAGAAGGCGCCGTGATGAATGGCGAAGACGTTGTCAATGGCCCGGCAGCGGACGTCCAGGAAGCGGATACCGCTGGTGAGCTGGGCGTCGACGGGGGTGTTCTGGCAGGCGACCCAGGGGCCGCCCACCCGGGCCCCCGAGTCATGGGTGCCGGGGATGGTCAGCCGCTGGACGGGGGTGGCGTCGCCGAGCGCCGACATCCAGTCCTGTACGGACACCGCGGTCCCCCGGCGCTGGGCCGCGCCGGCCGTGAACTGCCCGCTGCCGACGCCCGCCAGCACCCCGGCGGCCGACAGCCCGGCCGCGCCCCGGAGGAAACCCCGTCGATCCAGTCCCAGCCCCATGCCGCTTCCCCTGTCCGTCGAGTCTGCGTGGGTGCGCGGCAACAGACCCGGCGCGCACCTGCGATCGGGGCATCGAACCACAGGGAGCGTACGGGCGGCACCCGGCCGGCGGACCGGAGGGTCACACCGGCCGGGAAGGGGCGGAAATCAGACGCGGAAGGACAGTGACAGCGCGAAGCGGTCCGCGCTGTCCGTCCACCAGCTGCTCAACGTCAGCCCGGCAGCCGCGAGTTCGGCCCGCACGCCCTCCTGGCGGAATTTGGCCGAGACCTCGGTCCGCAGCTCCTCGCCCGCGGTGAAGCTCACCGCCAGGTCCACTCCGGGGATCTTGACGCTCAGGTCCTTACGGGCCCGTAGCCGCATCTCGATCCACTCGCGCTCGGCGTTCCACAGGGCGACATGGTCGAAGTCCGCCGGGTCGAAGTCGCCGCCCAGTTCGCGGTTGATGACCTCCAGGACGTTCTTGTTGAACGCGGCCGTCACGCCCTGCGGGTCGTCGTAGGCGGCGACGAGTGTGGCCTCGTCCTTGACCAGGTCGGTGCCGAGCAGCAGGGCATCGCCCGGGGAGAGCATGTCGTGCACGGAGTGCAGGAACGCGGAGCGCTCCTCGGGGAGCAGATTGCCGATGGTGCCGCCGAGGAAGGCGAGCAGCCGCGGGCCGGGGGTGTCGGGGAGTTCGATGCCCTGCTGGAAGTCGGCGACCAGCGCATGCACGGTGAGACCGGGGTGTTCGGCGAGCAGCGTCTCACCCGCCACGGCCAGCGCGGATTCGCTGACGTCGATGGGCACATAGGAGTGCAGTCCGGTCAGCGCGCCGAGGAGATGGCGGGTCTTGTCGGAGGAGCCCGACCCCAGCTCGATCAGGGTGCGGGCCCGGGTGGCCGCGGCGATGTGATCGGCACGGGTCAGCAGGATCTCCCGCTCGGCGCGGGTCGGGTAGTAGTCGGGCAGCTTGGTGATGTCCTCGAACAGCTCGCTCCCGCGGGCGTCGTAGAACCACTTGGGCGGCAGCTGTTTGGGGGTACGGGACAGGCCCTGGGTGACATCGGCGCGCAGTGCGGCCGCGGTGGCGTCGGCAGGGAGGGTGCGGGTGATGCTGAGCGGGCTCACGTAGCGGGCTCCTTGAGCGGGGTGAGGTGGACATCGGTCCCGGTGGCGCGCAGCAGAGTGCGGTCCGGGACCTCGGTCCAGTGGGGGGAATCGTCGTACGGTTCGGAGGCGACCACCGTGCCGCCTTGGGGAACGGCCAGGTGGCACAGCGTGTCGCCCCAGGTGGTGGCGGCGATGGCGGTGCCGTCGGTCAGCAGCAGATTGAGGCGGGAGGCGGGCGCGGCCGTGGCGACCGCAGCCACCGTGCCGGCCAGCGCCTCACCGAGCTCGTCGCCCTTCGCCAGCCGATGCCGGACCAGCGCCCACAGAAACGCCGCATCGCAGCGCGCCGGCAGCCGCAGCAGCTCTCCCGGCGGCAGCTCGGCCGCCAGCGGGGCGAGCGAGTCCGGCCAGCCGGACACCGCGCCGTTGTGGCTGAACAGATAGCGCCCCTCGGTGTACGGCGCGGCCGCGGCCTCGGCGTCCGCACCGGCCACGGTGGCATCGCGCACGGCGGCCAGCAGCGCGCCGGTGCGCACCACCCGGCCCAGGTCGGGCAGCAGATCGTCGCCCCAGATCGGTCCGGCCCGCCGGTAGCGGGCGGGCACCGGATCGCCCGGCGCGTACCAGCCGACGCCGAACCCGTCGGCGTTGACCGTCCCGTGCCGCTGCCGGCGCGGTTCCCACGACTGCCGCAAGAGGCTGTGCGGAGGGGTCAATATGATCTCGCCGAAGGGTATCTCCGGTCCCAGATAAGCAAGATGACGGCACATCAGACATCGGCCTCCCGGGCCGGCCGGGCCCCGGCCGTCATGCGTCCGCCGCCGGGTCGGCGTCCCGGGCGGTACGGAACCCGGAGAAGATCTGCCGCCGGACGGGCAGGTCCCAGTTGCGGAAGGTGCCCCGGCAGGCGACCGGGTCGACGGCGAACGAGCCGCCGCGCAGCACCTTGTACTCGTCGCCGAAGAACACCTCCGAGTACTCCCGGTAGGGGAAGGCGGCAAAGCCCGGATACGGCAGGAAGTCGCTCGCCGTCCACTCCCACACATCGCCGATCAGCTGCCGTACGCCGAGCGGCGAGCGGCCCTCCGGGTAGCTGCCGATGGGGGCGGGCCGCAGATGCCGCTGGCCGAGGTTGGCGTGCGCCGGAGTGGGGTCCTCGTCGCCCCAGGGGTGGCGCCTGGACCGCCCGGTCGCCGGATCGTGCCGGGCGGCCTTCTCCCACTCGGCCTCGGTCGGCAGCCGCCGGCCGGCCCAGCGCGCATAGGCGTCCGCCTCGTACCAGCTCACATGCAGCACCGGCTCGTCCGGTGGCACCGGCTCGGTCACCCCGAACCTCCGGCGCAGCCACTGGCCGCCGTCGCGCTTCCAGAACAGCGGTGCGCGCAGCGTGTGCTCCTGCACCTGGTCCCAGCCCTGCGTGGTCCACCAGCGCGGCTCCTCGTAGCCGCCGGCCTCGATGAACCGCTGGTAGGCGCCGTTGCTGACGGGGGTGGTGTCGATCAGGAAGGAGGGCACCAGCCGGGGGTGTGCGGGCCGCTCGTTGTCCAGCGCCCAGGGCTCGGTGGAGGTGCCCATGGTGAACGGCCCGCCGGGCACGAGGACTTCGGCGGGAAAGATGTCGTCGGAGGCGGGCGGCGGCTCCGGGGCGGTGAGCACGGCCGGGCCGCGGCGGAGCTGGTGGGTGATGAGCATGGTCTCGTCGTGCTGCTGCTCATGCTGCGCGATCATGCCGAAGGCGAAGCCGGAGTCGAGCAGCGGACCGCCGTGCAGCTCGGCGCGCTCCAGGATGTCCAGCACCCGGCCGCGGACCTCGGCGACATAGCCGTGCGCCTCGTCGGGTGCGAGCAGCGGAAGCGAGGGGCGCCGGGCACGGGGGTGCTCGAAGGCGTCGTAGACGGAGTCGATGTCCGGGCGCAGCGCGTCCCCGCCGCCCACGGTGCGCAGCAGCCACTGCTCCTCCTGGTTGCCTATGTGGGCCAGGTCCCACACCAGCGGGGACATCAGGGGGGAGTGCTGCGCGACGAGGTCGGGATCCTCGACACAGGTGGTCAGCAGGCGGGTGCGGTCACGGGCGGCGAGCAGCGCCGAGGCCGCGCGCTCGCGGAGGAGCTCGGGATCGAGGGTCACTGGCTGTCCTTCCCAACGAAGGGTCACTGGCTGTCCTTCCCAACGATGAGATCGCCCTCCGCGGCGTACAGGGCGTCGAGATGATCGTCCGCGGGGCAGCGGCCGGGTGTCACATAGCGTTCGGTGAACTCCGCGACCGCCGCGAGTACCTCGGGGGAGGCTCCGAGCCGTGGCAGGGCTTCCTGGGCGGCGGCGAAACAGGCCACCGCCGCGGTGTGCAGTTCCGGGTCGGTCAATGCCCCGCGGGCGGCGCGCCGCCACAGCGGATTGCGCGGTGCCGGCCGGGAACCCGCCGTCTCCGCAAGGGGTTTGACGATGCGGTATGCCCGCTCCGCGGCCTCCGGGTCGTCGAACAGCGCGGCCGTGACGGCGAGCGGTACGACCCACCCGGCGTCGCCCGACTGTGCGTCGATCATCCGCAGTTCCAGATGGCCGCGCGGCCGTACGGGCGGGAAGAGGGTGGTGAGGTGGTAGTCCAGATCCTCCCGGGTGGGCGGTCTGGGCGCGCCGGTACGGATCCACTCGCGGAAGGTGAGCTCCTCCGGGGCGTCCCAGGGCCCGTCCTCGGTGCGGATGCACATCACCGGAGCGTCCAGGACATACGCCGCCCAGGCGGTGCGCGGGTCGGGCCCCTGCGGCGGCGCGAGCGTACGGCCCGGGTCGAGCTGCGACCAGACGACCTGGCGGGTGGTGCGGTAGCCGGTGGGGCAGCCCTCGCTGGTCGGCGAATTGGCGAAGGCCGCGGCCAGCACCGCGCCCAGCAGATGCGCCAGCAGCCAGCGCCGGCCGTGCCCGAGCGGCCCCGGCTCCTCGTAGCCGGCGTCCACACACACCTGCACGGACGCGGTGGCGCACATCATGGACCGCCCGGCGGAGCCCCAGCGGTCGAAGTACGCCTCCATGGCGTTGTAGCGCGGTTCGGTCAGCACCCGCTGCGGGCGGTGCCACGGATTGTGACCGTGGCCGGCCATGCCCAGGCCCATGGCCAGCATGGCGGGGCGGACCAGTGCGAGATCGGCGGTGACCGCCTCGATGCACTCGGTGAGGGTGCGGGCGGGGAGTGAGCTGAGCTCCAGCTGGCCGCCGGGCTCGAAGGTCAGCAGGGAGCTGAGGGGAAGGGCGCGCAATGTCGTTGCCGCGCTCTGCAGCCGGGCCGGTTCGATGGGACATCGGGGGTTGCGCGCGTCGTGGACCAGCCATTCGATCTCGACGCCGATACGGCGCGGCGGCCCCGTCTTGAAGCATATTCCGCGCAGGTGAGCTTCCAGCTCCGCTTCCTTTTCCGCAGGTCGTACGGGCATGGAATCCCCTTCCCTCGTGGGGTGGCGGCAGGATTGCCGCCCTCCACCTAATCCGCTGCGGGCGATGCACTCAAGGGCGCGTTCGCGCCGTGGTCGGCGGGACGGGCTTCCACGGGGCGAGCGGGCCGTCCGGGCCGGGAGACCCCGGACGGAGCCGCGGCGCCCTCCCGGCGCCAGAACGGCCTTCTGGCCCGCCGCGGCGGCCGGTGACCGGACCGGCGGGCGGAGGACGGGGGGCGGGAAGGGGGTACGGCCGTTCGAGTGAGTGCCGGATGGGGTGTGTTTTGCCGTGACGGCGGCCCGGCACGTCCGCCGTCCGGTGTCACTGGCGATAGCCCGCCAGGAAGCGCCCGATCCGGCTGATCGCGGCGTCGAGGTCATCGGCGTGCGGGAGGGTGAGGATGCGGAAGTGGTCCGGGTGCGGCCAGTTGAAACCGGTTCCCTGAACGACCTGGATCTTCTCCCGCAGGAGGAGGTCGAGGACGAACTTCTCGTCGTCGTGGATCTTGTGGACGGCGGGGTCGAGGCGGGGGAAGGCGTAGAGCGCGCCCTTGGGCTTGACGCAGGAGACGCCCGGGATCTCGTTCAGCCGCTCCCAGGCCCGGTCGCGCTGCTCGCGCAGCCGGCCGCCCGGCAGTACCAGGTCCTCGATGGTCTGGCGGCCGCCGAGCGCGGCCTGGATGGCGTACTGGGCGGGCGCATTCGGGCACAGCCGCATGGACGCGAGGGTGCCCAGGCCCTCCAGGTAGTCGGCGGCGTGCTGCTTGGGGCCGGAGACCACCAGCCAACCGGAGCGGAATCCGGCCACGCGGTAGGACTTGGACAGCCCGCTGAAGGTGAGGCAGACCAGGTCGGGGGCGAGCACCGCGGCGTGGTGGTGGACCTCGTCGTCGTACAGGATCCGGTCGTAGATCTCGTCGGCGAAGACCATCAGCCCGTGGCGCCGGGCGAGGTCGAGCATGCCCTCCAGCAGCTCGCGGGGGTAGACCGCGCCGGTCGGGTTGTTCGGGTTGATGATGACCAGGGCCCGGGTCCGGTCGGTGATCTTCGAGGCGAGGTCGTCGAGGTCCGGCAGCCAGTCCGCCGACTCGTCGCAGAGGTAGTGCACGGCCTTGCCGCCCGCGAGCGTGGTGACCGCCGTCCACAGCGGGAAGTCGGGGGCCGGGATGAGGACCTCGTCGCCGTCGTCGAGCAGCGCCTGCACCGCCATCGAGACGAGTTCCGAGACGCCGTTGCCGAGGTAGATGTCGTCCACATCGACATCCGGCAGTCCGCTCTGCTGGTAGCGCTGGGCCACCGCGCGGCGGGCCGGGAGGATGCCCTGGGACTCCGTGTAGCCGTGCGCGCGGGAGAGGTTGCGCAGCATGTCCTGCAGGATCTCGTCCGGGCACTCGAAGCCGAACAGCGCCGGATTGCCGGTGTTCAGCCGCAGCACGCTGTGGCCGGCCTCCTCCAAGGCGTCCGCGTGCTCGATCACCGGCCCGCGGATCTCGTAGCAGACGTCGGCCATCTTGCTGGACTGCTTGAACTGCATTGCGGTGGCCTCCCGGTCCCTCGCTCACCGCGCGGCGCGGCGGCACTCGTTACACCGTACTTGGTTTTACCAAGTTGGGACTTGGAAAGTCCAACCTCTGTCTATGCTGGGTGTCATGCCGCGCCGAAGTTATGACCAGTACTGCGCCGTTGCCCGAGCCCTGGACGCCGTGGGCGACCGCTGGACGCTCCTGATCGTCCGGGAGCTGCTGGGCGGCTCCCGGCGCTACACCGATCTGCACGCCGATCTGCCGGGCGTCAGCACCGATATGCTCGCCTCCCGCCTCAAGGACATGGAGCGGGACGGTCTGGTCACCCGCCGCCGGCTCGCCCCGCCCGGAGCCGCCTTCGTCTACGAGCTCACCCCCCGTGGCCGCGCGCTGCTGTCCGCGCTCACCGCCCTCGCCGACTGGGGCGCCCCCGCCCTCGACGAGAAGCGCCCGACGGACGCGGTGCGGGCCCACTGGTTCGCGGTGCCCCTGATCGCCCGACTGGCCCGGCACTTCACGGAGGGCGTCGAGGTGGTCGGTATCGCCCTCGACGAGGGTGAGTTCCATGTCGTCCTCGGGGGCGAGGGGGCGGGGGCCGACGGCCTGCATTCCGACGGCCTGCATTCCGACGGTCCGGATGTCGGGGCGGGCGGCGGGCTCGGCTACGCGGACGGTCCCGCCGCCTGCCCCGACGTCCGGCTGCGCATGGACACCGCGACCTGTGCCGAGGTCGCGTACGATCGCCTCTCCCTCGCGCAGGGAATCGAATCCGGCCGGATCGTGGTCACCCAGCCCGAGGCGGCCGGCGAACGGCGGCGACGAAAGAGGACGGCAACGGCATGACGGCGCGCCCACTGGCGGTCTTCGACCTGGACGGCACCCTCGCCGACACCACCCACCGGCAGCATCTGCTGCAGCGCGCCCCGCGCGACTGGAAGGCCTTCTTCGCGGCCGCCACCGAGGACCCGCCGCTCGCCGAGGGGGTGGCCCTGGCCCTGCGCAGCACCGAGGACTGCGAAGTCGTCTACCTCACCGGCCGCCCGGAGCGCTGCCGCCGCGACACGCTGGCCTGGCTCGCCCGGTACGGGCTGCCCGAGGGCCGGTTGTGGATGCGCCCCGAAAGCGACCGGCGCCCGGCCCGGCACACCAAGCTGGAGATCCTGCGCCGGATCGCCCGCGGCCGCGAGGTCCGCCATGTCGTCGACGACGACGAACTCGTCTGCGACGCATGCGAGAAGGCCGGATTCCCGGTGATACGGGCCCGATGGGCCACCCCGTCCGAGACCCTGCGGGACGCCCAGCAGCGGGCCGGGCGCACCTGAGCTTCCTCGCGCGCCGGGGCGGGGGCGCGGACCGCCCCGCCCTCCCGCTCGGGCCGCATCCGCCGCCCTGTTCGGTCGAGTTGACGATGCGTCAGCAATGGACCGGGGGACGCTCGGGACGTGGATCAGGCATCAGGCATGAGGTATCAGGCGTGAGGTATCAGGCGTGAGGTGCAGGAACCCGGGCGCGCGCCGGGCTTGCGCTCTGCCGGCCGTCGCGTGGCCCACGAGGGCCCGCCGGGCTTCCGGGTCGGAGGGCCCCGGCTTCTGGGGCGCGCTCCGCGGTGAGTAGCCGCACCGCTGCCTCGGACGGCGAGCCCTGGGCCGCGATGTACGCCGTCACGCCGGGGGAGGTGCACGGGGGAGGTGCCGGGGGGTGTCCGGAAGCGTCGCCGCGATGTGGCGGAGACTGTTCCCTAGGGGATACCGACCGCTTAGTATGTCGCTGGCGAGGGCGCCGGTGCGCCCTCCGCCCCACCCGCGTATCCAAGGTCAGTGGAGGCACCAGGTGAAGGCATGGCGCGTACACGCGAACGGCGAGCCGTGTGAAGTGATGCGGCTGGAGGAGGTGCCGGACCCGCAGCCGGGACCGGGTCAGCTGCTGCTGCGGGTGCGGGCCGCCAACGTCAACTTCCCCGACGCCCTGCTGTGCCGCGGGCAGTACCAGGTCCGGCCGCCGCTGCCGTTCACTCCCGGCGTGGAGATCTGCGGCGAGGTGCTCGCCGCGGGGGAGGGGGCGGCCGGTGAGACCGGGGCGCGGGTGCTGGCCCAGCCGCCGCTGCCCGACGGCGGCTTCGCCGAACTCGCCGTCGTCGACGCGCAGACGGTACGCCCGGCCCCCGAGGCGCTGGACGACGCCGAGGCCGCCGCACTGCACATCGGCTACCAGACCGGCTGGTTCGGACTGCACCGCCGGGCCCGGCTCCAGGCGGGCGAGACCCTGCTCGTGCACGCCGCCGCCGGGGGCGTCGGCAGCGCCGCCGTACAGCTCGGCAAGGCCGCCGGCGCGCGGGTCATCGGTGTCGTGGGCGGCGAGGACAAGGCCCGTGCCGCCCGCGAGCTGGGCTGCGACGTCGTCCTCGACCGGCGCCACGACGACATCATCGCCGCCGTGAAGGAGGCCACCGGCGGCCGCGGCGCGGATGTGGTCTACGACCCGGTGGGCGGTGAGGCCTACGCCAAGTCCGTCAAGTGCATCGCCTTCGAGGGCCGGATCATCGTCGTCGGCTTCGCCGGCGGCGCCATCCCTACCCCGGCCCTCAACCACGCGCTGGTGAAGAACTACGCGATCCTGGGCCTGCACTGGGGCCTCTACAACACCAAGGACCCGGCCGCGGTCGACGCCTGCCACGAAGAACTGGCCAAGCTCGCCGCACAGGGCGCCGTCAAGCCGCTCATCGGCGGCAGGTTCCCGCTGGAGGATGCCGCCGAAGCCGTCCAGCGGGTCGCCGACGGTACGTCCACCGGCCGGCTCGTCATCCTGCCCGCGGCCGAGGAGACCCGATGACCGACGCCGAAGACCTGCGCCGGCGCACCGCCGAGCTGCTCGCCGCACACCCGCCCACCCGTCGCCCACCACCACCCTTGGACGAGGGCCCTGCGGGCCCGCACCTCTGGTCTGCCACCGACCGGCTGGAGTTCCTGCGCGCCCGCTTCGACGCGGGACTGGCCTGGGTCCACTACCCCGAGGGCCTCGGCGGGCTGGACGCGCCACGCTCCCTGCAGGCGGTCGTGGACGCGGAGCTGGCGGCCGCCGGCGCCCCCGGCAACGACCCCGGCCGCATCGGCATCGGCCTCGGGATGGCCGCGCCCACCATCCTGCGCTTCGGCACCGACGAGCAGAAGCAGCGTCTGCTGCGCCCGCTGTGGACCGGCGAGGAGGTGTGGTGCCAGCTGTTCAGCGAGCCCGGCGCCGGCTCCGACCTCGCGGCACTGGCCACCCGCGCGGTCCGGGAAGACGGGGGCGAGGCCGGGAGCGGGGGAGACTGGATCGTGGACGGCCAGAAGGTCTGGACGTCCAGCGCACATCTGGCCCGCTGGGCGATCCTGATCGCCCGCACCGACCCCGGCCTGCCCAAGCACCGCGGCATCAGCTACTTCATCTGCGATATGACCGACCCCGGCGTCGAGGTGCGTCCGCTGCGGCAGATCACCGGCGAGGCCGAGTTCAACGAGGTCTTCCTCAGCGGCGTCCGGATCCCCGACGCGCACCGCCTCGGCGAGGTCGGCGAGGGCTGGAAGGTCGCCCAGACCACGCTGATGAACGAGCGGGTCGCCATCGGCGGCGCCCGCATCCCCCGCGAGGGCGGCATGATCGGCGTGGCCGCCGCCGACTGGCGCGCGCGGCCCGCACTGCGCACCCACGATCTGCACCAGCGGCTGCTGACGCTGTGGGTGGAGGCCGAGGTCGCCAGGCTGACCGGCGAGCGGCTGCGCCAGCAGCTCTCCATGGGCCAGCCCGGCCCCGAGGGCAGCGGTATGAAGCTGGCCTTCGCCCGGCTCGCCCAGGAGATCAGCGGCTGGGAGGTGGAGTTCCTCGCCGAGGACGGTCTGACCTACGACGACTGGACGATGCGCCGCCCCGACGGGGTCGACTTCACCGGCCGCGAGGCCGGCTACCGCTATCTGCGTGCCAAGGGGAACTCCATCGAAGGAGGCACCTCGGAAGTGCTGCTCAACATCGTCGCCGAACGTGTGCTGGGGCTGCCGCCCGAGCCGCGCACCGACAAGGACGTCGCGTGGAAGGACCTCCCCCGATGAACGACGGGACACCCCTGACCGGCACCCCGGCAGCCGGCCCCGGCCCCGGCCCGGACCCCGACCCCGACCTCCTGTACTCCGAGGACGAGGAGGCGCTGCGCGCCGCCGTACGGTCGCTGCTCGCCGACCGCAGCGATCCGGCCACCGTGCTCGCCGGCCTGGAGTCGAAGGCGGCCTACGACACCGGCCTGTGGCGGGCGCTCGCCACGGACATCGGCGCCGCGGGGCTGCTGGTGCCCGAAAAGCTCGGCGGAGCGGGCGCGAGCGCCCGCGAGGCCGCCGTGGTGCTGGAGGAGATCGGCCGCTGTGTCGCGCCCGTCCCCTATCTGACCAGCGCGGTCATCGCGGTGACCGCGCTGCTGGGCTGTGGCCACGGCCAGGAGGACGTCGCCGCGCCGCTCGCCGCGCTCGCCGGGGGCGGCACCGTCGGGGTGCTCGCCGTCCCGCTGCCCACCGCTCCGGGCGGGCCGGCAACACCGGCCGTACGGGCCACGTCGGACGGTGCCCTGACCGGCCGGGTGACCTCGGTCGCCGACGCCGCGGGCGCCGAACTCCTCCTGGTCCCGGCCGAGGGTCCCGACGGCCCGGCCCTCTACGCCGTCGAGGCCTCGGCGGACGGCGTCCGCACCGACCCCGTCACTCCGCTCGACCTCACCCGTCCCCTGGGGCACCTCACCTTCGAGGGTGCCCACGGCCGGCTCCTGGCGACCGGGGACCGGGCCCGCACCGCCGTCGAACGCGCCCTGCTCACCGGTGCCGGGCTGCTGGCCTCGGAACAACTGGGCGTCGCCGAATGGTGCCTGGCCGAAACCGTGCGCCACACGGCCGAGCGCACCCAGTTCGGCCGCCCCGTCGGCTCGTTCCAGGCGCTCAAGCACCGGATGGCCGCGCTCTGGCTGGAGGTGGCGTCGGCCCGCGCCGCCGCCCGGAATGCCGCGGACGCACTGGCCACCGGCAGCGACGATGCTCCGGTGGCGGTGGCCGTCGCCCAGGCGTACTGCGCGCCGGTGGCGGTGCGCGCCGCCCAGGAGTGCCTCCAGTTGCACGGCGGCATCGGTATGACCTGGGAACACCCGGCCCATCTGTTCCTCAAGCGGGCCAAGAGCGATGAGCTCGCCCTGGGGTCGCCGGGACGGCACCGCGAGGCCCTGGCGGGGCTGGTCGCCCTCGACGCCCCGTAGGGGGCGTCTCCCCCTGGGCCACCTCCTGCGGGCCGCCGGCGGCCGGTCACTCGGTGATGGCGAAGGTCCGGCTGACGGCGCCGACCGCGCCGTCACCGGGGGTGGCCACCTCCAGGAAGTAGCGGGGGCCCGGCGGCACCTTGGGCAGCGTCACGATCGCCTCACCGGCCGGTCCGGCTTCCGCCCGGGGCACCACCAGGGCGACCCGCTGCGACCGGCCGTGGCCCGCCGCCGCGCGCAGCCAGACGTCCACCTCCTCGCCCGTGCTGTTCTTCCAGGCCACCGTGAAGCTGCCGTTCGCCTTGTAGTCGACACCGGGCCCCGGTGCGGTCACCTCGATCCGCCCCGTCGGCGGCGAGGCGAAGTCCTCGGGCTCCTCGGATTCTTCGGGGCCGGCGCCGGTCGCGGTCGCGTGGAGGGCGGAGGTGGCGGCCCGCGCGGCCGAGCCCGCATGGCCGGACAGGGCGGCCGACGGACGGCCGGCCGAGGGCCAGGTCTTGCCGGCGTCCGGGCGCGACGGCGTCAGCGAGATCACCAGCATGCATCCGACGGCGGTGGCGGCGACGGCGACGGCCAGATTGGTGGCCATCGAGGTGGCCCTGCACATCGTCTCCTCGTTTCCTCGGGGGAGTGGCGAGCCGGAACATCCCCGGCACTTTGATCATCAAAAACGACGCGCGGAGCGATCACCTGGATGGACATCCCCGGCGCGACAGCCGCCCGTCGACGGAGGAGAATCCCCCGGTGCGGGCCGAATCGACCCCTGCACCGGTGATGTCTGGAAAGTGCGGTTCAGGTAGCGTCGAACACATGAAGACCGCAACGCGTCGTGCGCTGATCGGACCGGTTCTGCTGCTGATGGCCGCACTGCTGGTGGTGGCCGCCGCACTGGCACCGGGAGCCCATGCCGCCGGCGGGCTCGACGAGGCCGCGGCAGCCCTCAAGAAGGGCCCGGTCTATGTGGATCCCCGTGCTTCGGGTCAGTTCTCCTCGGCCGAAGCGGATGCGCTGGCCAAGAAAATCAAGGACGCGAACAAGCCGGTCTTCGTCGCCGTGCTGCCACGCACCGCCGAGTACCAGCCCAGCACGCTGCTGAGGGATCTGCGCACCAAGACCGGCATCAGCGGCGTCTACGCCGTCGAACTCGGCAACGGCTTCAACGCCGGTGCCGACCCGCGGGTGATGCCGCACAGTGCGGTGCAGAACCTCGTCGGATCGGTCACGCGCTCCCACTACCCGAGCGTCAACGCCCGGCTGAACAGCTTCGTCGACACCGCGATCGCGTCGGCGCACGGCCAGGCACCCGCCTCCTGGGGCGGCTCCGGCGGCACCGGCTTCGACACCGGCACCGCGATCGGTCTCGGTGCGCTGGTGGTCGTGGGCGGTGGCGGCGCGTACGCCATCGCCCGCCGCAACCGCAGGCGGCGGGCCGAGGAGGAGCGGGCGGCGCTGGAGGACCTGCGGGTCGTCGTCGACGAGGACATCACCGCCTTCGGCGAGGAGCTGGACCGGCTCGACTTCCACCCCGGTGAGCCCGGTGCCGACGACGCGATGCGCGCGGACTACAGCCATGCGCTGGACGCGTACGAGAACGCCAAGTCGTCGATGGCGGCGGCCGGGCACCCCGGCGAGGTGCAGGCCGTGACCAAGGCCCTGGAGGACGGCCGGTTCTCGCTGGCCACCCTCGCCGCGCGACGCGAGGGCAGGCCGCTGCCCGAGCGCCGGCTGCCCTGCTTCTTCGATCCGCGCCACGGTCCGTCCGTCGCCGATGCCGCCTGGGCACCCGCGGGCGGTGCGGAGCGCACCGTGCCGGTCTGCGCCGCGGACAAGAGCCGCCTGGACGACGGCCGGGAGCCGCTGGCCCGTACGGTCCGGACCCCGAGCGGCGACCGCCCCTACTGGGACGCGGGCCCGACCTACGGCCCCTGGGCGGGTGGCTACTTCGGCGGCGGCCTGCTGCCCGGCCTCCTGGTGGGCACGCTGCTCGGCAACATGATGTGGTCGACCGACGCCTATGGCGCCGGCTTCGGCGGCCCCACGGGCGCCGAGGGCGGCGACTCCTCCGGAGCCGACTTCAACTCCGACGACTTCGGCGGAGGCTTCGGTGACGGCGGAGGCGGAGGCTTCGGCGACGGTGGCGGCTTCGGCGGCGGAGGTGACGGGGGCTTCGGCGGCGGTTTCTGAGCGTGCGGCGCCCTCCGCCCCGCCGCATCTAGACGCGCCCCGCCCGCCGCATCCGCCGGGCGCTCAGCGCTCCGTCGGGCTCACCGCCCGCTTGGCGCCGAGGAACCGCCCGTAGCGCGGTCGTGCCGCGAAGTCCGCATAGCGCCATACGACGGGTTCGCCGACCTCCCGGCACAGATGCAGGACCTGGTCGGGCCCCAGGTGCACGCCCACATGTGCGCCGTACCCCGTCGGCCGGCCGACGGCCGGCCCGGAGTCGAACAGCACCAGATCCAGCGGTTGCGGAGGGTCGGCCCGCCGTGTTGCGCGGTCGTCCGCCCAGAGCTCCGCCGAGCGCAACGGCGGTATCAGCAGGCCGAAGTGGCGCAGCACGGCATAGGCGTATCGCTGGCAGTTCGCGCCCCCGGCCAGGTCGGGGAAGGCGCCAGGGGCGCTGCCACCGGATGCATCCCCCGCCCTCACCGGGGCGTATGACGGGCATTCAGGTGTCGGCGCTCCCGGATGGCGGGCGCCCGAGTAGGTCACCTTCCGCAGGGCCTGAGGTAGCTGCCGGAACGCTACCGTGCCACGGGAGGCGGGGACTTGACGGCCGGGGTCGGACCTCACCCGCTCATGATGCCGGGGATCTCCCTCGTGCCGCACGTCCCGGTGTCGAGCAGGCTCGACGAATCGGATCCGACGTGCTCTCGACACCGCGAGGAGATCCCCGATGGAACGCCGCTTTCGCAAGGCAGCTCTCTGGGGCGCGACCGTCGCCGCCGTCATGGCGGCCACCGGCCCGCTCGGCCCGGCGCATGCGGTGCCGCGGCCCGACCCGTCGCCCCAGCCCTCGCCGCGCGCCATGCTCGATGCGATGCGCCGGGACCTCGGGCTGACGGCACAGCAGGTGCGCACCCGGCTCGCACAGGAGGCCGGTGCACACCGCGCCGCGGCCACCGTGCGCCAGGCGCTCGCCGCACCGCCCGCCGGGATGTGGTTCGACAAGACGACCGGCTCGCTCGTGGTCGCGGTCACCGGCGCCGCCGATGCGCAGCGGGTACGTGCCGCCGGGGCGGTGCCCAAAACGGTGCCGCACAGCCGCGCCGCGCTCACCGCACTGGTGCGGCAGATCAGCCGGAAGGCCGACAAGGGCGTACCGGGCGTCACCGGGTGGGGCGTGGACGAGCGCGCCAACGGCGTCGTGATCCGTATCGACCGCACCAGGCGTACCGCCCGTACCGATGCCTTCGAGAAGGCCGTCCGCGGTCTCGGGGCGCGCGCGAAGATCCCCGTCACCGTCGAACGCGGGGACCGGAGGCCACGTCAGCAGGGCGGCTCTGTGGTGGGCGGCGAGCGGTGGATGCCCGGCAGCGAGGGCATCTGCTCGATCGGCTTCTCGGTGACCGGTCCGGACGGCTTCCAGGGATTTCTGACCGCCGGTCACTGCACCCTCACCGCCGACCAGGCCGCGTACGGCAAGGACGGCACCCGCATGGGGACCTCCAACGAGGGCGGCAGACGCAGCGTCAACGACCGCGAGGGCGACTTCGGGCTGGTGGGGGTCGACCAGCCGGGCTGGATCGTCAGCTCGTACGTGGCGGGCCAGGGCGGTACGCCGGTCACCGTCACCGGCTCCCAGGAGGGCCTGGTGGGCATGTCGATCTGCCGCTCCGGGCAGAGCAGCGGCTGGCACTGCGGGGAGATCACCCGGGTCGACCAGACCGTGGACTACGGCAACACGGTCATCGAGGGCCTCTCGTTCACCAACGCCTGCTCGGCGCCCGGCGATTCGGGCGGCTCGTACGTCACCCAGCCCAACGCCCCGATGGCGATCGGCATGCACTCCGGCGGCGGCGCCGCCACCTGCGGCAACTTCGGCGGTGCCACCGTCACCATCTTCCAGCCGGTCGGGGAGCCGCTGGCCAAGTGGAACCTGAGGCTGAAGACGGGCAGCCCCTGACGGCCGGTGCCCGACGCGGTCGGCATCCCCCGGACCCCGGCGCCTACGATGAGGAGCCGGTGGCCATGAGGCCCGGGTGCGCCCGCGCGGCGGACCGGCAGGTACGGGTACGGGGATGGGAGAGATCGTGGTGGGAGCGGCACGGGCGTCGGACACGGAAACCGGTACGGACGCGGAGACCGGTACGGACGCGGAGACCGGTACGGACGCGGAGACCGGTGCGGACACCGAAACCGGCAGCGACGCGGAGACCGGCAGCGATGCCGAAACCGGTACGGACGCGGCGGTGCCGTTCGCCGTCCCGGTCACCGTGCGCGGCTACGAAACGGACACCCAGGGCCATCTCAACCAGAGCGTCTATCTGCAGTACGCCGAGCACGCCCGCTGGTCGCTGCTGCAGGCGAGCGGCATCCGCCAGAGCACGATGGTGGAGCGGCGGGTCGGCCCGGTGACCGTCGAGACCACCATCCGCTATCGGCGCGAGCTACGGGCCGGTGACGAGGTCGAGGTGAGCTGCGCCTTCGTCTGGGGCGAGGGCAAGACCTTCCGGATCGAGCAGACCGTCCGCACGACGGACGGGACGGTGGCCGCCGAGGTGAGCGCCGTCTGCGGGCTGCTCGACCTCACCGAGCGCAAGCTGCTCAAGGACCCGCGAGCGGCCTTCCGTGACCTGGCCGACGACCCCTCGCTGCTCGGTCTCGCAGACGCCTGACGAGCCCTGACGAGCCCTGACGAGCTCCGTCGGGCTGATCCGGGGTGCTCCGGGCCGATCCGGGGTGCTCCGGGGGCCGCCGCGGTCCGCGAAGTGCGGCACCTTGCCCCGGGTAATCTGGGCGTGTGGACATGCTGCACTTGCGCTACTTCGTGGCGGTCGCCGAAGAGTTGAATTTCTCCCAGGCGGCACGCAAGCTGCATATGGCGGCCTCTCCTCTGAGTCAGCGGATCAAGGATCTCGAACGTGAGCTGCACCAGACGCTCTTCGACCGCACCACCCATCACGTCGAGCTGACGCCCGCCGGTGCCGCGTTGCTGCCGATGGCGCGCGAGGTGCTCGAACGCGTCAACTCCATCCCCTGGCGGCTGCGTGAGGCGGTCCGTCCGCAGCGCACCACCCTGCTCATCGGAATGCCCTCGGGGGTGCACCCCGGGTCCGGGAGCTGGAGGACGCCTGCGGGGAGACCTACGAACTCAAGCGCTGGCCCGGCCGCTCCACCAGCCTCGCCGAGGCGGTCCGCGACGGCCGGCTGGCTCTCGCACTTGCCCGGCTGCCGGTCGCGGACCCCGCGCTCGGCATCATCGAGGTCATGCGGGAGCGGCTCGGGGCCGCGGTTCCCGCCGACCGGTTCGAGGGCCGGGACTCGGTCACCCTGGACGAGCTGAAGCAATTCCCCTATGTGGCCACCGCCCCCGAGTCCATGCCCGCATATTTCGATGAAATCGATGCCCGGCTGAATTCCGCGGGGCTGAAGAAAAGAATTCGCATCAATAGTTCCGATTATGCGGGGACCTCGGAACTGGTTTCCGGCGGCCTTGCGTTCTCGATGACGATGCTTTCCCCGGAAAGCCCGATGCATCTTTACCGGCTGGACAATGTGAAGGTGCTGCCGGTGGTGGACTTCCAGCCCGAGCTGGCCACCGGCCTGCTCTTCCATACGGACCGGGCGGAACCCGGCGGCGACCTCGAAGACCTCGTCACCGCGGCACGGCACATCTTCGCCCAGGAGCTCTTCGCCTGATCCGCGGGCACCATAACCCGACGGGAAGGGTATGACCGCTGTGGTCATACCCTTCTTCGTTTCTTGATCGTTCTCATCCTGCGGTATCTCGCCTAACGTCGAAAGCAGAAACATTCGCAGTACAGCTACTTCCGCAGGAGCGACAATGGACGCCACGACCGAAAGCGCCAACGGCCCGCTGGACGGCGTACGGGTGATCGATCTGTCCACGGTGGTGATGGGTCCCTATGCCGCCCAGATCCTCGGGGACCTCGGCGCCGACGTCATCAAGATCGAGTCGCCGTCGGACACCGTACGGTCGGGCCGGTACCGGACCACGCCCGGGATGACACCGCTCAACCTGAACGTCAACCGCAACAAGCGCAGCGTCTCCCTGAACCTCAAGGAGGAAGCCGACCGCGAGCGCGCCCTGGCGCTCATCGGCACGGCCGACGTGCTGATCACCAATATGCGCCCGGGCGCCCTGGCCCGGCTCGGCCTGACCTACGCCGACCTCGCCGAGCGCCACCCCGGCCTGGTCTACGCCCACGCCCAGGGCTTTCGCAGCGACTCCGACCGGGCCGGGCACGCCGCCTACGACGAAACGGTGCAGGCGTCCTCCGGGCTGGTGGACGTGGCCCACCGTGCGCTGGGCCGGCCCGTCTACCTGCCGACGATCATCGGTGACAAGGTCGCCGCGCTGACCATCGTCTACGCGGTGCTCGCCGCGCTGGTGCACCGCGACCGCGCAGGGCGCGGCCAGCACATCGAAGTCCCCATGACGGACACCCTCCTCGCCTTCAATCTCGTCGAGCATCTGTCCGGCCACGTCTACGAGCCTGCGGAGGGCTCCACCGGCTTCCCGCTGTCGATGAAGCGCGGCCACCGGGCCGTGCCCACGGCCGACGGGCTCGCCTGCATCGTGCCGTACTCCCCGCAGAACTTCCGTGACTTCTTCGCCGCCGCCGGCCGCCCCGACCTCGCCGAGGACCCCCGGGTGGCGGGCCCGGCCATCGAGGACGCCGATGTCGACCCGCTCATGGAACTGGTGGCCCGCTGCGCCCCGGGCCTGACCACCGAGGAGTGGGAGGAGATCTGTGCCAAGCACAGCATCCCCATGGCGCCCGTGCTGGAACTGGACCACGCGGCCGACGACCCGTACGTCCGCGACGGCCACCTCCTCGACCTGGTCGAGCACCCGAGCGAGGGCCCGATCCGTTCGGTCGGCATCCCCGTGCGCTACTCCGCCACACCGGGCTCGGTCCGGCGGCTCGCCCCGCTGCCCGGCCAGCACACCGACGAGGTCTTCGACGAGCTCGCCGCGAACCGGAGCTGACGGAGCGTCACATCGCTGCTCGCCCCGCTCCACACCCCGACCACCGAAGGACCCCGGTCATGCCCAGTACACCGGACACCACCCCTCCCCTCACCGCCGCCCCTGCCCTCACCCGTCCTGCGGACCCCACTCGTCCCGAGGGCCCCACCCGTCCCGCGGACCCCCTTCCCGAAGTCCGCACCGAGAGGATCGGTACCTCCCTCCTCATCACCCTCGACCGGCCCCGTGCCCGGAACGCGGTCAACGCCGCCGTGGCGGCCCAACTAGCCAGTACCCTTGATGAGTTGGCGGGCGACCCCGCACTACGGGCCGGTGTCCTCACCGGCGCGGGGGGCACCTTCAGCGCCGGAATGGACCTCAAGGCCGCGCTGGCCGGTGAATCGCCCGAGATCCCGGGCCGTGGCTTCGGCGGACTGACCGAGACCGTGACGGCCAAGCCGCTGATCGCCGCCGTCGAGGGCTGGGCCATGGGCGGCGGCTTCGAACTCGCCCTGGCCTGCGACCTCATCGTCGCCGCCGACGATGCCCGGTTCGGTCTGCCGGAGGTCAAGCGCGGCCTCATCGCGGCTGGCGGCGGGGCGATCCGGCTGCCGAAGCGGATTCCCTACCACCTGGCCATGGAACTGCTGCTGACCGGAGAGCCGGTCTCCGGCGAGCGGGCCGGGCTGCTCGGTATCGCCAACCGGGTCGTACCGGCCGGTGAAGCGGTCACCACCGCACTGGAGCTGGCCGCACGGCTCGCGGCGAACGCCCCGCTCGCCCTCGCCGCCGTGAAGAAGATCGCCCACGCCGCCGACGGTGTGCCCGAGCCGGCCGCCTTCGCCGCCCAGCGCGACGAGCTGGCCGCCCTCGCCGCATCGGCCGACGTACGGGAAGGCATGACGGCCTTCGCCGAGCGCCGCGCCCCCGTGTGGCAGGGAAAGTAGGAGGAGTACCCATGAAGCAGAGCGATGTCCTCCGGCACCATGCCACCCCGCTGATCAACCCGGCCTATCCACCCGTCATCCCCCGCTTCACCCACCGCGAGTACCTCAACATCGTCTACCGCACCGACTACGACGCGCTGCGCGCGGTGGTACCCGAGCCGTTGGAGATCGACGAGCCGCTGGTCCGCTTCGAGGTGATGCGGATGGGCGATGTCACCGGGTACGGGCCGTACACCGAATCCGGCCAGGCCATCCCGGTCCGCCACGAAGGCGAGCGGGGCGAGTACCTGCACGCCATGTACCTCGACAACTTCGCGGCCACGGTCTCCGGGCGCGAGGCCAGCGCCTACCCCAAGACCATTGGATCGCCCGCCCTCTCTGTGGACCACGGCGCGCTCGTCGGCGTCCTCGACTACGGCACGATCCGGGTGGCGACCGCCACCATGGGCTACAAGCACCACGAGCTGGACCCCGATGAGGCGGCCGCACAGATCACCGTGCCCACCTTCATGCTCAAGCTGGTCCCGGGCTACGACGGAACGCCGCAGGTGGCCCAGTTGGTCCGCACCGAGATCAGCGAGGTGGTGGTCAAGGGCGCCTGGACCGGCCCCGCCCGGCTGCAGCTGCAGGCGCATGCGCTGGCCCCGCTGGCCGATCTCCCGGTCCGCGAGATCGTCTCGGCGAGCCACCTCCTCACCGACCTCACCCTGGCGCCGGTCGAGCCGGTGCACGACTACCTCGCGCGCTGAAGCCGCACACCGAAGGAAACATCTGCCATGAGTACCACCCACCCCACCGCGGACACCGTGGCCGTGATCGGCGCCGGGACCATCGGACTCTCCTGGGCCGCCCTGTTCGCCGCGCACGGACTGCAGGTGCGGGTCACCGATCCGCGCCCCGACCTCGCCGAAGCCGTCGATGCGGCGCTGGCCGAGGCCGCCCCGCAGCTGGCCCGGCGGGGCCTGGACACGGCCGGCCTCGCCGACCGGGTTCACCTGGCCGGCGATGTCACCGAGGCCGTCCGGCACGCCGATGTGGTCCAGGAGAACGGCCCGGAGAACACCGCCGTCAAGCGCGAGCTCTTCGCGCAACTGGTCCGTGAAGCCCCGCCCCACGCAGTCCTGTTGAGCTCCTCCTCGGCCATCCCCGCCACCGCGTTCACCGACGGGCTCGACGACGCCGGGCGCATCCTGATCGGCCATCCGTTCAATCCGCCGCACCTCGTGCCGCTGGTGGAGGTGGTGCCCGGCCGGCGCACCCACGAGGACGTGGTCACCCGGGCGGTGGAGTTCTACCGCTCGGTCGGCCGGGTCCCGGTGGTGGAGCGCAAGGAGATACCCGGCTTTGTCGGCAACCGCCTGCAGAACGCGCTCAGCCGCGAGGCGATCCACCTGGTGGAACAGGGCGTGGTCGGCCCGTCCGAGCTCGACGCGATCGTGGTGAACTCGCTCGGTCTGCGCTGGTCGACGGTGGGCCCCTTCCTCGGCGCCCATCTGGGCGGCGGCCCCGGTGGCTACCGGCACATGGCCGAGCACCTCGGCCCCTCGATGCAGCAGCTGTGGGACTCCCTCGGCCGCCCCGAGCACAGCCCCGAACGGACCGAGCGGCTCATCAGGGCCGTGGAGGACGCGTACGGCTCCCGCTCGTACCGCGACCTCGGCCAGGAGCGCGACCGCAAGCAGCTCGCGGTCCTCGGCGCCCTGGAGAACGCCACCGCCCACGAGCAGAACGAGGAGACCCGGTCATGACCGCCACCCCCGCCGACACCGACCCGACCGCCACCCACCCCGAGACCGCGCTGACCGAGGGCCTCACCGCCGACTTCTACGGCTACGAGAACCTGCTGCCCGACGACGAGCGCAAACTCCTCCTCCAGGCCCGCGACTTTATGCGTACCGAGGTGAAGCCGCTGGTCAACGATGCCTGGGCCAAGGGGGAGTTCCCTCGCGAACTGATCGACAGGTTCCGCGGGCTGGGCCTGGCCGGCGTCCCGTACGAGGGGTACGGCGACCCGCTGCCCGCCGGGAGCAACCTGCTGGTCGGCATGCTCGCGATGGAGTACACCCGCACCGATGCCTCGTCCGCGACCTTCTTCGGCGTCCACAACGGACTGGCCATGTACAGCATCTACCGCGGCGGCGACCAGGAACAGCGCGACCGCTGGCTGCCGGCCATGGCCGCCCTCGACGCGATCGGCGCCTTCGCCATGACCGAGCCCCTCGGCGGCTCCGATGTGGCGGGCGGTATGCGCACCACCGCCCGGCGGGCCGGCGACCACTGGATCCTCAACGGCGCCAAGCGCTGGATCGGCAACGGCACCTTCGCCGACCTGGTCATCGTCTGGGCCCGCGACGAGGCCGACAACAAGGTCAAGGGCTTCGTGGTGGAGCGGGGCACTCCCGGCTTCTCGGCCGCCAGGATCGAGAACAAGACCGCCTTCCGTATCGTCGAGAACGCCGACCTCACCCTGACCGACGTCCACGTCCCGGAGGCCAACCGCCTCCAGCGGGTCGACTCCTTCCGCGATGTCGCGGAGATCCTGCGCGCCACCCGCAGCGGCGTCGCCTGGCAGGCCCTCGGCGTCATGATCGGCGCCTATGAGCTCGCGCTCGCCTACGCCAAGGAGCGCCGGCAGTTCGGCCGCCCGATCGCCCGCTTCCAACTGGTGCAGGACCTCCTCGTCAAGAGCCTCGGAAACATCACCGCCTCCTGGGGGATGCTGGTCCAACTGGCCCGCCTCCAGGACGCCGGCATCTTCCGCGACGAACACTCCTCCCTGGCCAAGGCCTTCGTCACCGCCCGGATGCGCGAGGTCGTGGCCTGGAGCCGGGAGATATTCGGCGGCAACGGCATCGTCCTGGACTACGACGTCGCCCGGTTCTTCGCCGACGCCGAGGCCATCTACTCCTTCGAGGGCACCCGCGAGATGAACACCCTCATCGTGGGCAAGGCCATCACCGGCGAAAGCGCCTTCGTCTGACCGTCCCCGGCCCCGTCCCCGGCCCCGGCCCCGTCCCCGGCCCCGGCCGCGCCGCGTGGCTGCGGGCGGGGACCCCCGTGCCGCGTCCGGTGCCCCGGCACCACCGGGCGCGGCCTTCGAGCGGCTGCGCACTACCTGCCTGCCCGGCGGCCACCGTCACGGTCCGTGAGCAATCCGGAAGCGGCTCCGCGTGTCGGCCTCTCGAAAGGGTGAATCCGTGCACCCATTGTGACGCCTCGACGGCCCAGTACGAACGACGGCGATCCTACGTTTGAGGCCTTGGGGGGCCATCCACACCCGCCCAGTGAAAGGCTCCTCGATGGATACACGGATCGCACAGGTGAAGATCCACCCGGCCATAGGCATCGCCCGGGTCGGCAACAGCGACAAACAGCCCTTCGTAGGCCCGGAATCACCGGACCAGCCGCCGCTGCCGCCCGGCTCCTACAAGGACGCCTCGGGGAAGATCATCCGGCAGGCCGCCCGCTTCCGGATCTACGGCTACAACCAGGCGGGCGAGGTCGTCCGGGAGCTGACGCTGGACGATGAGGACGTCACCGAGATCAAGTGGTCGGTGCACCTGGCCAACAAGAAGGCCGCCTGGTACCAGTTCCACATCCCGCTCGACATCCCCGAGGCCACCGGACTGCCGGACAGCCAGCGGGTCCGGCGCAACGCCGACGTCAGGGGAGCGGAACGCAAGAAGCTGGTCATCGACCCCGGCCGCCAGACCGTCCGCGCCTCCCATCACGAGACCGCCACCTTCGCCGGAAAGATCATGAACCGGGCGGTCGCCCTGGGCTCGATCTCCACCCAGACCGACGGACGCCTGCTGGTCGTCGGCGGTGCCGGCACGTCGGCCTCCTACGCCACCCCCGAAAAGCCGATCTCGGGCGTCGCCAACAACGACACCTGGTACGACGACGTCTCCGACGGCCCGGTCACGGCGGAGGTCACCATCGGGGGCGCCACGAAGACCGCGACCCCGGCCTGGGCCGTGATCGCCCCGCCGCACTACGCGCCCGGTGTCAAGACCGTCCGCACCCTCTACGACCTGCTCTACGACGTGTTCGTCACCGAGCACACCCTGCCCGCCGAGCAGCAGGTGTCCTACCCCGACCACATCGAACCGATCCTGCAGCGGTTCTGCGACCTGCAGTGGGTCAACCACGGCTTCGCCACCCAGTTCGGCTGGACCGGCCCGAACCACTTCCTCGACCCGGCCATGCGCAAGCGGCTCGCCGACCCGGGCGAGGCCGGCCGGGAACTCCGCCGCCAGGTCTACGTCCACATGCGCGACTACGACCGGGACGGCACGTCCCCGCTGCCCTGGCCATGGCTCTACGGCGACGCCATGTCCGGCGGCAAGCCCACCTCCGTCCGGCAGCACATCACGCTCTCCGCCGCCCAGGACCGGATGCTGGCCCTGTGGGCCGACGGCCACTTCACCTCCGGCCCGCCCCGCAAGGGCTTCCCGGACGTGGACCAGGCGCCGCCCGCCGACCAGCCGCAGCTGCTGGACCGGGCCGCGCTGGAGAACTGCGCCGCCGACGCGTTCCACCCCGGCTGCGAGGTCACCTGGCCGATGCGGCACAAGACCATGTACTCCGAGCCGTTCCGCATCCTGCACCGCGGCCCGGAGAACCCGGAACGCGACTACGGCGATGTCCTCACCCTCCAGGACGCCCTGGGCAAGAACGGCCCGCTGTTCGCGCAGGGGCCGGGCGACCTCACCCGCTGGATGGCCGCCCCCTGGCAGTGCGACACGGCGAGCTGCCGCTCCGGCTACCAGGTGCAGTCGGGCCTCGGCCCCCGCTACAGCCCCTATCTGCCCACCTTCTGGCCCGCCCAGATGCCCAACCATGTGCTCAAGCAGTCGGACTTCGTCACCGTCAACACCCCGCCGACCGGCTCCGACGACAGTGCCAGGGAGAAGGCCTTCGAGAACCGCGCGGTGTGGCTGCGCGGTCTGAAGGGCACCAACTTCAACATCCAGCGCCGGCAGATGATCGACGACTGGTTCACGTTCGGCATCGTCGAGCCGCACGAATACACCGTGGGCGACGCGAAGTTCCCCCGGTACCTCCAGGTGGAGTCCGAGCCCGGCTATCCGCCGGCCGCCGACCACGCCAACCTCATCAATATCCAGGTACCCGAGGCGGGCGTGCCCCAACGAGCCGGCGCGGCCGGTGCCTGGACCGGGGAGATCCCGGCCGAGACCGTCGAGTCCATGCTCGTGGACCAGGCGGTCCAGGAGATCAAGGAGGCGACCGGCCGGGACGAGGAGGCGATCGCCGCCGGGTATCTGGAGAAGCTCGACCCCTTCCACGGCGCCCAGTGAGCCCCGTACCGGGCTATGACGTCGTGGTCGCGGGCGGCGGCCCGGCCGGCTGCGCAGCCGCGCTCGCCCTCGTACGGGCCGGGCGCAGCGTCCTGCTGGCCGACGCGGGCACCGGCCCGCCCAAGGCCGGTGAGGCACTGGTGTCCGTGGGACGGCTGCTCCTGGCCGACCTCGGCATCGAGGAGCCGGTCCTCGGCAGCGGCCATCTGCCCTGCCACGGCAACCTGTCCGCCTGGGGCTCGGCCGAACTGCACGCCGTGGACTCCATCGACGACCCGTACGGCCACGGCTGGCACCTCGACCGGCCGCTCTTCGACCGCCGGCTGCGCGAGGCCGCCCGCGCGGGGGGTGCCGAGGTCGCCGAGCACACCGGCGTCCGGTGCCCCTCCCGGCAGCCGGACGGCACCTGGCGGCTCGCCCTGCGCGACCGCGCAGCCGGCCGGGAGCGGACGGTCCGCTGCCGCTGGGTGGTGGACGCCACCGGACGGGGTGCGGCGATCGCCGTCCGCTCCGGTGCCCGGCGGCGCACCGGGGACCGGCTCACCGCCTTCCACCTCACCCTCGACCCGGCCCCGCAGGCCACCGCCGACGGCCGTTCGCTGGTCGAGTCCGACCAGGACGGCTGGTGGTACACCGCCCTGCTGCCCTCCCGGCACCGGATGGTCGCCTACTTCACCGACCCCGACCTGCCCGCCGCCGCGCGCGGCGCCGAGCGGTTCCACGACCGCCTGCTGGCCACCCGGCACATCTCCCGCCGGGTCCGCCCGCACGGCCTCACCGTCCTGCAGCCACCCCGCCGCGCCCCCGCGCACAGCGCACATCTGGACCGGGTGCACGGCGAGGGCTGGACGGCCGCCGGAGATGCGGCGGCCGCCTTCGACCCGCTCAGCTCCCAGGGCATCCTCACCGCCCTCTACACCGGGCTGAGCGCGGGCCAGGCGGTCCACGCCCGGCTGCACGGCGACCCGGTGGCGCTGCCCGACTACGCGGCGAAGGTCGCCACGGCCCGCGCCGCCTACCAGCACGGCCACCAGGCCGTGCACGCCCAGGAAACCCGCTGGGCCGACCGCCCCTTCTGGGCCCGGCGCCAGCGGCACACCCGACCGAACCCCCACCCGACGAAAGGCGAGACCCCGACATGAACCCCACCCCCGGCCCCGACCACGCCGGACACGAGCACATCCACCGCTTCCTGCTGCTGGGCAAGAAGAAGCTGTTCTTCTACCACCTGGCGCTGTACAACCCCCAGTCCGGCCACAACTACCAGGCGGTCTTCACCTTCACCCTCAAGGACAACGGTGAGCTGCGGGACATGTACCTGAAGGACCGGGCGCAGCACGAGAACGAGCGGGTCTTCTACTCCCTGCGCTGTCCGCACCACTTCGAGCTGCCGGAGCTGCAGCAGGGCAAGGAGTTCCGCGTCCATCTGGAGCGGGTCGTCGTGAAGCCGGACGGCAGCCGCGACTTCCAGCAGCTGACGACCACCGAGACCCCGGTGGAGTGCAAGAGGGAGGACGTCCTCTCCTTCCGCAAGCTCGGACAGCTGCCCTACCCCGAGTACCTCACCTACCTGATCTTCGGCGAAGGCGACGAGATCCACCTCGCCCACCAGCTCGCGGAACGCCCGAACTGGGACGAGGCCGTCACCATCAGCACGGCGAAGCCCATCGACCCGGCGACGCTCAAGAAGGTCCCGACCCTGGTCATCGACTCGATCCAGGACGCGCACGACAAGCTGATCGAGAGCCCGCTGAAGAAGGGCCAGCAGTACCAGGGCAAGATCGACACCATCGGCACGACGGTCGACTTCACCGTCGGCCGCCAGGCCTGGTGGAACCACACCAGCCTCAACAGCTGACCTGCCGCAGCACACGTTGGTTCCCCGGCCCGGGCCGCGACACCGTCGCGACCCGGGCCGTTGGGGGAGGGGCGGGGCCTTAGGGGGCGCAGCGCCCGGAAGAGACGTGCTGGAACGGGGAGTCGAGGATGGGCGCAGCGTTTCGGTCGGCTTGTGGAGCGTGCCGGTCAGCACGGAGCACAGGGGGCGGGGCGGCCCGCGCTGGGCTACCGGGTCGTGGGTGATGACGCCGCTCATGACCTTCGCGATGACGCCCGCCATCCCCGCCGGGGCCCTCTCCGCTTCCGCCCAACCATCCTGCCGTTACACGGCAGGGATGTGCTGTTCTTGAAAACGCCCGCGGCATCGGTCTCGCCCGGCGTGCCCTCACCACCTTGGCCGCCTGGGCGCTGGACGAGGCCGGCTTCCACCGTCTCGAACTGGCGCACTCGGTCGGCAACGAGGCCTCCTGCCGGGTGGCCACCAAGACCGGCTTCGTACTCGAGGGCGCCCGACGCGGCGCGCATCGGCAACTGGACAGCCGGCACGACATGCACCTCCACGCCCGTGTCCAGGGTGACGGCTGAGCTGCTGTCCGGCGCTGCGGTCTCGTCACCTCAACCGCAGTTGCCGTACCAAAGGCTGTCCCGTAAGTGATCTCCGGTGGCCGGTCGGCCGGTTTGAGCGATGTGGTGGGACAGGTGTGGGCCTGTCATCACATCCGGTCGTGATCGGTGGGGCACTCGCAGAGGTGCCCCGCGCCAGTCTGTGTACCCACACGGGTACACGACACGAGTCTTCGTTGCCGCAATGAGCCATTTCCAACGTGCGTTGGGTCAGCTCGTCTTCTGCTCCGGCGGCCCATCCGTGCCGTACAGCTTCGCCGAGGCGTCCACATGGGCCAGCCTGCGCAGCGCGCTGAACACCGCCTCACCCAGTACGGTTCCGATCACCACACTCTCCACCATGTCCTCGACCGACACCCGCCGGTCCACGTACACGAGGTCGGCTCCGGCGACCTGCTCGGCGGCGTCGGCGTAGTCGTCGAGTACCTCGACGAATGCCCCGTGCCCCAACCGGGCCATGGAGGCAAGGGCCTTGGACAGGTCGGCCACGGCGGGGTCCGACTCGTGCGTCCGCCAGCCACGTCGGGAGATGAGGTCGGTGACGACGGCATGCGCGGCCGCCGACTCGGTGTCGTCGTACTCACTGCTTGCCTTGCCGAGGCGGTCCGCGGCGGCACCGAGCACTTTGTGCAGCGGACGCGCCGGATCGTCGATGGCGGTCAGTACGTCCGCGATTTCGGCCACCTTCATGCCGCCCACATCGAGCAGGGCGCGGATGAGCCGCAGCCGGCGCTCGTGAGCCTCGCCGTAGGTCGCTTGATTCGGACTGGTCAGCTCACCCGGAGGCAACAGCCCTTCACGGACGTAGTACTTGATCGTTGGCACCGACACTCCGGTTGTTCGGCTCAACTCTGCGATTCGCACTGCCGGTTCACTCCTTGACCTTCGCCCTGCTCACCGCGCCCGCCCTTGCCGGCTTCGCCTCCATCATAGATAGTTGGGCTATCAGATAGCAGATAGTGCTGCTATCCATTAGGGGGTTGTCCATGTCTTCGTTACTTCCGTCTTCGTGCTCTGTGCCGTCGTGGTGGCCTTCGGCTCCATGGCGGTCGTGGCATCGGCCGCTGGTGCTGTTCTCGGCGGCAATGGCGGTGATGGCGGTCGCATCGGCCGTGGGGCTCGTCGCCGACGACCGCGTGCTGGTGGGCGCGCCGATCTGGTTCAAGCCGTTCAAGTTCTCGGTCTCCTTCGTGGCGTACTGCCTCTCCCTGGCCTGGATGCTTTCGCTTCTCCCCCGAGGTCGACGCGTGGGCTGGTGGGCGGGGACGGTCGTCGCGCTGGCCGGCCTCGTCGAGATGGTGATCATCGCCGGGCAGGCGATGCGCGGGAAGCGCAGCCACTTCAACCACGAAACGCCCTTCGACGAGGCGCTGTTCAATGCGATGGCCGTCACGGTCGTCATCCTGTGGCTCGGCACGCTCGCCGTTGCCGTGCTGTTGCTCCGCGCCCGCATCGCCGACCGTGCGTCGGCCTGGGCGATGCGCTCGGGCATCGTCCTGGCGCTGGCCGGGGCTGCCGTCGGATTCCTGATGACACAGCCCGCGCCGGGGCAGCGGCGCGGCGTCTCCAAGGTGGTCGGCGCGCACAGCGTGGGCGTGCCGGACGGCGGTCCCTCCATGCCGCTGACCGGCTGGTCGACGACCGGTGGAGATCTGCGGATCCCGCACTTCGTCGGCATGCATGCACTGCAGCTCCTGCCGCTGCTGGTCATGGCGCTGACCGCCCTCGCACCGCGCTTCGCCCGCCTTGCCGACGGCCGGGTACGGTTGCGCCTGGTGCTGCTCGCCTCGGGCGTGTACGCCGCCGCTTTCGCTCTGGTCCTCTGGCAGGCGCTGCGGGGTCAGCCGCTGATCGGGCCGGACGGCGTGACGCTGGGGGCGGCCGGCCTGATCCTGGTGGCCGTCATTCTCGGGACGTATGGATCCCTGCGGGTTCCGACTCCCCTTACGGGCGAGACAACTGCTGAAGACGTCAGTGCCTCGAAGGAACTCGTGTCATGACCGGATTCCTCTTCGAGCTCTCCTTCTGGCTGGCCGCACCCGTCTGGCTGCTCATGATCTTCGCCCCCGCGTGGGGCCCGACCGCCCGCATCGCCCGGTCGCCGCTGACCGTGGTGCCCGTGCTGCTCGTCTATCTCGCGCTCGCCGTCCCGGTGTTCCCCGAACTCTGGACCGCTGTCAGCAGCCCGGACCTCGGCACCTTCCGCGAGCTGACGGCGCTCGCGGACGGCGCGGGAGCCATCTGGTCGCAGGTCATTGCCTGGGATCTCCTCATCGGGCAGTGGATGTACCGGGAGGCCAGACGGCTCAGGATCCCGGCCCTGCTGATGGGGCCCCTGCTCGTCTTCACGATCCTGCTGTCGCCCTTCGGGTTACTGGTGTTCCTGGGGCTGCGATCGGCGAGGGTGCGGCGTTCGACCCGCGACGACCTCGCGGTTGCCGCGTCCCGCGGAGCCACGTAGGCCGAGCATGGCCCCGCCTCGCCCGCCACAGACGGCTGATCAGCAGATCGAGCCCACTCCTGGCCTCGGAAAGGGCAGTGATCTCAACCTGACTGATGCGGCGGCAGTTGAGTCGGAGGCGGTGTCCATGTGCAGAAGCTCCTGGTAGACGGGTGATTGTCGAGATCAGCTGTTCAGCCAGGAGCCTCCGCGTGCTTGTCTGCCCATCGGGGATCGATCTGTCCACCTCGACCCTGCGCTCCCTCACCCGCGAGCTGGCCGCGCAGCATCGTGCACAGGGCACGCGGTGGAGGCGACTGCCCCACAGGACGCCAGGCGCTGCTGGTGCTGGCACATCTGCGCTGCGGGGAGGGGCTTGCAGGGAATTGACTTGTGGTTTCTGGGTCTTGCCCCCAGGTCAGGGCGACATCAGTGCGCATGTTGTTGTTCTGCAAGCCCTTAGCCCCGGGCCGGTACCACCAACACCTCGGTGCCGGCCGCCCGTACGTTCCGTACCTGCTCCGTCGGGAGTCCGTCGTCGACGATCAGCAGGTCGAAGTCGGTCAGTGGGGCCAGCGCGTAGAGGCCGCCCTTGGTGAACTTGGTGTGGTCGGCTACCAGGACGCGGCGGCCGGCGCTTTCCATCATGGCGCGCTTGACCTGCACGGTCTCCGGTGAGGTGTGGTAGCAGCGGCCGTTGGTGACGGCCGTGGTGGACATGAACAGCACATCGGCGCGGTAGGCCCGTACGGCCTCCGCGGTGTGCGGGCCCATGAAGGCGTCATACGCCGGGAAGTACGCGCCGCCCAGCGTGATCAGTGAGATGCCGGGCTCCTTGGCGAGGGTGGTGATGGCGGGCAGGGAGTTGGTGAGCACCGTCAGCGGGGTGTGCTCGGCCACCTGGTGGGCCAGCAGCAGGCAGGTCGTGCTGTCGTCGAGCAGCACCGACTGCCCGGGGACCAGCAGGGTGGCGGCGGCCCGTGCCAGCTGCTGCTTGGTCTGCGCCATGGTGGCCATCCGCTCCGCGACACTGCCGTGGAACTGCGCCGACGGCAGCCCCGTCGCGCCGCCGCGCACCTTGCGCAGCCAGCCCTGCGCCTGCAGGGCGTCCAGATCGCGGTGTGCGGTCATCAGGCTGATGCCGAACTGCTCGGCGAGGTCCGCGGTGCGGACGAAACCGCGGGCGATGACGGTGTCCCGCATCCGGCGGCGCCGTTCCTCCTGGGCCTCGACCCGGTCCATCGCTCCGCTCCCTTCCGGTTCGCGTGCGGCCGTACGGCGGGGTGCCGTGACCGCGCCGCACGGGCTCCGCCGCAGGCATGTGCCACGTGAATTCGCCGCGTTATGTTCGCACGGACTTCACATGGCGCGCGCGGTGCCAGCGGCGTCCACATGCGGTTCCGGTACGACACAACATGGCAGGTCGCGGCCCCGATGCGAAGATTCCGGCGGCCATTGACGCCCGTTTCCGCCCGGCGGTTCCATCGCTGCGTTCACCCCTCCTGCCCCGCCGCCGCAGAAAGGGAGATTCGATGACGAACTCTCCTCCGCGTTCGCTGATCACACGCCTGGGTATTCCGCCGACCCTCGCCTGGGGATACCTCGGACTCCTCCTCTTCATGATCGGAGACGGGGTCGAGTCCGGCTACCTCTCGCCCTACCTCCTCGACCAGGGCATCTCCGAATCCCGGGCGGCGCTGCTGTTCACCGTCTACGGAGTCGCCGCCGGTATCGCCGCCTGGCTCTCCGGGGTGCTGTCCGAGCTGTGGGGGCCGCGCCGCGTCATGTGGACCGGCCTGGGCATCTGGGGCGCCTTCCAGTTGCTTTTCCTGCTCGCCGCCATTCCGCTGACCAGCTACCCGATGATGATGCTCGCCTACGGGCTGCGCGGACTGGGGTATCCGCTGTTCGCCTACGGGTTCCTCGTCTGGGTCGCCGGAGTGACGCCGCGCGCCCGGCTCGGTACGGCGATGGGGTGGTTCTGGTTCGCCTTCACCGGTGGCCTGCCCACGCTCGGCTCGCTGGTCGCCGGCGGGCTCATTCCGCATATCGGCGCCTACGCCACGCTGTGGGCCGCGCTGGTACTCGTGGCCGCGGGCGGGCTGATCGCGCTGCTGCTGGTCCGTGACGACCACGGTGCCCGGCGGCCCGGCAGCGCGGGGGAGGGGCCGGTGGCGACTCTGCTCGGCAGCGTCACGATTCTGTGGCGCAACCCCAGGGTCGGGGCCGGCTCGGTGGTCCGGGTGATCAATACTGCCTCGCAGTTCGGCTTCTTCGTGATCATGCCGATCCACTTCACCCGGACGGTCGGGTTCAGCCTCACCCAGTGGCTGCATCTGCTCAGCGCCATGTTCGCCACCAACATCTTCGCCAACCTGCTGTTCGGCGTGGTCGGCGACCGGTTCGGCTGGCGCCGCACCATCGCCTGGTTCGGCGGTGCCGGCTGCACGCTCAGCACCCTGCTGCTCTTCTACGTCCCGGATGCGGCCGGCCCCGACTTCCCGCTCGCCCTCCTGGTCGCCGCCTTCTACGGCGCTACGCTGGCAGGTTATGTACCGCTATCGGCGCTGGTGCCCACCTTGGAGCCGAAGCACCAGGGGCAGGCGCTGGCCGCCCTCAACCTGGGCGCGGGAGCCAGCACCTTTGTCGGCCCGGCCGTCGTCGCGGTCTTCGTCGGACCGCTCGGCGTCGAAGGGGTGGTCTGGATCTTCGCGGGGATGTACGCGGTGAGCAGTGTGCTGGCCCACTTCCTGAAGCTGCCGGACGAGCCGGGTACGGCGGATGCGCGCGGCGCCGCCGCCGAGCGCGGCGATGCCCCGGAGGACACCGCGGCCGGCGCCGCCCCGTCCCCGGCGTGAGAGGACCCCACTGATGTCCGTACTGACCATCGATGTCGGCACCACGGTGATCAAGTCCGTGGTCTTCGACGACCAGGGCACCGAGATCGCCGTCGCCCGCCGGGCCACCGAGGTGCTGCGCCCGCACCCCGGCTGGGCGGAACAGGACATGGACGCCGTCTGGGACGCCGTCGTCCACACCGTCCGCACGGTCCTCGACGGGCTGTCCGACCCGGTCCGGCTGGTGTCCTTCACCGCCCAGGGCGACGGCGCCTGGCTCGTCGACGACCGCGGCCGGCCCACCGGACCCGCCCTCCTGTGGTCCGACGGCCGGGCCGGGGACCTGCTCACCGGCTGGCAGCAGGGCGGCGTCCTGGAAGCGGCCTTCCGCCGCAACGGCTCGCTGACCTGCGCAGGAATGCCCAATGCCCTCTTCGGCTGGCTCGCCGCACACGACCCGGACCGGCTGGCCCGCTCCGCCACCTCGCTCACCGCCGCCGGCTGGCTCTTCCTGCGCTTCACCGGTGTGCGCGCCAGCGATGAATCCGATGCCTCCGCCCCGTTCCTCGACCACGCCACCGGGGACTACGACCCGTACCTCCTGGAGCTGTTCGGCCTCGGGGAGTACGAGCGGCTGCTGCCCACCGTCCTCGGGGAGTCGCAGCGGATCGCCGAGATCACCGGCGCGGCGGCGGACGAACTGGGGCTGCCGGCCGGGCTCCCGGTCGTGATGTCCCCCTACGACATCGCCGCCACCGCCCGTGGCGTCGGCGTCGTCAACCCCGGCCAGGCCTGCAGCATCCTGGGGACCACGCTGTGCACCGAGATCGTCCGTACCGATATCGACACCGGCGGCGAACCGTCCGGTATCCACATCGCCTACCGGGGCCGCGAGCGGGTGCTGCGTGCCTTCCCCACGCTCAACGGCGCCGAGGTGCTCGGCTGGGCGGCCCGGCTGCTGCAGCTGCCGGGGCCGCCGGAGCTGGCGCAGCTGGCCTTCGAGTCGGAGCCGGGCGCCCGCGGGCTGATGTTCCTGCCCTACCTCTCCCCGGCCGGTGAGCGGGCCCCCTTCCTCGACCCCGGCGCCCGCGGCACCTTCTGGGGCCTGTCCCTGGAACACACCCCCGCCGATCTGGCCCGCGCCGTCTTCGACGGGCTCTCGCTGGTCCTGCGGGACTCGCTGGCCGCCGCCCGTACGGACGTCAGCGAGCTGCGGCTGTGCGGCGGCGGCGCCAACAGCGACGCCTGGTGCGCGCTGATCGCCGATGCCACGGGGGTGCCCACCGCCCGCTCCGGCGACACCGAGCTCGGCGCCAAGGGCGCCTTCCTCACCGGACTGGTCCGCACCGGCGCCGAGACCAGCATGCACAGCGCCGCCGCCAAGTACGTGCGGATGCAGCGCAGTTGGCAGCCCGAGCCGGAGCGCGCGGAATTCTATGCCGCGCTGTACGAGGACTTCCTCGGCTGGCGGGCGCGCGCCCGGGAGGCCGGCTGGCGGGGCGGCGCGGTCTGGCGGGGGAGCCCCCGCCGCCGGGCCGAGGCCCCCGGCCGGCCGACCGAAACCACCGGCCACCCCGTCACCCCTGGAGGCTCCCGTGACTGACCCGTGCCGCAACAGCCCTCCCCCTGCCCTCGACGGCATCTGGCTCGGCCTCGACCTGGGTACCCAGAGCGCGCGCTGCGTCGCCGTCGACGGCACCGGACACCTCCTCGCCACCGCCGCCCGCCCGCTCACCGGCCGGCGCGACGGCAACCGGCACGAGCAGGACCCCGAGGAGTGGTGGAGCGCCCTGGCCGCGGCGTGCCGGGAGGCCATGGGGGAGGTCGACACCCGGCGGATCCGCGGGCTGGCGATCGACGGGACCTCCGGCACGATCCTCTTTGCCGACGCCCACGGCACCCCGCTCACCCCCGGGGTGATGTACGACGACGGGCGCGCCGCCGCGCAGGCCGCGGCCGTCAACTCCGCCGGGGAGGCGGTCTGGCAGGAGCTGGGCTACCGCAGCATGCAGCCGTCCTGGGCGCTGCCCAAACTCGTCCGCCTGCTGGAGGACGCCCCCGCCCTCCGGTCGGGCGTCCGGCTGCTGCACCAGGTCGACCTGGTGACCTGGCGGCTGGCGGGCCATCAGGTCGCCGCCGACGCCAGTCATGCCCTCAAGACCGGCTACCACCTCGTCGAGGAGCGCTGGCCGCACCGGGTGATGGCGGAACTGGGCGTACCCGAGGGCGTGTTGCCCGATGTCGTACGCCCCGGCAGTGTGCTCGGCTCCGTATGCGCTGCTGCCGCCGAGGTCACCGGCATCCCCGAAGGAACCACCATCGTCGCCGGGATGACCGACGGCTGCGCCGCGCAGCTGGGCGCCGGGGCGCTTGCGCCGGGCGCCTGGAACTCGGTGCTCGGCACCACCCTCGTCCTCAAGGGAAGCAGCCCGCAGCTGATCCGTGACCCGGCGGGCGTCGTCTACTGCCACCGGGGACCGGGCGACAGCTGGCTGCCGGGCGGCGCCTCCAGCAGCGGCGCCGGGGTCATCTCCCGGCACTTCCGCGATGCGGACCTGGATGCGCTCACCGCGCAGGCCGCGGCCCTGGACAATCCGGACGCGGTCGCCTACCCCCTGGTCGCCGGCGGCGGCGAACGCTTCCCCTTCCGCGCCCCGGACGCCGAACCCTTCCTCCTCGGTCACGTCCCCACCCGTGCCGCCGAGTTCCATGCCTATCTGCTCGGTGTCGCCTGCCTCGAACGGCTCTGCTTCGACTACCTCGACCACCTCGGCGCGCCCGTCGACGGGCCGCTCACCCTCACCGGCGGCGGCGCCCGCAACGCCTACTGGTGCCAGTTGCGCGCCGATGTCCTCGGCCGCCCCGTACGGCTGCCGCAGCAGGCCGAGGGCGCCCTCGGCATGGCCGTCCTCGCCGCCACCTCCTCCGGCGCCGGCCTCCAGGAAGCCGCCGCCGCCATGGTCCGCATCGACCGGGAGCTCGCGCCCGCACCTGCCCGCACCGCCCGCTACACCCCCGTCCACCTCCGCTTCATCGACGCACTCACCCGCCGCGGCTGGCTCGACCCCGCCGTGGCCGACCACGCCCGCAGGAGGGCAGCACCGTGACCGACTTCGTCCTCGTACGCCATGGCGAGACCGTCTGGCATGCGGAGAACCGCTACGCCGGCCGCACCGATGTGCCGCTCACCGACCACGGCCGCGAACAGGCCGCCGCCCTCGCCACCTGGGCCGCCACCGCCGGCCTCACCGCCGTCCACAGTTCCCCGCTCTCCCGGGCCCGCCTCACCGCCGCGCCCGCGGCCGCCGCCTGCGGCCTGGCCGCACACACCGACGAGCGGCTCTACGAGCTCGACTTCGGCCAGGGCGAGGGCCTGACCAGGGACGAGATGCGCGGGCGCTTCCCGGAACGGCTGGCCGCGTTCCTCGCCGACCCGGTGGAGAACCATCTGCCCGACGGGGAGCACCCGCGCCGCGCCGCCGAGCGCGCCGCCGACTGCCTCGCCGACCTCGCCCGCGAGCAGCCGGACGGCCGGATCCTGGTCGTGGCGCACTCCACCCTCGTCCGGGTCCTGCTCTGCCACCTGCTGGGCATCCCGCTCGCCGATTACCGCCGGGTCTTCCCCGTGCTGCACAACGGCGCCCTCACCGAGATCCGCATCGAGAACGGGCGCACCGCGCTGCTCAGCTTCAACTCCCCGGCCCTGAACCGGGTCCCCTCCCACCACTGACCGTCGTCCGGCCCCCGCACCGCCGCCCCCGCACCGCCGCCACCGCACCGTCACCGCCGCCCCCGCCCTTCAGGAGAAGCCCTCATGAGCACCACCGTCCTCGCCGCCGGCAACCACTTCATCCGCCCGGGCCTGTTCACCCGGGCCGTGCACGAGGCCGCCGGGGACACGCCGCTGGATGTGCGCGAGATCCAATTCGACTGGCCGCACACCCCCTTCGGCCCGGTCGCCGAGGTCATCGAGGCCTCCGGCACTGAGGACGAAATGATCGAGGCTCTGCAAGGCGTCGAGATCTGTGTCACCGAGCACGGCCCGCTCACCGAGCGGATTCTCGCCCACTGTCCCGATCTGAAGCTGTTCTGCACCAGCCGCGGCGGCCCGGTCAACGTCAACATCGAAGCCGCCACCCGGCACGGTGTCGCGGTCTGCTACGCCCCCGGCCGGAACGCCACCGCCACCGCGGAGCACACCCTCACCCTGATGCTGGCCGCCGCCCGCGGCGTCGGCGACACCCACACCGATCTGCGCCGCGGCGTCTGGCGCGGCGACTACTACGACTACGACAACTGCGGCATCGAGATCGAGGGCGCCACCGTCGGGCTGATCGGCTTCGGCGCCATCGGCAGCCGGGTCGCCAAGGTGCTCGCCGCCATAGGTGCCCAGGTCCTCGTCCACGACCCCTACGTCCGCCCCGAGGCGCTGTCCGGCCTCGCCGAACAGGTCTCGCTCGACGCACTGCTGACCCGTTCCCGCATCGTCTCCCTGCACGCCCGGGTGACCGAGGAGACCACGGGCATGATCGGGCGCACGGAGATCGCCGCGATGCCCCGCGGCGCGATCCTGGTCAACTGTGCCCGCGGAGCGCTCCTCGACTACGACGCGGTCTGCGATGCCCTGGACTCCGGACAGCTCTCCGGCGCCGGCTTCGACGTCTTCCCCGAGGAGCCGCTGCCCGCCGGCTCCCGGCTGCTGACCGCCCCCGGCGTGGTGCTCACCCCGCACATCGCGGGCGGCAGCCAGGAAGTCGCGCACAAGGCCGCACGGATCGCCGCTGCGGAGGCCGGCCGCTATCTGCGCGGCGAGCCGCTGGTGCACTGCGCCAACCATGGTGTATTTCAAGCCAGTTGAGAGGTGGGGAACCGGTCTTCGAGTGTGTGTTCGCCCAGGTGGCGGGGTGGTGGCGGAGGTGACACGGCACCTGGGTGACCTTGGCGGAATCAACTACCGCCTGATGCACGTGCGTTGACAGTGCATGGGAGTGGCTCCACCATGCAACGCGGTATCAGCGGGTCAGGGCCTGCCTTTCGCATCTGACCGCTGGTCACCGCAGGTGGCAGTGGTAAGCGTGTCCGCCCCCAGCAGAAGGAGCGCCCGTGGCCCCCTGGCCCCCTCTCCCCGGCACCCCCCACTCCGGCACCCCGCTGTCCGGCACCCCGCTCTCCGGCCGTGACCTCGTCATCGTGCTCTCGCCCTTCGAGGAGCCGGGCGAGCGGATCGTCGTGGCTGCCGAACGCGCCGGCGCACTCGGACTGCTGGACCTCGGCAGGGACGCCGCTGCCGCGCGCGACGCGCTCGCCCGGCTCGGCCGATTACGCCACGGTGTGCGGGTACCGGTGGGGTGTCCGCTCACGCCCGCCGATCTGCCCGACGGGACCGACACCGTGCTGCTCGCCGACCCGCGGGCGTACGCGGCGGACCCGCGGGCGTACGCCGCCGGCCCGGGCACGGCCCCCGCTCCGGACGACGCGGTCTCCGGTCCGGACGAAGCGCCCCTCGGTCCGGACGAAGCGCCCCTCGGTCCGGACGAAGCGCCCCTCGGACCGGACGACTGGGCACGCGGCGGGCGGTGCCGCGTATGGGCCGAGATCACCACCCCCGAGGAGGCCGTGGCGGCGTGTGCTGCCGGTGCCACCGCGCTCGTCGCCCGGGGTCACGAGTCGGGCGGCCGGGTCGGCGAACTCACCACCTGCGTCCTGCTCGCCCGCGTACTGGCCGACCCGGCCGTGACGGTCCCCGTGCTCGCCGCCGGGGGGATCGGCCCGCACACCGCCGCCGCGGCCGTCGCCGGCGGAGCGGCCGGGGTGCTGCTCGACTCCCAGCTCGCGCTCACCACCGAGGGAGCGGCCCGGCTGCCCCGCGCGGTCGCCGACGCCATCCGGGCCATGGACGGCAGCGAGACCACGCTCGTCGCGGGCCACCGGGTCCTCACCCGCCCGGACCTCACCGCCCCCGCGGCGGCCGCGGGCGCCGGAGGAGACCGTGCCGGGGCCACCGCGACGGATCCCGACCCCGCCCGCATCGCCGCCCTCCTCGGTGCCCGGGACCTGCAGGCCCAACTACTCCCCATCGGCCAGGACGGGGCGTTCGCCGGCCGGCTCGCCGCCCGGCACCGCACCACCGGCGGCGTCGTACAGGCGGTACGGACCGCCCTCACCGAGCACCTCGTCGCGGCGGCGCGCACCCGGCCGCTCGCGCCGCGACCCGGTGCCCGCCATCTCCCCGTGGCCCAGGGGCCGATGACCCGGGTCAGCGATGTGTCCGCCTTCGCCGCCGCGGTCGCCGCCGAGGGCGGACTGCCCTTTCTCGCCCTCGCCGTCATGGACGGGGAGCAGGTGCGCCGGCTGCTGGCCGAGACCGCCGGGCGGCTGGGCGAGCGGCCCTGGGGCGTCGGCCTGCTGGGCTTCGCACCTCCCGAACTCCGCCGCGAACAGCTCGCCGCCGTGGCCGAGTTCGCCCCCGCATACGCGCTCATCGCCGGTGGCCGGCCCGCCCAGGCCGCGCCGCTCGAAGCGGCCGGTACCCGGACCTACCTCCACGTTCCGGCCCCCGGCCTGCTGGAGCGCTACCTCGCCGAAGGCGCCCGGAGATTCGTCTTCGAAGGGCAGGAGTGCGGCGGCCACATCGGCCCCCGGGCCAGCTTCCCGCTGTGGGAGGAGCAGATCGAGCGGCTGACCGTCCACGCCCGGACGCACGGTGGGACGGCCGAGGACCTGGACCTGCTCTTCGCGGGCGGCATCCACGACGCCCGCTCCGCCGCCATGGCAGCCGCCGCCGCGGCCCCGCTCGCCGGGCTCGGCGCCCGTATCGGCGTCCTGATGGGCACCGCTTACCTCTTCACCCAGGAGGCCGTGGCCACCGGAGCCGTCCTGCCCGGCTTCCAGGACACCGCCCTGGCCTGCGACCGGACCGTCCTGCTGCGGACCGCACCGGGCCATGCCACACGCTGCGCCGAGACGGCCTACGCCGAGGAGTTCACGGCCGCCGGACGGCGCCTCGCCGCGCAGGGCACGGACCCGCGCGCCCGGTGGGAGGAACTGGAGCGGCGCAACCTCGGACGGCTGCGCCTGGCGAGCAAGGGCCTGCGCCATACGGACGGCGGGCGGCCCGCGCCGGTGGGGGAGCGGGAACAGCGCCGGGAGGGCCTGTACATGCTGGGCCAGGCCGCCACCGCCCGCAGCGCCACCACCACCGTCGCCGCGCTGCACACCGCCGTGACCGAGGGGGCCACCGCGCAGCTCACGGCCCGGGCGGAGCAGCTCACGACCCCCGACGGGCAACCGGACGGACACCGGGGGCAGGCGGCGGAACCGCTGGACATCGCCATCGTCGGCATGGCGTGCTGCTATCCGGGCGCGGCCGACGCCGCCCGCTTCTGGTCCAACATCGTCTCCGGCGTCGACTCCGTCACCGAGGTACCCGCCGAGCGCTGGGACACCGGTACGTACCACGATCCGGACCCCGCGCGGGCGGGCGAACGCACCCCGTCGCGCTGGGGCGGCTTTCTCCCCGCCATCCCCTTCGACGCCCTCGCCCACGGCATCCCCCCGGCCTCCCTCGCCGCCATCGAGCCGGTGCAACTGCTCGCCCTGGAAGCGGCCGCCAAGGCGCTGGCGGACGCCGGATACGCCGAGCGTGACTTCGACCGGGCCCGCACCAGCGTCGTCTTCGGCGCCGAAGCGGGCACCGAACTGGCGGGCGCCTACGGCCTGCGCGCACTCCACCCGGCCTACCTGGGGGCCCTGCCGCCCGAACTCGACGCCGAACTGCCCCGACTGACCGAGGACTCCTTCCCCGGCGTCCTCGCCAATGTCATCGCCGGACGCATCGCGAGCCGTCTCGACCTGGGCGGCGCCAACTGCACCGTGGACGCCGCCTGCGCCTCCTCGCTCGCCGCACTCGACCTGGCCTGCCGCCAACTGCGCGACCACGACAGCGATATGGCACTGTGCGGCGGCGCCGATGTGCACAACGGCATCAACGACTACCTGATGTTCGCCTCCGTACGCGCCCTGTCGCCCACCGGCCGCTGCCGCCCCTTCGACGCGGCGGCCGACGGCATTGCGCTCGGCGAGGGTGTCGGCGCGCTGGTCCTCAAGCGGCTCGCCGACGCCGAACGCGACGGCGACCGGATCTACGCGGTCGTCAAGGCCGTCGGCACCTCCAGCGACGGGCGGTCCCTCGGGCTGACCGCACCGCGGCCCGAAGGCCAGCGGCGGGCCCTCGAACGCGCCTACCGGCGCGCCGGGATCAGCCCCGCCGAGGTCGGGCTCCTCGAAGCCCACGGCACCGGTACCGTCGTCGGCGACACCGCCGAACTCGGTGTCCTGACCGACGTGTTCGACGCCGCGGGAGCTGCCCCGGGCAGCTGCACGCTGGGCTCGGTCAAATCGCAGATCGGGCACACCAAATGCGCGGCCGGCCTGGCCGGGCTCATCAAGGCCGCCCGCGCCGTGCACACGGGCGTACGGCCGCCGACCCTGCATCTGACCCGGCCGGCCGCGGACACCGGACCGTTCCGCTTCGACACCGGGAGCGCCCGGCCCTGGCCGGTCCCCGTGGGACGGCGCTTCGCCGGGGTGAGCGCCTTCGGTTTCGGCGGCACCAACTACCACGCCGTGCTGGCCGGTTACGACGGTGCGCCCGAGCCCGCCCACGCCCTGACGCACTGGCCCGCCGAACTCTTCTGCTTCCGGGGGGCCGACCGCCCCGCCGCCGTACGGGCCATGGAGCGGCTCGCCGCGCGGCTGGCGGACAACGACGCCGCCGGGCGGCCGTGGCCGCTGCGCGACCTGGCCGCCGAGACCGCCGCGGCGCACGGGCCGGTCCAGGTCTGCGTGGTGGCCGACGACCTCGACGATCTTGCCGCCAAACTGGCAGCCGCCCGCCGGTTCGACGCCGCCGAGGGGGTGTATCCGCGCCGCCGGGACGCCGACCCCGGTCTGGTCTCCTTCCTCTTCCCCGGCCAGGGAAGTCAACGCCCGGGAATGCTGAGGGAGTTGTTCCTCGCCTTCCCCGCCCTGCGCGGCCTCCTGGACGAGGCCGAACCGGAGTGGGTCGCGGCCATGTTCCCGCCCACCGCCTTCACCCCCGAGCGGCGGGCCGCCCAGCAGGCCGCCCTCACCGACACCCGTGTCGCCCAGCCGGCGCTCGGTCTCGCCTCGGCCGCCGCGCACCGGCTGCTCACCACGCTCGGCGTGCGGCCCGACTGCACGGCGGGGCACTCCTACGGCGAGCTGACCGCACTGTGGGCCGCGGACGCCTATGACACCGGGACACTGCTGCGGCTCAGCGCCCGCCGCGGCGAGGCCATCCTCGGGGCCGCCGGGGACGACCCCGGCGCGATGGCCGCCGTCGTGGCCGCTCCGGAGCGCGTCAGGGAGCTGCTCCACCCGGCCGGGGTCGTCGTCGCCAATCACAACGCGCCCGAACAGAGCGTGATTTCCGGGCCCACGGATGCCGTGGAATCGGCGGTGGCGGCACTGCGCGCGGCCGGTGTAGAGGCGCGCCGGCTGCCGGTGGCCTGCGCCTTCCACAGCCCGCGACTCGCCGCAGCGCGCGACGTGCTCGCCGCCGAACTGTCCGCGGCGCAGGTGGCCGTGCCCGCCTTCCCGGTCTGGTCCGGCGCCACCGCCCGCCCGTACGGCCGTGCGGCGTCCGCGGTCCGTGCCACGCTGGCAGACCAGGTCGCCGCACCCGTGCGTTTCGTGGAGCAGATCGAGGACATGTACGCCGCCGGGGTGCGCACCTTTGTGGAGGCCGGGCCCGGCCGGGTGCTCACCGGTCTCGTCGGGCGCATCCTGGACGGCCGGCCGCATACGGCTGTGGCGCTGGACGTCCCGGGCGAGCCGGGGCTGGCCCGGCTGCCGCACGTACTGGCCCGGCTCGCGGCGGCCGGGGTCCCGATCGCCCCGGAGGCCCTGTTCCACGGGCGTACCGAGACGCTGCCCGCGGTCGCACCGCGCCGCCCGGGGTGGCTGGTCGACGGGCATCTGGTGCGCACCGCCGACGGCGCCTGTCTGCCGGGCGGGCTGCGCCCCGCGCGACGTGTGGACCCGGGGCGGGCCGGCGAGGGTGCGGCGTCCGGGGGCGGCACCGCATCCGGTGTCGTTGCCGGTGGCCTTGCCGGTGACGTTGCCGGTGGTCTTGCCGGTGGCCTTGCCCGGCAGGGTGCGGTGCTGGAGTATCTGCGGGCCTCGCGAGAGCTCATCGCGGCCCAACGGGACGTGGTGCTGCGGTATTTGGGGGATACAGAGGGGGCGGGGGATGCAGGGGAGGCCGCTGCGGCCGCACCGCCGAGGACCGTGCCCGAGCAGTTCGCCCCGTCGTACGCCGCATCCGTCGGGGCCGGCGCGGGGGGCGAAGTCGACGCAGGGGCCGACGCAGGGGCCGATGGCGGGTTCGGGGCGGTCGAAGCCGCCGTCGGGCCGGCGCGCGGCACCGCGGCACGGCCTCTGAGCCCCGCCGAACTCCTCGATGCCGTACGGGAGGTCATTCACACCCGGACCGGATATCCGCACGAGATGCTCGAAGCGGGGCTCGACCTGGAGGCCGACCTCTCGGTGGACTCCATCAAGCGCGTGGAGATCATCGGTGCGCTGGCCGCCCGGATCGGACTGCCGCAGGACGCCGACGGGGCCATGGAGCCGGCGGTGGAGCAGCTCTCCCGGGTCAAGACCATCAGCGGCATCGTCGACTGGATCGCTGCTGCCCGCAGCGAGGCCGCACCGGAGACACCCGCCTCGCCCGAGCCGGCAGCGGCCCTCGCAGGGGCCGGTCCCGCTGCGGGCCTCGCAGGAGCCGGTCCCGCAGCGGGCCTCGCAGGAGCCGGTCCGGCAGCGGCCCTCACCGGGGGCGGCTCCGCACCGGCCGCTTCCCTGCCCGAGCTATCCGATCCTCTGTCCGAGTTGTCCGAGTTCCCGCCGCCCGCCACGGTGCACCCGCCCGCCACGGTGCACCCGCGCACCACCGTGCACCCGCGCACCACCGTGCACCGGCGCACCACCGTGCACCCGCCCGCCAGGGCCGGGTCCGGGGCCGGAGCCGACAGCGCCCCCGTGCCGCAGCGCCCCACCCGCTACCTGGTCCAGGCAGCGCCCCTCGGCCCGCCGGCGAGCCGGCCACCCGCCGAGGTGGTGGCGGGCAGCGACTTCGCCGTGGTGGAGGACGGCCAGGGCGTGGCGCTCGCCCTCACCGCCCTTCTGGAGAGCCATGGCGCACGGGTCCGCACCGTGCCCGCCGAGCGGCTGGCCGAGGTCACCGCCGACGGGGTGGGAGGACTGGTGGACCTCAGCGCCCTGCGGGCGGGCCGCGGTGCGGTACTGCCCGGACAGTACGCGGGGCTGCGCACCGCCCTGACCGGCGGAGCCCGGTGGCTGCTGCTGGCCACCGCGGCCGGCGGCACCTTCGGCCAGGACGCCACCGAGGACGCTCCCGATCCCCTGCCCGGCGCCGGGCTGCGCGGCTTTGCCCGTACGGCGGCCCTCGAATACCCCGGCGTCCTGATCCGCGCCGTGGACATCGACCCGAAGGACCGCCCCGAACGCATCGCGGCCCACCTCCTCGCCGAACTCTGCGCCCCCGGCCAACCGGTCGTCGTCGGCCGCACCAACGGCACCCGCACCACGTTGCGCACCGTTCCCGCGCCACTGCCGCACGACCCGCCCGCCACCGGCCGGCCGGTGCTCGACGCGGGCTCCGTGGTGCTGCTGACCGGCGGCGCGCGCGGCATCACCGCCCGTACGGCGCACGCCCTGGCCCGCGCGCACGGCTGCCACCTCGAACTCCTCGGGCGTACGCCCCTGAACGAGACCCCCGAGGACCCGGCGCTCGCGCATGCCCACGACCGCATCGCGCTGCGCGCCGCCCTCCTCGCCCAAGGGCTGCGCAGACCGGCCCGGATCGAGGCGGCGGCCACCCGCGTCCTGGCCCGCCGCGAGGTCACCGGCACCCTCGCCGCCCTGGAACCGCTCGCCGCTTCCGTGCGCTACCACGCGGCCGATGTCACCGACGCCGCCGCCGTCCGCGCCGTGGTGCAAGACATCCGGGACCGGCACGGCCGGCTCGACGGGATCGTGCACGGCGCAGGCACCCTGGAGGACAAGCTGCTGCGGGACAAGGACCCGGCCTCCTTCGCGCGGGTCTTCGCCGCCAAGGTCGACGGCGCACGCCATCTCCTGGAGGCCGCCGGCGAGGACACCGGCTTCCTGGTCCTCTTCGGCAGCGTCGCCGGGGTCTTCGGCAACCGCGGCCAGGCCGACTACGCCGCCGCCAACGACGCCCTGGACACCCTCGCCCGGGCCTGGTCGGCCCGTACGGCCGGGCGCGTCCTCGCCGTCGACTGGGGGCCCTGGGCGGCCGACGGGGGCGGCATGGTCACCCCGGAGCTGGAGCGGGCCTACGCCCGCCGGGGCATCCCGCTCCTGGACCCCGGTGCCGCGGCCGACGCCTTGCTGGCCGAGCTGGCCCACGGCGCCTCGCCCCAGGTCGTCCTGATGGCGGACGCCGGCGGGGAGGCGGCGGGCGATGAGTGACACCGGTGCCCGGCGGACCGGGCCCCGCCCCACGGACGCCGCGATCGTCGGCATGGGGGCGCTCTTCCCCGGTGCCGGTGATCTCGCCACCTACCGGCGTAACCTGCTGGCCGGCACGGACTGCATCACGGAGGTGCCACCCGGCCGCTGGGACCCCGAGATCTACTACGACCCGCACGGCGCCGAGGGCCCCGCCCGCAGCGACCGTTTCTACTGCCGGCGGGGCGGCTTCCTGGACGAGCTCGCCGCCTTCGACCCCACCCGCTTCGGCATCATGCCTGCCACCGTCCCGGGAGCCGAACCCGACCAACTGCTCGCGCTGCGCGTCATCGCCGACGCCATCGCCGACGCCGGCGGCCCGGAGCGGCTGCCCGCCGACCGCTCCCGTATCGGGGTCATACTCGGCCGCGGCGGCTTCATGGGCGTGGCCACCGCCCGGCTCGACCAGCGGGTCCGAACGGCCCACCAGCTCGCCGTCACCCTGCGCGAACTGGCCCCGGAACTGGGGGAGCCGAAGATCTCTGCGCTGCGCGACGCCTTCCAGGAGAGCCTGGGCCCCGAACGGCCGGAGGCGTCCATCGGCCTGGTGCCCAGCTTCACCGCTGCCCGGACCGCCAACCGGCTGGACTTCCGCGGGCCCGCCTACACCCTCGACGCGGCCTGCGCCTCCTCGCTGCTGGCCGTGGCCCAGGCCGTCGATCTGCTGGCCGCCGGGCGCTGCGACAGCGTGGTCGCCGGAGCCGTGCACCACTGCCATATCGCCACCCTGTGGAGCGTCTTCACCCAGCTGCGGGCCCTGAGCCCCACCCAGTGCATCCGCCCCTTCGACCGCCGGGCCGACGGCACCCTGCTGTCCGAAGGCACCGGCGTCGTCCTCCTCAAACGCCTGGCCGACGCCGAACGCGACGGGGACCGGGTCTACGCGGTCATCCGCGGGGCGGGAGTGGCGGGGGACGGGCGCGCGTCGAGCCTGATGAACCCCCGGACGGAGGGGCAGACCAGGGCGCTGCAGCAGGCCTGGGGCAGCGCCGGCCTCGATCCGGAACACCCCACCGCACTCGGCCTGCTGGAGGCCCACGGCACCGGGACCCCGGTCGGGGACGGCGCCGAACTGGACACCCTGGCCAGGGTGTTCGGGCCTCCTGGCGCGGGCCGGCCGCCAGTCGGTCTGGGCTCGGTGAAGTCGATGCTCGGCCACACCATGCAGGCCGCCGGGATCGCCGGACTGATCAAGGCCGCCCTCGCCGTGCACGACCGCACCCTGCCGCCGACCCTGCACCTGGACGAGCCGCACGAGGGCCTGGCACGGACCCGGATGCGTCCGGTCACCGAGGCCGAACCCTGGGACGCCGGACGGGCACCCTTACGGGCCGGGGTCAACGCCTTCGGCTTCGGCGGGATCAACGCCCACGTCATCCTGGAGGAAGCCCCGGGTTGCCGGCCCGCCGCCGAGCCGCCCGTGCCCCGCACCTCCCCGCTGCGGACGGCGGAGCCGGAGCGCACCGTACTGCTCGCCGCGCACTCTCCCGCCGAACTGGCGGAGAAATTACGGAAGGTGGGAGAAGGGGAGGGAGCGGGCGCAAGGGAGAGGGCGGGGGAGAGGGACACGGGCACCGGCGTCCCCGCGGAGGACGGCCCTTGCCGTCTCGCGCTCCTCGGCCCCACCCCGCAGCGCCGCGCCCTGGCCGCCAAGATCCTCGCCCGTGGACTGCCCTGGCGGGGGCGCGGTGAGGTGTGGTTCACCCCGAGCCCCTTCTTCGGACCGTACGCCCGGGAGGCGGGAGCGCGGCTCGCTTTCGTCTTTCCGGGACTGGAAGCCGAGCCGCCGCCGCTTGTGGACGACATCGCCGACCGGATGTCCCTGCCGCGCCCGGCGGTCTCCGGAGGCAGCAGCCTGGTCGAGCGGGCCGTCGACTCCCTCGCCGTCGGCCGGCTGCTCGCCCGCGCCCTGGCCGAACTGGGCGTCGTCCCTGATCTGCTGACCGGCCACAGCCTCGGGGAATGGACGGCCATGGTGGTCGCCGGAATGTACCCGCCGCAGGCCGTGGACACCTTCCTCGGCTCGCTGCGGCCCGGCTCCCTCGCCGTGCCCGATCTGGTCTATGCGGCCCTGGGCTGCGGTGCCGCACAGGCGGCCGCGGCACTGGAAGGTCTGGAGCGGGTGGCGGTCAGCCACGACAACTGCCCGCACCAGTCGGTGATCTGCGGCGCTCCGCAGCAGCTGGCCGAGGCCGTCCGCAGACTTGCCGCACAGGGCGTACGGGCCCAGGAGATGCCCTTCCGCTCCGGTTTCCACACGCCGATGTGGGCGCCCTACCTCGACCAGGTCGGCGCCGCCTTCGACGCCCTGCCGCTGCGGGACCCGCACGTCCCCGTATGGTCGGCGACGACCGTCGCGCCCTTCCCCGAAGATCCTTCGGAGGTCCGTGCGTTGGTGCTGCGGCACCTCCTGGAACCGGTCCGCTTCCAGCATCTGACCAGGCGGCTGTACGAGACGGGCGTACGCGCCTTCGTCCAGATCGGCGCCGGCAGTCTTACCGGCTTCATCGGCGACACCCTCCACGGGGAGGGCCATCTCGCCGTGGCGGCAGCCGGCACCCGCGGCGAGGGAAGGGCGCAACTCCTGAAAACTGCCGCCGCGTTGTGGGCCGAGGGGCTCGATCCGCGCTGGGAGCGGCTGGCTCCGCCCGTCGGCGCCGCCCCGGCCGCCGACCGCGCCACGGGCCCGGAGGGGGCCGGAGCATCGGTCCGGCTCGATCTCGGCTCGCCGCTGGTCCGCCTGGGCGGGGCGGCGCCGGGGGGCCGGCTCTTCGCGTCCGCGAGCCCTCCCCGACCCCCGAACCCACCCCCCGCCCCCTCCCCCGAAGGGGGAGGAGGGGGAGGGGGCGGGGGAGCGCTGCCGGACGAAGGAGGGCTGCCGGGCGAAGGAGGGGGAGGGCGAGGGGGCGGCGGAGCGCGGCCGGACCAAGGGGGAGGGGGCGGCGGACCGCTTCCGCACCCCCGGTCGTCCGTCGCGGACCCCGTCCGGCAGGCCCTGGACGCCGTCCTCGCCGAAACCCGGGCCGCCACCCGCACGGTCGCCGCCGCGGCCGCCCGGCCCGCCCCGGCACCCGTCGTCGGCCGCACCGCCGGTCCGTCCCCCGTACCGGTCCCTGGCGGCAGCGCCGGTGCGTCCCCCGTACCGGTCCCTGGCGGCACCGCCGGTGCGTCCCCCGTACCGGTCCCTGGCGGCACCGCCGGTCCGGCCCCCGCACCGGGCCCCCGCCGCACCGTCCGCCACCTCTCCCTCGGCACCCTCCCGTACGTCCGCGACCACTGCGTCTACCTCCAGCCCGACGACTGGCCGGAGCCCGCCGACCGCTTCCCCGTCGTCCCCATGACCACGCTGCTGGAACTGGCCGCCGAGGCGGCCCAAGAGGCGCGGCCCGGGCTCACCGTCACCGGCTACTCCGACGTCCGGGCCCTGCGCTGGCTGCCGGTCGCCCCGCCCGTCGACCTCACCGTCATCGCGACCCCGGCCGACGGCGGCCGGGTACGGGTGAGCCTGGGCGACCACGCCACCGTCACCGTCCATCTCGCGGCACATCACCCGTCTCCGCCACCCCCCGGCCCCCCGGCCCTGACGTCCTGCGGGCCGGCGCCCGTCAGCGCCGAGGCCCTCTACCGGGACCGGTGGATGTTCCACGGCCCGGCGTTCGCCGGGGTCCACGAGGTCAGCACGCTCGCCGCCGACGGCATCCGCGGAACGCTGCGCGCACTGCCCGCCCCCGGCGCCCTCCTGGACGCCGCGGGCCAGCTCCTCGGCCACTGGATGCAGCTGAAACTCACCGGTGACCGGCTGGTCTTCCCCGCGACCCTGGACCGGGTTCGGCTCTACGGGCCCCCGCCCCCCGAGGGCGCGCTGCTGGCGGCCACCGCCCGGATCCGTGAGGTGGGTCCCGGCTCGGTACGCGGCGATGTGGAGCTGCGCGGCGCCGACGGCGGCGTATGGGCGGACCTGGAGGGCTGGACGTACCGGCGCTTCGGTGCCGACGAACGGGTGTGGCCGATGAAGTTCACCCCGGAGGTGTGCGGCATCGGCGAACCCCGGCCGGGCGGCTGGTGCCTGGCCCGGCGCCGCTGGACCGACCCCGCCTCGCAGGAGCTGGTGATGCGCCGCTATCTGGGCGCCGCCGAACGCGCCCGCTACGAACGGTGCGCGCCGCGCGCCCGCGCGGGCTGGCTGCTGGGCCGGATCGCCGCCAAGGATGCGGTCCGAGAGCTGCTGTGGGAGTCGGGAGCAGGTCCCGTCTTTCCTGCCGAGGTCTCGGTCGGCAACGACCCCCACGGCCGCCCCAGGGCCGAGGGCCCGCTCGCCGCCGGCCTCCACCTCTCGCTGGCGTACAAGGACCACGTCGCGGTCGCCCTCGCCCACCGGTCGGGCCCCGTCGGCATCGACATCGAGCCCGTCACCGACGATCCGCGGGCCCTCGAACAGATCGCCCTCACCCCGGCCGAACGCCGCCTGGCGGACGGCCTGCAGGCCCGCGAGGCAACCGGAGGGACGGGCCGCGCCTACTGGCTCACCGCCCTGTGGTGCGCCAAGGAGGCCGCGGCGAAGGCGGCGGGCAGCGGCCTCGGCGGCCGGCCGCTGGACTGGGCCGTGACATCCGCGCCGGGCGGCGCGCTGCGGGTGGACTCCCCGGACGGCCGGCCCCACCTCGTCCACCTCGACTCCGTCCACGACCTGTCCGCGCACCATGTCGTCGCCTGGACCGGGCCGCCGCCCGTGCCCCGTACGGGCACCGACACCCCCACTTCCACGGAGGCCACCCATGGCAGCTGACCCGCTCCCCGAGCGCACCGGGACGATCCTGGCCGAGATCACCGACATGCTGGTGAGCGTCGTCGGCGACGAACTGCTCGTCGTGGGCGAGGTCACCCCCGCGACCACCTTCAACGACGATCTGGCGCTGGAGAGCATCGAGTTCGTCGCCCTCGCCGAGCTGCTGCAGCAGCGCTACGGCAGCTCGGTGGACCTCCTCGGCCTCCTCGCGGCGAAGGACATCGACCAGATCCTGGCCATGACGGTCGGCGAACTCGCCGTCCACATCGACAAGGCCACCGCCGCCGACCAGGCCTGCGCGGGCTGAGCGCAGCCGTGTCCCTGACCCCCGCGGGCGGGCTGCGCCTGCACACCCAGCGGCTCCCGGGCCGCGGCGACGGCCCCACGGTCGTCTTCCTCCACGGTCTCGTGATGGACAACCTGTCGAGCTTCTACTGCACCCTGGCGGGCCCCGTATCCCGCGCCGGTCACCCGGTGCTCCTCTACGACCAGCGCGGACACGGCCGCAGCGACCGCCCGCCCGGCGGCTACGACAGGGACACCGCGGTCGCCGACCTCGCCGCCCTGCTCGGCTCCCTCGGCCTCGACCGCCGCCCGGTCCATCTGGTCGGCAACAGCTACGGCGGAGTGCTCGCCCTGCACACCGCGCTCGTCCGGCCCGAGCTGGTCGCCTCGCTGGTGCTGATCGATGCCCAACTGACCGGCGACTGGGTGGAGAACATGACCGACACCCTCTCCGTCGCGGCCCTCGGCCTGGAACACCGCCGCCTGCCCGAGCAGCTGGCCGCGCTCGGGCGGCGCAAGGAGTCCCGGCTGACCGCCGGTGCCGACGCCCTGCTCAACCGCACCTCCCTGATCGAGGACATCGCGGCGGGCGCCGCCTTCACCTCCCGCGACTTCGCCCGGCTGAGGTGCCCGGCCCTCGCCGTCTACGGAGAGCACTCCGAACTCCTCCCCGGAGCCCGGGAACTCGCGGCCGGCGCACCGGACTGCGACCTGTGTGTGCTCCCGGGCGTGGGACACACCGTGCTCAACGAAGCCACCGAACGGCTCTGCGCCGCCGTCCTGGAACGACTCGGCGACGGGGCCGGGATGGTGGCCCGATGAGAGTGCTGTTCGTCGTGCCGCCGCTCGCCGGACACGTCAACCCCACGATCGCCGTCGCCGCCGAACTCACCGCGCGCGGCCACCGGGTCGCCTGGGCCGGACCCGCCGCGGCCCTGGCGCCCCTGCTCCCCGCGGGCTGCCTCCTGTATCCGGCGGGCGACCGGAGCGGGGGCGACGGCATCGACGTCCTGCACGGGCGGTGGCGCGATCTGCGGGGCATCGCGGCCCTGCGCTTCCTGTGGGCGGACGTCCTCCTCCCCCTCGCCCGCGCGATGCTGCCCGGGGTGCACGCGGCCGTCGAAGCCTTTGCGCCCGACGTGCTGGTGGCCGACCAACAGGCCCTGGCCGGGCCGCTGGTGGCGCGGCGCCACGGTCTGCCCTGGGCAACTTCGGCGACCACGACGGCCGAATTCACCCGGCCCTTCGACGGGGTCCCCAAGGTGGGGGAGTGGGTGGCACAGCGCATCGCCGCACTGCTCGCCGAATGCGGCGCACCCGGTGGCTGGGACCCACGCTTCTCCCCGCACCTCGTCCTGGTCTTCTCCACCCCCGCGCTCATCGGGGACGGCGGACCGGCCGGCGACGGGGCCCGCCCGCAGGCACCGGCCGCCGGCGGAACGGAGGCGGTGCCCCGTCCCGAAAGAGGGCGGTATCCGTCCCACTACGCCTTCGTCGGGCCCGCCTTCGGCGCCCGACCGTCCCCCGGAGACTTCCCGTGGCACCGGCTGGACCCCGGGCGCGCGCGGGTGCTCGTCTCCCTCGGCACCCTCAACCGGGAGGCGGGCGCCCGCTTCTACCCCGCGGTACTGCGCGCCGCGGACGCCCTCGCGGACCGGGTGCAACTGATCCTGGCGGCCCCCGCGGACCTCGCCGGGACCGTCCCGCACCATGTGGTGCACCAGGAGTACGTCCCCCAGCTCGCCCTGCTGCCGCACCTCGACGCGGTGCTGTGCCACGGCGGCCACAACACCGTGTGCGAGGCGCTCGCGTACGGACTGCCGCTGGTGGTGGCGCCCGTCCGCGACGATCAGCCGATCGTCGCCGGTCAGGTGACCGGGGCCGGGGCGGGGGTGCGGGTGCGGTTCGGCCGGGCCCGTGCGGACGAGCTGCACCAGGCGCTGGCCGCCGTTTTGGACAACCCGGCCCACCGCCGTGCGGCCCGCCGTATCCAGGCGTCGTTCGCCGAAGCGGGCGGCGCCCGAGCCGCGGCCGACCGTCTGGAGAAGCTGCCGGCCGACGCCGTGCCCCCCGGGACATCCGGCGCCACGCACCCGGCGCATCCGGCGCCCGGCACCCCGGCGCCTCCGCCGGCCCGCACCCCGGCCCGCACCCCGGCCCGTCCACCGTCCGCCGTCCGGCGCCCCGGCCCGCCCGGACCCGGCACCGCCCCCACCGAGACCGAGACCGAGACCGAAACCGAGAAGGGACCGTGAGCCCGATGACGCGAGCGCACCGTTCGGGAGGCCGCACGCGATGGGTGGCGGCCGCCGCCGTGACGGCTCTGGGGGCGGGCACCGTGCGCGCCCGCCGCAGGCTCGCCGCGCTGCCCGTGCTCGATCCCGCCCCGGCCCAGGACGCCCCGCGGCCGCCGCTGCCCGGCTGGCACCTGATCACCGCCCCCGGCGTCACGGCCGACGCGGCGACCCTGCGCGCCGCCGCCGACCACGCCGTACGCGAAGGTCTGTGCGTCGTGGACCTGATTCCGGCGCGCCTGGATGCCGAGAGCGCCCTCGGTCTGCTCCGGCTGCTCGACCCCACCTCCCACCGCACCGACCGGTGCGCCCCGGGGCACGGCGCGGGCCACGCCCTGCTGGTGGCCGATGACGTCCACCGGCGGGCCGGACTCGACGCCGCGGCCCCGCCGCGTTCGGCGGCCGATCTGCTCCGCCTCGTCCGCACCCTCAAGGAGTACGCTCCCGATGCCACCGGCTGGGCGCTCGCCCCCGGACTGACCGGCCCGCCCCCCGACCCCGCGCGGCACGCCGAGGAGCTCCGCGCCCGTGGTCTGCCGCCCGCCCTGCTGTCCACCGCCCAGCTCGCGGGTCTCGCCCTGCTGGTGAAGTGCCTGCACTCCGCGCCGCGTTGGGGTGCCGCGGCGGCCGCTCTGTACTGGCTGCAGCCCGCCGCCGTCCTGGGCCCGGTCCGGGGACCGCGCCCCGCAGGTCTCGCCCGCGCCACCGCCCTGCGTCCGCTGCGCGCCCTGTCGACCGCACTGCGGACCCTCGCCACACCGGCCGCCGAAGAGCCCGGCGCCGTCGGCGACGCCGGGCGCCGAGCCGCGTACGCCGGCGCGCTCGCCGGCGGCACGGACCGGTTCTTCGAGCCCCGCCGCCCGGACTGCCCCTGGTGCTCGGCACCCGGACCCGCGGTGCGGCTGCGCACGCCCGACCTGCTCCAGGGCAAGCCCGGCCGGTTCACCCTGGAAGAGTGCCGCCAGTGCGGCCACATCTTCCAGAATCCCCGGCTCACCCCGGACGGACTCGACTTCTACTACCGCGACTTCTACGAAGGCCTCGGCGGTGACGGCGCCGCCCTGGTCCTGGGCCGGATGAGCGGCACCTACCGCGACCGTGCCGAACTGCTCCGGCCCTTCACCACCCCCAGGGCCTGGCTCGATGTCGGAACCGCTGCCGCCCACTTCTGCAACGCCGCCCGCGCCGTATGGCCCGACACCCGCTTCGACGGGCTGGACATGGGCGAAGGGGTCCACGAGGCCGAACGCCGGGGCTGGATCGACACCGCCTACCAGGGCCAGTTCCCCGACCTCGCCGACCGGCTCGCCGGCCGCTACGACACGGTGAGCATGCACCACTACCTCGAACACACCCGGGATCCGTTCGCCGAACTCGACGCCGCCGTCAAGGTCCTGGCCCCCGGCGGCCATCTGCTGATCGAACTCCCCGATCCCGAGTCCCGTGTCGGCCAACTGCTCGGCCGCTACTGGCTGCCCTGGTTCCAGCCCCAGCACCAGCACCTCATGCCCGCAGGAAACCTCAAACAGGCCCTGGCCGCACGGGGGTTCACCGTGCTCGCCGAGCAGCACGGCGCGGCCCACCAGCCCAACGGCGACTTCCTCGGCGCCGTCGCCCTCGCCGCGAACGGGCTCGCCCCCGACCCGCACGCCCCCTGGTCCACCGTTCCCCCGACCCCGGCCCGCCGGGCCGCCCGAAGCGCCGTACAGGCCATGGCAGTGCCCTGTTACGCCGCCGCGCTCGCCCTCGACGGCCTGCGCACCGTGGTGGCCCGGGCCACCGACGGCGGCAACGCCTACCGGCTGCTCGCCCGCAAGGAGCTGGGGTGAGCGCGGTGGACCTGGCCCGCCGTACCACGGCGGACCCGCTGCTGCGCCTGCTCTCCCACAGCTTCTCGATGGCGTACCACCGGCCGCCCGGCGCGGTGTGGCGGGCCCCGTACGCCGTCCGGGTCTCCGCGTCCGCCTTCCGGGTCTCCGTCCCCGGCGCCGTCCCGCCCGGCCCGCCGGGTACCGGCACGACGCCAGGATCCGACTGGTTCGCGGCGGCCGGCCACTACGTGGATGTGGCCGTCGCCCCGCGTGCCGACGGGATGCTGCGCTGCGGCTCGCTCAACCACCCGGCGGAGACCGCCGAACTCCCCCTCACCGGACCGGCTGCCCGCGCCCCCGACTGGGCCGTCCGCCCGTACGCCGTGCTGCGCAGCCTCGCCGCCGCCGGTTGCGGCCGGGGCGGCGCCGATCTGCAGCTGAACGCCCCCTTGCCCGAGGCCGTGGGGCTGCCCGTCGCCGAACCGCTGGAGTGCGCGGTCGCACTGGCCGTCTCGGGTGTGCACGCCGACCGGGGCGGGGACCCGCCGACCCGCCCGCAACTGGCGCGCCTCCTCGGCTCCGCCGTGCCCGGCGATGACGGGCTCCGCCGGGCCGTCCTCTTCGCCCGGGCCGGCCACCTCCTCGCGGCCGACGGCCACACCCATCAGCCGCTGCGCGCCCCTGACGGCGCTACGGATGCCTGCCTGCTCCTTCTGACGGCCCGTCCCACCACCGACGGCGCCGCGGGTACCGGCGACGCCACCCCCATCACCCCCATCACCCCCATCACCCCCATCACCTCCATCACTCCAATCACTCCCATCACTCCTGCCCCCGCCTCCTCCCCGGCCACCGGCCTCGCCACTGCGGTAGGCGAGGCCCTGCGCGCCGGTGCCTGGTCCGCCTGGTGGCCCGGCGCCCGCCCGGGCCGCAGTGTGCTGCTGCTGGTGCCCCCGGACCGGCGCGCGGCGGTCCGGACCGCCACTGCCGAGGCCTTCCGGCGCTGCGACCTGCCCGTACCCCGCCTCCTGCGGATCGCCGTCGTGGACGCGGCCCGCCGCGAAGACTGACGACCACGACCACGACCACGACTTCGACCTCGATCACCACCTCGATCACGATCACCACCTCGATCACGATCACGATCACGACTTCGACCTCGATCACGACCTCGACCACGGCATCTACGGCACGGAGGGAGACCTGATGAAGCGCACAGCGGTCCAGCTGCGCAGGGCGCTCGTGGCGGTGCTCGGCGCGCTCGGCCTGACGTTTGCCGCCGCCACCGCCGACGCCCGCACCACGCCGGACGGTACGACGGTCCATGCGAGCGGCAGCGGCATCCGGGCCGCCGCCCTGCCGGCCTACGACCATGTCGTGATCGTCGTCTTCGAGAACAAGCAGTACGGCGAGATCATCGGCAACGCCGCCGCGCCCTACCTCAACCAACTCGCCCGGGAGGGCGCCGACCTGACCGGTATGCAGGCGCTGACCCACCCCAGCCAGCCGAACTACTTCAACCTCTTCTCCGGCGCCACCCAGGGGATCACCGGCGACGGCTGCTACACCGCGCAGTCGATGACCGCGCCCAACCTCGGCCAGGAGCTGCTCGCTGCCGGCAAGACCTTTGCGAGCTACAACGAGGGCCTGCCGAACGAGGGCTCCACGACCTGCGCCGACGGCCGCTACGCCCAGAAGCACAACCCCTGGTTCGCCTTCAAGAACGTGCCCGTGAACACCGGCAAGACCTTCGCCCAGTTCCCCCAGGACGACTTCACCCGGCTGCCGACCGTCTCCTTCGTCATCCCGGACATGTGCAACGACATGCACGACTGCGGCGTCGGCAGCGGCGACACCTGGCTCAAGAACAACCTCGCCTCCTACGCCCGGTGGGCCAAGGAACACAACAGCCTGCTGATGGTGACCTGGGACGAGGACAACTACCTCGGCTCCAACCGGATCGCGACCGTGTTCCACGGAGCCCATGTCGCACCGGGCAGCGTCGGCGGCGCCTACAACCACTACAGCCTGCTGCGGACGGTCGAGGACATGTACGGCACCGGGCACGCGGGCAATGCCGCCACCGCCGCCCCCGTCAGCGGCGTGTTCGACACCGGCGGCACCGAGCCGCCCGGCGGTGACCTGAAGCTCACCGCCCCCGGCCCGCAGACCTGCCGCTTCCTCCAGGACTGCACCGTCCAACTGACCGCCACCGGCGGCACACCCCCGCTCACCTACCGCGCCACCGGCCTGCCGCTGGGCCTGGGCGCCGACGCCCCCGGCGGCCGGATCGGCGGCAGACCCTGGCAGACCGGTACCTTTCCGATCACCGCCACCGTCACCGACTCCCGCGGCGCCACGGCCACCGCAGCCTTCCCGCTCACCGTCAACTGGTTCTGAAAATCCGCACCTTCGCGGCATGTGCGAACAGAGGAGCCACAAGCGCCGCGGCGGCAGCCGCAGTTGTAGCGGAGATCGTCTTCAGCGCGAAGTGAACCGGAGGTAGCCCGGTACCGTCTGGTAACAACCGGAGCCGGGCATGCGATCGGCGGCATGTGATCAGCGCCCGGCTCGCCTCGTCACCCTAAGAAGGCAAGCTCTTGGCTCCTCACCGGCACCACCGGCTCCACCGGCTCATACCGGCGTCCGTCGCCCTGACGACCGTCTGTGCGGCATTGCCGACGTCTTCGGCATACGCGGCGGACACACCGCCCACCCCCCATCTGGACTCCATCGAGCGGTCGCTGCGCGAAACCTCGCCCGGCCTTGAGGGGTCGGTCTGGCAGCGCACCGACGGCAACCGCCTGGACGCCCCGGCGGACAACCCCTCCGGCTGGCTCCTGCAGACACCCGGCTGCTGGGGTGACGCCGGCTGCAAGGACCGCGTGGGCACCCGGCGACTGCTCGACAAGATGACCCGGAACATCGCCGAGGCCCGGCACACCGTGGACATCTCCTCGCTGGCCCCCTTCCCCAACGGCGGGTTCGAGGACGCCGTCGTCGCCGGTCTCAAGGCGTCCGTCAAGGAGGGACACTCCCCGCGGGTGCGCATCCTGGTCGGTGCCGCACCGGTCTACCACCTCAATGTGGTGCCGTCCCGCTACCGGGACGACCTGATCGACAAGCTCGGCGCGGCGGCCGGCAAGGTCACGCTCAACGTCGCCTCGATGACCACCTCCAAGACGTCGCTGTCCTGGAACCACTCCAAGCTCCTTGTGGTCGACGGGAAGACGGCCATCACGGGCGGGATCAACGGCTGGAAGGACGACTACCTCGACACCACCCACCCGGTGTCGGATGTGGACATGGCGCTCAGCGGGCCGGCCGCGCGCTCCGCGGGGAAGTACCTCGACACCCTCTGGGACTGGACCTGCCGGAATTCCGCCGACCCGGCCAAGGTCTGGCTCGCCACGTCGAACGGTTCCTCCTGCATGCCGTCGCTGGAGAAGGAGGAGGCGGGCTCCGCCCCCGCCGAGCCCACCGGTGAGGTCCCGGTCATCGCGGTCGGCGGGCTCGGCGTGGGCATCAAGGAATCCGATCCCTCCTCGGGGTACCACCCGGACCTGCCCACGGCCCCGGACACCAAGTGCACCGTGGGGCTGCACGACCACACCAACGCCGACCGCGACTACGACACGGTCAACCCCGAGGAGAACGCGCTGCGTTCCCTCATCGCGAGCGCGCGCAGCCACGTCGAGATCTCGCAGCAGGACCTCAACGGCACCTGCCCGCCGTTGCCGCGCTACGACATCCGGACCTACGACACCCTCGCGGGCAAGCTGGCCGCCGGGGTGAAGGTACGCATCGTCGTCAGCGATCCCGCCAACCGCGGAGCCGTCGGCAGCGGGGGCTACTCGCAGATCAAGTCCCTGGACGAGATCAGTGACACCCTCCGCAAGCGGCTCGTGGCGCTCACCGGCGACAGCGAGAAGGCGTCGCGGGCGATGTGCGGCAACCTGCAGCTCGCCCCGTTCCGCAGCTCCGCCAGTGGTAACTGGGCCGACGGCAAGCCGTACGCGCTGCACCACAAGCTGGTGTCCGTGGACGACTCGGCGTTCTACATCGGTTCCAAGAACCTCTACCCGGCCTGGCTGCAGGACTTCGGCTACATCGTCGAGAGCCCGGCCGCGGCGAAGCAGCTCAAGACCGAACTGCTCGACCCGGAGTGGAAGTACTCCCAGCAGGCGGCAACGACCCCGGCCGGGTGCCCGGCCGCGTAACGGGCTGACCCCGCGGGCGGGCAAGCCCCTTCGGCCCCGCCGGAATCCCGGGCGCCAACCGTGGCGAGCACTCACGAACGGCGAAGGCCATCCCCACCGCACGGTGGGGATGGCCTTCGCCGTCCCGCCCGCAGCGAGCGGGCCGGACGGTGCCGTCAGCGGCGCCGCACCAGCGGGAACGGCAGCGTCTCGCGGATCGACAGCCCCGTGAGGAACATGACCAGCCGGTCCACGCCGATGCCCAGACCGCCGGTCGGCGGCATCGCGTACTCCAGGGCCTGCAGGAAGTCCTCGTCCAGCTCCATCGCCTCCGGGTCACCGCCGGCCGCCAGCAGCGACTGGGCGGTGAGCCGCCGCCGCTGCTCCACCGGGTCGGTCAGCTCCGAGTAGGCGGTGCCCAGTTCGGTGCCGAACGCGACCAGGTCCCAGCGCTCGGCGAGCCGCGGGTCCCGCCGGTGCTGACGCGTCAGCGGCGAGACATCGGTGGGGAAGTCCTTGTAGAACGTGGGGAGCTCGGTCCGCTCCTCGACCAGCCGCTCGTACATCTCCAGCACGATGTCGCCCCGGCCCATCTCCGGCTTCACCGGCACCGACGAGGCAGCGCACAGCCGGCGCAGCGCCTCCGGTCCGGTGTCCGCGTCGACCTCCTCGCCGAGCGCCTCGGAGATCGCGCCGTAGACGGTCTTCACCGGCCAGATCCCCGAGATGTCGTGCTCGACCAGCCGGCCGCTCTTGTCCGCCTTACGGGCGGTGGCGCTGCCGAACGCGGCGATCGCCGCACCCTGGATCAGCTCCCGGGTCAGATCGAGCATCACGTCGTAGTCGGCGAACGCCTGGTACGCCTCCAGCATCGTGAACTCGGGGTTGTGCTTGTAGGAGATGCCCTCGTTGCGGAAGGTCCGCCCCATCTCGAAGACCTTCTCCATACCGCCCACGCACAGCCGCTTGAGATACAGCTCCGGCGCGATCCGCAGATACAGATCGAGGTCGTAGGCGTTGATATGGGTCTGGAACGGGCGGGCGTTGGCGCCGCCGTGGATCTGCTGCAGCATCGGCGTCTCGACTTCGAGATAGCCGCGCTCGATCAGACCCTGGCGCAGCGCCTGTACGGCCGTGCTGCGCGCCCGTACGTTGTCCCGGGAATCCGGCGAGACGACCAGGTCCACATACCGCTGGCGGACCTTGGCCTCCGGGTCGGACAGCCCGCGCCGCTTGTCCGGCAGCGGTCGCAGGCACTTGGCCGTCAGCCGCCACTGCGTCACGAACACCGTCAGCTCACCGCGGTCGCTGGTGCCGACCTCGCCCTCGGCCTCGACATGGTCACCGAGGTCGATGTCCGCACCGAAGCGTTCCAGCAGCTCCTTGCCGCTGCCCTCCCGCGTCAGCGCGATCTGCAGATCGCCCGACCAGTCCCGCAGCACCGCGAAGAGCACGCCACCGTGGTCGCGGGTGAGCAGCACCCGCCCGGCGATGCTGACGGTCTTGCCGGTCCGCGCGCCGGGCGCCAGGTCCGGGTGCTCGTCGCGGACCTGGCCCAGGGTGTGCGTACGCTCCACGCCCACCGGGTACGGGTCGGTGCCGGCCTCCCGCAGCCGCTCCAGCTTCCGGTGGCGCACCCGCACCTGCTCGGGCAGCGCGGCCAGTTCCCGCTCGCGCAGCTCCTCCTCGGTGGCCGGTCCGGTCTGCACCAGGCCGAGTTCGTCCAGCGACGGCAGGCCCGCGGTGCTCGCCGGGGCCAGCAGACGCTTCTTGTGGCCCTTGCCCCACAGCTTGCCCAGGCTCGGCACGGCCACGAAGCCCTCGGCGATACCGGAGGCCAGACCGATCCGGGCCAGCGCACCGGCGTCCGCGTAGCACAGGAACCGTGGATACCACTCCGGGTTGTACTTCGCGTTGGAACGGTAGAGGGCCTCCAGCTGCCACCACTTGGAGAAGAACAGCAGCAGCCGGCGCCAGAACTTCAGCACCGGTCCGGCGCCGATCCGGCCGCCCTCCTCGAAGGCGGACCGGAACACCGCGAAGTTCAGCGAGATCCGGCGCACGCCCATGGCACCGGCCTGCGCGCACAGCCGGGCCACCATGAACTCCATGACGCCGTTGGGCGCGGTGCGGTCACGGCGCATGACGTCCAGCGAAATGCCGTCCTTGCCCCACGGCACGAAGGACAGCAGCGCGATCATGTTGCCGTCGCCGTCGAACGCCTCGGCCAGCAGGCAGTCCCCGTCCTCCGGGTCGCCCAGCCGGTCCAGCGCCATCGAGAATCCGCGCTCGGTCTCGGTGTCCCGCCAGGCATCCGCCCGGTGGATGACCTCCTGCATCTCCTCGTCGGTCAGCGCGGAGTGGCGCCGTACGCGGAAGGTCGCGCCGGTCCGCTCGACGCGGTTGACGGCCTGGCGGGTCACCCGCATCTCCCGGCCGTCGAGGTCGAAGTCCTTCACATGCAAGATCGCCTCGTCGCCGAGCTGCAGCGCCCCGAGGCCGCTGCGGGCGAACGCCTTGGCGCCGCTCTCGCTGGCACCCATGACGGCGGGCTGCCAGCCGTACCGTCCGGCGACCTCCAGCCAGGCCTCGATGGCCTGCGTCCACGCCTCCCGGTCACCGACCGGGTCACCACTGGCCAGACAGACACCGGCCTCGACGCGGTAGGTGACGGCGGCCTTGCCGGTGCGGGAGAAGACCACGGCCTTGTCGCGGCGGGAGGCGAAGTAGCCCAGCGAGTCCTGGCTGCCGTAGCGGTCCAGCAGCGCCCGGATGCGGGCCTCTTCGTCGCCGTGCAGCGCGGCTTCCATGCGCTGCGAACGGAACAGGGTGGCCGCGGCGTTCAGCAGCGCCAGCGCCCCGAGCAGGCCGAGAACGGCGCTGGTCCAGTGCGGCGGATGGCCCTCGATCAGCCGGCCGCCGACCAGGCCGCCGCAGACGCGGTTGGCGGCCCACAGCAGCCGGTTGGCGGCGCCGGGCTCCAGGGTGCCGGGGGCCAGCGAGACCAGTCCCCAGCCGATCAGCACCGCCGCGGCGAGCCCGCCGATCAGCACCAGGATCGCGCGCAGGAACGCACCGCGCCGGGTGATCGCATAGAACTCGCGGTGCGAGACGAGCAGGAGCACCAGCGCACCGGCGCACAGCACCAGGGAGAAGGTGTACTCCCAGTACCTCTCGACCAGGAACAGCGCATCCGCGAGGGTGACCAGCACCATGTAGGTCACCACGAACCACAGTGCCACCTGCTTGCGGGCGGTCATCGCCGCGGCCAGCAGGAAGAGGAACACCGCGTAGGCGAAGTTCGGCACCACCGGGATGGTGAGCGTGTCCAGCCAGTAGATCACCGGGTGGAATCCACGTCGGAGGGGCCCGATCAGCGCCATCAGGGCACAGAAGAGCCCCAACACGCTGAAGATGATGGCGAAGCCATTGGGGACGCGGCGCCGGAAGCGCTGCCACCCCGTGAGTTGATCCTGGTCCTGCACGGTGCTCATTCCGTCACATTAGGCTTGGAAAGGGTTCAGCTGCTCGCCGCGCGGCGCTGGTTCTCTGCCACGGGGATCAGCCGTCATTCCAGTCTCCGATCCCGATGGCCCTGTTGTCTTCCCCCCGTAGGGAGGGTGCGGTGACCTCTACGGGGTCACTCATGTGGACCTTGCCACAAACCGGCCCCATGTCCGAGTCGGTGCAACTCCGGCCGATGGTGAACTTCAGGGCATAGTCGTGGGCGAAGTAGCGGCCGCCCCCGGAGTCCACGCCGTCGAGATCCGCCCGCAGCGTGACCTCGGTACCCGGCTTCCAGGGCCGCGCGGGCCGCCAGTCCACCCGGTCGCCGCCGCCGCGGTCCCGTCCCCAGTCCCACGACCCGGCCATCCGGCTGTCGGTGGTGACGCTGAGCCGCCGCTCGACCGCGGCCCGGTCGGCCACCGGGAAGTTGAAGAAGATCGTGAGGGGCCGGTCGGCGCCGGCCACCGCGCCCGGCGAGCGGGGATCGAGCATCAGCGTGTTGAGCTTGGCCGCGTTCGCGGTGGTCAGCGACTCCTTGGCCGCACCGACACCGCCCTGTGCGTCCCTGGTCCTGGCGACGACGGAGTACTTGGTGCCCGGTGCGGTTTTCGCCCTGGACGTCCAACTGGTCCCGCCGCGGCCGAGCCCGCCGGGTACCGGCCGCCCCATGGGGTCGGTGACGGACACCTCGGTCAGGATGCCGCCTTCCGCGGTCACCTGGAGACGGTCGCCGGCCTGCACGGTCCTGGCCCCGCTCGCCGCGCCCAGCGCCACCTGCACCGGATCGCCCTGAGGGCCCGCCTCGCCGTTGCCCCCGCACCCGGTGAGCGCGCCCATTCCGATCACCGGGACCAGCGCGAGTGCGACCCGCTGCGACCGGGAGGCCCGCCGGCGGCGGGAGGGGGGCTGGCTCATGTCGGGTGCTTCCGTCTGTGGTGCGGGGAGGGCGGCGGTGCGGGGAGGGGCGGTGGTGCGGGGGCGGGGCGGCATCGTCGGCCGCTAAGACGAGGGATCGCCACACTTCGTTGCAGGGAGTGATGTGATCCACGGCACAGTGGCCGACGGGGCGTGGTGGCGCGGGGGTGGCGGACCGGTACCCCGCGCTTGCGGTGATATGGGCGATTGATTCCGTACGGGCCGGTCGGTGGCAGGCGAGGGGCGGTCGGCGGCGACCGGTCGGTGGTGGACGCGTCCGCTCCGTCCGGCCCGCGGCGGGCTTTCCGGTCCCGGGGCGGCCCCCTGTCCGCCGTGCCCCGCAAGCGCCCGCCCGGGACTCCGCGGTGACCCGCAGTGATCACCTGATCGGAGCACCCGGAGGAGAACCTGACATACCCCGAAATACGCCAAACTGGCCACCCCTTGCTGCCCGTTCGGGCGGCGGTTGAGGAGGTGTGCGTCCCATGGCCATTTCCATCTCGGTCGTACTGCTGCTGGTGATCCTGACCGTGATCTTCCTGCGCAGCGGCAAGCTCAAGATCTCGCACGCCCTGGTGTGCGCGCTGCTCGGCTTCTACCTGGCGAACAGCAGCCTCGCGCCGGACATCCACCAGGGGCTCTCCGGCGCCGCGGACGTGGTGAGCAGTGTGCGTCCGTGACGGTGGCGGCCTGCGACCGGGCGCCGCCGGCGGCTGCCCGGGCGCTCACCTTGCGGAGAACACCCCGATCGCATTGGCCACCGGCCGCTCCGCCCCGCCCGACGGATGGTTGCGGACCGTGGCCCCGTACCTGTCGCCGGTGACCAGCGTCGACGACCCGCCACCGTCCAGATCCATCGCGTCCCGCGCCCCCAACTCCACCATCAGGTCCGCCAGTTCGCGCACCGTCAGGCCGGTCTGGCCGGGGGCCCCGTCCAGCGCCATGAGATACAGCAGCCGCCCGCCGTCCCCGGTCCCCGCTGACGTACGCACCGCCACCGCGACGGTGTCCAGACCGGCCACCGGCTCGTCGTCCCGCACGATCGGGAAACCGCCCACCGCGAACCGCAGGGGGACGGGCCCGCGGCCGACGAGGCGGGAGACGAGATGCACCGGCTCACCGAGCTCCAGAGCGCGCAGCTGCCGCGCCCCTTCCTCCCGGCCCACCAGCACCACGCTGCCCCCGGGCACCCCGCCGCTGCCCGGGACGTCCTCCACCGCCGCCACCCGGCCGTGCCGGACGGTCACCTCCGTGGTGTCCCTGCTGCACGGCGCCGCCCGGTCGGTGTCCGTGCCGCAGGTGGCGCGCATCCGGGACACCGTCCCCCACTGCGGGGTGTAGGCGCCGATACCGCCGACCGGCAGGGCGTACTGGTTGAGCCCGCGCAGCGGCAGCGCTCCCTCGGCGGTCAGCACCGCGCCGCGCAGCGTGAGCCGGTCCAGCCGGGCCCGGTGGTCGTAGCCGACGCCGATGACGTCCTCGGTTGTCGCGCCCGGCGGCATGACCGGCCCGAACCGCTGGCCGTCGGGCACCGCGCCCTTCAGCTGCCGCCCCGAGGCCACCGCCGGGCCGACCGAGGCGCCGGTCGCCGCCACGCCCGGATGCTGGGTTTCGGTGATATTGAAGAAGTCGCCGTTGACGGCCCCCACCGCGCCGCGATCGGCCGCCAGCAGGGACACCGGCGCCCGCGCGCCGACCGCCCCCGGGTACAGCAGATCGACCGACACCCGCGGATCGGCCAGGTCGACCGTCAGCAGATGCCCGTGCACGATGCCGCGCGGCACCGTCATCCGGAATTCGCCGTAGGCCACACCGGGTGCCACCGGCCGGACGGAAGAGCGGCGGAGAGCGCTGTCCGCGGCGGTGGCCCGTGCCCCGCCCGCCATCCCTCCGCCGGCCAGCACCCCCCACGCCACCAGCACCGTCAGCACCGCGTGCACTCGACCGAATCGCCGTTTCACGATCCCCCCTGACGTCGTGTCAACTGTGCCGGGTGCCGGAGGCGTTCACCATGACCCGGAGATGTCATCAATCCGTACACCCGCAAAACGGCCGTCGTGTCGCCGGGCGGCGTCGCCGCCGCGGGCCGCACCGCGCCGACCCGGACACCCCGGAGGGCGTGCCACGGCCCGCCCGCGTCATCCGACGCCCCGCCAGGAGGCTTCGTTGACCAGCATCAGATAGCGCGCCCAGTCCCAGAACTCACCCGGGTCGGTGTGGTCGGTGCCGGGCACCTCGACATGGCCGATGATGTGCTCGCGGTCCTTGGGGATCCGGTAGCGGTCACAGATGGCGGCGGTGAGCCGGGCGGACTGCTCGTAGAGCGGGTCGGTGAACCACGTCGGGTCGTCGATCCAGCCCTCGTGCTCGATGCCGATGCTGCGGGTGTTGTAGTCCCAGTTCCCGGCGTGCCAGGCGACATCCCGTTCCCTGACGCACTGGGCGAGCTTGCCGTCGGCGGACCGTACGAGATAGTGCGCGGCCGCTTTGTGCCGGGGGTCCTGGAACAGCTTGAGGGTGTCCGCGTAGGTCTCCTGGGTCACATGCACCACGACCCTCTCGACCGGGTACTGCGCCGGGCGGTCGGCGGCGGTGAAGTTGGACGGGCTGGCCGGAACCCACTTGTGCGGAGGGTAGGCGCCGCCGCCCGGAGCCGGCCGGTGCGCGGCGGCACCGGCCCCGGCCGCGGTGAGGGGAACGAGTGCGGCGGATGCGGCGAGCGCGGCCGCACCGGTGAGCAGGCGACGGCGGTCCGGGCGGCGGTGGTCGGGCTCCATGTGAACTCCTGACAGGGACCGTGGGGGCATGGTCGCGTACATGTCACACACCTGCGGTGCGTTCATGATGCGCAACAGGGCACGCCCTGCCAAGGGAATGGCCGCTTTGCCAATGGCTCGACCAAAGGCAGGAACGGCGCAGGTCAGGAGAGGGAGATACCTGATCGGACGTCACCCGGGTGCCGCGCCCCCGGCCCTGACGGCCGAACGCGGGCGTGGCACCCGGACCGAGGTCCTGCCGGTCAGTGACCGATCTCTACGTCCTCCAGGATGCCCAGTGCGTCCGGCACCAGCACCGCCGCCGAATAGTAGGCGCTGACCAGGTAATTGATGACGGCCTGGTCATTGATCCCCATGAAGCGCACCGACAACCCGGGCCGGTACTCGTCCGGGATGCCGGTCTGGTGCAGCCCCACCACGCCCTGGTTCTCCTCGCCCACCCGCAGCGCCAGGATCGAGCTGGTCTGGTCCGGGGTGATGGGGATCTTGTTGCAGGGCAGCAGCGGGATGCCCCGCCAGGCGCGGACGGCCGTGCCCTCGCACTCCGCCGTGGTGGGGTAGATCCCCCGGGCGTTCCACTCCCGGCCGATCGCCGCGATGGTGCGCGGATGCGCCAGCAGGAACTGGGTCTTACGGCGCCGGGAGATCAGGTCGTCGAGGTCGTCGGGGGTGGGCGGGCCGGTGCGGGTGTGGATGCGCTGCTTGAGGTCGGCGTTGTGCAGCAGGCCGAAGCCGGGGTTGTTGATCATCTCGTGTTCCTGGCGCTCGCGCAGCGCCTCCACGGTCAGCCGCAGCTGCTGGTCCAGCTGGTTCATCGGGTCGTTGTAGAGATCGGCCACCCGCGAGTGCACCTTCAGCACCGTCTGGGCCACGCTGAGCTCGTACTCCCGCGGTGCCAGGTCGTAGTCGACGAAGGTGCCCGGCAGGGCCGGTTCGCCGACATGGCCCGCGGTCAGTTCGATGGCCGCCTCACCGTGCTTGTTCTGCGCGGGGACCAGCGCCTCGCGGAACTCCTCCAGGTGGCTGCGCAGCGACTCCGACCGGTCCAGCACCTCTTCGAGGTCGCTGCGGTAGAGGGTCAGCGCGGTCACCCGGGTCACCGCCCGCACGGAGTGCTCCCACTCCGCGTCCGGGGTCAGCAGCGCCGCGGCGCCCAGGGCGTCACCGTCGGCCAGCACGCCCAGGACCGTCTCGTCGCCGTATTTGCCGGCCCCGATGCGGTCGAGCTTGCCGTGGGCGATCAGGATGACCCGGTCCGTGGGCGCGCCCGTCCGGGCCAGCACCTCACCGGGCGCGAACTCCCGCTGGACGAAGCGGTCCGCCAGCGCCTGAAGCGTCGCGGCGTCGGTGTACCCGCGCAGCGGCGCCAGCTCCCGCAACTCCGCCGGGATCACCCGGACTTCGGAGCCGGTCGAGGTGAACTCCACCCGGCCGTCACCGAGGGTGTGGGTAAGGCGGCGGTTGACGCGGTACGTACCGCCGGAGACCTGCGTCCAGGGCAGGATGCGCAGCAGCCAGCGGGAGGAGATCCCCTGCATCTGCGGCACGGTCTTGGTCGTGGTCGCCAGCTTGCGGGCGGCCGCGGTGTCCAGGCTGGATCGGCTCTGGCTCGGCTCGACCGGGGACTGCTGCGGGCCGGACGTCGGATCCACCGATGTGGTCATGAAGAAAGCTCACCTGTTCTTGTCGGTGCGGGCGGTGCGGGGGTGTGGGCGCCGCCTGGGCGTGCGAGGCGTGTGTGCGGTACTTGCGCGTGCGTACGGCCGGCGCGGCCGGGCGGGGATCGGGCCGCTCTCGGGCGCGCCGTGACCTTCCGCGGGCCGGTCAGTGTCCGATCTGTACGTCGTCGAGCACACCCAGCGCATCCGGCACGAGAATGGCCGCCGAGTAGTAGGCACTGACCAGATACTTGAGAACGGCCCGGTCGTCGAGGCCCATATAACGCACCGAGAGGCTCGGCTCGTATTCATCAGGAATTCCGGTCTGGTGCAGGCCCACAACTCCCTGCTTTTCCTCGCCGGTGCGCAGCAGCAGGATCGAACTCGTCCGTTCCTTCGTCACCGGAATCTTGTTGCACGGGAAAATCGGCACCCCGCGCCAGGACGGCAGCGAATGCCCCATGAAATCGACCGCGGTCGGATACAGGCCGCGGGCACTGCACTCCCGCCCGATCGCGGCGATGGTGAGGGGATGGGCGAGCAGGAAGCCCGGGTCCTTCCACACCGTCGCCAGCAGGTCGTCGAGGTCGTCGGGGGTGGGCGGGCCGGTGCGGGTGTGGATGCGCTGCTTGAGGTCGGCGTTGTGCAGCAGACCGAAGCCGGGGTTGTTGATCATCTCGTGTTCCTGGCGCTCGCGCAGCGCCTGGACGGTCAGCTTCAGCTGCTCCTCGACCTGGTTCATCGGGTCGCTGTAGAGGTCGCCGACCCGGCTGTGGGCGCGCAACACCGTCTGCGCGACGCTGAGTTCGTACTCCCGCGGCGTCAGGTCGTAGTCGACGAAGGTGCCGGGGAGGGACGGCTCGCCGTGGTGCCCCGAGGCGACGGAGACCGCCGATTCCCCCGTGGCGTTCGTCGGCTGTGCGGCGCCCTGCCCGGCCTCCGCCAGATGGTCGCGCAGCCCGGGGGAGCGGTCGACGATCTCCGCCACGGCCTGCCGGGGCAGCGCCATCACGGTCACCCGGGTCACCGCGCGGTAGCTGAACTCCCAGGTCCCCTCGGGGTCGGTGAGCGGCGCGTCACCGAGGTGATCGCCGCCGGCCAGCGCTTCGAGCACCGCCTCTTCGCCGTATTTGCCGGTACCGATACGGTCCACCCGGCCGTGGGCGATCAGCACCAGCCGGTCGCCCGGCGAACCGGCCTCGGCGATCAGTTCACCGGGTGCGTAGTCCTGCTGGGTGAACCGCTCGCCGAGCGCGGCCAGTACCTCGGTATCGGTGAATTCCCGCAGCGCCGGCAGCTCGCGCAGCTCGTCGGGGATGATCGCGACGTCACTGCCGCTGATATCGAAATCGATGCGCCCGTCGCCGAGGGTGTACGTCAGTCGGCGGTTCACCCGGTAGGTGCCACCGGACACCTGCACCCAGGGCAGCAGCCGCAGCAGCCAGCGGGAAGTGATGCCCTGCATCTGCGGCGCGGTCTTGGTGGTGGTCGCCAGATTCCGCGCGGCGGTGGTGCTCAGACTGGAATTCTGGGCTTCTTCCACACTGCCGGGCAGCGATTCGTCGGCAATCGTCACAATGCCACCTGTCTCTTCGGAGGGCGCGATGCGGACCGCCTCCGAAACCCCCTTTCACGGGAGTTCCGCGGCAGCCCGCCGAACCGAAGGTAGTGGTGCTGTTTTTATCGGCACAATCGCTCGATGGGGTGGCATGGAATTCTCGTTCCATGGATAGGTTTAGCGGGTTCAATTCCGGGGAGGGTGTGCCGGGGTGCAGGAGGGGAGTGGATCGTCCAGCACGGCCTGCAGCGCCGCATGCGCCGCCCCCAGCAGCGGTCCGTCCGCGCCCAGGCGGGACACCGTCACCAACGGCCCGCCGGCCCGCCCGGGATCCGTCGCGACGGCCGTCCGCAGCGCCAACTCCCGCTCCAGGGACGGCAGGATCCAGGGCGCCAGCCCGGCCAGCGCGCCCCCGAGGACCACCGCCCGTGGATCGAGCAGATTCACCGCCCCGGCGAGCGCGATACCGAGCGCCGTCCCCGCCTCGTGCAGCGCCCGCACGACGGCCGGGTCCCCGTCGGCGGCACGGCGCGCCAGCAGGCCGATACGGGCACCCGGTCCCGGATGAGCGGCCGCCGCCCGCCCGGGGACAAATCCGCCCGCGCGCAGCACGGCCTCCTCCCCGGCGTACTGCTCCAGACAGCCCCGGCCGCCGCAGCCGCACACCGGGCCGTCCGGATACACCGGCACATGCCCCAACTCGCCCGCGAACCCCCGTGCCCCCCGCAGCAGTTGCCCGTCCACGACGACCGCGGCACCGATACCGATCTCCGCCGACACATGCACGAAGTCCGGGGGCGGACCCGGCCGTCCGTCGCCCCCGCCCAGCCGCAGTTCGGCCAGCGCACCGAGGTTGGCCTCGTTCTCGACGGTGAGCGGGAGGGCCGGACAGGCGTCCCACGGGGCCGTCGCCCCGGCGAGCCCCGGTGCGAGATCGGCGGCCCGCCAGCCGAGGTTGGGGGCGTGCACCACGGTCGTCGCACCACGGGCCACCAGCCCGGGTACGGCCACCGTGAGCCCGGCCGGCCGCAGCCCCTCGGCGGCGATGGAGTCGGTCACCTCCGAGAGCAGTGCGGACAGCCGCCGCAGCACCGGCCCGGGAGTGCTGTGCCGGTTCGCCGCATCGGCCGCCACCCGGGCCCGGACCCGCCCGCGCAGATCGACCGCGCACACCGCCAGATGATCGACGCCTATCTCGGCACCGATCCCGGCCGGGCCGCGGTCGCTGACCACCAGTTCACCGCCCGGCCGGCCCCGGCTGCCGGTGGCCGCCCGCCCCGCCTCCACCAGCAGGCCCGCCCGCAGCAGCTCGTCGACCAGGGGAGCCACTCCCGCCCGGGTCAGTCCGATCCGCGCCGCGACCGCCGGCCGAGAGAGCGGCCCCTGCGCGGCCACGGTCTGCAGCACCCGGGCAAGATTGCGCCGCCGGATGCCGTGCTGGGTGTCGCCGCCGGGCGCGGTCACGGGGTCTCCTCGGGGTGAGGTCGGGGTGAGGTCGGGGTGAGGCCGGGGGCGCGGGCGGAGCGCGGTCCGGGAGCGCGGTCCCTCCCGGCGTACGACTGCGGTGGTGCGGTCACCCTCGCAGCAGCGCCTCGCCGTCGGCGAGCGTCGCCGCCAGACGGTCCCAGGCGGCGCCGTCCCGCGGCTGCGCCTCGTACTCCGCGCCGCGTGCCGTCCCCCAACGCCGGGCCACCGCCGCCGGGTCCTCCTCCAGCAGCAGCCCGGCGGCCTGCGCCGCCGCGCCGAGCGCCACCAGCTCCTGCGCCTGGGGCACCATCACCGGGCGGCCCGACATCCGGCGGACGGTCTCCCGCCAGGCCCTGCCCTTCGCCCCGCCGCCGATCAGCAGCAGCGGCGTATCGGGCGCGGCATCCGCGTCCGTCACCCGGTCCAGGGCCTGCAGCAGCGCGAACACCGCGCCGTCGTAGGCCGCCTGGAGCAGTTGACCGGCAGTGGTGTCGTGCCGCAGCCCGTGGACCAGGCCCGAGGCGCCCGGCAGGTTCGGGGTGCGCTCACCGTCGAGGAACGGCAGCATCACCACCTCGCCGCCCCCTTCCACGGCCTCCCGGTCGCGCCCCAGCAGCGCCGCCACCCGGTCCACGGCGAGGGTGCAGTTCAGGGTGCAGGCCAGCGGAAGCCAGTCGCCGCGGGCATCGGCGAAGCCCGCCACGGTGCCGGTCGGATCGGCGGGCCGGTGCGTGGAGACCGCATAGACCGTCCCCGAGGTGCCCAGGCTCAGCACCGGCTGCCCGGGACGCAGTCCCAGCCCGAGCGCGGCCGCCATGTTGTCTCCGGTCCCGGCGGCCACCAATGCGCCGTGGGGCAGCGGCAGATCATCGGCGTGCACCGTCCCGGCGGCCTCGCCCGGGAGCGCCACCCGCGGCAGCATCTCGGGGGACAGCCCGGCACGTTCCAGGATCTCCGGGTCGTAGGACTCGGTGGACGACGCCCACCAGCCCGTCCCGGACGCATCGCCGCGGTCGGTGACGGCCTCGCCGGTCAGGCGCTGGGTGAGGTAGTCGTGCGGCAGCCGTACCGCGGCGGTGGCGGCGGCCGCGGCCGGCTCTTGCTCCCGCAGCCAGGCCCACTTGGCCACCGTGAACGCCGGCCCCGGCACGCTCCCCACCCGCTCGGCCCAGGCCCGCGCGCCGCCCAGCTCCGCGATCAGCCGCTCGCTCTGCGGCGCCGGCCGGACGTCGTTCCACAGCATGGCGGGACGCACCGGCGCACCGGCCGCGTCCAGGGTGACCAGCCCGTGCTGCTGTCCGCCGACGGACACCGCCGAGGCCTGCCGCGCCGCGTCGCCGCACTGCGCCAGCGCCTCGCCCAGCGCCCGCCACCACTGTGCGGGATCGCTCTCCTTGCCGTCGCCGCCGCCGACCGTGTGCGGCGCCTGGCCCCGGGCGACGACCGCACCGGTCGCCGCATCCACGACCAGCGCCTTGGTGGACTGTGTCGAGCTGTCCACCCCGACGACCAGCGGTCCCGCTGACTGTGCGCCCATCGTGCACTCTCTCCCTCGGCGGCTCTGCTCCACGGCCTGGGGCCAGGGGGTTCCCCGGCGTGCTGCCGCATATTAGTTTGGCCGCGGCGTAATTTGTAAAGTGCGTTGACGAAATGACGGGAGCCGCGATGAGCCACCAGCCCGTGCCCGAGGACAAGTTCAGTTTCGGCCTGTGGACCGTCGGCTGGCAGGGCCGCGACCCGTTCGGGGACGCCACCCGCCGCGCCCTGGACCCCGTCGAATCGGTCCACCGTCTCGCCGGCCTCGGCGCGTGGGGCGTCACCTTCCACGACGACGATCTGATCCCGTTCGGCGCCGGGGACATCGAGCGCCGGACGGCCGTCGAACGCTTCCGGCAGGCGCTGGACGCCACCGGCCTGGTCGTGCCGATGGCCACCACCAACCTCTTCACCCACCCCGTCTTCAAGGACGGCGCCTTCACCGCCAACGACCGCGACGTCCGCCGCTACGCCTTGCGCAAGACGCTCCGCAACATCGACCTCGCCGCCGAGCTGGGCGCCCGCACCTATGTCGCCTGGGGCGGAAGGGAGGGCGCGGAGTCCGGCGCGGCCAAGGACGTACGGGCCGCCCTGGACCGGATGAAGGAGGCGTTCGATCTCCTCGGCCAGTACGTCGTCGAGCAGGGCTACGACCTGCGGTTCGCCATCGAACCCAAGCCCAACGAGCCGCGCGGCGACATCCTGCTGCCCACCGTCGGCCACGCCCTCGCCTTCATCGAGCGGCTGGAGCGCCCGGAGCTCTACGGCGTCAACCCCGAGGTGGGGCACGAGCAGATGGCCGGGCTGAACTTCCCGCACGGCATTGCCCAGGCGCTATGGGCGGGCAAGCTCTTCCACATCGACCTCAACGGCCAGAGCGGGATCAAGTACGACCAGGACCTGCGCTTCGGCGCGGGCGATCTGAGGTCCGCGTTCTGGCTGGTCGACCTGCTGGAGACGGCCGGATACGACGGGCCGCGGCACTTCGACTTCAAGCCGCCGCGCACCGAGGACCTGGACGGCGTCTGGACCTCGGCGGCCGGCTGTATGCGCAACTATCTGATCCTCAGGGAGCGCGCCGCGGCCTTCCGGGCCGACCCGGCCGTCCAGGACGCGCTGCACGCCGCGCGCCTCGACCAGTTGGGCCGGCCCACCGCCGAGGACGGCCTCGCCGGGCTGCTCGCCGACGGCACCGCCTACGAGACCTTCGATGTCGAGGCAGCGGCCGCCCGCGGGATGGCCTTCGAGCATCTGGACCAGCTGGCGCTGGAGCACCTGCTGGGGACCATCTGAGAGGGCAATAAGCGAGTCTTGAATCGTTATGGGTTGGTCAGAACGTGTGGGGTTGGTGGGTTTGGCTCGTCGGCGGGGTTGGCCGTGGCGGGCTGGTGTGGTGGGTGGGCGCAAGCCGTACAGGACCGACCTGACCGATGCCGGGGGGACGGTGATCGAGCCGTAGATCGCCGCGTGGAAGGCGCAGCATCCGTCGGTCAGCGGCCATCAGGGGCGTTACGAGTTGCGCGAGATCCTCAATGCGCTGCGGTACCGGAACCGGACCGGCTGCCAGTGGGAGCTTTTGCCGTACGACCTGCCGCCGACCGGTGCGGTGCGCTACTCCTTCGATGTCTGGAAGCGCGACGGCCTGGACAGGCGAATCAATGATGTGCTGCGGATGATGGTGCGCGAGAGGGCCGGGCGCTCGGCCGATCCGAGGTCACCGATTTCGAGCTGGACCCCTTGACGTTCACTGCAGCATCCTCAGCGCTGAACCGATAGGCGCTCAGGATGCTGACCGCAAGTTCGTCAGCGGCGACCGCCGGGCCCGAACCGGGGCTGACCGGCGCGTGCCCTGAATCACCCCGGTGATCAGTCGTTGGGTACGATCGATCTGAATTGTGAATTCGAAGTCAGGTGTGCTCTTCCGGACGCTGGAGGTTCCGTGGCCAAGGGCTACTGGGTCAGTGCCTACCGCACCATTTCAGACCCTGAGAAGCTGGCTGCCTACAACAAGTTGGCCGGTCCGGCCGTCCAGGCCGGGGGCGGGCGGCTCCTCGTCCGTGGCGGTCGGGTCGTCGCACACGACGCTGGAATCGCCGAGCGCACTGTCCTGATCGAGTTCGACAGCTTTGAACAGGCCCTCGCGGCACACGAGAGTGAGGCCTACCAGGAGGCGCTGGTCGCTCTCTCCGACGGTGTCGAGCGCGACTTCCGCATCATCGAAGGCATCGACTGACCCGGGGGCCCAGTCGGCGACCTGCCCGGCGTCCAGCAGGAACGACGGCCGCTGCGCGCCCGTGACCTGTGCCTGGCGCTCGATCTCCCGGCGCTGCCCAAGCACGTCGAAGGCACCCGGCCCCGCCCGTCCGGCCGGGCCCGACGCGCCGGCGCCTCAGCCGAACAGCTTGCGCACAAAGGCGATTTCGGCCGCCCGCTGCTCGCCGCCGCCTCCCTCGTGGGCATTGAACCGCCACACCTTCAGCTCCTTCTCGCCCGCGTAGTGGTGGTACGCGGCGAAGCCGGTGGACGGCGGCACCACGTCGTCACGCAGTGCCGTGCCGAAGAGCGCCGGGGCGGTGGCCCGGACCGCGAAGTTCAGGCCGTCGAAGTGGTCCAGGGTGTGCAGTGCGGTGTCGATGTGGCCGCGGGCACCCGCGAAGTAGCGGGTGAGCTCGCCGTACGGTCCGCTATCCGTGATCTCGACGGCCCGGCGGATATGGGTCAGGAACGGCACATCGATCAACGCGCCCGCCAGACCGGGGACCAGCCCCGCCGCCGCCAGGGCGGCGGCACCCCCCTGGCTGCCGCCGGCGACCACGATCCGGTCGGTGTCCACCGCCTCGTGTCCCCTCGCCGCCTCCACGGCCCGTACCGCGTCGGTGAACAGCCGCCGGTAGTAGTAGTCCTCGGGATCGAGCAGCCCCTGGGTCATCTTGCCGGGCACGCCCGGATTGCCGGAGCCGACCGGATCGGGGGTGTCACCCGGCCGGTTGGGGCCGCTCTGCCCACGGGTGTCCATGACGAACGTGGCGTACCCCGCGGAAGGCCACAGCAGCCAGTCGTGCACCATCCCCCGGCCGCCGCCGTAACCGAGGTACTGCACGATGCACGGCAGCGGCCCGTCGGCGGCGCGCGGGAAGAGGAACCAGCCGCGGATCCGGTGCCCGCCGAAGCCGGAGAACGTCACGTCATGGGTGCGCAGCAGCGCAAGCCCCGCATCGACCTCGGTGAAGCGTGCATCGAGGTCATGGGCACGGGCTTCGTCGAGGGTGCGCTGCCAGAAGGTCTCAAAACCGGCCGGCTCGGGGCGCGGCGGGCGGTAGCTGTGCAGCTCGTCCAGGGGCAGGTCGGTGAACACGAGAAACCTCCGAGCCGTAGGGTGGCTTGCTGCCTGTCGCCAACGGTGCCCACGAGCCGGATAATTCAGACGCCGAATGTTCCAGGTTGGTCACCGAGTCCCTGAATCCCGAGTGAAGAAGCGATCCTTTCCACCATGACCTTTCCTCCGCCTCCGCCGCCGAACCAGCCGAATCAGCCGCCCCACGGCAACCCGGGCGGCTACGGCCCACCGGCCGGTGGCTACGGCCCGGGCGGTCAGGGCCAGGGCGGTTACGGCCCGGGCGGTTACGGCCCGCCCGCGGGCGGCAACCAGCCCCCCGGCGGCTTCGGCCCGCCCGCGGGCGGCTACGGCCCTCCGGGCCCGGGCGGCCCCGGGGGCCCCGGCGGTTGGCAGCAGCCGCCCGGCCCGCCCGGCGGCGGCGGCAACGGCAAGACCATCGCGGCGATCATCGGCGGTGGTGCGGTCGTGCTGGCCGCCGTCATCACCGTCATCGTGGTCAACAACAGCGACGGCGGTGGCAGCAACAACCGTGCCCAGCCGCCCGGTCCGAGCATCAGCGCCACACCGTCCGAGAGCGCGTCCGCGACGCCCTCCTACGACCCCACCCCCGCCGGGACGCCCACCGACAGCGACTTCGAGAGCAGTACGCCGACGCCCGACGACGGCAAGATCCCGTTCTATCTGCTGACGGTCGGCGACTGCTACGACCGCCTACCAGGCGGTGGCGGCAACAACGACAAGGCCTCCTGCAACGGCCCGCACGACGCGGAGGTCGTCACCACCCACCGCCTCGCAGCCGGCCTGACGACCGAAGCCGACATCAGGGCCAAGGCGTCCTCGCTGTGCCGCAACGAGCTGGAGCGCAAGGCGGCCCGGCAGCCCGCCGGGACCGCCGAGGGCACCTTCATCCAGTACCCCACGCTCGACGGCTACAAGATCGGCATCAAAACCGTCAGCTGCAGCCTGGCGGGCAACAGCACCGCCACGAAGAAGCTCACCAAGCCGCTTTCCTGAGCCGGACGGGCAGCGCAACCGCAGTCATCGGCTCCCTGTCGCCCATGGGGCGGACCGCTTGTCCACGGGGCGGCCCTGATCGTCGAACACATCAGGGCCGTCCGTCATCCCGGAGCCGGAACCGGAGCGGGAACCGGAGCGGGAACCGTCGCCGGAGTCGTTGACATCGACATTGACGTTGACGAGCGTGGTGCCCCGCGGCCGCTCAGCGATCGATGCGCTTGCCCGCCGCGCCGGTGTCCGTGACCTCGCCGACCTCGGCGGCGGCCGGATCCAGCACCCGCGCCAGGAACGTCCTGGTCCGCTCGTGCCGAGGGGTGCCCACCACCTGCTCGGGAGTGCCCTGCTCGACGATCACCCCGCCGTCCATGAACACCACCCGGTCGGCGACCTCCCGCGCAAAGCTCATCTCATGGGTGACGACGAGCATCGTCATGCCCTCCTGAGCCAGTCCCCGCATCACCGCCAGCACATCGCCGACCAGCTCCGGGTCCAGCGCCGAGGTCGGCTCGTCGAAGAGCATCAGCTCCGGGTCCATGGACAGCGCCCGGGCGATGGCCACCCGCTGTTGCTGCCCGCCGGACAACTGCGCCGGATAGGCAGCCGCCTTGTCACTGAGCCCGACCCGTTCGAGGTTGGCGCGGGCGATCCGCTCCGCCTCGGTGCGGTCGCGGCGCAGCACCCGCCGCTGGGCAATCGTCAGATTCTCCAGCGCGGTCAGATGCGGAAAGAGGTTGAAGGCCTGGAAGACCATCCCGATCCGCTGCCGGACCCGGTCGATGTCCACGTCCGGGTCGGTCACCTCGGTGCCGGCCACCACGACCCGACCGGCGCTCGGCTCCTCCAGCAGATTCACACAGCGCAGCAAGGTCGACTTCCCGGACCCCGAGGGCCCGATGACGCACACCACCTCACCGCGCGCCACCGAGAAGTCGATCCCGCGCAGCACCTCCAGCTCACCGAACGCCTTGCGCAGGCCCTGTACATCGATGGCCTGTGTGTCTGCCGTCTCCGGTGCCGCCTGGTCGGTCGTCACGCCGCTCACCTGGCCTTCGCCGTACGGGCCTCCAGCCGACGGACCAGTTGGCCGAGCGGGAGGGTGATCACGAGATAGAGCAGTCCGGCGATCAGGATGGGGGTCAGGCTCTTGTGCTCATTGAGCGCATCGCGCCCGAAGTTGGCCAGCTCGAACTGGGTGAGGGAGAGCCCCAGCAGGTACACCAGCGACGAATCCTTGGTCAGCAGGATCAATTCATTGGTCAGCGGTGGCAGCACGATGCGGAACGCCTGCGGAATGACGATCGAGACCATCGCCCGGCCGTGCGACATCCCCAGGGAACGCGCCGCCTCCGTCTGCCCCTTGGGCACCGCCTGAATACCGGCCCGGATGGTCTCCGCCATATACGCCGCGCCCACCAGCCCGAGCGACAGCATGACCGTGACGTTCATATCGAGCGCGACCTCGAAGGCCAGCGGCACACCGAAGCCGAGCGCGATGAACACCAGCAGACAGGGGATCCCGCGGAAGAACTCGATATAGGTGACCGCGATCCAGCGGTAGGGCGGCACCGAGGAGAGGCGCATCAGGGCGAGCACCAGCCCCAGCGCCAGACCGAACCCGAAGCCGAGCAGGGTGTAGAGGACGGTATTCACCAGCGCCGTGGTGATGATGTCCGGGAACAGCGCCTTTGCGACCTCTACGTCGAAGAACGCCATCCGCAGCTGATGCCAGTCGGCGATGAGCGCGAAGACCACCACGGCGAGGACCAGGACGCCGTACTGCACACCGCGGATCACCCGGGCGCGCTGTCGTTTCGACAAAGACATGACGGCTGGCCTCAGCTCTGCGGGGTGGTGCCGAACCACTTCTTGTAGATCCGGTCGTACGTCCCGTCCGATTTCGCCTTCTTGATCGCCGCGTTGATCTTCTTCCGCAGTGCGTCATTTCCGGTGCGCACACCGATGCCGTAGTGCTCTCCGGTATTGAATTCCGCGGTGACCTTGGTGTCCGGGTTCTGCTTCACATAGTCGAAGAGCACACCGTTGTCATTGATGCCGGCATCGACCTGGCCGGACTTCACGGCGGTCAGCAGCAGTCCCAGATCCTCGAACTCCACCAGTTCGACGCCCTTGCCGTGCTTCTTGGCGTAGATCCCGCCGGTGGTGGCCTTCTGGTAACCGAGCTTCTTGCCCTTGAGGTCCTCGACCTTCTTGACGGGCTTGCCCTTCTTCGTCAGCAGCGCCTGCGTGGCATTGAAATACGGATCGGAGAAATCCATGACCTTGTCCCGCGCGGAGGTGATCGTCATGCCGGCGGCGGCCAGATCGCATTTGCGGATGGTGAAGTCCTGGCCGGTCTCGATGCCTTCGAAGGGGGTGTTGACGATCTCCTGTTTGACGCCCAGATCCTTGGCGACCAGGTCCACCAGATCCACATCGAACCCGACGACCTTGCCATCCTTCTTCACCTGGAACGGCGCGTAGGGAAGGTGGGTGCAGGTTTTCAAGGTCCCGGAGGAGACCAGTTCCAGACCGCCGGACCCCTTCTTCCCGTCGGACTTGGTGCTGCTGCACCCCGCCAGAACGGCGACGGCCGCGGCAACGGCTATGACAGGCAACGCGGAGCGAGCGGACACAGGCCCTCCAGGGGCAGGATGAACATCAACCAAGCCGTGCGTGCTGCGATGTGGCTGCATCCTGCCACCGGGCCGGGGCTCTGTCGCCGCTGCGTCGGTTGCGTCTGTGTAACGCCTTCGGCCCGCATCCGGGGCCGTGAACGGGCGGCCGGGCCCGCCCCCGGCCGCCGCTCACGGGCCCGTGCTGCCGCTCCCGGGCCGGCCGTCCTTCAGCGGCCGAGTCCGGCCGCCAGCTCGGCGATGGCGTCCGGACCCACCCGGCAGCAGCCGCCGATGAGCCGGGCGCCGTCCGCGGCCCAAGCGGCGACCCGGTCCGCGCTGAACGCCGCCTCGCCGTACCAGGCCCGCGCCCCGGCATCCCAGCTCTCCCCGCTGTTGGGGTAGACCACCACCGGCTTGCCGGTGACCTGCGCCGCCAGCCGTACCGCCCGGTCCGCATCCTCCGGCGCGCAGCAGTTCACCCCCACCGCGATCACCTCGTCGGCCTCGGCGGCCACCGCGAACGCCTCCGTCAGCGGCTGTCCGGCCCGGGTACGGTCCCCCGCGACGCTGTACGACAGATAGGCCGGCACACCCAGCCCGCGCACCGCCCGCAGCAGCGCCCGGGCCTCCTCGGCATCGGGCACCGTCTCCAGCGCCAGCACATCGGGCCGCGCCGCGGCCAGCACCTCAAGACGCGGCCGGTGGAAACGCTCCAGCTCGTCCACCGACAGGCCGTACCGGCCGCGGTACTCGGAGCCGTCCGCCAGCATCGCCCCGTACGGGCCCGCCGACGCGGCCACATACAGCGGCCCGGCAACCCCGCCGGACAGCGCCCGCCCGGCCGCCTCACGGGCCAGCTCCACACTCCGGCCGAGCAGCGCCGCGGCCCGCTCCTCGCCGATACCGCGCCGCGCGAACCCCTCGAACGTCGCCTGATAGCTGGAGGTGATCGCGACCTGCGCCCCGGCTTCGTAGTACGCCAGATGCGCCTGTACCACCGCCTCCGGCTCCTCGGCCAGCAGCCGGGCCGACCACAGCGCGTCGCCGAGGTCGTGACCGGCGGCCTCCAGTTGATTGGACAGCCCGCCGTCGAGGACGAGCGGCCCCGCGGTGAGGGCGTCGGTGAGCGGCGGGGACGTGCTGACCATGGTGCAAAGCCTCTCGGTGCTGCGGGACGCGCGGGTGCTCACGCCTCACCCCGGATCGTAACGCCGACCGGTGACAACGCCCCTGGCCGCAGGGGTGCGCCGGGTGTGCGACGACGTGCGGCACGGCGCGCCGGCCGCCGTGGCACGGCGGCCGGCGCAGGGCCGGTGCGGGGCCGGTGCACGGTCGGCGCGGGCGTCAGTGCAGCGACGAGAACACGAACGAGAACCGTGCCGGCGCCACCTCCAACCGGTGCTGCGGCAGCACCCCCGGCCCGCACGACCGGCTGCCGATGCCGTGCTGCGCATGGTCGAGATGGAGCCACAGGTCCTCGCCGGGCCGCAGATCCGTGGTGTGGCGGGCCGCGGCCAGCTCCTCGGCCGACCATCGGCGGGCGGTGAGGAAGAAGTCCGGATCGCCCTCGATCCGCAGGCCAGAGCCGTCCGACCGGGTCAGCTCCGCCCAGCGCACACCGGGCCGCGCACCGTTCTCCTGCGGCCGCACATACGGCGTCTGCAGGGCATCCACCGGCATCGACCAGCGGCCGACCCGCGCGGCCGCCCGGGTGTCCGGATAGCCTTCGCCCGGCCCGCCGCCGAACCACTCCGCCAGGCCCAGGCTGCCGCACACCCGCATCCGCACCCCGAGCCGCGGCAACGGAACCGGCCAGTCACCCTCGGGATCGACGCTCAACTCCAGCCGCAGCAGGTCCCGTTGTGCCGTCCAGCGGTAGACCGCGCGCAGCGCCAGCGGCGACCCGGCCGGGGCGACCCGGGTCCGTACCACCACGGTGTCCGGGCCGGTCTCGACGGCATCGACGCGGTGCCGCATCCGGTGCAGGCCGATCCGCCGCCACTCGGTGGCCGGCCGCGGCCCCGGCTGCCAGGGCGCGGCCTCGTCGTTGTCGGTCGGCGCCCGCCAGACATCCAGCCGGGGGCCGCCGATCCGGACGCCGTCCAGATAGGCCAGCTCCCCCGTGCCCGCGTCGAAGGTCCCCGGGCCGAGGACGATCACATTGCCCTCACCGCGGCGCGGCGCGGCGGTGGCCGCCGGGGGAGTGGCGGCGGGGCGCGGGGCGGCCGGCAGCTGACCCCAGGCGATCTCGTGCCCGGCGGAGGCCCATGCGCAGTCCTCGTCCAGCACGGCCCGGACCATCCAGAGTGCCTCGCCCTCGCCGCCCTCGCCGCCCTCGCCGCCCTCGTCGTCCGGCGGCGCCGGCAGCTTCACCACGGCCGACTCGCCGGGCCCCAACGGCGGCACCGTGAGCCGGCCGTGACCGCGCAGCTCACCGTCCACTTCGTAGCCCCAGTGGAAGCCGAGGTGGCCCAGGCCGGTGAAGTCGTACAGATTGGTGATCCGGACCGCGCCCGCCGTGCCGTCCTCGTCGGTCCCAGTCCCAGTCCCGGTCCCGGTCCCGGTCGCGTCGGTCCCGGCCTCGATCCGTACCGGTTCGACGACCTTCTTGAACTCCAGCAGCCCCGGAGAGGGTGTCCGGTCGGGGAAGACCAGGCCGTCGCAGACGAAGTTCCCGTCGTGCAGCTCCTCGCCGAAGTCTCCGCCATAGGCGTGGAACACCTCACCGGCGGGCGTCTGCTGCCGCAGCCCGTGGTCGATCCACTCCCAGACGAAACCGCCCTGGCAGCGTTCATAGCGCTCGAACAGCCGTTGGTACTCGCTCAGCCCGCCCGGTCCGTTTCCCATGGCATGTGCGTACTCACAGAGGAGGAAGGGGAGTTGACGCCGCCGGGCGTCCAGATCCGCATCGGACAGCGGCGCCTCGGCGCGCCGCCCGATGCGCTCCACCTCGGCGTGGTCGGCATACATCCGGGAGTAGACATCGGTGTCGGCACAGCTGGGGTCGCCCTCGTAGTGCAGGGGCCGGGACGGATCGCGCTCGCGCATCCAGGCGGCCATGGCGGACAGCCCGCGCCCCGTACCGCACTCGTTTCCCAGCGACCACAGCACGAGGGAGGGGTGGTTCTTGTCCCGCTCGACCATCCGCCGGGCCCGGTCGAGCAAGGCCGGCTCCCAGCGCTCGTCATCCACCGGATTGTCCCGCCAGCCCTGCCCGCCGAACCCGTGGGTCTCCAGATCGCACTCCTCGACGACCCACAGGCCCAACTCGTCACACAGATCGAGGAAGGCGGGGTGCGGCGGATAGTGGCTGGTGCGCACCGCGTTGACGTGGTGCTGCTTCATCAGCAGCAGATCGCGGCGCATCGTCTCGGGGCCGACGGCCCGTCCGTAGCGCGGATGGAACTCGTGGCGGTTGACGCCGCGCAGCAGGATCCGGCGTCCGTTGACCTTCAGCAGCCCGTCCTCGACGCGGACCGTACGGAATCCGATGCGGAGCGGGATCCGTTCACCGGAGGTCACCAGTTCCCCGTCGTAGAGGTGCGGCGTTTCGGCCGTCCAGGCGCGTACCGGCACCGTCGCGCTCTGTCCGGTCGCCAGATCGAGGCCGAGCGCCGGGACCGTCACCCGGCCTTCCGGCTCGGACTCCACCCGCAGGGTGCCGTGGCCCGTGACGTGATCGAACCCGGCGTGGACGAAGTGGTCGGCGACCGATCCCTCGGGACGGCGGTGGAGCGAGACGTCCCGGAAGATGCCGGGCAGCCACCACTGGTCCTGGTCCTCCAGATAGCTGCCCGATGACCACTGGTGGACGCGTACCGCCAGCACATTGCCGCGCGGCAGCAGCAGCGGCCCGACCTCGAATTCATGCGGCAGCCGGCTGCCCTTGAAGTGGCCCAGTTCCTGGCCGTTGAGCCAGACCCGGGCGCAGGACTCCACCCCGGCGAAGTGCAGGACCGCGGGGCCCTCACCCCACCCCTCGGGCAGATCGAAGACCTGCCGGTGATCGCCCGTCGGGTTCTCGTCCGGCACCCGCGGCGGATCGACCGGGAAGGGGTAGGCGGTGTTGGTGTATACGGGTGCCCCGATCGGCTGCGCGGTGCCGCTGCCCTCGTAGGAGCCTTCGGAAGGGAAGCGTCCCTGGAGCACCCAGTGGCCGGGCACCCGAAGCTCCGGCCAGTGCGCATCGTCGAAGTCAGAGCGGGCGAACGAGTCGTCCTCGGTGGTGGCGCTCGCCGAGAGCCGGAACCGCCAGCGGCCGTGCAGCGAGAGGCGGGCGGTATCCGACCTCGGGTACCAGGCGCGCGGCGGCAGGACCCCGCTCCCCGGTGAGCGGTCCTCGTAGTACGGGGAGTGCCGGTGGTGGCCGGGGCGGTGCGGTGTGCTGTCCGTCCCGGCAGCGTTCCGGGGTGGCGGTGCGTCGGCGGTCCGGGGTGGTGGTGCGTCCGCGTTCCGGGGCGGCGGTCCGTCGGCGGTCCGGGGTGGCGGTCCGTACGGCGGGTGGTGCGGCGCGTGCGGCGAGGTGCCGGTCACTGGTCCTCCTGCTGCGGGCGACGTGCCTGGCTGTGGGGGGATCAGCTCAGCGAATCATGTGCGGCGGCACGGCGCAGCCGGATGAGGAGGATGGGGCGGGGGTGTCGTGGGGTGCCGCGGGGGTGCTGCCGAGCCGGCCGCCCGGCCCGGGGATCAGCGGCCCACCCCGGCGGCGAACGGGATCTGGGCGGTGGCCGTGGAGCCCTCGTCCCGCGCGGCCGGATGCCGCCACAGCCCGGCGTCCCGCAGCACCGGCAGCACCCCCTCCCCGAACCAGTACGCCTCCTCGACATGAGGGTGCCCGGAGAGGATGAACTCCTCGATGCCCAGCCGCTGATACTCCACGATCCGCTCCGCGACCTCCGCATGGCTGCCCACCAGAGCGGTGCCCGCCCCGCCCCGTACGAGCCCGATACCGGCCCACAGATTCGGCGCGATCTCCAGCCCGTCGGTGCGGCCGCCGTGCAGCGCCAGCATCCGGCGCTGCCCCTCCGACTCGCTGCGGGCCAGCCCCGCCTGCACGGCACGTATCGCCTCCGGGCTGAAGCCGTCCAGCAGCCGCTGCGCCTCGGCCCAGGCCGCCTCCGCGGTGTCCCGGGTGATCACATGCAGCCGGATGCCGAACCGCACCCGGCGCCCCGCGCGGCCGGCCAGCTCCCGGACCCAGGCGATCTTCCGCTCGACCTCGGCCGGCGGCTCGCCCCAGGTCAGATAGACGTCGGCGGCGCGCGCGGCCACCTCTCCGGCGGCCGGGGAGGACCCGCCGAAGTACACCGCAGGCACCGGATCGGGCACCCGGGCCAGCCGGGCGCCCGCCACCCGCAGCTGCTCCCCGGTGAAATCCACCGTCTTCCCGGCCCACAACTCCCTGACGATGTCCAGGAATTCACCGGTCCGGGCGTAACGGTCGTCCTTCTCCAGGAAGTCTCCGTACGCGCGCTGCTCATGGCTCTCGCCACCGGTGACCACATTCAGCAGCAGCCGTCCGCCGGAGTGCCGCTGGAAGGTGGCGGCCATCTGGGCGGCCAGCGTCGGCGCGATGATGCCCGGCCGGAACGCCACCAGGAACTTCAGCCGTTCGGTCTCGCGGGCCAGCATGGCCGTGGTGAGCCAGGCGTCCTCGCACCAGGCCCCGGTGGGGGTGAGAGCCCCTTCGAAACCCAGGTCCTCGGCGGCACGGGCGATCTGTGTGAGGTAGCCGAGGGTGGCGGGCCGCTCCCCGCCGGCGGACCCGGTGGGCAGACCATGGCCGCCGCCGACGACATGACGGCTGTCGCCGTAGGTGGGCAGGAACCAGTGGAAGGTGAGGGAGGACATGTGAGCTCCGAAGGAGGGGAAGAGGGCGGAAAGGGGAGGAAGGGGGAGGAAGGGGAGGGAGAGGAGGGAGAGGAGGGAGAGGAGGGAGGTGAGGAAGAGGGGAAGACGGAGTGCGGGGGCGGGGACGGGTCGGGGCCGGGCGTCGGGCCTCCGGCGCCGGCCTCGGGCTCGGGGTCGGGCGTCAGAGCAGACCGTGCCGGGGCGGGCGGGTGCCGTTGAGGACGTAGCGGCCGATGTGCTGGACCTTCCAGCGGACCGGGTCGTGCAGGGTGTGGGTGCGCGCGTCCCGCCAGTGCCGGTGAAGGTTGAGCCCGTCCAGGGCGGCCCGGGTCCCGGCCACCTCGAACAGCGCACTGCCGGTCTCCACCGCCGCCTCTGCGGCCACCACCTTCGCCGCGGCCACCGCGATCGACGCCTCCGCCGCCGAGTCGTCGGTGAGCGCTTGCGCCGCGCTGTCCACCGCCCGTGCCGCCGAGGCCAGCAGTGACTCGGCGGCCCGCACCCGGACCGCCAGTTCCCCGAACCGCTGGATCAGCAGGGGATCCTCGGCCGCGCTGTCCAGACCGCTCTCGAACCACGGCCGGCTCTTGGTGCGCACGAAGGCGCTGGCCTCGGCCAGCGCACCGGAGGCGATCCCGGCGTCGATCGCGGCATGCAGCAACTGGGCCACCGCGCCGTGCAGTTGGGGCCCCCGGAAGGTGAGGTGATGTGGGACGACCCGGTCGTTCGGCACCGCCACCTCCGCCAGGTGCACCGTGCCACTGGCGGTGGTCCGCTGCCCCATCCCGTCCCAGTCGTCGACGATCCGCACCCCCGGCGCCTCCTTGGGCACATACGCCACATAGAGCGCCTCGTTACGGCCGCGTGCCAGCACCGGGATCCAGTCGGCGAACAGCGCACCGGTCGCATAGTGCTTCACCCCGCTCAGCACATACGAACCGTCCGCCGCGGGCATCAGCCGGGTACGGATGTCCTGCACATGGCGGGTCCCCGCCTCCGACTGCGCATTGCCCAGCCGCCGCCCTGCCAGCACCTCGCCGAAGAAGAACGCCTGCTGCTCAGCGGTGCCCTGACGGCGCAGCACTTCGAGGTACACAAAGTGGCTCTGCGGGATCTGGGACAGGCTGGCGTCTCCGGTCGCCAGCAGCCGCACCACCTCGGCCAGCGTCTCGGTCCGCACCTGCGCACCCCCGTGGGACCGCGGCACGGTGATGGCCGGCAGCCCGCTCGCCGACAGCCGCGCCAGCTCGGCGTGCGGCAGCCGGCGGGCGGCGTCCCGCTCCGCGGCACCGGCCCGGAACTCCTCGGCCAATTCCGCCGCGACCGCCAGGGCCTCGGCGTCATCGGCGATTACATGAGCGGTGGCGGGCCGCGGGGGAGCGGTCACGGTGCTGCCTCCAAGGGAGTGTGAAAGGGGCGTGCGGCACGCACGGGGAAGGGAGAAGCGGAAAGGGGGGAAGGGGAAAGGGCGAAGTGGAAAGGGGGAAGGGGGAAGGGGATCAGGAGGACCAGCGGGGGAGCGGCGGTCAGCTCGCGACGGACAGCAACGGGCTGCGCCCGATCGCACCGGAGAACTGGGTCAGAACCTGGTCGAGCCCCTCCTGCGCGCCCGGCTCGACGGTCAGTGCGCCGTCCTCCCGTACGGCCAGATGCCGGTCGAGGACGAACCAGCCCTGGACGATGTGCGCGGCTCCCATGGACGAGAGCACCGGCCGCAGTGCGTAGTCGATCGCCAGGACATGGGCGGTGCTGCCACCGGTGGCCAGCGGCAGCACGGTCTTGCCCGTCAGCGCGTACTGCGGCAGCAGGTCCAGCAGCGACTTGAGCAGACCGGAGTAGGCGGCCTTGTAGACCGGTGTGCCGATGACGACACCGTCGGCGCGGGCGAACAGTTCGGTGGCCTCGACGATCGCCGGATGGCCGAAGTCGGCCCCCAGCAGTGCCTCGGCGGGCAGGGTGCGGACGTCCAGCGGAACGACGTGGTGCCCCTCGTCGGCGAGCCGGGCGTCCAGATGACGCAACAGACGGGCGGTACGCGAGGTCGCGGAGGGGCTGCCGGAGACGGACAGAACGGTGGCCATGAAGGGGATCACCTCGAAGTGCGGGACGGGAGTGCGGAATGTGTGAGGGAGGGGGAGCCGGGAGCCCTCGTGAGCTGGGAGCCCCGTGAGCCGGGAGCCTCCGTGAGCCGGGACGGGCCGAGTGCGGGGCGCGGCGTTGGTCGGGAGTACGGGGAAGGGGGCCGGCCAGGAGTGCCAAGTCGGCTCGGGGAGCGTGCTGTCGAGTACGAACCGGCCGACCGGGCTCGGCGCGCTCAGGGCCTTACGGCGGACGGCACCGGGCCCGGCGAGCGCGCGGTGACCGCTTCCCGCGCCGGTGTGGCGTCCGGTCCCGCGGCCGGTGCCTGCGGCCCCTCCTCCTGGCTCTCCTCCCGGCTTTCCTCCTGGCCCTCCGCCTGTCCCTCTTCCTGTGCCTCCAGCTCGCGCACCAGCGGCAGCACCCGCTCGCCGAAGTACTCGACCTCCTCCAGGTAGTGGAGGAATCCGAGCAGGAACAGGTCCACGCCCAGCCGCTTGTACGCCACGATCCGCTCGGCGATCTGCTCCGGAGTGCCGATCAGGCCCGTACGGAAGCCGTCGTTGTACTGGATCAGGTCCTCGAAGGAGGAGTCCTGCCACATGCCGGTGCCGTCGGCCGTGGACTGCCCGGCCTGCTTGACCGCCGCGCCGAAGCCGTGCACCGCCTCGGTGTCCGCCTTGGCGATGATCTCCCGCAGGACCTCGCGGGCTTCGGCCTCGGTGTCCCGCGCGATCAGAAAGCCGTTCAGCCCGAAGCGGGGGGCCGGCCGGACCGCGGCGGCGGCCGACGCCCGGACGTCCGCGAGTTGCTCGGTGACGCCGGCGAAGTCCTTGCCGTTGCTGAAGTACCAGTCGGACACCCGGCCGGCCATCGCCCGTGCGGCGGTGGAGTTGCCGCCCTGGAAGATCTCCGGATGTGGGCGCCCGGTGGTGCTGAGCGGCTTCGGCTTGAGCGAGAAGTCCCGGATCCGGTAGAAGTCCCCGGCCAGTTCGGCGTGGTCCTCGGTCCAGATGGTGCGCAACGCCTCAATGAACTCCTCCGCACGCCGGTAGCGCTCATCGTGCTCCAGCCACGGTTCCCCGAGCGCGCTGAACTCGCCCTTGAACCAGCCGCTGACGACGTTCACCGCGAACCGCCCGCCGGAGAGCTGATCGGCGGTGGCGCCGAGCTTCGCCAGCACACCCGGGTGCCACAGCCCCGGATGCACGGCCGCGATCACCTTGAGCCGTTCGGTGGCGAGCAGCAGCGCGAGGCTGAAACTCGTGGACTCGTGCTGGAATTCAGCGCCATAGCTGGCCATATAGCGGACCTGGCTCAGCGCATACTCAAACCCGTTGTTCTCGGCCAGCACCGCCAGCTTGCGGTTGTAGTCGTAACCCCATTCGGTACGCTGCTCGATGGTGCTGGTCACCAGGCCGCCACTGACATTGGGCACCCAATAGGCGAAACGTGCGGGGGCGGCGGCGGGCAGGTCGGACATCAGGATCTCCCGGTGGTGAAGAAAGCCGTGCAAGAAGGCGCGTCACAGCAATCGCGTGAAGTCCTTACGGAAAGACGCGAGGCGGCTGACGGAAGGCGCGGGTAGCTGACGAAAGGGCGCATATCCGCCGGCGACGCGTCGCCGGGACGTCGCGGCGACGCGGCGTCGCGTCGCCGCGACGATCACCGCAGAATGCGTTCGGTAATGAAAACAACGACGGGTGCGGTAGCACTCTCAGACGTCAGTGTTCTCAGACGTCAGTCGTTCTCAGCCGTCGGTGTTTTCAGTCGTCAGTGCTCGCGGGCGGCACCGCGACAGAGCGCGCTGGAGATCCGTGCGAGATCGACGTGACGCCGTTGCGTGAGTTGCTTTTGTTGCCCGTTCATGAACGCGTCACTTCCTCGCAACAAATGCCGTGCCGGCCAATGGGCGACGGTCCTTGCGGCCCTTTCCGGTCAATGTGGCCGCTCCCCGCCGAGTTTAGCGGCCGGGGTGCGAAGCGTCGATACGGCAGAAGTGAAGTGGTGATAGGGTCCCCCTTGAACAGGGGGAAGATCTCCAGGAGAAGTCCTCAAAGGCGGGTGAATCCACTGAGGTTCACTCTCGGTACCGGATCGCCAGGGGTGCGTATTCCGTGCGGATCGAGCAACTCGAATACATAGCGGCCGTCACCCGCCTCGGGTCACTGCGCAGAGCCGCCGAGGAACTCCATCTGTCCCAGCCCGCATTGAGCGAAACCGTCCGCAATCTGGAACGCGAACTCGGTGTGGACATCCTTGACCGCAAGCGCTCCGGAGCGAAGATCAGCGACGACGGCCGGGAGCTGCTGCCGCATATCGTCGGGGTGCTCGATGCGGTCGACAAACTGCGCCGGGCCGCGGACGACCAGCACCACATCAGCCGGATGGTGCGCCTGGGCACGGTCAACGCCGCCACGGTTCCGCTGCTGGTACCGGCCATCCGCGAGTTCCGCTCCGGGCATCCGCTGACCCAGGTCGAGGTGCTCGGCGCCCAGCAGGCCGAGATCCACCGTGCGCTGCTGGAAGGCAGCCTCGACCTGGGACTCGTCAACTACCTGCGCGGCGACGACCTCCCTCCGGACGTCCACACCACCGAACTCCTCCGGGGCCGGCCGGTGGTGTGCATCCGACCGGACAGCCCGCTGGCGGAGCTGAGCGAGGTCTCGGTGACCGAGCTGCTGGCCCAGCCGCTGATCGTGATGCGGTCCGGCTATGTCATGCACCGTTTCGTCCACCGGCTCCTCAAGGGCCGCACGCCCTCCTTCTCCTACTCCACCGACGGCGCCGAGATGGGCAAGCTGATGGTCGCCGAGGGCCTGGGCGCCACGGTCCTGCCCGACTTCAGCATCATCGGCGACCCGCTGGAACGCAGCGGCACCATCACCTACCGCCCCCTGGCGGCCGACCGTACCGACGTCATGATGGTGATCCAGCGCCGCCGCTCCGGCTCGGTCCCCAAGGCCGCCCGCGATCTGTACGAGCTCTTCGTCCGCCGGGCCGCCGCACACCGTACGGCGGCCGCCGGCGGGTCCTGACCCGCTCCGCCGCCGGCGGGAGCTGACCCGCTCCCGCCGCTCTCCCTTCGCCTCGCCCCTCGCCCCTCACCCCTCCGCTCCCGCCGCTCTCCCCTCGCGTCCCGTCCCTCCCCTCACCCCTCCGCCGACAACGCCCCCCAGGCGCCCGCCGGATCGTCCGCGGCCGGCCCCGCGGGTACCCACTGCCCGTCTTCCCTGCGAAACGGCCACCAGCGGCCGTCCCGCCCGTAGCGCAGCTGGGCTCCGCCACCGACCACCGTCCACCGGTTGCGGGTGGCCCGCAGCCGCGGCCGGGCCTCGCCGTCCTCCCAGGCGGCCGCGAGCCGCCCGGTGGCCCGCGCCAGCGCCTCCGGCTCCGGTGTCCAGTCCTCCTCCAGGACCGCGAGTCCGGCCGGGCCGCCCAGTTCCCAGGCCCGTACGGCCGGCGCCAGCGCCCGCGCAGCACGCCCCGAACCGGCTGCCAGCCGCGCCGATATGGCCTCCCCGGGGCCGGCCGCCGCCAGCCGGACCGCATCCTGGGCGGGTGTCAGCACCGGCGGCAGCGGGTCGTCCGGATGCCCGGCGGAGAGCGCATCCGCCAGCAACCGCCGGGCGCGCGCCGCCGCGTCCCCGATCAGGAACTCCAACGCGGCCACGTCCACCCCGGGCGCGGGCGGGGTGACACCGCCGAGCACCGGCGGGACGCCCGGTGCGGCGACCGGCGACGGTGCCGCGGGCAGCGGCGGCAGGATGTCGCGCGCCGCATACGCCTCCGCCGCCGGCACCCCCGAACCGGGATGCTCCGCCGCCCTGTCCCCGCCCGCCGCCCCGACACCGACTGCAGGCCTGTCCCCGCCCGCCGGCCCTTCCGCCCGCGCCGCGCTGCGTGCCTGCAAGGCGTCGAACAGCTGCCGCTCACTCCGGCCGCGCAACAACAGCAGGACGAACGGGTCCCGGTCGAGCAGCCGCGCCAACTGGTAGCACAGCGCGGTCGTATGCGCGCAGTGGTCCCACGCGTCGCAGCTGCACTCCGCCTCCAGGTCGCCGATGCCCGGCAGCAGTTCGATACCGGCGGCCGACGCGTCCTCGACGAGCACCGGCGGCATGTCACGGTCCAGCAGCGCCGCGATATGCCCGCCCCGGTCCGCGACCAGGTCGAGAAAGTGGTCCCAGTCCGCCACGCTCAACTGCTGCAACAGGACATCGGACCGGTGCCGCGTATGGTCGCGGTCCTGGACGACCGCGGTGATCCGGCCCGGACGCACCGAGACCGCGCCGACCGCACCGGCCCGCGCATGCCGTCGGCCCAGCTTCAGCTGCCCGCCGTCCAGCGCCGTGTCCTCCAGCGCCTTGAGCCACGCCTGCCCCCACCAACTCCGCGCAAAGGCCCGCCCGCGTGCCGGGGGCAAGGCACCGAACGTCCGCTCGCCGGCCGCCGGGTCCTTGTCGTCCGGATAGCTCCCCTGGGCCGGGCCCCTCTGGTCCGGATGCCTTTCCTGCGCCCGGTCCCTCTGGTCCGGATGCCTTTCCTGCGCCCGGTCCCTCTGGTCCGGATGCCTTTCCTGCGCCCGGTCCCTCTCGTCCGGATGCCTCTCCTGCGCCAGGTCCACCGCTTCTTCCTCTCCGGGCCTCGTCATCGCTCACTCCCTCGCAGCGCGACCAGGTCCGCCAGGTCGGCGTCGGTGAGTTCGGTCAGCGCGGCCTCACCGGACCCCAGCACCGCATCGGCCAACTGCTGCTTACGGGAGAGCATTTCGGCGATCCGGTCCTCGATCGTGCCCTCCGTGATGATCCGGTGGACCTGCACCGGCCGGGTCTGCCCGATGCGGTACGCGCGGTCGGTGGCCTGCGCCTCGACGGCCGGATTCCACCAGCGGTCGAAGTGGACGACATGCGACGCCCGGGTGAGGTTCAAACCGGTACCCGCCGCCTTCAACGACAGCAGGAACACCGGCGCCGCGCCGTCCTGGAAGCGCTGCACCATCTCCTCACGGCGGGCCACCGGCGTCTGGCCGTGCAAGAACTGCGTGGGCACCCCGCGCACCGCCAGATGGCTCTCCAGCAGCCGTGCCATCTGCACATACTGGGTGAACACCAGCACGCTCGAACCCTCGGCCAGCACGGTGTCGAGCAGCTCGTCCAGCAGCTCGACCTTCCCCGAACGGCCCGCGATCCGCACTGCCCCCGCCGCCTGCCCCCGGCCAGCCGGGCCGCCGCCTTCCTTCAGGTACTGCGCGGGGTGGTTGCAGATCTGCTTGAGCGAGGTGAGCAGTTTGACCACCAGCCCGCGGCGGGCGAACCCGTCCGTCCCGGCGATCTCATCGAGTCCCTCGCGCACCACGGCCTCGTAGAGCCCGGCCTGCTCCTTGGTCAGCGCCACCACACGGTCGGTCTCCGTCTTGGGCGGCAGCTCCGGCGCGATCCCCGGATCGGATTTACGGCGGCGCAACAGGAAAGGCCGCACCAGCCGGGCGAGCCGCTCGGCCGCCGCGGCGGCCTCCGGGGACGCCGCCGCACCGCCCTCGATGGCCTGCGCATAGCGCGTCCGGAACCGGTTCAGCGACCCCAGCAGGCCGGGTGTCGTCCAGTCCAGGATCGCCCACAGCTCCGACAGATTGTTCTCCACCGGGGTGCCGGTCAGTGCCACCCGGGCCTTGGCGGGCAGGGTGCGCAGTGCCTTGGCGGTCGCGGAGAACGGGTTCTTGACGTGCTGTGCCTCGTCGGCGACGACCAGCCCCCAGCCCACCTGCGCCAGCTTCCCGGCGTCGAGCCGCATCGTTCCGTAGGTGGTGAGCACGAACTCGTCGTCCGCCGGCTCCGCCAGGCTGCGCCGCCCGCCATGGAAGCGGCGCACCGGCGTGCCCGGCGCGAACTTCTCGATCTCCCGCTGCCAGTTGCCCATGAGGGAGGCCGGACAGACGACAAGCGTGGGGCCGGACGAGGCGGGGGTGGTCTGCCGGTGCAGATGCAGGGAGATGAGCGTGATCGTCTTCCCCAGCCCCATGTCGTCGGCGAGACAGGCGCCCAGCCCCAGCGACGTCATCCGGTGCAGCCAGCCGAGCCCGCGCACCTGGTAGTCGCGCAGCGTCGCGGTGAGCGCGGCCGGCTGCCGGACGGCTGCGGCACCGCCGTTCTCCGGGTCGGCGAGCAGGTCGCGCAGCCGGGCCGGCCACCCGGAGGCCTCCACTTCCACCCGGTCGCCGTCCGGGGTCTCGGCGGATCCGGTGAGCGCGGCGCCGAGCGCATCGAGCGGCGTGATCTTCCGGTCCGGCCGGTCCCGGGCGGCCCGCACCGCCTCCGGGTCGATCAGCACCCACTGGTCGTGCAGCCGCACCAGCGGCCGTCCCGCCTCGGCGAGCCGGTCCAGCTCGTTCCTGTCCACCTCCTGGCCGCCCACCGCGAACCGCCAGCTGAAGGAGAGCAAGGCATCCGCCGACAACAGTGCAGGCAGCCCCGGTTCCGGTCCCTCCCACCCGCTGCCGTCGCCCGCCTCCGCCTCGGGCGACCCCACCACGGCCCGGCTGGTCAGCTTGCGCGCCAGCTCCTTCGGCCAGTGCACCTGCACCCCGGCGGCGGCCAGCGCACGGCCGGCCGGACCGAGCAGCTCGGCGACTTCTTCCTCGGCCAGATCCAGTGCCCCGGGTACCGCAGCGGACAGCAACGGGGTGAGCGGCGCCCAGACCTCCGCCGCACGACGCAACGTCAGCAGCGTGTCCATCCGCGCCTGCGGGCCGAAGGCCTGCCCGGCGGGCGACGCCCCGGCCCACACCTCGGCGGCCTCGGCGACCAGCGTCGGGTCGGTGAGGCTGTGCAGCTGGAGCACGGCGGTGAAGGTGAAATCGCCGTCCGGGGGGTCCGCGGCCTCCGTGGTCTGCGTAGTCTCCGCGGCCTCCATGATCTGCGTGGGCTCCGCCGCCTCCGCCGCCTCCGCCGCCTCGGTGGTCCCCGCGGCCTCTGCGGCCTCTGCGTCGGCGTCACCGCCCGGATCGTGCGCACCGGCCCCGGCCGACCGCCCCTCGCCTCGCCCACCGCAGCCCGTCAGCGCGTCCCGGTCACCGAGCCCCGCCACCTCCGTGCCCCGCACGTCCACCCGCAGCGAGATCCGTACGCCCGCGTCATGCCCCGCCGCGACATCCGCGGCCCACGCGCGCTGTTCGGGGATGTGCTGCGGGGCCGGCACCGCGAAGGCCGGCGCTCCGGTGACCAGCGCCGCCGCGGGGGATCGCGGCAGCCCGTCCGCCACCGCGTCGAGGAAGCACCGGACCTGCCGCTCGGGGTCCGGCAGCGCCGGCGGTTCGGAATCCGGCAGCGGGACCGCGTGCGCGTACGGCGGCATCGCGGCGGCGAGGTCGCGCAGCCGCTCGATATCCACCGGGTCGAGCGGGCCCAGCCGCCAGGCGTCGTACCCGTCGGGACTCACCCCCGGCAGCAGCCGGCCGCGCGCCGCGAGCTGCAGCGCCAGCACGGATGCCGCCCCCCAGAAGGCGGCCGCCGGATGGGTGCCCTGTGCGGCCCGCGCGCGGGTGAGCACCGGAACCGCCTCAGCTACCGACAGGACAACCGCCGGGACCTCGCACAGGAACACCCCACCGTCCTCGTCCGGCAGGACCACCTCCAGCCGCTCCGCCGCGCTGCCGTTCCCGTCCGCCGCGCCGCCGCCCTCGTCCGCAGCCCCGTCCGTCGCACCGTCCGCGCCGCGTGGCTCTTCCACGGCTGCGCCATCGGGGCGCCAGAAGGCCACCCGCCCGGCACGTGGCGGATCCGACGGCAGGAAAACCGCTGCACAGCGGGACAGCGCGGAGAGTCGAGCGGAGAACCGAGCGGGCGTGACCGCCGAGAGTGGTGCCACTGGATCAGGGCTCCTCAAGTTTGACTACTGACGCCTGAAGCGCCCGAGAGTACAGGACGCCACGTGGATACCTGGAACCTGTTGCGCGAAAACGGCGTTCAATGGAGTACACAGAGCGCGGCGTACGCCGCGGAAGGGGCGTGAAGGATGTCCACACAGGCGAAGGTCGCGGTCGGCGGGGTCGCGGTGGGAGTGATCCTGCTGTGGCTGCTGCCCTTCTGGGCGGCCCTCTTGGTCATGGTCGGGGTCCCGGCCGTCGCCTATCTGACGCTCGACTCCTCCCAACGACGCCGGCTCCGCCGCGTCAGCCGCAAGCAGATCGGCCGCTGACCGAGCGGACTCCTGCGCCGCGCCGCGCCGTCCGTCCGGCGCCCTCGCCCGACCTGAGCCCGACCTGAGCCTCGCCCGGCCCGAGCCCGGCCTGAGCCTCGTACGGGTCCGCCCCTCCCCGTTCCTGCCGCGCCGGGACGGGCGGCGCATTCGCCCCGGTGGGAGGGGCAGGGCCCTGCCGGCGAGGGCAAGGGCCCCGGTGAGAGGGGGAAGACCCTGGCGGGAGGGGGAAGGCCCTGGCGGGAGGAGGGAAAGCCCTGGTTCGTCCCGGCGTCCAGTCCGCCCCGCCAGTCCAGTCCGCCCCGCCCTCCCCGTCAGTCCCGTCCACCCCTTTGTGGAACAGTCCGCCTCACACCGGCCGCGCCGCCAACTCGTCGAGCGACGACAGCAGTGCGGGAAGCGCAGGCCCCCGCCCCACCGGATGCACCTCACCCGGTTCGTCGTCCAGCAGCACGAACGCAATGTCATCGGTGCGCGCGACCATGCTCCAGCCGGGGCCGTCGACCCGCAGTGTCCGCGCCTCGCCGGCTGCGAACGACGACCGCACCCGCCCGGGTGGCGGCGGCTCGCTCACATAGCCGCGCGCCTCCTCCAGGACCCTCCGCACCCCCTTGTGCGCGTGATCCCCGGGCTCGGCAAAGGTGTCCTCGTCATCCACCTGCTCGCGCCACGCCGCCCACTGCATGGCGATCTCGTCCGCGCCGAGCCGCCGTTGCGCAGGCCCCCACTCCTCGGCATCCGGCGGCGCGAGCGGCGCCGGGTCACCTTCCTGCGGCTCCGGATCGTGCGGCTGCGGCACACCCGGCGCCGCCACTGCGAGCGAGAGCGGCCAGCCGGGAAGTGCGCCGACGATGCTGTGCTCCCCGGGGGAGAGGTCGTACTCCATCCCGCAGTCCCAGGCCGCGATCGCACAGGCCACCAGCGACACATCCTCCGTCGCCACGGTCCAGCGCGCGCCGTCACTGTCCTGACCGAGGACCAGCCCGTAGCCCTCCGCGTACGGTTCGAGGCCGAGGCCCGCACACACCTCGGGGTAGTCGTCGCCGAGCACGCTCGGAAACTGCGCGGGCGTCAGCAGCACCGCCGTCAGCACGAACAACTGGTCGTTGTCGGCGCTCTCGGTCGTGGGCACGCGGGCCTCCCCATCCAATCCATCGCGGAGTACGTCGGCGCACCCTAATTGGCTTGGTACGGGCTTGTCACCAGCCGTACGCTGCGCAGATGTGTTTTTACAGCAGCCGGATGCACTTCGTGTGCCTGGCCTGCCGGGCCGCGTGGAGGAAGACGGCAACCTCACGGGGGCCGGGCCGCTGCCCGCAGTGCCGCGCCGAGCTGATCGACGCGGGCGCCGACCTGGCGGTCCCCAAGCGGCGCGACGCAGCAGGCTGGCGCGCCCTGGAGGCCGTCCTGCATGCGGGACTGACCTTCCACGGCGGCTGCTGTGGTACGGGGCCCGGCTACCGCCCGCGCACCCCACGCGAGGTCCGGGAACGGCTGGTGCTCGCCGGCCGCACGGGGGTGCCGCTCACGAAGGCGCTGGCCGTGGCGGATCCCACCCGCACGGACCGCTATGGCGCCGACGCGCGCACCCCGAGGCGCGGCACCCGTACCGCACAGCGCGCGACCGGTGTCTCCCACCGCGCACGCGAAACCTCCTGACAGCTGACAGCAACACCACGAATCCGGCCACCGCACGCCCCGATCTGACGCCCGTCACGCCCCCTCAACCACCAACCACGCCCCTAAAATTGGCCCGTCGGCGAACGAAGGGGAAGATGTCAGGTGCGGCGCTACGACTGGTTGCGGGAGATCCGGCGGCTCGACCCGGAGCGTGACTTCCTGCGGATCTACCGCATCATCGCGACCCATGAATTCCCCTGGGACTACGCCAGAGCCCTGGAGTTGGCGCTCTATCGCACCTACGCCGTGCCGCGCATCGGCCGACTGCTCGCCGAGACCGCCGAGCTGACGGACCGTACGCAAAAGCGCTATGACGACACCGCTCTCCTCCTGGACGCCGTCGTCGAGCACGGCTTCGACGGGGAGGACGGCCGAACGGCGATCCGCCGTATCAACCAGATGCACCGCAGCTATGACATCAGCAACGAGGACATGCGCTATGTCCTGTGCACGTTCGTGGTGGTGCCCAAAAGGTGGCTCGACGCCTACGGCTGGCGACGGCTGACCGCGCAGGAACGGCATGCCGTCGCCGTCTACTACCGCACCCTGGGCCGCCATATGGGAATCACCGGACTCCCGGAGACCTACGAGGACTTCGAGCGGTGCCTCGACGCCTACGAGGAGGCGCACTTCGGCTGGGACGAGGCCGCGCGAAAGGTGTCGGACGCCACGCTGAACCTGATGGCGGGGTGGTACGGCCCGCTCGCTCCGGTGGTGCGCGGAGCGAGCATGGCCCTCCTGGACGACACACTGCTGGAGGCGTTCCGGTACGAGCGGCCCAAACCGGCGGTCCGGAAGGCGGTACGCACCGCTCTGAAACTGCGCGCCAAGGCCGTGCGATTGCTGCCGCCTCGCCGCACCCCCCACTACGCCCGTCAGAACCCCGAGATCAAGGGCTACCCGAACGGCTTCCGGGTGGCCGAGCTGGGGACTTTCCCCTCCCGCCGCACGGGCAGCTGTCCGGTGCCCCATGGGGAGGGCCCGGCGACGTCCTGAGCGGCGGAGCCCGGGGGGCCTGTTCGCCGGGCAGGCCGTCCCGCGGGCAGCTCCCCCGGGCAGCCCGTCCCCCGGGCAGCCCGTCCCCCGGGCAGCCCGTCCCCCGGGCAGGCCGCGCCCCCGGGCGGCCCCGTTACGCCCGGCGTACCGCCAGCGCCAAGTAGCGGGAGTCGCGGTCCTCGTACCGGATCAGGTCCCAGCCGCACGCCGCCAGGAGGGGCCGCAGATTCGGCTCCGCCCGCAGGTCGTCGGGGGTGATCGGGCGGCCCTTGCGGGCGGCGAGGGCCGCCCGCCCGATGGGGTGGAAGAGGGCCAGCCGGCCACCGGGACGTACGGTCCTGGCGAGTTCGGTGAGGCCGCCCGCCGAGTCCGGCAGGTGGGAGATGAGCCCGGCGGCGAAGACCGCGTCCAGCGCAGCGTCGGGCAGCGGCAGCCGGGTCACGTCGGCGAGCAGCAGCGCCGCGTAACGGTCGCGCCCGGCCCGTACAGCGGCCTCCAGCATCTCGGGCGTGAGATCGGCGCCCAGTACCGTCCCGCGCGGTCCCACGGCTTCCCTGAGCGCGGGCAGCGCCCGTCCCGTACCGCAGCCGGCGTCCAGCACCCGGTTGCCCTCCTGGAGGCCCAGTTCGGCGGCGCCCGCCGCATAGGCGGGACCGTCGCCGGGGAACTTCGCGTCCCAGCCGGCGGCGCGTGGCGCGAAGAATGACCGGACTTCGTGCGGGCGGTCGGCGTGGTGGTCGGCATGGTGGTCGCCGTGCTGGCCGGTCATCGGGCTCCTCCGGGGGCGGAACGGTCGGCGAGAGAGGCGGTACAGGCGTACGGGGCGTGGCGCTCGACTGCCCCGGGCGAGGAGGGCCCCGCCCGCGGACCGGCCCCCTCCGGTGACTGCTGCTGCGTCATACGCTCATGATTCCGCACCGACGGCACCGACGGTACCGGCCGCATCAGCGGCACCAGCGGCACCAGCGGCACCGGCCGCATCAGCGGCATGCGCCGTACCGGCTGCAATAGCCGGTCGGCCGCCGGGCGCCCGTATCCCACCCCACGTGACTCGCTCCCCACGCTCCTCACGCTCGCCCGCCGGTACCGCACAGTGATCCAACTACCATGAAGGGGACGGTTGATGGGTTTCTTGATCCGAAGACGTGGCGGCTTTGGCGAATCCGGGGAAATCCCCCTCAGCGGGGGGTACGGTCCTCGCCATGGATTTCGGACGGCCCTCCGCCGCCGAAGGCTCCCCTCGTCGAGCCGTGCATCCGTATACCCCGTGACACGCAGGACCCTGCATCCTGGAGGAGACGGCCGATGAACGCCGCACAAGGGGCCCCGGAGGACGCAGCCCCGGACCCCGACGCCGAGTTGACCCTGAAGATCTTAGTCGCGGGCGGCTTCGGCGTGGGCAAGACAACCCTGGTGGGCTCGGTCAGCGAGATCCACCCGCTGCGCACGGAGGAACGGCTCAGCGAGGCGGGCGAGACGGTGGACGACACCGGGGGAGTGGACAACAAGGGCACCACCACGGTGGCGATGGACTTCGGCCGCATCACCATCAGGCAGGGCCTGTCCCTCTACCTCTTCGGCACCCCCGGACAGGACCGCTTCTGGTTCCTGTGGGACGACCTGTCGGAGGGCGCGCTGGGCGCCGTGGTGCTGGCCGATACCCGGCGGCTGCAGGACTGTTTTCCGGCCGTCGACTACTTCGAGCGCCGTGCGATCCCGTTCCTGGTGGCCGTCAACTGCTTTGCGGAGGCCCGGTCCTACGGGGCCGACGAGGTCTCCCGTGCACTGGACCTGGACCGTGGTACCCCGGTTGTGCTCTGTGACGCGAGGGACCGGGACTCCGGCAAGGAAGTGCTGGTCCGGCTCGTCGAGCACGCGGGGCGGCGGCACTCCGCCCGGGTGCTGGATTCGGTGGGATGAACCGGCGGGCGGAGGTGGCGCGGATGCCGGACGGCGCGCGCCACGCACCCTTCAGCTCGCGACATCCCCGAGGGCGACGACCTTGTCGATCCTGACCCGTACCACCACCTCGCCCGGAACGCCGTTGCGGGCGCCGTACTCCTGCGCACGGTCCTCGCCCATGTAGCGGGCCGCAATCCGGGTCGCCCAGTGGCGTACGTCCGTCAGATCGTCGCTGATCTCCGCCGTTCCCTGTACGGACACGAAAGCGAACGGTGGCCGTTCGTCGTCGACGCACAGTGCCACTCTGCCGTCGCGGGCGAGATTGCGGCCCTTGACCGTGTCCGCACCGGTGTTGAACACCAGCTCTTCACCGTCCATGAGGAACCACACCGGTGCGAGGTGCGGGCTGCCGTCGGCCCGTACGGTCGCCAGCTTGCCGGTATGCGTGCCCTCGGAAAGGAACCTCTGCCACTCGTCCTTCGTCATCTTGTGTGCCATGCCGACATCCTCATCCATGCGGCACGCGTACGCCCCGCGTGGCACGCCGGGCTGTGGGGCCGCTTGCCGAGACGGCGGAGGTGGGACAGGCTGGCACGGCAGTTCGCGGACCGCGGGCTGCCGTCCGGCCAGGAATGCGGACGGGGACACGGGGAGGAAGCAGCAATGGCATTGAGCAGCGGACTCGACTGGCTGCTGGACGATCTGACCAAGCGGGTGCAGAAGGTACGGCACGTATTGGTGCTCTCCAACGACGGTCTGGTGACCGGGGCGAGCGAGGGACTGGCGCGGGAGGACGCCGAGCATCTAGCAGCGGTCGCCTCGGGGATGCACAGCCTCGCGAAGGGGTCGGGGCTCCACTTCGGAATCGGCCGGGTGCGTCAGACCATGGTCGAATTCGACGACGGAGTGCTGTTCGTGACGGCCGCGGGAGACGGCAGCTGTCTGTGCGTGCTGGCGGGCGCCGACGCCGACATGGGGCAGGTCGCCTACGAGATGACGCTGCTGGTCAATCGCGTCGGGGAGCACCTGGGCGTTGCGGTCCGCCAGCCGGAAAGTTATCCACAGGTCTGAGGCGGGGGTTGACCCACCGTCGCCGCCTGCGGCTATCGTCGTCACTGTCAGTGATCGACCGAGTTGCGGGGGAAGCGACATGACAGTGGTGTGCGACGGGCAGCAGACGCTCACGACGGGGCGGGCGGCCCGCGAACTGGAGCTGAGGACGGGCGAGTTCGAGCTCGCCACCCAGCTCGGAGAAGTACGGACGGTCGCGGTCGCGGCCGGGGCCGACGGCCGGCCGGCCGGAGCCGGATCGCTCGGCCGGCGCCGGGTTCCGGCGGAGGAGATCGCCCGGCTGCAGGCCGAGCCGGGCTTCCCGGACGCGCTCCGCGAGCGGATCCACACAGTCAGCACGACCGAGGCCGCCGCTCTCATGGGCATCGGGCCCGGCCGGGCGGTCCGTCTGACCCGGGCAGGCTGTTTCGGCCCCGTCCGGTTCTATGTGAACCGCTTCGGCGCGGTGGTCTGGCTCTATCTCGCGGCCGAGGTCGCCGACTTCGCCGACCGTGAACCCGACCTGATGCGGGGCAACACCCCGCCGGCGATGCGGGTGATGCTCGACAGCGGTCAGGACTGGCGGGCACGCCAGTGGCGCAGCCGGCGGATCGCCCAGCTCATGGGGCAGACCGACGAACCCTGGGAAGCGGCAGCGGTGATCGCCGCCGTGCTGCCGCCGGAGGAACTGGCCTCGGTGGCCGAGAACCCGCTGGAGCGGTCCCTACTGCGCCGGCTCAGGCCCACCCTGGCCTCCGTGATCACGGTGACCCCGGCCGCCAGGGAATCCTTCGAGCGCGTACTGACGGCGGATGAGTTCGACGAAGTGCTGTGGTACCGCGTCCACCTCTCCCGGTGCCTGGAAAGGGCCCGCAGGGAGGACCCGGGGCGCCCGCGAACACCGGCCGCCGTGCCCTCCGCCGCCCGCCCGGGGCAGTCACCGAGCTTTCTGAACGACCCTTCATGGTCCAGCACTACCGGGCCGTCCTGAAAGCCCGTGATGCCGTGAGGCCCCGGCGGGGGAGCGGAACGAGTAGCCCCGGGCGCCCATCGGCCCCCCGGCAGCCCAGAAGGGAGCCATGGTCGTGTCCGGGGTCGAGCTTCCCATCGCCCTGCTCGGCATACAGCTCGGCGATGCGCTCGGGGTCGCCCTCGCCAATCCTGCGCAGCAACTCCTCAACCACAGTGCGCGTGTTCGTAGGTGCGGCTATGGGCATGGCTGACCTCTCCGTCCTGGTCCGCGTCCTCCGACGCGGAGAGATCACCAACCCTGCCAGCGCGGGCACACCGAGACGAAAACCTCTGAAGTAAGGCAAGCGCATCATCAAGATCCACTTTTGATACGTGCCCTAGGTCCGGGGCGGTCCTTCGTCCTGGCCCATGGAGCCAGAACGAGGACGGGTGCGCGGCCCCTCAGTCGATGCAGAACTCGTTGCCCTCGATGTCCTGCATCGGGATGCACGAATCGTTGCCGTCATACAGCGTTTGCAGGTGTACCGCGCCGAGCGGGACCAGTCGTGCGCATTCGGCCTCAAGTGCGGCGAGGCGCTCTTTCCCCACGAGTCCGGTGCCGACCCGCACATCAAGATGCAGCCGGTTCTTGGCGGCCTTCCCTTCGGGGACGCGCTGGAAGTACAGTCGCGGGCCCACACCCGAGGGATCACTGCAGGCGAACGATGAATCCCGCTGCTCAGGTGGCTGCGAGCGCTTGAAATCGTCCCAAGTGGCAAACCCCTCCGGTGGCGGCGGTATGACGTACCCCAACACCTCGCACCAGAAACGAGCGAGGCGTTCAGGTTCTGCGCAGTCGAAGGTGACTTGGAACTGCTTGATCGACGTCATCGATCCACCATAGTGGCGCGTGCTGTTCACCGGGCCCCCGGCTGTCATGGCCGCGCGGGTCGGGGTCTCGCCCCGGGCGGCCGACCGGGAGGGGAAACGGCTGTCCTCCGGCCGGGCCGAATAACGGTCGCACCACTCCGGTGCGCCCGGTGCCGCCGGCCAGTCCCCGGCCGCCTCGGCGCCCTCGTTCAGCGCGGCCCGCAAGGTCTCGACCACGAACTCCAGCCGGTTCGGGTGCTGGCCGCGGCCAGCACCTACGTGGCGTCCGGGCGCTGCCGCTTGCCCGCCTCCATGCCGGGCCAACGGCGTCTGGGCATCCGGGAGGGGGCGTCTGCGCTTGGGCGTACGCGCGGGATCACGATGCCTCCATCAGCTTTCGGCCCCGCGCATTGCCCCGTGCCTTGCCGCCGTGGTGCAGGGGCGGGGCCATTGCCGTGCAGTTCCCCGGACCGTGACGTCAGCGGTACGCGCTGCACGCCGCATCCGCGGGGGAGTTCACGCTCCGGTGCCGGGCCCGGAGCGTTGGCGCGATGCCGGGGTCAACTGCGTTCGGAGGGGGTTTCGTACGGCTGCTCCAGGCTGTGGCCCGGGACAAGAGGACGCAGAAGCCCTTCCTGGACGACCGACACCAGCAGTCTGCCCTCGCGGTCGTAGATCCGCCCGCGGGCCAGGCCGCGGCCTCCGGTGGCGATCGGCGACTCCTGGTCGTAGAGGAACCACTCGTCCGCGCGGAACGGGCGGTGGAACCACATCGCGTGGTCGAGCGAGGCCATGTCGAACCCGCGGGGGCCCCAGAGCGGCTCGATCGGGATGCGGACGGCGTCCAGCAGCGTCATATCGCTGGCGTAGGTCAGCGCGCAGGTGTGCACGAGCGGATCGTCGCCCAGTGGCCCGACCGCGCGCATCCACACCGCGCTGCGGGGTTCCGCACCCTCGATCTCCTCCGGGGTCCAGCGCAGCCGGTCGGCATACCGGATCTCGAAGGGCATCCGGCGTGCCATGCGCTCCAGCGACTCGGGCAGGCTGTGCAGGCGCTCGCGGACCTCTTCCGCGACCGTCGGCAGCTCCTCCGGGTCGGGAACCACCCGCCGCAGCGGCAACTGGTGATCGAAGCCGGGTTCCGGCTTGTGGAAGGAGGCGGTCAGATTGAAGATCGTGCGTCCCTGCTGGACGGCGACGACCCGGCGTGTGGTGAAGGACCGCCCGTCGCGAACCCGCTCGACCAGGTACACGATCGGCACCCCGGGCCGGCCCGGCCGCAGAAAGTACGCATGGAGCGAGTGGACCGGGCGGTCCCCTTCCGTGGTCCGCCCGGCAGCGACCAGCGCCTGGCCCGCGACCTGCCCGCCGAAGACCCGCTGCAACGATTCCTGCGGGCTGCGGCCCCGGAAGATGTTCACCTCGATCTGCTCCAGATCCAGCAGATCGACCAGCTTTTCGGCGGGATTGGTCATGACCGGTGGTCCTCCGTCAGATCCTTCGGCGGCCTCGGTCGAAGCCGTCGCCTCACCACTGACCCACATCCGTGACCCGCACCACCGCGCGCCCCTCCTCGTCGGAGGCGGCCAGATCCACCTCCGCGGAGATGCCCCAGTCGTGATCACCGTTCGGGTCGGCGAAAGTCTGCCGCACCTTCCACAGCCCGTGCTCGGCATCCTCCTGAATCTGCAGCAGCTTCGGGCCGCGCGCGTCCGGACCGGTGCCCAGCTCGTCGTATTCGTCCCAGTAGGCGTCCATCGCCTCGCCCCAGGCATCCACGTCCCAGCCGGAATCGGCATCCATCTCGCCGAGTTCCTCGACCTTGTCCAGGGCCGCGAGCTCCACCCGCCGGAACATCGCATTGCGCACCAGTACCCGGAACGCCCGCGCGTTGGCCGTGACCGGCCGGACCTGATCGGCCCGCTCCGCGGCCTGCTCGGCCGTCTCCACCTCCGGGTTGGCAAGCTGTTCCCACTCGTCCAGCAGACTGGAGTCGACCTGGCGCACCATCTCACCCAGCCAGGCGATGATGTCCTGGAAGTCCTCGGACTTCAGATCGTCCGGGACGGTGTGGTCCAGCGCCTTGAACGCACTGGCCAGGTAGCGCAGCACGATCCCCTCGGTGCGGGCCAGCTCGTAGAAGGACGTGAACTCCGTGAAGGTCATGGCGCGTTCGTACATATCGCGGATGACCGACTTCGGCGACAGCGGATGGTCGCCGACCCACGGGTGGCTCTTGCGGTACAGGCCGTAGGCGTGGAAGAGCAGCTCCTCCAGCGGCTTGGGGTACTCGACGTCCATGAGCCGTTCCATGCGGTCTTCGTACTCGACGCCGTCGGCCTTCATCTGGGCGACCGCCTCGCCCCGGGCCTTGTTCTGCTGCGCGGCCAGGATCTGGCGCGGATCGTCCAGGGTGGACTCCACGACCGAGACCATGTCCAGCGCGTAGGACGGCGACTCCGGGTCGAGCAGGTCGAACGCGGCCAGGGCGAATGTCGACAGCGGCTGGTTGAGCGCGAAGTCCTGCTGAAGATCCACGGTCAGCCGGACGATCCGGCCCTCCGCGTCCGGCGCCGGCAGCCGCTCCACGATCCCGCCGTCCAGCAGCGAACGATAGATCGCGATGGCCCGCCGGATGTGCCGGAGCTGATTCTTGCGGGGCTCGTGGTTGTCCTCCAGCAGCTTGCGCAGGGCCTCGAACGCATCGCCCGGCCGGGCGATCACGGACAGCAGCATCGCGTGGGTCACCCGGAAGCGGGAGTTCAGCGGCTCCGGATCGGAAGCGATCAGCTTCTCGAAGGTGTTCTCACCCCAGTTGACGAAGCCCTCCGGCGCCTTCTTGCGCACCACCTTCCGGCGCTTCTTGGGGTCGTCACCGGCCTTGGCCAGCGCCTTCTCGTTCTCCACGACATGCTCGGGGGCCTGCGCGACCACGAAGCCCGCGGTGTCGAAGCCGGCCCGGCCGGCGCGGCCCGCGATCTGATGGAACTCCCGTGCTCGCAGCGTCCGCACCCGCGTCCCGTCGTACTTGGTCAGCGCGGTGAACAAAACCGTACGAATGGGGACGTTGACGCCCACGCCGAGGGTGTCCGTGCCGCAGATGACCTTCAGCAAACCCGCCTGTGCCAGCTTCTCGACGAGCCTGCGGTACTTCGGCAGCATGCCGGCATGGTGCACGCCGATGCCATGACGGACATACCGCGACAGATTCCGGCCGAACTTGGTGGTGAACCGGAAATTCCCGATGAGTTCGGCGATCTGGTCCTTCTCGGCGCGTGTACACATATTGATGCTCATCAGGGCCTGCGCCCGCTCGACGGCGGCGGCCTGGGTGAAGTGCACGATGTACACGGGCGACTGGCGGGTTTCCAGCAGCTCGGTGAGGGTCTCCGTCATCGCCGTCGTGCGGTACTCGTACGACAGCGGCACCGGCCGTGTCGCCGAGCGCACCATCGACGTGGGCTTCCCCGTGCGCCGGGTCAGATCCCCTTCGAAACGCGACATATCGCCGAGCGTCGCCGACATCAGAATGAACTGCGCCTGCGGAAGTTCCAGCAGCGGAATCTGCCAGGCCCAGCCACGGTCCGGCTCGGCATAGAAATGGAACTCGTCCATCACCACCTGGCCGATGTCGGCGTCTTTCCCGTCCCGCAGCGCTATCGAGGCGAGGACCTCGGCAGTGCAGCAGATGACCGGGGCATCGGCATTGACCGAGGCGTCACCGGTGAGCATGCCGACGTTCTCGGTGCCGAACAGCTTGCACAGGTCGAAGAACTTCTCCGAGACCAGCGCCTTGATGGGGGCGGTGTAGAAGGTGACCTGATCATTGGCGAGCGCGGTGAAGTGCGCGCCGGCCGCCACCAGGCTCTTACCGGAGCCGGTCGGGGTGGACAGGATGACGTTCGCCCCGGAGACCACCTCGATCAGCGCCTCCTCCTGGGCAGGGTAGAGCGAAATGCCCTGCTGCTCGGCCCAGCCCGAAAAGGCTTCGAAGAGGGCATCGGGGTCGGCGTCGTTCGGGAGATGATCGATGAGGGTCACGCCCCCATACTGCCTGTCTTCGGCCGGGATCAGGGAACCGGCGGCTCGGAGGGAGGCCGGTTCAAGATCGACGAAGCCCGTGGCTGCCCGCCCGGAAGGCTCCCGGACCACGCTGTCCCGGCCCCGGCATCGGCTCGGGACGCCGTTCCGGCGGCCCCGGCCTGCGGAAACACGCCTCGTCTCGGCGCGGGCGCGGAGAAGGGCCGGGCGCGGTGTCGTCACCCTCCGTGCGGAGTCAAGGGCGCACTGTTGTTGTCGCTAATCACCCTCTGCGCCCCCCGGCGGATGCGTGGCGCAGCTCACGCCGGGTGCGCCGGGGTGGACGCCTCGGCCCGTTTCCGTCGGTCGTCGGTCGTCGATTTGCGGCCGGGGAAGAGGTTCGTGAGACAACCACCGTAGGTGGGGGCCAGGCGGGAGGGGTATCCCAACGGCGGTGATCATGAGCGCAGTTGGTGTGGTGGGTGCAGTCGGCCGGGAGCAGTCCGAGGGCGTCGTCCCTGGCGAAAGACAGGAAGGGGCCCGGGGCGAGCAGTTGACCCGTGGGCCGGTGCCGGTCCTGCGGTCCGTCCTGCGGTCCGTCCTGCGGTACGTCCTGCCGGTCCGTCCTGCGGCCGTTCTGCCCGTGCGCCCGTGCAGGACGTGGGCTCACCCCCTCCTCGTAGGGAGATCATCTGACGCTACGCTGAGTCGCCGACCGGGCGTCAGAGGCGCGGCTCAGCAGTACAAGAGGCACTCCGGTACAAGAGGCACACCGTCCGCGCCGGAGAACGAGCGCAAGAGAACAAGGGGTGGGAACAACCATGATGGGACCGGCGCACTCACTGTCCGGGGCCGCGGCCTGGCTGGGGGTGGGCGCGGCGGCCGCTGCCGCCGGACATCCGATGCCCTGGCCGGTGCTCGTCTGCGGAGCTCTGATCTGCGCCGGTGCGGCGCTCGCCCCGGACCTCGACCACAAGTCCGCGACCATCTCGCGGGCCTTCGGGCCGCTCTCGCGCTGGCTGTGCGAAGTGGTCGACGCGATCTCGCACGCGGTCTACAAGGCGACCAAGATGCGCGGTGACTCGAACCGCAACGGAGGGCACCGCACGCTCACCCACACCTGGGTGTGGGCCGTGCTGGTCGGCGCCGGGATGTCGCTGCTGGCGATGAAGGGCGGTCGCTGGGCCGTCCTCGGCATCCTCTTCGTCCATATGGTGCTCGCCATCGAGGGGCTGTTGTGGCGGGCGGCACGGGTCTCCAGCGATGTGCTGGTGTGGCTGCTGGGCGCCGCCTCGGCCTGGATCCTGGCCGGCATTCTCGACCAGCCGGGCAACGGCGCGAGCTGGCTGTTCACCGCCCCGGGCGAGCAGTACCTCTGGCTGGGCCTGCCGGTCGTTCTCGGCGCCCTGGTCCACGACATCGGCGATGCCCTGACCGTCTCGGGCTGCCCCGTCCTGTGGCCCATCCCGATAGGCCGCAAGCGCTGGTACCCGGTCGGCCCGCCCAAGGGCATGCGCTTCAAGGCCGGCAGCTGGGTCGAGCTGAAGGTGCTGATGCCGGTGTTCATGGTGCTGGGCGGCCTGGGTGGTCTGGGCGCGCTCGGTTATCTCTGACGTGCGCGGCCCGGTCACCGGAGGCTGATGCGGAGGCCCCCGGAGAGGCCCTACATCCTTTCCGGACGTCCTTTCCGGGGCCCGCGAGGCGTGCGCACTCGCGGGCCCTCACCTTGCCGCTCGCGGACCCGGCCCTTGCCCGCCCCTGAGCCGCCCTGACGGCGCCCGGACGGGGGCCAGCCGACTTCTCGCCGCGCCTGGCACGCGCCGCGGGCGGCCCCGGATCAGCCGTGCCAGGACTGCCAGAGCGCCGCATACGCGCCACCGGCGGAAACCAGCTCGTCGTGGCTGCCCAGCTCGCTGATCCGGCCCTCCTCGACGACCGCGATCACATCGGCGTCATGGGCGGTGTGCAGCCGGTGCGCAATCGCCACGACCGTACGGCCGTCCAGCACCCTGCTCAGCGAGCGCTCCAGATGGCGGGCCGCCCGCGGGTCGAGCAGGGACGTCGCCTCGTCCAGCACCAGGGTGTGCGGATCGGCGAGCACCAGCCGGGCCAGTGCGATCTGCTGGGCCTGGGCAGGCGTCAGCGGATGGCCGCCCGAGCCCACCTCGGTGTCCAGCCCCTTGTCCAGGGCCCGCGCCCAGTCATCGGCGTCCACCGCGCCGAGCGCCGCCCACAGTTCGGCATCGGCCGCCCCGCTGCGCGCCAGCAGGAGGTTGTCGCGGAGCGCGCCGACGAAGACATGGTGTTCCTGGTTGACCAGCGCCACCTGCTCGCGGATCCGCTCGGCCGGCATCGCGGACAGCTCGGCCCCGCCCAGCGTGACGCTGCCCACCCGAGGGCCGTAGATGCCCGCCAGGAGCCGGCCCAGCGTCGACTTGCCGGCGCCGGAGGGCCCGACCAGCGCCAGCCGGGTCCCCGGGCGGACCCGCAACGAGACCTCCCGGAGCACATCGACGCCCGCACGGTAGCCGAAGCTGACCCCGTCGGCGCGGACGTCCCGGCCGTCCGGGAGGCGCCCCGCAGCGGCGGCCTCCGGCTCGATCTCCCGGACGCCGACGAGCCGGGCGATGGACACCTGGGCCACCTGCAGCTCGTCGTACCAGCGCAGGACCATGCCGACCGGCTCGATCATCAGCTGCGCCAGCAGCGCCCCGGTCGTCAGCTGCCCCGGAGTGATCCAGCCCTGGATGACGAAGGCTCCGCCGAGCAGCAACACCGAGCCCAGGAGCAGCACATGCGTCAGATCGATGACGGGGAAGAGCACCGAGCGCAGAGAGAGCGTGTAGCGCTCCCATTGGGTCCAGGTTCGAACCCGGTCTTCCGACAGGGCGATCCGGCGGGCGCCCAGCCGATGGGCCTCGACCGTGCGCCCCGCGTCCACGGACTCGGTGAGCACCGCGGACACCGCCGCGTAACCGGCCGCCTCGGAGCGGTAGGCGCTCGGTGCCCGTTTGAAGTACCAGCGGCAGCCGACGATCAGCAGCGGGAGCGCGATCAGTACGGACAGCGCGAGCGGCGGTGCGGTCACCGTCAGCCCGCCGAGCAGCAGCGCCACCCACACCACGCCGATGGACAGCTGCGGTACGGCCTCGCGCATCGCGCTGGAGAGCCGGTCGATGTCGGTGGTGATCCGCGACAGCAGGTCGCCGGTGCCGGCCCGCTCCAGGACACCCGGCGGCAGCGCCACGGACCGTACGAGGAAGTCCTCGCGCAGATCCGCCAGCATCCGCTCACCGAGCATCGCCCCGCGCAGCCGGACCATGCGGACGAACACCGTCTGGGCGGCCAGCGCGACGGCGAACAGCCCGATGGTGCGCTCCAGCGGGACGTCACGGGCTCCCGTGGACAGCCTCTCGACGACTCCGCCGAGCAGATACGGGCCGGCCATGGAGGCGATCACCGCGGCCGCGTTCACGGCGACCAGCAGGGTGAACGCTCTGCGGTGACGGCGGATCAGGCCGCCGACGTAGCTGCGCACCGTTTCCGGGGAGCCGACGGGAAGAGTGGTGCGGGTCTGCGGGGCGTCCGGATCGTGCTCCGGCGGCGCCAGGCCGATCATGCGGTCTCCTCGATCCGGTCGGTCGGCAGCTCCGGCTCGGGGTCCGGTTCGCGGGTGACGATCGCGCGGTAGGCGGGGTGGCTGTGCAGCAGTTCGCGGTGGGTCGCCTCGGCGACGGCCTTCCCCTCCTGGAGGAACACCACCTGTTCGGCCCGGTCCAGCAGGAGCGTGCTGGAGGTGAGCACGACGGTCGTACGCCCCGTCCTGATCTCCCGCAGGCCCTCGGCGATCCGGGCCTCGGTGTGCGCATCGACGGCGCTGGTCGGCTCGTCGAGCACCAGCACCTCCGGGTCGGCGACCAGCGACCTGGCGAGGGCGAGCCGCTGGCGCTGCCCGCCGGACAGCGAGCGGCCGCGCTCGGTGATGTGGGTGTGCATCGGGTCTCCCGAGTCGTCGGCGGACGCCTGTGCCAGCGCGGTCAGCACATCGCCGCACTGCGCCGCGGTCAGCGCCTCCTTCGCGCCCACCCGGCCGGATGCCGGTACGTCGAGCAGTTCGCCGAGCGTGCCCGAGAGCAGCATCGGGTCCTTGTCCTGGACGAGTACGGCAGCACGGGCGGTGTCGCGTGCCAGGTCGTCCAGCGGGGTGCCGCCGAGCACGGCCGAGACCGGCACGGCGCCGTCACCGCCGTCTTCGTCGTGCTGCGGCGGGTGTCCGCCGAGGCGTTCGGCGAGCCGGCCCGCGCTGTCGGGGTCGCCGCAGACCACCGCGGTCAGCCGGCCGGCCGCGGCGGTCAGGCCGCTGACCGGGTCGTGCAGATCGCCGGTGGGCGTCGCCCTCTGGCCCGTCCCCTGACCCGTGTCCCGGCCCGCCTCCCGGCCCGTGTCCCGTCCGCCGGCCGGCCGGTTCTGCGCCAGGACGCGGGCCGTGCGCTTCGCCGACGGCTTGGCGAAGGAATACGCCTGGGCGATCTCCTCGAAGTATCTGAGCGGCAGGAGCAGGAAGGTGACCGCACTGTAGACGGTGACGAGAGCGCCGACGGCGAGTGTGCCGTCGAGGGCGAGCCGCGTGCCGTACCAGACCACCGCGATGAGCAGCAGGCCCGGCAGGAGTACCTGGACGGCCGAGATCAGCGACCACATCCGGGCGCTGCGGACGGCGGCCTTGCGCACTTCCTGGGAGGCGTTGCGGTAGCGGCCGAGGAAGAGTTCCTCGCCGCCGATGCCGCGCAGTACACGCAGTCCGGCAACGGTGTCGGAGGCCAGCTCGGTGGCCTGGCCGGCCTTCTCGCGCTGGGCGTCGGCGCGTCGGGTGGCGTGCGGCAGCAACGGCAGCACGGCCAGCGCCATGACGGGCACGCCGACGGCCACCAGGACGCCGAGTTCCGGACGGTAGAGGGCCAGGGCGACACAGACGCCGACCGCGGTGACCGCGGCGGCACCGAACCGGGAGAGCGCCTCGACGAACCAGCCGATCTTCTCCAGGTCGCCGGTGCTGACGGCGACGATCTCGCCGGCCGCCACCCGCCGCGTCATGGCCGAGCCCAGTTCCGTGGTCTTGCGGGCGAGCAGTTGCTGCATCCGGGCGACGGTGGTGATCCAGTTGGTGACGGCCGCGCGGTGCAGCATCGTGCCACCGATCGCGATCAGGGCGCCCAAGGCCATGGTCAGGGAGCCGGCCAGGACGAGCCGGCCGGCGTCGCGGTCCACCACGGCCTGCACGGCAAGACCCACCGGTACCGGGGAGGCGGCGATGGCACCGAAGTTCACCAGCCCCCAGGCGAGGGCCTTGAGCTGCCCGCCGAGCTGTTGTGTGCACAGCCAGCGGAGAAAGGCGCCGCCCGTACGGACGTCAGGGACGCCCGGGTCGGGATGCGGAAGGTCGCGAATGTGCATGATGTCCCAGACGAAGTGGTGGTGGGTGGGCGGCAACAGGCCGTCGCGGCAGGGGAATGGCCCTCTCGCCTGTCTCGTCTCCGGCGGAGGTCCTGGAAGACTGGCCCGCGACGTGGGTGGATTTCAAACGGTTTTTCCGCTGTGGCCCTGGGATCCGGACAATCGTGCGGGGGTCTGCCGGTCGGGTCTGCCGGTCGGGTCTGCCGGCCGGGCCGGTCGGCGGGGGCCTGTCAGCGGCGGTCGGGTGCCGACCGGGCGTCAGGCCGACGGTGCGACCATGGGCGTCATGCGAACAGCGGGCAGTGCGATGCGGATGGCGACGGTGGTCGCGGCGGGACTGGTCCTTCTGGCGGGCTGCGGCGGCGGTGCGAGCGGCGGCAAGGACGGGGACGGCAAGGGTGACGGTGCGGGCAAGGGGGAGCGCCCCGGCGGCCCGGCCCGCGGCGCGTCGGCCACCACCCACCTCAAGAACATCCCCGAGGTCGGCACTGCCCTGCGGTCGCGGATCCCGGCCGGTTCCCGGCAGGTCGTGGCGGTCTACGGCCAGGGCGTGAACTCCGCCGAGGCCACGGTCGTCCTCTACGGCAAGGACGCCAAGGGCTGGGACCGCAAGGGCAGTTGGGCCGCCCATAACGGCCGGCGCGGCTGGACGGTGGATCACCACGAAGGGGACAAGCGCAGCCCCGTCGGGGTGTTCCCGCTGACCGATGCGGGCGGGGTGCTCCAGGATCCCGGCGCCAAGCTGCCCTATACGCATTCATCGGCGTTCACCCCGCCGTCGTACTGGTCCAAGAACACCCGGCACGACTTCGACTACGTCGTCGCGATCAACTACAACCGCGTCAAGGGGACCTCACCGCTGGACCAGACCCGTCCGCAGGGCGAGTCGAAGGGCGGCGGGGTCTGGTTGCACCTGGACCACGGCAGCGGGACGTCCGCCTGCGTCAGCGTCCCGAAGGCCGGGATGCAGGCATTGCTGCGCGCCCTCGATCCCGCGCGGCACCCGGTGGTGGTCATGGGGGACAAGGCGCACCTGGCGGCCTGAGCGCACGGGGTGCGGCGCGCGTGAGACGACCCCGCGCCTCACGCGTGGCGCGTGGACGAGGTGCGGCGCCGCCTGCCTTCGCAAAGCCGGAGGAAAGCAAGCGCAACGGTCACCGCTGCCCGAAATCGGAGAACCCGGGTGCCTCCTTGGGTCAAGCTCCAAGATTTCCCGGGAAGTTACACCGACCTCTTTCGTGGGGAACAACAAGCGGCCATAGTGACGGATCGCGGAAGTCCACTTCCGCATCACAGAATCCGTCCATGGAGGAGTGCCCGTGCCGCACGCCACCGGAAGCCTCACCCGCCGCGCAGGCCGTTTTCTGCGCACCAGCCTGTTCGCGCAGGTACTCATCGCTCTGGTCCTCGGTGTTCTCGTCGGACGCCTGTGGCCGCAGGCGGGATCTTCGCTCCAGCCGCTCGGTGACGGCTTTGTCCGCCTGATCAAGGCGATGATCGCCCCGCTGGTGTTCTGCGTGGTCGTCGCCGGGATCACCAAGGCGGGCGACCTCAGGGCCTTTGGCCGGATCGGGGTCAAGGCCTTGATCTGGTTCGAGGTGGCGACCAGCATCGCGCTCGTCGTCGGCCTGCTGGCCGGCAATGTCTTCGCGCCCGGCGCCGGAATGCATATCGACCCCGCGTCCCTGGACAAGGGCGCGGTGGACGCCAAGACGGGCGGCGGGCAACTGCCCTCCGCCGCCCAGTTCGTCCTGGAGTCGCTGCCGGACAGCGCGGTCGGCGCGTTCGCCGAGAACTCGCTGCTGCAAGTCCTGGTCCTGGCCTGCCTGGTAGGCGCTGCGCTGCTGCACCTCGGGCAGAAGAAGGCGCCGCAGATCCTGCCGCTGATCGAGCAGGCCCAGGATGTCGTGTTCACCATCGTCGGCTTCCTCATGAAGCTCGCCCCGCTCGCGGTCTTCGGTGCCACCGCCCACCTGGTGGGGGAGTACGGCCTGGGCGCGATGTCCACGTACGGAAAGTTGATCGCGGTCTGTTACGGGGTGGCGCTGGCCTTCCTCGTGCTGCTCGGCTGCGCGCTCAAGGCCGTCACCGGGCTGAGCCTGTGGAAGTTCGTCCGCTACACCCGTGAGGAGCTGCTGCTGGCGCTCGGCACGGGCTCCAGCGAGACCGTGATGCCGCGGATGATGCAGAAGCTGCGAGCCGCGGGCTGCCGGGACGATGCGGTGGGGCTGGTGCTGCCGACCGGCTACTCCTTCAACCTCGACGGCGCCTCGATCTACCTCTCCATCGGCACGCTCTTCATCGCCCAGGCCATCGGTGTCGAGCTGTCGCTCGGCCGGCAGATCACCGTGGTGCTGGTCCTGATGCTGACCAGCAAGGGCATGGCGGGCGTGCCGGGTTCGGCATTCCTTGCGCTGTCCGCCACGGCCTCCGCGCTGGGCGTCATCCCGGCCGCCGCCGTCGCCCTGCTGCTCGGCGTCGACCGGATCATGGATTCGATGCGGGTGACGACCAATCTGCTCGGCAACTGCGTCGCGGTCTTCGCGGTCTCCCGCTGGGAGGGCGCACTGGACCGGGTGACGGCGAAGAAGGTCCTGAACGGCGAGCCGCCGGCCGCCGCGCAGACCGGCCTGCCGAGGGAGTGGGAGCGGCCGGTGGAACCGGCGACGGCTGATCCGGCGATGTCACGGGAGGCGGCCCCCGAGCCGGGCGCCGCCTCCGTCACCACCCGCGACACCTGAGGCGACAGACCGGGGCCCGCCCGGCGCACGCCGCCCGCCGGGCCCCGCACCGTTGCGGCTCCTTACCCCTCCGGCTTGGGCGAATCCATCCCCGGCCGCGCCTTCTTCCACAGCCCCCGGGTGAAGTCGGGAATCTCCTGCGGGGCGCCGTTCGCCTTGATCGAGAGGTCGCTCAGCGGAACCGGCGCGGTCCAGGTCGCCGCGTCATAGACGTCGAAGTCCGGTACCAGGCCGAGCCGCATGCACTGCATCAGCCGGAAGACCAGCATGTAGTCCATGCCGCCGTGCCCGCCGGGCGGGTTGGCGTGCTCCTTCCAGAGCCAGTGGTCCCACTCGGCGTACTTGGTGAAGTCGCCCCACTCGTCGTTGCTCTGGTCCGGCTCCAGGTAGATCCGCTCGGGGTAGTCCTCGAAGAGGCCCTTGGTGCCGCCGAGGCTGTTGATCCGGCTGTAGGGGTGCGGGGTGGAGACATCGTGCTCCAGCCGGATCACCCGCCCCTTGGCGGTCTGGACGAGGCTGATCGTCCGGTCGCTCCCGATGTACGACTCCTTCCAGCTGGGGTCGTTCGCCGGCATGTGCTCCTTGCGGTACTTGGCGAGGCCGAGGGCGGGCGTGCCGACGCTGGAGATGCGTACGGCGCGGTCCCCGCGGTTGATGTCCATGTAGTTGGCGACCGGGCCGAAACCGTGGTTGGGGTAGAGGTCGCCGCGCAGCCGGGTGTGCCACAGCCGCCGCCACGGCCCCTCGTAGTACTTGGGGTCGAACATCAGGCCGCGCAGATCGTGGATATAGGCACCGGCGCCGTGCAGCAGATCGCCGAACAGGCCCGCATGCGCCATCCGCAGCACCCGCATCTCGTTCCTGCCGTAGCAGCAGTTCTCCAGTTGCAGACAGTGTCTGCGGGTGCGCTCGGAGAGGTGGACCAGTTCCCACAGCTGGTCCAGACGCAGCGCAAGGGGGCATTCCACGCCCACGTGCTTGCCGTTGAGCATCGCGGTCTTCGCCATCTCGAAGTGCCGGTCCCACGGCGTGGCCGCATAGACGAAGTCGATGTCGCCGCGCTTGCAGAGGTTCTCGAAGTCGTGGTCGCCGTTGGTGTAGACGGCGGGCGCGGGCTGCCCCGCGGCGGTGACCTTCTTGGCGGCCTTGGCGGTCTTGTCCTTCACCGGGTCGCACAGGGCGACGACGCGGACGCCCGGGATCGCGAGAAAGAGGTCGATCATGGTGCCGCCGCGGTTGCCGAGCCCGATGATGCCGACGCGGACGGTGCTGCGCTGCTCGAACGGCACCCCGATCATGGTTCTGCCCTTGGCGTCGGGCGACGCGGCGGCGGCCGTGGCGGGTGCGGCCGCCGTGGTCGTCGAGGGCGCGGCCGCCGCGGCCGGCCCGGACGACAGGCCGCCGAGCCCGAGTCCGGCGCCCGCCGCACCGGCGGTCCACAGGACCGAACGGCGGCTCGGACCCGCCTCGTCGTGGTCGTGGTCGTGGTCGCGGTCGTGGTCGTGGTTCTGCGATGGTGCCTCGTTCATCGGTCCTCCAGGGGAGCGGTGGTGTGCCGGGGCATACGTGAACCTCGGTCAGGACCCTGTCGGCCGGGGGCCCGAGGCACAAGAGGGCCGATTGGACTCTTGATGCGGCGCTCTTGGACTCTTTGCCGCAATACCGGACGGCCTACGGCACCACCGGAGGTGCCGTCACCCGTACCTTTCGCAAGTCGCTGAAAAGTCTTGCGGAAAGCCTTGACGTGTCCACAAGGCAAACGGCAGGCTCCGGTGCGGAATCCCCCCATGGCGGCCCGGCGCGTGGCTGCACTCGTGGGTGCGGTGCGTCCTGCCGTGCCCCATGACCAAGGAGCCGCAAGATGCAGCAACGTTCCCGTGTGCTGGGCGGGGCGCTGGCCGGAGTGCTGGCCGCGGCCGGCCTCGCCACCTTCGCGCCGTGGTCCTCCCAGGCCGCCCCACCCGGTGAAAAGACCGTCACCGCCACGCTGTTCGAGTGGAAGTACGCGGAGGTCGCCAAGGCCTGCCGCACTCAGCTGGGCCCGGCCGGCTACGGCTATGTCGAGGTCTCACCCGCCTCCGAGCACATCCAGGGCGACCAGTGGTGGACCTCGTACCAGCCCGTCAGCTACAAGATCGCCGGACGGCTGGGCGACCGGAGCGCGTTCGCCTCGATGGTCAGCGCCTGCCACGGCGCGGGCGTCAAGGTCATCGCCGACGCCGTCATCAACCACATGGCGGCCGGCTCCGGTACGGGCACCGGCGGCACCCGCTACAGCAAGTACCTCTACCCCGGCTCCTATCAGGACCAGGACTTCCACGGCTGCCGCAAGAGCATCTCCGACTACACCAACCGCGACGACGTCCAGAACTGCGAACTCGTCGGGCTCGCCGACCTCGACACCGGCAGCGACCACGTCCGCACCACCCTCGCCAAGTACCTCGACGACCTGCGGTCGCTGGGCGTGGACGGCTTCCGGGTGGACGCCGCCAAGCACATCTCCGCCACCGACCTCGCCGCCATCAAGGGCAAGATGAGCGACCCGGGTTACTGGGTGCAGGAGGTCATCCACGGCGCCGGCGAGGCGGTCCGGCCCGAGGAGTACACCGGCACCGGCGACGTCGACGAATTCCGCTACGGCAGTCACCTCAAGAGCGCCTTCCAGGGCGGCAATCTCGCCCAGCTCAAGTCCGTCGCGGACGGCAAGCTCCCCGGCGACAAGGCCCGCACCTTCGTCGACAACTGGGACACCGAGCGCAACGGCTCCACGCTGACCTACAAGGACGGCGCCGCCTACACCCTCGCGAATGTCTTCATGCTGGCCTCGCCCTACGGCTCACCGAACGTCTACTCCGGCTACGAGTGGACCGACAAGGACGCCGGACCGCCCGGCGGCAGCGGCGGCTGGACCAACGAACACGCCAAGCAGGCGATCACCGGGATGGTGGGCTTCCGCAACGCGGTGGGCTCGGCGGAGCTGACGGACTGGTGGGACAACGGCGGCAGCGCCCTCGCCTTCGGCCGGGGCGGCAAGGGATTCGTGGCCCTCAACAACGGGGACGCCGAGCTGCACCAGACCTTTGCCACCTCGCTGCCCGCCGGCACGTACTGCAATGTCGTCGCGGCCGCCCCGTCCTCGTGCGACGGGCACACGGTCACCGTCGGCAAGGACGGGAAGGCGCAGCTCGCGGTCCCGGCCAAGGGAGCGGTGGCGCTGCACGTCACCCGCTGAGGCGCACCCCCGAAGGCTGCTGAGGGGCCGGGCGCGTGGCCCGCTCCAGCGCCAGGAGGGCCGAGCAATAGCCTCGGCCCTCCGTTGCCTGATCCATGCCGATCTCGCACATCCGGTTCGCCGACAGATGCGCGTCGAAGTGCCGCGCCATCACCTCGGCCGCCTCCTTCGCGGTGGCCGACTCCGTCAGCTCCTTGTGCAGCATCCCGCGGTCACCGGCGAACGCGCAGCAGCCCGTGTCGTCCGGCACCACCACCTCCCGTGCACACGCCTCGGCCACCCGGCGCAGCTGTGCCTCGACCCCCAAGTGCTCCATGGAGCAGGTGGGATGGAGCACCGCGGAGCCGACCGTGCGCAGAACCTCCAGCCGCGGCAGCAGCTCCTTGGCGGCCCAGACGACCGAGTCGACGACCGTCAGCCCGGCGTGCAGCGCGGCATTGTCCGGCGTCAGATACGGCACCACCTCCTGGGCGAGACCCAGGGTGCACGAGGACGCGTCCACCACCAGCGGCAGCCTGCCGCCCGCCGTCCACCCCCAGGCCGCCTCGACGATGCGGTTGGCCATCACCACGTTGCCGCGCTGGTAGCCCTTGGAGTGCCAGATGGTGGCGCAGCAGGTCCCGGCCACGTCCGGCGGGATCCACACCGGCCGTCCCGCCCGCCGCGACACCGCCACCACCGCCTCCGGCAGCGACGGCCCCCGGTACCCCGTGGGTCCGCCGAAGATCCGGTTCACGCACGCCGGGTAGTAGACCGCGGCCGCCCCGGACCTCCGTGTCGCGGGCAGCGTACGGGCCGCCGCGCCGGGCATCCGCGGGAGCCACTCGGGCACCAGGTCGGGGCGTACGGCCTTGCGGGCGGCGCGGGTCAGTGACGCCGTCAGCCGGTCGCCGATCCGGTCGGCGGCGGCCACCGCCAGCCGAGCCGCCTGCTCGACGGCCTTGAACCGGCGGGCGGACTGTGCGGCAACCCACTCCTCGCGCGGTGAGTGGCGCCGGTGCCGGAAGTCCCTCATCAGCGCGCCGGTGTCGATCCCCACCGGGCAGGCCGGCCGGCAGAGCGAGTCGCCGGCGCAGGTGTCCACCGCGTCGTGGCCGTACGAGTCCAGCAGCGCGGTGGTGACCGGGGAGCCCGGTGGCTGCCGCGCCATCTCGCGGCGCAGCACGATCCGTTGGCGGGGCGTGGTGGTCAGATCCCCGCTGGGGCAGGCCGGCTCGCAAAAGCCGCACTCGATGCAGGGGTCGGCGAGGGCCTCCGTCTCCGGGATGGTCTTCAGCCCGCGCAGGTGTGCCCGCGGATCGCGGTCGAGCAGGATGCGCGGAGCCAGAATGCCGTGCGGGTCCACGGTCTGCTTGATCCGCCACATCAACTGCGTTGCCCGCGGCCCCCATTCGAGCTCCAGGAAGGGTGCGATGTTCCGCCCGGTGGCGTGCTCCGCCTTCAGCGATCCGTCGAAGCGCCGGACGGTCAGCTGGCAGAACGCGTCCATGAAGGCGGCGTAGCGCGCCACCTCGGCCGGCTTCGCCGCGTCGAAGGCGAGCAGGAAATGCAGATTGCCGTGTGCGGCATGGCCCGCGACCGCCGCCTCGAAGCCGTGCCGCGCCTGCAGCTCCAGCAAGGCCGTACAGGCTTCGGCGAGCCGGTCCGGCGGTACCGCGAAGTCCTCGGTGATCAGCGTCGTACCGGACGGCCGACTCCCGCCCACCGCGGTCACGAACGCCTTGCGGGCCTTCCAGTAGCCGCCGATGACCGCCGGATCCCGGGTGAAGGCGTTGGTGACGGACGCGACCGGAGCGACCAGCTCCAACTCCGGCAGCACCTGTGCCGCGGCGCGCTCGTACGCCTCCTGGGCGGCCTCGTCGGATGCCCGGAACTCCACCAGCAGCGCGGTGGTCTCCTTGGGCAGCGCCGCCCAGTCGGCCGGGACCCCCGCCACGCGCACCGAGGCGCGCAGCGTATTGCCGTCCATCAGCTCCACGGCCCGCGCACCCGCCTCGTTGAACCGCGGTACGGCCGCGGCCGCGGCACTCAGTGTGGGGAAGAACAGCAGCGCGCCGGAGGTGCGGCGGTCCAGCGGCAGGGTGTCGAAGACCGTCTCGGCGATGAAGCCGAGGGTGCCCTCGGAGCCGACCGTCAGCCCGCGCAGGATCTCCACCGGCGTCGCGCCGTCGAGGAAGGCGTCCAGGCGGTAACCGTTGGTGTTCTTGATCCGGTACTTGGCGCGGATCCGGGCCACCAGCTCCCCATCCGCCTCGATCTCCGCCTTCAGCGCCAGCAGGCCCGCGCACAGCGCCGGCTCGGCGTGCGCCAGTTCCGCGTCGGCGTCCGGCTGCGCGGTGTCCACGACCGTGCCCGACGGCAGTACGAGGGTGACCGAGGCCAGCGTCCGGTAGGAGTTACGGGTGATGCCGGCCGTCATCCCGGAGGCGTTGTTGGCGACCACACCGCCCAGGGTGCAGGCGACGGCGCTGGCCGGATCGGGCCCGAGCAGCCGGCCGTAGCGGGCCAGGGTGGTGTTGGCGCGCAGCACGGTCGTGCCCGGCCCGATCCGGGCGCGGGCGCCGTTGTCGAGCACCTGGATCCCGCTCCAGTGCCGGCGGACGTCGACGAGGATGTCCTCGCCCTGGGCCTGGCCGTTGAGCGAGGTCCCGGCGGCCCGGAAGACGATGTTGCGGCCCTTGCCATGGGCGTAGGAGAAGACCGCGGAGATGTCGTCGAGGTCCTCGGCCACCACCACGACCTGCGGGACGAAGCGGTACGGGCTGGCGTCGGAGGCGTAGCGGACCAGGTCGGAGACCTTGTGGAGCACCTTGTCCGGGCCGAGCAGCGCGATCAGTTCGCCGCGCAGCGGCTCGGGGGTGCCAAAGGCCCGTCGGCCTGCCACCCGGTCGTGCGTGGGGCTGCCGGTGGCGGTGGGGCGCAGGGTCTGTGGGTCCGGCTCCAGCAGGGGCATGGCGGCATTCCTCCGGTTGACTCCGCGTCAGCTCGGTCCGGTCGGTCCGGTCGGTCCGGTCGGTCCGGTCAGTCCTGTCGTTCCGGTCGATGCGGTCGATGCGGATCGTCGACCAGGGTGGACAGCAGGCCGCCGAGCACCTCGCGCTGATCGGCGGTCAGTGGGGCCAGGATCTCCTCCGCCGCGGCCCGCCGCGCGCTGCGCAACGCGCGCAGCGTGGACCGGCCGGTGTCGGTCAGCTCGATCCGTACCACCCGGCGGTTGGCCGGATCGGGTACCCGGCGCACCGCGCCATGCGCCTCCAGTGCGTCCACCAGGGTGGTCACCGCCCGCGGTACGACCTCCAGCCGCTCGGCGAGGTCGGCCATCCGCGGCGGGGTGTCGCGGTAGTGGTCGACGATCCGCAGCAGCCGGGACTGTGCGGGGGTGAAGACGAGGTCCAGGTGTTCCAGGTGATGTTTCTGGGCGCGGTGCATCCGGCGGGTCAGCCGTACCAGTTGCTCGGCGAGGTTGGTGGTGCTGATCGTCGGCTCGGGGGAGGGCATGGCGCGAGGATAGCGGATGACAGGACTTCATTCATTGTGAGCCTAGGTAACAATGAGCTAAGCTCCACGTTGCTTGTCCCGCATCTGCCGTCCGTAGTTTCCGCCCGTCCGTAGTTTCCACCCGTCCGTAGTTCCCGGCCGTCCGTAGTTTCCGCCCCGCCAATCCGCCCCCTCGAAGGAGCCCATGCGCAGCGACGAACCCCAGTGGACCCCACCGCCCAAGGACCCCGAAAAGCCGGTCCAGCTGCGGCGGATCCTCGCGCTCTTCCGCCCCTACCGCGCCCGGCTGGCCCTCGTCGGCCTGCTCGTCGGCGCCTCCTCGCTGGTCTCGGTCGCCTCTCCCTTTCTCCTCCGCGAGATCCTGGACGTGGCGATACCCGGCCGGCGCACCGGACTGCTGACCCTGCTCGCCCTCGGCATGATCGCCACCGCCGTCACCACCAGCGTCTTCGGCGTCCTGCAGACCCTGCTGTCCACGACGGTCGGCCAGCGCGTCATGCACGATCTGCGCACCGCCGTCTACGCCAAACTCCAGCAGATGCCGCTGGCCTTCTTCACCCGCACCCGCACCGGCGAGGTCCAGTCCCGGATCGCCAACGACATCGGCGGCATGCAGGCGACGGTCACCTCCACCGCCACCTCCCTGGTCTCCAACCTGACCTCCGTCATCGCCACCGTCTGCGCGATGCTCGCCCTCGACTGGCGGCTGACCGTCGTCTCGCTGCTGCTGCTTCCGCTCTTCGTCTGGATCAGCCGCCGGGTCGGCAACGAACGCAAGAAGATCACCACCCGGCGGCAGAAGCAGATGGCCGTGATGTCCGCGATGGTCACCGAGTCCCTCTCGGTCAGCGGCATTCTGCTCGGCCGCACGATGGGCCGCGCCGACTCCCTCACCGAGAACTTCGCCGACGAGTCCGAGCGCCTGGTCGACCTGGAGGTCCGCGCCAATATGGCCGGCCGCTGGCGGATGGCCACCATCGGGATCGTCATGGCCGCCATGCCCGCGCTGATCTACTGGGCGGCGGGCATGGTCCTCCAGCTCGGCGGCCCGGTCTTCTCGCTCGGCACCCTGGTCGCCTTCGTCTCGCTCCAGCAGGGCCTGCTGCGGCCGACCGTCTCGCTGCTGACCACCGGCGTACAGATGCAGACGTCGCTGGCGCTCTTCCAGCGCATCTTCGAGTACCTCGATCTGCCGGTCGCCATCACCGAGCCCGCCGAGCCGGTCCGCCTCCCGGCGCCGCGTGGCGAGGTCCGCTTCGAGAACGTCCGGTTCTGCTACGACCCCGAGGCCGCCCCCACCCTCGACGGCATCGACCTGACCGTCCCGGCCGGCGGCAGCCTCGCCGTCGTCGGCCCCACCGGCAGCGGCAAGAGCACCCTGAGCTACCTCGTACCGCGGCTCTACGACGTGACCGAAGGCCGGGTCACCCTCGACGGCACGGACGTCCGTGACCTCGACTTCGACACCCTCGCCCGCTCGGTCGGCGTGGTCTCCCAGGAGACCTACCTCTTCCACGCCTCGGTCGTCGACAACCTCCGCTTCGCCAAGCCCGACGCCACCGAAGACGAGATCATCCGCGCCGCCAGGGCCGCCCAGATCCACGACCACATCGCGGCCCTCCCCGACGGCTACGACACCCTCGTCGGCGAGCGCGGCTACCGCTTCTCCGGCGGCGAGAAACAGCGCCTCGCCATCGCCCGCACCATCCTGCGCGACCCGCCCGTCCTGGTCTTGGACGAAGCGACCAGCGCCCTGGACACCCGCACCGAACACGCCGTACAGCAGGCCATCGACGAGCTGTCCGCGGGCCGCACTACCCTCACCATCGCCCACCGCCTCTCCACGGTCCGCGACGCGGACCAGATCGTCGTGCTGGACGCCGGCCGGATCGCCGAGCGCGGCACGCACGACGAGCTGCTCGCCGCCGACGGGCACTATGCGGCGTTGGTACGGCGTGACGCACACCTCACCCCCGCGGACGATCAGGTGATGGCCCCGTAAGTGACCCACGGGTAAGGTCGAACGCGCGGCGGCCAGTTCACTGGTCGGGGTGGCCGCCGCACCCACTCTCCGGCCGCCGGCCTGCGGGCTTCCCACCCGCCGTCCTTCCTGTCCTGCGCTGCCTCCGCCCGTCCGATCAGGGAGCTCTCCGTGACAGCTGACGACCGTTCCGCCCGCACGCTGGCCCGTCTGCTGGCGGGGATGGGGACCCTCCACTTCCTCGCACCGAAGCCGTTCGACGCGATCGTGCCCCGGCGACTGCCCGGTAGCCCCCGCGCCTGGACGTACGCCAGCGGCGTCGCCGAACTCGCCGTCGCCGCCGCCGTTGCCCTGCCGCGCACCCGCCGGGCCGGCGCGCTGGCCGCGGCCGGCCTGTTCGCCGCGGTCTTCCCGGCCAATCTCAAGATGGCCCACGACTGGCGGCACCGCCCGGCGCCGCTCAAGGCCGTGGCCTACGCCCGCCTGCCCGGCCAGCTCCCACTGATCGGCTGGGCCCTGCACACCGCCAGCGCAGCCCGCGAGACCGGGCCCGCACCGCGCCCGTAGCGCCTACGCCGCGCGGTATGACCGCGCACCAGGATCACCAGGATCACCAGGATCACCGGGGTTACCGGGGTCACCGGGGTTACCGGGGTCACCTGGGTCACCTGGGTCACCAGGACCACCTGGAGCTCCCGCAGTTCGAGCTCGGCTTCCCTGGGCCATTGCGCGACCGGCTGGTCTTCGCTGTGCTCTCCGGCGCCAAGACCGCCACCACCGGTCTGCTGACCGAATACGAGCGTGGCGACGCGCCGCTGCCGTCCGCCGGTCAACGGTCGGTCGTACCCGACTCCGCCGGCCGGCCGGTGGCCGTGATCGAGCTGAGCGGGGTACGGCTGGTGCGGCTGGCAGAGGTCGACCGGGCGCATGCGGAAGCCGAGGGTGAGGGCCACACCACGGTGGCTACCTGGCGGGCCGCCCACGAGGCCTTCTGGCACGGCCCGGACCTGCGCAAGGAGCTCGGAGAACCGGATTTCGCCGTCGACGACGACACCCCGGTCGTGCTCGAAAGCTTCCGGGTCGTCGAGCGCCTGGAGAGCGGGAGCGTGTCCGCTCAAGACAGGTGAGACGGACGGAGGCAGGGGCTGCACCGCGCGTCGGCGGTCCTGCGGAAACGGCCCGCGCACGCGGCCGTGCGCCGGTCCCTCGCGGAGTCATCGCCGGTACGGTGGACCTCCGCCACGGGCCTGCGCCCGTCTCTTCGGATTGCGAGATGTCCGATGAACCAGACTGCAGCAGACACTTATCTGGCCGCGGCGGTGGTGGTGCACGATGCTCGTGTGCTGATCGTGCGCCGTAGCTACCGCGAACGTTTTCTGCCCGGCGCGTGGGGCGTGCCGTGCGGGAAGCTCGATCGAGGGGAGTCCGCCGAGAGCGGCGCCTTGCGCGAGCTGAAGGAAGAGACCGGGATCCTCGGCACCATCGTCGAGCACACCGGATCCTCCGGCTTCCTGAGCGACTATCAGGGCCGCCGGGTCCACAATCACCAGGAGAACTTCATCGTCCGCCCCCGGACGCTGGATGTCGTACTGCCCAGCGCGGATCAGGCCTATGCGTGGGCACGGCCCGCCGAGCTGGCCGGGATCGGGGTGGACGCCTACAACCTCGGGGTGATCCGCCAGGCGCTCGGCGGCCGGCTCGACGCCGCGGGGATCCGTGCCATGACGGCCCGCTTCGGGCGCCTGGCGCCGCCTCCTTTCAGTAGCCCAAAGAGCCTGCCAGAGAGTCGAGTCCGGCAAGGTAGACGGCCGGTGACAGCGGAGTCTTGGGCGGCGGATCCGCCCGCTCGGCGCCACCGGCCCGGAGGGCGGCGCTGATCCGGTCGTTGCCGCTGTCCGTGGCGGAGCCGTTCGTAATGGATCCGCCGTCCGTGACGGAGCTGCTGTCCGTGGCGGAGCTGCTGTCCGTGGCGGCGTTGCTCGTGATGCGGTTGCCGTTCCTGACGTAGACATCGGTCACCGACCGCTGTGGGGCGGTCTCCAGGAACAGCGTCACCGTCGGCTCCTCGCTCACCACCCGGTGCAGGGTATGGGGGGCCAGGCCGTAGCTCCGACCGGGGCCGTAGCGCTCCGTACACATGAGCCGCAGGCGTGCGTCCCCGACCCGCCGGAGCCGCCAGGCGCCGCCGGGGCCGTCGATCGTCTCCCGGTAGGCGGTCGCGGGCACGCCGTTCGCGGCCGTTTCGTAGCACTCCATCCGGACGCGGCCCCGCACCACCGCCGAGGCGATCGCGCACCGGTGGTTGTGGATGTCCTCGGGGGCCCCGCCGGTCCTGCCGTGCCAGAAATGGACCCGCAGCATGAACCGCGGCGCCCCGGCCAGCAGCAACAGTTTGTCGAAGCCCAGCACATGGCGGTACGAGAGCCGGGTGCACTCCGCCAGGTCCAGATCGCCGGCGGATAGCCGGCGCACCAGCGGGCCGAGCGAGTCCGGGTGTGCCAGTTGGGCGGTCACTGCGCGTGCCGACTCGGGCGACGGCGGCCCCGGCCCGCCGCTCAGCCGTTCCGCCAGCAGCCTCCGGGCTTCCTCGACCTGCATGAGTCCGACTCCTCTTCGCCGCCCCCGACCGTTGCTCCGCTGCTCACCACGCCCGTGGCCCCTCAAGCCGTCCCGACCACCTCGGTTCGGCCATCCCGGCTCGACACCCCGGCTCGACACCCCGGTTCGACCACTCCGGCTCGATCACCCTGACTCGATCCCCCCCGCTCCTGACCCGGCACCGGCACCGGCACCGGCCCTGAGCGTCATCACGCCCCGGGCGGCCCGCCTCTCGGAACCCGGGCGTCGCCTCATGGCCGGTAGACCATCAACGCATGCCGCCGCAGCACCGAAAGGCCCTGATACGACATCCACACCGGGTGTCCCATGGGCCCGTCGTCCCACCGCCACACCCCGCCCCGCTGCAGGCCGTGGACCCGCGCCACGGCAGTGGTCAGCTGCGCCTCCCACGCCGGCAGCCCCACTTCCTCGGCCGCGACCTTGCGGGCTCCGTCCGTCATCAGCGCACGAGCCACCCATGCGGCGGCGAAATGCCGCACCGACAGCAGCTCTTGATGCAGCGGATCCTCCTGGTCCGGCCGCCTTACCTCTTCCTGGCAGTTCTGCAGATCGGTCAGGCCACCCGTCGGCGTCGCCGGGCCGGCCAGCAGCCAGCGCAGCCCCTCCTCGCGCACCGTACGCTGCCGCTCGTCCTCGCCCAGCACGCATGCGGCCCGGTCCAGCGCCACCACCGCCCGCGCGGTGTGCGCCGCGGACGGTGCCGGGTTGCCGCGGCCGGTGGCCAGCGCCGTGCCCCAGCAGCGGTGGTTGCCGCGCGCCGGGTCGGCCGTGGCGCCATGGACCAGCACCTCGCGCAGCCCGTCCAGCGCGGTGGCGCCGGGTGCCGCCCGCAGCAGTCCGCGCAGAACATTCGTCACGACATAGGTGTTGGCCAGCCCGGATGCGTCATGGTCGGGGTTCCACAGCACCTCGCAGGAGCGTATTTCGGCCTCCAGCAGTCGCGGATCGGCGCCGGCCCGCGCCAGCGCACCCAGCACGATCGCGGACACCTCGGGCCGCGCCCCGCTGCCCTGGGAACGGGCGGCCCATCCGCCGCCGGGAAGCCGCAGCCGCCACAGCGTCTCGGCCACCTGCCCCGCCCGTATGCGGCCGTCGTACGGCGCGATGTCGAGCAGCAGATGCAGCCCGTACGCCGTACCGAACGCCGTCGGATGCACCGGTGGATCGTTCTCCGCGAGAGAGTGCGGCCATCCGGTGAGCGGTCCGTGCCCGCTCACCTCGATCACCGAGAGGCCGCGCCGCAGAGCCTGGTACGTGCCGTCGCTCAGCTCGGGGAGTGATCCGGCGGGCAGGGGTGTGTGGCCGGTCGGTGCTGCTGCGACGGCGTCCGTGGCCGCCGCCCGCGTCCGCAGCAGGGCCGCGGCCAGCCACACCACCGCGCCGACGCCGGCGCCGGCGGTCGCCGCCACGCAGTAACGCGCCGCCTCGCCCCCGAGGTTCTGCGGCAGGATTCCCAGCAGCGTCTGGAACACGGCGAACGCCGCGGCCGGGACGCCCAGCCGCCCCAGCCACGTCAGCAGCCGGGAGGGGGCGGAGTTTGACGGAGCGGGGAGAGGCGGCCGTCCGGGATCCGGTGCGGGTAAACGGCCGGCCGTCCCGGAACGCCGTGGTGGTAAGCGGCCGGCCGCGCCGGAACGCCGTGGTGGTAAGCCCTGCCGCAGCACCATCTGCTCCCTCCCACCCCCGGGCGCGCACCCCGCACCGCGTGTGCGAAAGGCATCCCGATCAGTGTAGGAATCCCCACTGACAACGGGGTCGCACACCTGTCGCAGCCCTCCGTGGCCGCGGTCGCCCCGCTCAGTCCGCTTCCTGTGCCGCCGCCAGCAGAATCACCTCCAGCGTCCGCGGCCCGTGCACCCCCTCCACCCGGTCGAGTTCGATGTCGCTGGTCGCGGACGGGCCGGAGATCCAGGTCAGCGGGCGGTCCGGTGCCACCCGCGGCAGCGCCTCCGGCACCGAGCCGACCACCTGGTCAGGGACCCGGACGACACAGAGGTGGTGGTCCGGCACCAGTGTGATCCGGCGCCTGCCCTGGCCGGGGCCCGCATCCAGGATCAGGGTGCCGGTCTCCGCGATGGCCACCGCACAGCCGGTCAGCACACTGTCCACGAGGTCGAGTTCGCGGGCCGTGCTCGATGCGAGGTCCTGGACGAGGGCGACGTCGGTGCCGGTCGTCCATGAGACATCCAGGCCCGGCGGCACCAGCACCGACCGCGCCCCGCGCTCCGCCAGCAGCCGGCCGATCAGCCCGGGCAGCCCCTCGGTATCGGTGCGGTGCACGATCGCCCGGTAGTCCGCGAGATTCTCCGCGAGCAGATCCACGGCCTGCGCGCGCGTCCGGGACCCGTGCACCCGGTGGTAGTCCCGTGCCACCGGCGGACCGCCCGGTCCCTCGCCGGCCGGCACATCCGCCAGCGCCTGCCGCACCCGCGCCAACACCACGTCCCGGCTGCTCACTTGGCGTCTCCTCGCTGCTCCGACGACGTATCGGACCCCGACGACGTATCGGACCCCGACGACGTATCGGACCCCGACGACGTATCGGACCCCGATGGCGTATCGGGCCCCGATGAAGTGCCGGGCCCCGACGATGTATCGGGTTCCGGCGAAGTGCCGGGCTCCGACGATGTACCGGGCCCCGACGACGTACCGCGGGTGCGCTGCCACCAGTCGCGGAAGGACTCGGCCGGCACCTCGGGCAGATCGCGGGTCTGCGACCAGGCGCGGCCCGGTCCCGGCAGCCGCCGTGGATGCAGCCGGCGGGTGCGAGCCGCCAGCCGCATCCCGGCACGCAGCGCGCCCGGGTGATCGAAGACCCAGCCCGCCGCGCGCATCGCGGCCCGCTCCGCGGCATGCCCCCTGGCCGGTTTGAGAACGGTGCGCCCCCCGCCCAGGGTGACCGGGCCGCCCTCCACGACCCGTTCCCGCAGATGCACCAGCACCTCGGGGATGTCGATGGCGACCGGGCACACCTCGTAGCAGGCCCCGCACAGCGACGAGGCATACGGCAGCGACGCCTCCAAGGGCCCTGCCAGTCCCCGCAGTTGCGGGGTGAGGATGGCGCCGATCGGGCCGGGGTAGGGCGAGCCGTACGCATGCCCGCCGGCCCGCTCGTACACCGGGCAGACGTTCAGACACGCCGAGCAGCGGATGCAGCGCAGCGCCTGCCGTCCGACGGTATCGGCGAGGGTGTCGGTGCGCCCGTTGTCGAGCAGCACCAGATGGAAGGTCTGCGGCCCGTCGCCTTCCGTGGTGCCCGTCCATGTGGAGGTGTACGGGTTCATCCGCTCGGCAGTGGAGGAACGGGGCAGCAACTGCAGAAAGATCTCCAGGTCCTGCCAGCTGGGCACCACCTTCTCGATGCCGACGACGGAGATCAGTGTCTCGGGGAGGGTCAGACACATCCGGCCATTGCCCTCGGACTCCACGACGACCAGGGTGCCGGTCTCCGCGACCATGAAGTTGGCCCCCGAGATCCCGACCTTCACGGACAGAAACTTCTCCCGCAGATGCAGCCGCGCCGCCTCGGCGAGCTCGGCGGGGGAGTCGGCCAGCCCTTCGGGTGCCGGACGGCCCCAAGAGGCCATCTCACGGCGGAAGATGTCGCGGATCTCGGAGCGGTTGCGGTGGATTGCCGGGACCAGGATGTGCGAGGGCAGATCATGGCCGAGCTGCACGATCAGCTCGGCCAGATCCGTCTCGTACGCGCGGATACCGGCCCCGGCCAGGGCCTCGTTGAGCCCGATCTCCGCAGTCGCCATCGACTTGACCTTGACGACCTCCGTCTCGCCGGTCTCCCGCACCAGCCGGGTGACGATCCGGTTGGCCTCGTCCGCGTCGACCGCCCAGTGAACCTGCCCGCCCGCGGCGCTGACCGCGGCCTCCAACTGCTCCAGATAGTGGTCGAGATGGCGCAGCGTACGGTCCTTCACCGCGGCGCCCGCGGCCCGCAGCTCCGCCCAGTCGTCCAGCTCCGCCACGGCCTTGGCCCGTTTGTCGCGGATGGTGTGGGTGGCATGGGTGAGGTTGGCGCGCAGCCGGGTGTCGCGGGTGGAGGTGGCAGCGGCCCGGGGGAAGGCCGGCATGCCCAGGTAGGTGCCGCTCACCACACGCTCCCTTCCGTACTGGCCAGGATCTCGGCGATATGGACCGGGCGGACGGCTGCGCCCTGGCGGGTGAGGGTGCCGCCGATGTGCAGCAGACAGGAGTTGTCGAGCGTGCAGACCGCCTCGGCACCGGTGGAGAGGATGTGGCGGACCTTGTCGGCGCCCATCGCCGCCGAGACCGCCGGGTTCTTCACCGCGAAGGTGCCGCCGAACCCGCAGCACTCCTCGGCGCCCGGCAGCTCCCGCAGCTCCAGCCCCTCGACGTGCTCCAGCAACCGCCGCGGCCGGTCGCCCAGCCCCAGCATCCGCAGACCGTGACAAGTGGGGTGGTAGGTGACGGTATGCGGGAAAGAGGCACCGACATCCTCCACCTTCAGTACATCCACCAGAAACTCGGTCAGCTCGTACATCTTGGGCACTGCGACCGCCGCCGCGTCGACGAGTCCCCGGCCGCGCCCCTCGGCGGCCGCCTTCGCCCCGATCCGCGGGTAGTTGTCCCGCACCATCGCCGCACACGAACCGGACGGGGTGACCACGTACTCGTAGTCCTTGAACGCCCGGTCGAAGCGGCGCATCAGCGGCTCGGTCGCATGCCGGTATCCGGTGTTGAACTGCGGCTGGCCACAGCAGCTCTGCTCGACGGGGAAGCCGACCTCCACCCCCAGCCGCTCCAGCAGTGCCACCACCGCCTGCCCCGTCCGCGGATGGAGCAGGTCGTTGATACAGGTGACGAACAGTGCTACGCGCACGTTGCCCTCTCCTTTCGGCTGCCTTTCGGTTGTCACAGCCTCTGGCGGCCACCCGCTTCCGCGGTACATGATCACCTGGCGGCTCATCCTGCCCCAGCAGCAGGCCAACGAGAAGAACCAGGAGCGGAGGACCATGTCGAGTGCCGAGCACATAGCCAAGGATCAGGCACCGAACGGTGCCCGCCAGCCGTCACGGCTGCGGCAACTGGCCGCCGCCTCGATCGGCAACGCCGTCGAGTGGTACGACTGGTACGCCTACTCCTTCCTCGCGGTCTACTTCGCGGGACAGGTCTTCCCCCAGGGCGCCGGCAATTCCCTGGTGCCGCTCCTCTCCACCTTCGCCGTCTTCGCGGTCGGCTTCTTCATGCGCCCGGTCGGCGGACTGCTGATGGGCGCGATCGCCGACCGCCGCGGCCGGCGGACCGCACTGACGCTGACCATCCTGCTGATGGGCGGTGGCAGCCTGCTGGTCGCGCTCACCCCCACCTACGCGGCCACCGGCCTGCTGGCACCCTTCGTCCTGGTCATCGCCCGTCTGGTGCAGGGCCTGTCGGTGGGCGGCGAGTTCGCGGCCTCCACGACCTTCCTGGTGGAATCGGCGGGACCGGGCAGGCGCGGCCTGTTCTCCAGCTTCCAGTACGTGTCCACGACCCTCGGCCAGCTCCTGGCCTCCGGGACCGCGGCGCTGCTCGTGGCGCTGCTCACCGAGCGCCAGATGGGGCAGTGGGGCTGGCGGGTACCGTTCCTCGTCGGCGCACTGCTGAGCCTGCTGGGGCTGTGGATCCGGCGTGGCGCCCAGGAGACACGAAGCCTCGAACAGCGGGCGGCCGACCGGCCCGGCCTCTTCGAGGCGCTGCGCCGCCACCCCCGCCAGTCCCTGCTCATCTGCGGTATCACCGCGGGCGGCACCATCGCCTACTACACCTGGACGACCTACCTGCCCACCTACGCGCAGGTCAACGCGGGCTTCGACAAGGGCGATGCACTCACCGTCGGCACCCTCTCGCTCGCCTTCTTCGCCCTGCTCCAGCCACTGGGTGGCATGCTCTCGGACCGCATCGGCCGCAAACCACTGCTGCTCGGCTTCTCGCTGGGCTTCGCCGTCCTCGCGGTACCGCTGCTGCACCTGGTCACCGACGCCTTCTTCTCGCTGCTGCTGGTGCAGTGCGCGGGCATGGTGCTGCTCACCGGCTACACCGCGGTCGCCGCGGCCGTGAACGTCGAGGTGTTCCCCGCGCGGGTGCGTGCCGCCGGTATCGGCTTCCCGTACTCGCTCACCGTGGCCCTCTTCGGCGGCACGGCCCCCTACGTCGGCACCTGGTTCAAGCAGGCCGGCCACGCCGACCTCTTTCCCTGGTATGTGGCCGCGCTGTGCCTCGTCTCGTTCCTCGTCTATCTGACGCTTCCGGAGACTTCCCGGCAGAGGCTGGAGAAGTAGCCGGGCGGGAACGCGGGAAGGGGGATCACAGGGGCCGGGCCAAAGGGTCGGGATGGGGGAACGGGAACACGGAAAAGCGCCGCCCCTCCCGGGACGGGGAGGGGCGGCGCCTTGGGGATGAGGTCTGTCAGACGAGCCAACCCACGAGGTGGAGGACGTGGGCCAAGAGAGCGGTGAGGATGTCCATCGGGATCTTCTCCTTGAAGTTGTGGGACTCAACTCTCCGGATCAGCAAGGGGTTTGAGCCGGAGGCGTGGTAACGGTCTGCAGCCCGCCGCTCGCGCCCCGTCATCATCGCTCGTTGCTAAGAGTCAATTGAAGCCCTTCCCTTTTCGATCATGTGCACCGGTGAACAGGTGCTCACGGGATCATCCGTTCGCCTGAAGGTGTGCGGGGAGAGGTCCATGGGGAGGGCGGTTGTGGTGTTTTTCCGCATGGACGCTCCGGCGGGTCGGGTCCCGGACTTCGCCCATCCTTCGCCCACCCGTCGGCCTTGCTTCGGCCATGACTCCGGGTCTGCCGCCCCGTCGCGCATGCGCCCTCGCCCTCGCCCGCGCCCTATGAGGCGAGGCTGCCGGCCAACCCCGTCTCCGCCGGGGCCGGTCGAGGCGGCGCGGCGAGCAGCCGACGGAGGTCGCCGACCGCGGCACGTCCCGCACGGTTGGCGCCGATGGTGCTCGCCGACGGCCCGTAACCGACGAGATGGACCCGCGGATCGCGCAGCGTGCGGGTGCCGTCCATCCGGATGCCGCCGCCCGGTTCGCGCAGGTGCAGCGGGGCGAGATGGTCGATGGCGGCACGAAAGCCCGTGGCATAGAGGATGACATCGGCCTCGACCGTGCATCCGTCGTGCCAGCGCACGCCCGTGGGCGTGAGGCGCTCGAAGAGCGGACGCCGCTCCAGTACGCCGCTCTCCCGGGCCCGCCGGACGGCCTCGGTCATCGGTAGCCCGGTCACGCTCACCACGCTCCGCGGCGGCAGCCCCTGCCTGACCCGCTCCTCCACCAGGGCGACCGCGGCCCGGCCCTGCTCCGCACCGAACGGGCCCTCGCGGAACACCGGCGGCCGGCGGGTCACCCAGGTCGTGGCGGCAGCGACCGGCGCGATCTCCAACAGCTGCTGTACGGCAGAGGTCCCGCCGCCCACGACCACGACCCGCATGTCACGGAAGCTCTCCGGCCCCTTGTACGCAGAGCTGTGCAGCTGACGTCCACCGAATGTCTCCTGCCCGGGAAACCGCGGCCAGAACGGCCGTTCCCAGGTCCCGGTCGCGTTGATCAGCGCCCGCGCCGCATAGTCCCCCTCCGACGTTTCGACCAGCAGCCGACCTCCCCCAAGGGCGCCGACAGCCTCCGTCCGGGGGTACCTCCCACCGTCGTCGCGCACCGCCGTCACGCTCACCGGCCGGTGCACCCGCAGCCCGAAGGTCTGCTCGTAACGGTCGAAGTACGCGCCGATCACCTCGGAGGACGGGCGTTGCGGATCGGCGCCGGTGAGTTCCATGCCCGGCAGCGCATGCATCCCGTGCACCTTTTCGTACGTCAGCGTGGGCCACCGGAACTGCCAGGCACCCCCGGGGCGCGGCGAGTGATCGAGCACCACGAAGTCCCGGTCCGGCACATATCCGGCCCGTCGCAGATGAACGGCGGCGGCCAACCCGGCCTGCCCGGCACCGATCACCGCGACTTCGACTTCGACTTGGACCTCGACCCCATGCACCCCGGTGTAGTTCATGATTCACCTAACGAGGTGAGGGGCGGCTGTCTTCCCGTTAGGTGCGGCTGTCCTCCGTGAGGCGCGGGTGCCGCAAGGCGCGGGTGTCCTCCGCGAGGTGCGGGCCGTTTCCCGCCACGGCCCACGGCCCACGGCCCACGGCCCACGGCCCACGGCCCACGGCCCACGGCCCACGGCCCACGGCCCACAGTGCACGGCCCCTGGTGCCCGGCCCACGGCCACATGGCCCCAAGCCCCCTCCGCCCCAACGCAGACTCAGCGGCCGCCGGCGATCAGCAGCGGCGCGCCGCCCGGTGCGGACGCCGGACGGCCATGGGCGGCCGGTACGCCCTCCAGGGGAGAGGGGCCCGCATCCAGCAGCCCGCGGGCGGCAAGCTCCGGCCGTACGCCCTCGCCGAACCAGTACGCCTCCTCCAGATGCGGATAGCCGGAGAGCACAAAGTGCTCGATGCCCAGGGAGTGGTACTCCTCGATCCGGTCGGCCACCTCGGCATGGCTGCCGACCAGTGCGGTGCCCGCACCGCCCCGCACCAAGCCGACACCCGCCCATAGATTGGGCGAGATCTCCAGCTTGTCGCGCGAGCCGCCGTGCAGCGCCAGCATCCGCTGCTGACCCACCGACTCGCTCTTGCCCAGTGCCTGTTGCGCGGCCGCGACCGTTTCCGGATCGAGGTCGTCGAGCAGTCGGTCGGCGGTGGCCCAGGCTTCCTTGGAGGAGTCCCGGGAGATCGTGTGCAACCGGATGCCGAACCGGACCGTACGCCCCTCCTTCTCCGCCAGCCCACGAATCCAGTCGATCTTCTGCTTGACCTCCTCGGGCGGCTCGCCCCAGGTGAGGTACACATCCACATTCCGGGCGGCGACCGGCCCGGCGGCAGCGGACGAGCCGCCGAAGAAGATCTGCGGCAGCGGATCCGGCGGCAGCGCCGTCAGACCGCCCTCGACCTGATAGTGCTCGCCCCGGAAGTCGAACGGTGCCCCACCCCACACACCGCGTACGACCTGCAAAAACTCATCCGTACGGGAGTACCGCCGGTCGTGGTCGAGATGATCGCCGAACCGCTTCTGCTCGGTCGAATCGCCCCCGGTCACCACATTCAGCAGCAGCCGCCCGCGCGAGATCCGCTGATAGGTCGCGGCCATCTGCGCCGCCAGCACCGGCGAGATCACCCCCGGCCGGAAGGCGACCAGGAACTTCAACCGCTCGGTGACCTGGGTGAGCGCCACCGTCGTCAGCCAGGCGTCCTCGCACCATGTGCCCGTCGGCGTGAGCACCGCCTCGAACCCCAACTGCTCGGCAGCCTTGGCGATCTGCGCCAGATATTCGATGTCCGGGGCCCGCACCCCGCTGACCGGGGTGATGCGGTCACGCCGGATGCCGCCGTCGGTGTAGGCGTGGCGGTCGACAAGGGTCCGCCCGTCGCCGCCGGTCGGCAAGAACCAATGCAGGTGTACGGACATCTCAGTGAGCCTTTCCATAGGTACGCGGTGCCGTGCTCGAAGGCGGCAGGTCACCGTTGAAACGGGGATCGACGAACTGTCCGAAGTCGAAGGAGCGGGGAATCAGCTTCAGCGCTGCGAACGAGTCGACGATCTGCTGCTCGGAGGCGATGGCGGCCTTGTCCACGGCGACCGTGACCGCCGTACCGCGGGTGCGCTTGACCGCGTCCAGCGCCACCTTGTCCGGCAGCCCGGTCTCCTTCGCCCAGGCCTTCGCCCAGACTCCGGGGTGCTTGAACACCCAGTTCTGCGCCCGCCGCAACCGGTCCGTGTAGTCCTTCAGCGCCGCCGCCTTTTTCTTGTCGTGCAGGGCGGCAGGCGCAGCCACCTGGAAGCTCAGCCCGTTGACGACGCCTTGTCCGGTGGTCAGCACCCGGGCATCGGCCTGATCCAGGGCCTGCGAGGTGTACGGGTCCCACACCGCCCAGGCATCCACCTTCCCCCGGGTGAACGCGGCGAGCGCATCGGCCGGCTGAAGGTAGTTGAGCGTGACGTCCTTCGAGGTCAGCCCGGCCTTCTTCAGCGAGGCAATGAGTTGGTAGTGCGCGGAGCTGCCCTGGGCGACGGCGATGGACTTGCCCTTCAGCTGCGCCGGCCGCTTGAGCGGGGAGCCCTTCTTCACCAGGATCGACTCACCGTCCGACCTGCTGTGCGTCCCGGCGATCACCTTGATCTTCGACTTCGCCGCCGCGGCGAACACCGGCGGGGTGTTCCCGACCGCACCGACATCCACCGCCCCCGCGTTGACCGCCTCCAGCAGCGGCGGCCCCGAGGTGAACGTCGACCACTTGATCTTGTATGGAAGGTCGTCCAACTCGCCGGCGGCCCGCAGCAACGCCTCCGAACCACCTTTCTGGTCGCCGACGTTGAGGGTCAGCGACCCCTTGCCGTCGGTCCCGCTGCCGGTACCCCCACCGGACCCGTTGGCCCCCGATGAACCTCCGCAGGCGGCCAGCAGCAGGGTGAGCGGGAGCAGCAGGGCGGCGGCCGGGGCGATAGGGCGTGCTCTCATGGGGCGTCCGTTTCCTTCGGGGGTGAGATGGGGGCGGGGTGGGGTGGGGTGGGGTGGACGAGGGGAGTGGGCGGCGGGGGAGACATCGGGCGTCGGGCATCGGGCGTCGGCGTCGGGCATCGGGCGTGGGGTGCGGGCCCGGCGGCCGTGCAGCTATGACGGTTGATCGCCGGCCCTTCCCAGCCGTGGCGGGGTCAGACAGCAGCGGGGGAGGCGTCGACCGTGGGGGAGCGGACGGCCTCCGGCTCGCCCCCGACCTCGCCAGAACCTTCACCGCCCTCCGCACCGTCCGTTCCCCCCGCTCCTTCCACGCGGTCCGCCCCCGCCTCGCCGCTCTCGCCGCTCTCGCCGTCCTTGTCCTCCACACCGAGGCGGTCGAGCAACCGGGCGCGCAACGCACCGAACCGTGGATCGGAAAGAGCGCGCGGCCGCGGCAGATCCACCGTGGTCTCGTACGCGATCCGGCCGTCCTCCATCACCAGCGCCCGGTCCGCCAGCAACAGGGCCTCCTCCACGTCATGGGTCACCAGCAGCACCGCGCAACCGCGCTCCCGCCACAGCTCGGCCACCAGGCGCTGGGCCTTGATCCGGGTCAGTGCGTCGAGCGCACCGAACGGCTCGTCGAGCAGCAGCAGGTCGGGCTCCCGCACCAGCGCACGGGCGAGCGACGCACGCTGGGCCTCACCGCCGGAGAGTGTCTTGGGCCAGGCGTCCGCCCGGTGGCCGAGTCCGACCTCCTCCAGCGCCCCTACGGCAGCATCGCGGCCCGGGCGGCCCGGCAGCCCCAGCAGCACATTCCGCCAGACCCGCTTCCAGGGCATCAGCCGCGGCGCCTGGAACGCCACGGCCTTGCGGCGCGGCACCAGCACCTCGCCGTCGATTTCCTGGTCGAGCCCGGCCAGCACCCGCAGCAAGGTCGATTTACCGCAGCCACTGCGTCCGAGCAACGCCACGAACTCGCCCGGCTGGATGGTCAGGTGAAGACCGTCGATAACGGCCCGTCCACCGAAGGACCGCACCAATCCGCCGACCCGTACGGCGGAACCGGAGAGCTCGGCACGCGTGACCTGCCGCCCCTGCTCGGTATCGGTCACTGACCCGTGAACGTCGGTCGCCATTGCAGCAGCAGCCTTTCGAAGGTACGGACGAGAAAGTCGGCAAGGAGCCCGAGGACCGCGTAGACCACGAGGCACACCACGATCACGTCGGTGCGGAAGAATTCCCTGGCCTGGTTCATCAGAAAGCCGAGGCCGTCGTCGGCGTTGACCTGCTCACCGAAGACCAGCGCGAGCCACGCGGTGGCCAGCGAATAACGCAGCCCGGTCATGGCGCCAGGAAGCGCGCCGGGCAGTACGACATGCCGGATGAGGCCCCACCGACTCAGCCCGAGCGACTGGCCCGCCTCCACCAACTGGGCATCGACACCACGGATTCCGGCATAGACATTCAGATACAGATGGAACGCCACACCCAGCGAGATCAAGGCAATCTTGGGAGCCTCGCCGATGCCCAGCCAGATGATGAACAGCGGAATCACGCCCACCCAGGGAATGGAGCGCAGCATCTGCACGGTCGCGTCGACCAGATCCTCACCGAGTCGCGAAAGCCCCGAGACCAGAGCCAGCGCCACACCGGTCACGCCACCCAACAGCAGCCCGACCGCGACCCGTTGAAGAGAAACCAGCATCGCCGACGGCAGCGTCCCGTCCGCGATGAGATCTCCGGCAGTCGCGGCGATGGTCCCGGGTGACGCCAGGATCTCGGCCTCCAGGGCACCGCTCGCGCTGAGCACCTGCCACAGCACCAGCAGCCCGACCGGCCCCACCGTACGGCGCAGCCACCGTGGCACCGACCATCGGCGACCGGAGACCGGATCGACGCGCACCAGCTCGGGCCCATCGGAGCCGGTCTCGGAATTCAGCCCCGCCCCCACCCCCTTCGCAAGCGAAGGCGCTGCTGCTTCAGCGGATATATCGGGCGGTGCATGACGAGCCACGGCCTGATCGACAGACATTAATACTCCACGAGGAGGAGGGAGAGGGAGAAAGCTGGGGAGGGAGGGGCTGTGCGGAAAGGAAGCCGCCCGCCGGGACTGCACGACGACACAGCGCCCAGCCGACGGCAACAAAAGCTCCGCCGATACCACCGCGCGCCAGACCGGCAGCCGGCAACAACACAACGATCTGCGGCAATCGCCCGAGAAGCCCCGAAAGGCCTTCAGGTCCCACCAAGACAGAAAGAAAAAGAGAAAGCCTCAAAACGGCCGCGCACAGCCGTAGCGAGCCGAACGGGCCGCAAAGCACCGCAAAACGCGAAACCTAAAACGACCTCAGCAACGACAACGGCGAGGGCAACGCAACGGCATCAACAACAGCCGCCGCGGCGACACGCGGCAGAGGCCACCCGCAGCAGGTCGATATGACCGCGCGTGGTGAGCAGGGCTGATGTAGACATGCCGCTGAAAGTAGCGGTGCGCCGCGAGAGGGGTCAAACGCCATCTCGGCTGGTGGACCTTTGTTGCCGGAGTATTGAGTCAGTATTGCGGAAGAGGCCCGCGGGGTGAGGGGAGAGGCTCGCGGGGTTGCAGACCCGGGCAGGCTGTCCGTACCAAAATGAACGCATGAGCACCGCATTCACCACCCGCACCCTTGACGTCACCACCGGCTCGTCGGAGACCGTTGCCGACCTCACCGCCGACTGCGCCGCCTTCCTCCGAGAGACGGCAGACGGCCGCGACGGCCTGCTGAACATCTTCGTTCCGCACGCCACCGCCGGCATCGCCGTCCTGGAAACCGGCGCAGGCAGCGACGAAGACCTCCTGGCAGCCCTGCACGACCTCCTCCCGGCCGACAACCGCTGGCGCCACCGCCACGGCCACCCCGGCCACGGCCGCGACCACGTCCTCCCCGCCCTCGTCCCACCCCACGCCACCCTCCCGGTCGTGGCGGGCAGGATGGCACTCGGTACCTGGCAGTCCGTCTGCTTGGTCGACACGAACACGAGTAACACGGACCGCCAGGTCCGGTTGAGCTTCCTGGGGTGACTTCCCCGCCTCCCGAGGAGCAAGTCTTGTCGGTCGGTCGCTGGCCGAGCCCGTTCTGGTCGCGGGCCGGCGTGTGGGGCCGGCTGCACGAGGCGATCCTGCACCGGCTCGACGATGCCGGCTTGATCGACGTCTCCCGCGTGGTCTTGGACTCAGCCCACATCAGGGCCAAAAAGGGGGCGAACTCACAGGCCCGTCGCCCGTGGACAGGGGCAAGCCGGGTTCCAAGATGCACATCCTGTCGGGCGCGAACGGACTACCCTTGGCCGTCGGCGTCTCGGCGGGGGAACACCCACGATAGCCAAGGACTGAAGCCGAAGGTCGAGGGTCACCAAACGAGACACGGCCCGCCCCGCGGCCGGTACCTCAAACCCGAGCGCCTGCACGCCGACAAGGCGCATGACCGCCCCGACCTGTGGAAATGGCTGCGTGGTAAGCGGATTGGAGTGCGGATCGCCCGCAAGGGCATCGAGTCCGCTATGAGGCACGGCGCGGAGCCGGTGGCACCCGGCGTCGTTCACTGGTGCGGAGGCAGGCTGTTGACGCGTTGGGGCTCCTTCAAGGAGCCAGGGGTTTTGCAGCCGCCACGCCGGCCAGTGTCCCCAGCCGCAGGTCCTACGCGTCGACCACGCTGTCGACCTTGGCCGGGTCGAGGGAGTCGAAATCTTTCATGAAGCTCAGCATCCGGGCGTTGACCACGTCGGGGTGGTCGATCTGCGGGCCGTGGCCCGTCGCGGCGATGATCTCGGCGCGGGCTCCGGGGATCAGGTGCGGCACCCTCTCCAACTGCCGCTGCGGGTGTACCAGCAGGCTGCGCTTGCCCATGATGAGGTAGAGCGGGGTCCGGATGGAGCGCAGCGCGTCCTCGGTCAGCGGCAGCGGCGCGGGGCGGCGGATCCGGAAGGCGCGGGCGCCCGCCTGGATCCACGTCCGCAACTCGGGAACGGCGATGACCGGTTGCTCCAGCCAGGAGGCAAGGCGCGGGCGCAGCGACTTGGGGGCGAAGCTGGCGAAGAGGCTGACGAAGACCCAGGCGAAGAAGCGCAGGCCCACCTTCTCCAGGCCGCCGGGGTCGAGGGCGGTGACCGACGCGAGCCGTCCGGGCCGGCGGTGGGCCGTGTTGAGCACCAGCCAGCCGCCGTACGAGGAGCCGACCAGGTGGACCCGGTCGAGGCCGAGGGCGTCGAGCGCCTCGTCGAGCCACTGGGCGGCGCGCTCCGGCTGCCACATGGGCTCGCGGTGGACGCTGCGCCCGGCGTCGCCGGGGGTGTCGAGCGCGTAGACGGGCCGTTCGGCGCTGAGCGCGGGGGTGTTGGGATACCACATCGCCGAGCAGTAGCCCGCGCCGTGGATCAGGACCACCGGCGTACGGGACTCGGCTGCCGGGTCCGTGGGGCCGTACCGGTAGACGTGCGTGGTGCCGAAGCTGGTCTCGACGTCCGTCTCGGAGCGGGCGGGCGCACCCATCGCGTAGACGGCGTCGCAGGCGGTGAAGTAGCGGTCGCGCAGCTCGTCGTTCACGTAGCGGCCGACATCGCGGCGCACACGGGTCGTGTTCTCGGGCACGGGGGCACCTCCGGGGAGATCCGTTCTTCGTAATACGACCGTACCATGACGATGGTACGGCGGTACCATAAAGGGGTCCGGGGGAGCCGGACCGCGAACCCACCACCGACGGGCGGAGACACCGGCACATGCCAAAGCTTGTGGACCATGAGGAACGGCGCACCCAGATCGCCGAGGCGCTCATCCAGGTCGCGGGGCGTCGAGGACTGCACGCCGTCGGCATGCGCGACGTGGCCGCCGAGGCCGGCGTGTCCCTGCGGCTTGTGCAGTACTACTTCGAAACCAAGGCGAAGCTGCTCTTCTACGGTCTTCAGCACCTGACCGACCGCTTCACCGCACGGGTGGGCGCCCGCCTGGCCGCCGCCGGTCCGAACCCGGGCCCGCGCGCGACCATCGGGGCGCTGCTGCTGGCCTCTCTGCCGACCGACGAGGAGAGCCGCACCTTCCACCTCCTCTACAGTTCCTACTCGATCCTGTCCGTGACCGACGACGCGCTGGCCGCCCAGCCCTTCATCGACGACCCCGACGCCGCGGAGAACGCCCTGACCGGACTGCTCGAAGAGGCCCAGGCGTCCTGCCTGGCCGATCCCGGCGCCGACGCGCGCACGGAGGCGATCAGTCTGCTCGCAATGACGGCGACCCTGGGCACCAGCATCCTTGTGGGCCAGCGGAGTGCGGAGTCGGCCGTCGCGGTACTCCATCACCACCTGGACCGGATTTTCGCGACCCCCGAGACGTCGGCGGTCGGGGAGGGACCCATCTGAGGTGCCGTTGCGGTACTTGTGGCACGCGAATGGCACGCGGCTCTGAGGGATTCTAGCGACGAAAAAGCCCGGATCGCCGACCCTGGGCCTCGACTATGGAGCGGGTGACGGGAATCGAACCCGCGCTCTGAACTGGGAATCAACGGGGCTCGGGTCGAACAGGCGGCATCTGACCCGGGCAAACGCCGCTTCCTGGACCGTCCCGCCGTGTCCCGTGGTGCCCCCCCCGTGACCGGTGTTGACCGGACTGAAGGGCACGGATGGGGCACGCCCGGCCACGGTGCTGATCGCACAGCGGCAGCGGCTTGTCGGTCGGCGAAGAATCTTGATTCGCGGTCAGAACCTCCGGAGTCGGTTTGCAGCAGCACGCCACAGTGCGTAACGAGAGCGGAGAGACGCTGCCTCCGCCATGCCGGATGGGCGCGGAGTGCTCGCCCCTCGACAAGCGATGGCACAGGCGAGCCATCTTCTACGCTGGATGGGCTGACCAAGTGCACAGGGGGAACGCCATGCTGTATTGCGAGCGCCACGAAATGCACAACTGCGCTGATTGTGTGCCTGATGACCGTGTACGACGTGCTGGTAAGCGTCCTGACGGGACCAAGCCGGGCTGGGCAGGATGGCCGAAGGGGGCAATCATCGTTCACGACAGTGGCAAGGCCCACCTCCCCGGGTGTGCTCACCTCTCGGACAGCCGGATTCAGGCCCCGAAGTTTGGTTGGGTGACCGCTTCCGCTTCCGGCACGTGGCGACGACTCTCAGAATCCAATCCGCTCAAGGTGTCTGAGGGCAACACCGAACTCAGGGGGATAAGCCGTTGCCGTAGCTGCGATGCCACCCAATAGCCCACGTACCCCTGGTGGAACCGGTCAGCACTGAAACAGGCTCCGGTGGAACGCGCGCGGCCTGGTCCGTAGCTCCGGTCAGCCGGCGCCCGCGAAGCCTCCAGCCGGCACGGCGGTGACGGCAGCGTGGCCGGGGCCGGAGCCCTGGGTCGCATAACGGCCGACCTGTGCCATGGTCAGGTCGACGGGCGGACCGGTCGGTGCTTGAAGGCGTCCCTGATTTTTGCCGCGGCCTGCTTGATGTTGCCCTTGACTTGGTCTCTGCGGCCTGCGGCCTGCGGCCTTCGGCCTGCAGGCGCCGACTGCCGGTGGCGCGGCCGCTTGTCTTCTTGGCGTCGCCTTTCATCGCTTCGGCTTTGTGCGCGATCTACCGTCACACGTGAGGTCAAGGCCGAGGTCGGTGAGGTGCAGACCGCCATCGATCTGGAGCTCGTCGTCGACTACGGCGTCGCGATCGCCGAGGTCGCGGGTGTGGTGCGGGAGAACCTGATCTCCGCAGTGGAGCGGATGACGAGCCTGGACGTCGTGGAAGTCAACATCGCGGTGAGCGATGTGAGGCTGCCCGACGAGGAGGACGAAGAGGAAGAGGAGCAGCGCGTCCAGTAGCCCCGTAAGCGGGGCAGCTGAGCGAAGGAGTGCATGATGAGTAGGGCTATGGCCGGGTTGATTGCGGGAATGGCTTTGGGCTTCGCCGGGTTTTTCGGCGGCTTCGGGGGCTTTCCTGCTGGTGGCGGCGCTGGGCGTCGTCGGACTCATGGTCGGGCGGCTCATGGACGGTGACCTGGGGCCCGGCTCCTTGTTCCGCCCCCGCGACGACCAGCAACGGATCCGAGAGGACCGTCGACGGGTCCATGAACAGTGGCTGCGGTGACCGGTGACGCTGCTGATGCCCGGGCGGTGGGCGCCGTCCCGGTCCTCCCGGAACTGATCTTCGGTTCCGGGCCCGGCATGGGGGCCGGCGCAGCGACGGCCTGGAGTGCCGCCTGGCTGGGCCCGCGGGTGGTGCGCCGGTAGTGCCGTTTGACGCGAAGCACTGAACGTGCCTCCATTGCGGGCCGGATGGGAGCCTTGGGCATTGACGCTGGGTGTCACCAGTGGGCTACTTGGTGTATTCGCGCCGTTGTGTCGCCGAAGAAGAGGCTCTTTCGATACCTGCCCCGTCCGTCGGCGATGGACCAGGGAGCCCCTATGCCAGTCTCGCCGAACCAGGGATCCACCGGCGGGGGCGACGCAGTGACCCTCACCGGCAGCCACTTCACCGGCACCACCGCCGTGCACTACGGCTCCCGCCAGGCCACGAGCTTCACGGTCGTCAGCGACACCACGACCAACACCATCACCCCCTCCGGTCACGGCGCCGTCCCGGTCTCCGTCACCACCGCCGGCGGAACGGGGGTTGTGGGCACCTTCTACTACCTGCCGCCGCCCTCCTTCCGCATCGAACCTCCTCCCGCGGGCCCTGTGGGAGGCGGCAATACGGTGATCTTCACCGGCCTCGGCCTCTACACCACGAGCGAAGTCAGATTCGGTACGCAGACCGCCGTGTTCACCGTCGACTCGGACGGCCGGCTCACCGTGACCGCCCCAGCGGCGGCCTCCGCGGGTCCGGTAGGGGTCACCGTGACCACCAGGGGCGGAGTCGCCAGCGGAGTCACCTATACCTATCTCAACCCGCCTTCCGTCACCGCCGTCACCCTCGACTCGGGACCTGTGGACGGCGGCAATCTCGTCGTCATCACCGGGACCGCGTTCTCCTACACCACCAGCGTCACCTTCGACGGCACACCCGCCCTCTCCTTCCGGGTCGCCTCCGACACCGAGATCGACGCCGTGGTACCGGCCGGAACGCTCGGCCCGGCCGACGTCACCGTCACCACCCTCGGCGGCACCACCACCGCTGCGGACGCCTACACCTATCTGGGACGCTTCGCAGTCCTGGGCGGAGCGTCGGTCACCAACACCGGTCTCACGACCGTCACCGGAGATCTCGGCGTAAGCCCGGGAGTCTCCATCACCGGATTCCCACCCGGCCAGGTCAACGGAAGCATCCACAACTCGGACGCCGCCGCCGTCGCAGCCCATGCCGACCTGGTCACGACGTACAACGACGCCGTCGGCCAGACCCCGGACGCGAGTATCACCGGAGACCTCGGCGGCCAGACACTGCCCCCCGGCGTCTACAACGCCGCCTCTTCCATCGGGCTCACCGGCACGCTCACGCTGGATGCCCAGGGCGACCGCAACGCCAGATGGATCTTCCAAATCGGATCGACCCTGACGACGGCAACCGCGAGCCACGTGCTCCTCATCAATGGCGCCACGGCCAGGAACGTCATCTGGCTGATCGGCAGTTCAGCCACTCTGGGCACCGACACCGACTTTGCAGGAAGGGTCCTGGCCCAGATTTCGATCACCGTGAACGCCGGCGTGACGGTCAACGGCCAGGTCCTGGCCATCAACGGCTCTGTCACTCTGGACACCAACAGAATCACTCGCCCGTGGTGACGGAGCCACACGCTGCGAGACCGGGGCGTGCACCGTTTCGCGCTCGCTCCGGACGCGTCCCGCTCACCCTTCGGGGACGGAGACTCCCTCGGACACGGGGGCGGCGTCGAACAGGCACCCAAACCTATCGCCGCGGGTCCAGGCCCTGAGTCCGTCCGGCGGATCCCTGGTGACACCGAATCGTGAGCGCGCGCCATCGAGCCGTGACGGATGCGATGTGATGCCACCCTACGGCGATGCGTCAGCAAATTTCGGGCCGGTGGCGCTTCCGCCGGGGACCGCTGCATCGGATGCGTGACGCGGCCGTGTCGCACTCTTCCCGGCGCTAGCATCCTGCGCTGGGACCGGCACCTGCCCCGCTGCCGCCAACCTGACCCTGTGCCAGCCCTACGACACCGCTAAGAGAACGGTGTCCTGGCTGGCCGGCTGCCGACGCCTCCACCGGCGCTACGAACGCAAGCCCGAGCACTTCCGCACCTTCGTCGGTATAGCCGCAGCCCTCATCGGCTACCACCGACTCACCAACTGGCACAACGTTTTGAGGCTCTCCGCTCCGAAGCGGCGTCCTCTGTGGTGATCGTCCGGGTGGGCTCGGTCACAGCAGGTGCTGCGACCGAAGGTCCGCCACGTACTTGGTGATCAGGTCCTGCGACAGATGGGGGATGTCGTTCTCCTTGTTGAGGGCGGCGGTCCGCACTGCCGCGCGGAATTGGTCCGCCGGCAGGGCGGAGCCGGGCAGGGGCTCCTCCGGCCTGGTGAAGGCGTGCAGCAGGGGGAGCAGCGAATGCTGCCTCTGGCGATCGGGCAGGCCGCGCATGGCGGTCTCGAAGCGCTCGAGCCACTCGTCGTAATCGTGGATGCGCGTGAGCGGGTGTCCGGTTGTCATCAGCCAGTCGACGAAGGTGTCGAGGGAGATTCCGTCCTCGTGTGGGTTGACGACGTTGAAGGTCCGGTGCCCCTGCCGTGTGTGGTCGCCCAGCGAGGTGATGGCCTGCGCTGTGAAGTCCACGGGGAGTGCGTCGTAGTGGCCGCTGCCGTCACCGGTGCCCTGGGCGTAGAAGCTGCCTGGGGCGATTCCTGTCGCCAGCAGGCTCAGCAAGAGGCGTGTGAAGATGTCCGGGATGTTCAGTTGGCCCTGGTAGTGCGGGTGCGCGAGGATCAGGTTGGAGCGGAACACGGCGACCGGCAGGCCGAAGGTGTCGTGTGCCTCGCGCAGCAGTACCTCGCCCGCCCACTTGCTGGCGCCGTAACCGTTCGCGTAACGGTTGTCGAGTTCGCGTGTTCCGCAGGTCGTGCGGATGTCCGCCGTCTCGTTGGCCGCAGCCTCGGACCCGAGGACGACGGCGACCGTCGACAGGTAGGTGAACTGCTTGATCCGGGAGGTGGCCGCGAGCCTGATCAGTTCGGCCGTACCCAGCACGTTGGGGCCGAACAGTTGGTCGTACGGCAGGACATGGTTGACGAGTGCCGCCGGGTGGACGATCAGGTCCACGGTGTCGGCCAGCCGCTGCCAGGTCTCCTTGTCGAGTCCGAGGTCGGCCTCCCCGATGTCGCCGGCGATCACCTCCAGATGCTCGGCGGCCAGGCCGCGATAGCGCTGGAGGAGTTCCGGGTCGCCGCTGTCGAAGGCCGCGTCGAGCCGTGCCCGGGCCAGCTCGTCGGTGCTACCACGGACCACACACACCAGCGTGCCACCGCGCTCTGCAACGCACTCCAGCCATTCGAGGCACAGGAAGCGGCCCAGGTAGCCGTTGGCGCCGGTCAGCAGGACGGTCCGTGCCTCGGGCAGTGGACCGGCCGGCCCGCCGCTCTTCGCCATGGTCTCCGTGTCGAGGAACGCGTCAAGCGTCAGGTCGCCCGCCACGAGCCGCGTCGCGCTCGGTCCGTGGACGCTGTCGGCGGTCGGGCGCTGGTGTCCCGACGCAAGCGCCTTCTCGATGTGATCGGCCACCTGCTGGAGCGTGTTGACCGGGTTGACGACGACGTTGACAGGGACGTCGACGTGGAAGATCTCCTTCAGCAGCTGGGAGAACGACAGCGCGGAGAGGCTGTCACCGCCGAGTTCGAGGAAGCGTGTGCCGGGCTTCATGTCGGCCTGTGGGTGTCCGAGAAGCGCTCGGGCGGCCCGGAACACCGTTTCCCGTACGGGCCGGGACGGGCCGGCCTGGCGCAGTGCCTGGAGTTCGTCGGTCTCGCGCTCGGTCAGCTCGGTGTACAGCGCTTCGAGGCGCTCGCCGTAGCGATTCGTCAACGCAGGCCGCAGCAGCTTGCGGACTTCGGAGAGCAACCCGTTCTGCCGGCTGAACGGCTCGGTCTCGATGAGGAAGTCCCGTGGGATCTCGTACGAGTTGAGGCCGGCCTCGGTGGCGAGGCGTTGCAGGGACTCGCGCAGGATCGTCCTGAGGCGCTGGGTGTCGTGGCCGACGAGGTCGAGCGCGTCTTGTGTGGGCACGATGACCGCGAGCAGGTAGGCACGAGCACTGTTGCCGTACACGAAGATTTGCCGGACGACCGGACTGCCGGTGAAGAGGGCTTCCAGACGGGAAGCGGCCACGAACTCGCCCTGTGACAGCTTGAGGACGTGGGAACGGCGGTCGACGTACACCAACTCGTCGGGACCGATGCGGGCCATGATGTCGCCCGTGTGGTAGAAGCCGTCCTCGTCGAAGACCTGGGCGGTGGCATCCGGTCGCTGGAAGTAGCCGGAAACGAGCCGGTCGGACTTGATCAGCAGTTCGCCCCGGGGATGCGGCGAGTCGGTGCGGAAGTATCCCAGCTCGGGCACATCCGCCAGTTTGTGGTCGGTCACCGGCGGGCGCAGCACCCGGCCGTCGAGCGAGACCACTCCGGCTTCCGTCGACCCGTAACCGTCGAGCATCCTGACGTGCAAGCAGCTCTCGACGAACGCCGTCATCTCTGCGCTCAGCGGGGCCGAGGCGCTGACGGCCCACAGGAGGCGCCCGCCCAGGGTCTTCTCCCGCAGCTCCTCCTTCACGCGGTCGGCCTGCTCGGCCGCATCGCCTCCCGCGCCCACGTCGTTTCGGCGGGTCAACTCATTCTGGTAGCGCTGGAAGAGCATGTCGGAGATGCGGGGCACCATGATGAACTCGGTGGGGCGGACCAGGGAGAGGTCCTCGAAGAGGGTCGACAGATCACTCGACGCCACGAAGTAGGCGATGCCCCCCTTGGCGAGCGTGCCGAACAGCACACCCCGTCCGATCATGTGGCTCAGGGGCATGTAGTTGAGCACGATGGACGGCCGCGTCTCCTGGTCAGGTACGAAGTCGACCCAGAACTGCCTGACCAGGCGCTCGGTGTACATGGCGCCTTTGGGGGTGCCCGTACTCCCCGAGGTGTAGATCAGCGTGCTGAGCGCCTCGGCTGTCGATCCTTCGGGACTCCGGGGAGCCGGTGGCAGGCTCCTTCCCCGCTCGATGATGGACGCCAGCGTGTCCAGGGTGACGCCTCGCCCCTGTGTCGCGAGTTGGCCGCGCGCCCAGTCCAGCCTCTCCTGGTGAGCGGTGATCTCGGGATGGTGGCCGAAAACGACGATCCTGCCCAGCGACGGGGCGTCCGCCGCGACCTGGAGCGCGACGTCGAGGTGTGCCACGTCCACCGCGAGCAGACGCGGTCCGGTCTGCGCGACGATGGGGGCCAGGTGCCCCGCGGAGGCGCCGGCCTGGAGAGGAACGCACACCGCACCAGAGCGGACGCAGGCCAGATCCACCACGGTGTACTCGGCGCTTGGGGGACCGAGAACCGCGACGAAGTCACCCGGGCCCACCGCGTGGTCGGGGTGGTGCCGCCACTCGGAGGCCACCGCACCGACCCGTCCCCACAGTTCGCCGTAGGTGATCGTGTCGAACCGCTTCAGGAGGCGCAACGTGGTGCGGCCCGTATCCGGGTCGGTGACCGGCTCCGTGGCACGCTCGCCCAGGGCGGGTCGGTCCGCGTACCCCTCCATCACCGTGGCCACGAGGTCGGCGAGCGGTAGGCCCGGCCGCCGGATCGCCTCGGTGACGGCTTCCAGGGGCGCGGCGCCGCGGAACTGCGGATCTGTCGCGTACAGGTGAGCGCTGCGCTCAGCGGTACGCGCGCTGAACTCGTCAGTTTGGGGCTTCGAGTCGGACATGAGTGGTCTCCTCTGTGGCCTTAAAGGCCCGTTCGTCGGGAGGAATCTTCACTTTTCGGGCAAGGGAAGGCAGGGGACGGCAGGGGAAGGCAGGGTGCCGTGGTGCTGGAACGGACCCGGGCCGGGCACGTGGCTCCGGCTCGGGCGAACGAGGTGGGGGAACGACGCGTCGAGGTCGTGCACTTGGTGGTTCGCGCTGCGCCGTAGCGAGTACCTGCCATGGCACAGCTGAGGACAATCAGGGCAATGAGCGGAAGTGTCCAGCTGCTCGTGATGTCGTGCAGGGCGCCGAGGAGGAGGGGTCCGGCCGCCGCTACGAGGTAGCCGATGGACTGCGCCATGGCTGCCGGCGCGGCAGCTTCGCCGGAGCTACCGGCGCGTTCGCTCTGAAAGGTCAGCGCGAGGACGAGGCACTCGCCACCGACCAGACCGAGCAGGGTGCACGCCGGAACGGACAGCGCGGGGGCGGACACCAGCGCGGCGAAGCCACCGGCCACAACGACCGAGGTCCCGGCCGCAGTCCATCGTTGGTCGGGACGGCCCCGGGTGAGCAGGGGCTGGAGACTGCCGGCTGCCAGGGCGATCAGCCGGTAGAAGAAAAGCATCCATCCGGCCGTGGTGCCGGTCGTGCCACGGCGAATCAGAATGCTGGGTGGCCACGCGACGGCGGTGTGTAAGCCCAGGGGCTGCAGGTCCCTGAATATGCTGACCTGCCATGCCCGTCGCGACCGCCGAGGGGGCCGGACTGCGGGTCACGTCGGCGGAGGCTTGGGGCCTGTCGCCCCGTGTCCGGGGTAGCCAGACGGCGAACGCCGCGATGGTGAAGGCAATACCCCAGGTGACAGCGGTGTGCCAGGAACCCGGCAAGGTGTGGGAAAGCGGCGCGGAGATCCCGGAGGAGACCGCGGCCGTGACGCCCAAGACAGTGACGTAGAGAGTACTGATGCCCTGAATGCGGTGTGCGGCCCCGCTCCGCCTGATCAGAGCGGGTAGCAGCACATTGCCGAACGCGATGGCAGCAGAAAGGATCACGGTCCCGGCGAACAGGCAGATCACAGAGGGAATCGACCGGACCAGAGTTCCGGCGGCCGGCGTGCCAAGGGCTGCCACCAGCAGGCGTGCGGTGCCGAGCCGGTGAGAGGTCCGGGCCACCAGAGGCGGCGTCGCGGCGTACGTCAGCAGGGGGAGGGTGCTCAGCGGCCCGCCACAGCTCGATGTCGGGCCGCGGGTGTTGTCGGCAGCCGACGACCCGGAGGTGGAGGGCCGACGGGATATCGAAGATAACTCCGCACTCACTGCCCCTCCGCCACTCCTGGTGCCTCGGCCTCGTGGTCACGGGTGAGCTGGACGATCGCAGCCGCCGCGGCGCGGGCGCCGCTCTCGTCCCGGTCCTCGATCGCGTTGACGAGTCGCCTGTGCAGGCCGGCATGCTCCTCGGCGCCGGCGGCATCCCAGGGCAGGCCGCCCAGGGAAGAGGTAAGAGCCGTACCGAGGTAGTCGTACACCTCGATCAGGAGGTCGTTTCCGCTCGCCCGGACGACGGCCCGGTGGAACAACGCGTCGACACTGCCGGCCGCGGACATGTCCTCACCGGCGCAGGCCGCGTCGGCGTCGGCCAACAGCTCTCTCAGCTGGTGCAGTTGGTCCTCGCTGCGACGCAGGGCGGCGGCCCCTGAGGCGTACTCCTCCAGGACGGTGCGCAGTTCGAGAACCTTGTCCCGCTGCGCGGAACTCGCTCGCCGCACCATGACCGACTGGAGCTCACTCGACGCGCGGACGTAGGTGCCGTCCCCGATCCGGGCTTCCAGCAGGCCCAGGTGCACGAGCGCGCCGAGCGCCTCCCGCAGCGTGCTGCGTCCGACCCCGAGCTCTTCGATGAGGGCCTGCTCCGGCGGGATTCGCGTTCCCACCGGCCATCCACCTGCCTCAATGTGCGAGCGGAGACTGTCCACGAGCTGCGCGGACAGGCTTGCCGTCCTCCGCGGTGTGCTGATGCGCTTCATGGAGACAGCGTATACAAACATCAGACATTTGAACATCACATGGAAGGAGATCTGGGTGACCCCCATCGCGCCTCCATGCCCAACTGCCACTGCTCGGCCGGTACGGCGCACGCCGCCCCCAGCTTCTCCCGTGCATCCCTTGGGGCGTCACGGAGGGAGAGCTAGGCGTTGTGCGGGAAGGCCAGCTCCGGAGCCCGGCGCAGGTTCCGGTTCGACTGCTCCAGGGTCGGCCGCAGGCGGGCGGCATCGAGCGAGGCGGGCGAGGCGACGGCTCATGACCACAGCCGTACTTGCGCGGCACCGAGTCCGGCCGAGTACTTCGAATGGTGGCTCAGGGCGCAGACCGAGCTCCGGTCGCACTTCAAGAACCTGACCAAGCGTCTGGAATGGGTGGACGGTCTCGGCGACACCGATGCGTGGATGGACCCTGCGCTTGTCCACCGCCTTCCCGCCCGGACGTCGGACCAGCACACCGGCTCCGGCCTCTTGCCCCCGAGGCGCTGTTCAGTGGAGGCCCGCCGTCGGCGGTGGAAGGCCGAGTGATGCTCGGCGAACGATGTCATGGGCGACGTCGTGAATCTGTGCCACGGTCAACGGGCGTGATCGCGCGGCCCGGTGGACACTTCGGCCGGGAGCGCGCGAGGCGCGTTTGCCAGAAGCGGAGCTGCCGCCTGTCATCGGGTCGGCACAGACGAGGTTGCGGTCTCCTCGCACAAGGCAGGGCCCGGGCCGGTGTTGCTTCCGGGGCCCTGCCTCAGCCGACCGCTTGGCGGGAGCGGCCGCGATCAGCGCTGTTCGGGCGAGCCGGACGACGGCATGGATTCGTTGAGCGGTACGACGTTGAAGTACTCCTCGATGTGGTCGATGAGGCCGCCGTCGAACCGGAAGTACATCGCCGCGTGTACGTCACTGCGGGACCCGTCGGTCATGGTCAGGTGGAGTACTTGCTGCTGGAGTACTTCGTCGCCGTCCTGGAACTGCCGCACGATGTCGTACCGAAGTGTCTCGACGTCGGCGGCCAGCTGCTTCAGCAGTTCCATGTTCTCGTCAATCGGCTGGTCACCGCTTCCGTCGTTGTGCCACACGGTGGCGGTGTCGGTGCACAGGGATCGCATCGTGGCGTAGTCCCGCACCTCCCACTGCCGGAGGTAGTGCACCGCTGCTGCGCGAAGGTCCTGGTCGGGTGTCATCGTTTTCCCTTCGGGGTGCGCCGGTTGCGGCGAATGTCAGACGGCGGGCCCGTCGTGGTGCCGACGGCCGCTTCTTCTTCGAAGACGGGGGCGCGTTCCCCTGCTTCGATGCGGAGGGGGAGGTGGTTCTCCCGGGGCGGCAGGGGGCAGGGGAAGGCCGCCGAGAACATGTGATGGGGAACAACGGCCCGGTTGAAGTCGATACGGGCCGTACCCGTGGCGTCCTTGGGCCGGGGCAGGATCAGCCACCGGCCCGTGCCGGGCGTGTCCGTTCCGCTGGTGCCGTCGGTGAACGTGACCAGCAGGGTGTCGCCGCCCACACCGAACGCCCGGAGCGTGTGCCGCTCGCCTTGCAGATCGAAGACGAAGTCACCCGGGGCCGGGAGGGTGTCCCGCATACTCGGGCTGGTCAGCCGGGTCACTTCCAGGAGACGCCCGGCATCCGCCGGGCGGTACTCCGCCTCGACGGTCCAGGCCGGATCCCATGGCCACGCCTCGATCCCGCGCAGGCCGACGAGGGTGGGCGCGGCCGGATCCCACACGACCAGGACATGGGCTCCCCGCAGTTCCTCGATGATGCCGCGCCGCCCGCCGGGGAAGGACAGGCGGCTGGCGCTGGTCAGTTCCACCGCGCCGTCGACGGCCTGGTCATCGACGGACACACCCTCCGCGCGGGCCGCGGTCAGCGTCAGGCTCCCCGAGAAGCCGGTGGACGTCCACCGCCCCGGAACCTCGGGGACTTCCTGACCCGGTTCCGTGATCAGTCGATAGGCGATGCGGCCCGCCTTCCCGTCCGGGCCCGCCATCTCCTCCCACCGGCTCCGACGCCACCTGTCGTACCCGGTCAACGCGCCGTCGTCTCCGAAGCATTCGCTGGACACAGTGTTCTCCTCTCCAAGGTGGCGGTCACCCGCGACCGCCGTCAGGACTTACCGCCGGCCGGGCCCCTCGACCGGCTCGACGGCCGGTCGAGGGTCGCCGCAAGGCCGCATGCCGTCATGCGGCGCGTCTCCGCGCACGCCCGACCGTCGCGGTCCGACGGGTCGTGTCGATGGTTTGGATGGTGCGCTCACCCCGAGAACATCAGCAAAGTTGTTTGCTGTTACGGCAAATGCGGGAAGGTGCCGTGCTGGTGATCGCGCTCTGACATCACCCTGGAGAACACGATCTCCCGTTCCGGCCGTTCCAGACGCGCACGTGCGCGCGAGTCCGCTGCTCGCCGCCGTCCCACCGGGTCGGATTTGCGGACTCGGCAAGTTCCTTTGCCTCATGGGCCAGGGCGAGCGAACGTGCCTGATATGAAGACACACCAGTCCGTGGAAGTGATCGTCATCGGCGGTGGTGCCGCCGGTCTGTCCGGGGCATTGACCCTGGCCCGAGCGCGCCGCTCCGTGATGGTGATCGACTCGGGGGAGCCGCGCAACGCGCCTGCCTCCGGCGTGCATGGATTCCTCTCACGCGACGGCATGCCGCCTCGCGATCTCGTCGCTCGTGGGCAGGAGGAGGTGGCCCGCTACGGTGGCAGCGTGGTGCCCGGTCGTGTGGTCTCGGCCGAGCACGTCGACGGCCTGTTCGAGGTCACGACGGAGGCCGGCAAACGCTACAGCGCCCGGCGGCTGCTGGTGGCCACGGGGCTGACCGACGAGCTGCCTGAGGTGCCCGGTCTCGCCGAGAGGTGGGGACGCGATGTTCTGCACTGCCCCTACTGCCACGGGTGGGAGATCCGCGACCAGCCCCTGGGGGTGCTGGGGACGGGGCCAATGTCGGTGCACCAAGCACTGCTCTTCCGGCAGTGGACCTCGCGCATCACCCTGTTCCCCGCCGACCGCGTCGAGGTCACCGATGATCAGCGCGAACAACTGACTGCGCGCGGCATCGACGTCGTGGAGGGCGCGGTGGCGGCCATCGAGGTGGACAAGGACCGGCTGACCGGGATCCGGCTGGCTTCCGGCCGGGTGGTGGAGGTCATGGCGGTGGCGTTGAGTCCACGGATGCGTGCCGGCAAGGTGCTGTTGAGCCTCGGCCTCGACCCGGTCGAGCACCCGATGGGAGTCGGCGAGCACATCGAGGCCGATGCGACCGGCCGCACTGCGGTGCCGGGCGTGTGGGTGGCCGGCAATGCCACCGACCTGGCCGCTCAGGTCGTCGGTGCGGCGGCGGCCGGCAACGTGAGTGCTGCCGCGATCAACGCCGATCTGGTGGCGGCGGACACAAGCATCGCCGTTGCCGCGCTGCGGCGCGCGCAATAAGGCGGGGGGCGGGCGGAGAGCCAAGGGCTGTGAACGCCTGTCCGGTCGGCCCGGAACACGAAAGGAGATGGGCACCTCGCATCCCAGCGGCCTTGCCCGACGCGCAAGTCTCCATCCTCCAGGAACCCTCCGGCTCCTGTACGCGGAGGTATGAACGCGTCGGACAAACCTCGCCGCCGGGATGCGGGCCGAGCGACCAACCTGTGTCCGCGGCAGCGCTCTCATCCAACCCGCTGCTCCGCTCCCGTGGCCGACATCCTCGGGCCACGCGCAGGACGGGAGCAGTCAGGGCTCTGTCGCGGTAAATGCCGGATCTACTGCGGCGGAGCCCCTGCCGTGACCATCGCGACCTGCGGCGGACCGTTCCGGCCGCCGGGGCGAGGTGTACGCCCCCTTTGAGGCGGCGGTCGGCGGCGGATCCGTACGGGCGCCGGCCGTATGCCTTGGCCGTGACGGCGGCCAGGGAGCGTTGGACGCCGAGGTCGTTGGCGGAACAGCTCGGCCTGATATGGGGGGAGCAGTCGACGTCGACCACGGAAAGCGTGTGCCAGAAGGGACCAACCCCGCGGGCGCGGGGACCACACCGACGGGGTGGCGACGCCGCTCGGGTGGGTGGGACCAACCCCGCATACGCGGGGACCACCCCAGAGGCGGATTTCTTCGGAAGGCCCCGCCGCATGCCCTTGGGCGACGACTGCTCGCGGCGAAGCGGGAGTGCCCCTCGCACCGGCCGTAGGACGGCCATGTACCCGGGGTACGCGTGTTCGTTTAATCTGGGTCTGCGGGTGGCCCTGAGCAAGAGGCCGTACCCGGAAGGCCCCTGGACGCAGGGACGCTCTGCGTCGTGCTGGGGAACCAGTGCCGCTTCGACACGCATGCAGGGACGGACCAGCAGATGCAGGTGAGGTATGAGACCAGCCTCGTGCCCTTTGCGAGCCCGCTGGGGCGAGAATCGCGACATCGGGTGACGGGAGAAGCACTCCACGGCGAGGGCCCGGCTTGGCGGGCGAGACGTCGTGGATAAGGTCGCGCTCACGGCTGCCGGTCTCTACGTCATCGTCCTGCTGCGGGCCGGAGGGACCTTCGCCGTCGGCTGGCTCGCCGGGGCCGGTGCCAGGCGTGGCAGGCTCGCGGAGCGGATGTCCATGCCCAAGTTCCGACGCGCCGAGCGGGCGATTCAGCGGTGGGGCGCACCGGTGGTGGCCGCCTCCTTCCTGACCATCGGATTCCAGACCGCTGCCAACTTCCTCGCGGGAAGTATGCACATGCCTCTGTCGCGCTACCTCCCCGCACTGTTCGTGGGCGGAGCGGGCTGGGCGCTGGCATACGCGACGGTCGGGATCGGCGCGCTGGAACTGCTGGCAAGGCTGTTTGCCGAGCAGACGGTGATGGGTGTGGGCGCGGTCACCGTGCTCCTCCTCGCGCTGAGTGGCGTTGTGGTGTATCGGCGTAGAAAAGCTGCCTCGACCAACAGCAACACTGCGGCCGACGAATCCTGAATGGCCGCCCTCATATCGACTGCACGCCAGCTCTCCACCGTGGTGTCCAACGGCCCTGAGTCGACGACCTCGCACATTGCCGAGCATCAGCACGGTGACGCTCCAGGCTCAACCCCGTCGGGCGGGGAGTGCATTGCGTTGAACAGCAGAACGGCACACAGGGGGAGTGCTTCGAGCGAGATGTGCCAGCCTGTGCTCAGGCGTGGGGCCTAGCCGCGAGGAGCGCGGTAATACAGATAGGCCCACGATGCCCATCGGCACGATCAACGCAGCGAAATTCATCGCCCGCGAGCTGCCCGCCCCCTTCGAGGAGCTGCTCGGCGGGGAGCACACCCACCGGATCTTCAACAGGGCGCACGCCAACTGGTGCACCCCGCCCGGCCACCACACCCCATGGCACGACTGCTACACCGCAGCCGACATGCTCCTCCTCCCGCAGAAGGCCAGGCTCTTCCTCGGCCCCGCCGGCAAACCGCTCACGCCCCCGACCACCTGCGTGCGCAGAGCCTCACTGAAGTCGAGCAAGCGATCCAGCACGCCGTGTGGGCCGATCGGGAAGCGCACCGCCTAGATGATCTATTCCAAGGGGTCAGTGATCGTAGGACGGTTTGTCCGGTGGCGTCGTTGTGCCGGATCGCGGTGGTCAGCGCGAGGATGCGTTGCATGACGCGGGCTATGACACCTCCGGGCGTGCGCCCTCGGTGCCGTTCGAGGCCAAGCTGTCCCTTGAAGGTCTCGTTGATCGATTCGATGACCTGTCGCAGCGGCTTGAACAGGGCTGCGACAGGCCGTTCCCGTTCACCTTTACGGGGGCAGGCCGCAACAACTGGACTCCATGCTCGGACAGTTCGCGTTCGAAACCACGGCCGAAGTAGTTCTTGTCGCCGATGAGATTCTGTCGGGGGCGCTCTCGCGGAAGCTCGCATTCGGCTGCCAGGAGGTCAAGGAGGGTCTCGCGTTCGTCGGCCTTGGCCCCGGTCAGGGCGTAGGCGATGGGCAGGCCCTGAAGGGTGCAGACCAGGTGCAAGCGCAGGCCCCAGAAGAAGCGGCTGTGGCTGGCGCAGTAGCCGTATTCGGTCCAACCTGCCAGGTCGGAGCGTTTGACGGTCTCGCGGGAGCGGCCGCATTCCACCGGGGTGGAGTCCACGACCCATACGTCGTCGCTCCACACCGAGGTGATGGTGGCCAGGATTCGGTTGACTCACAAAACGATCTTGGACACCCTCGTTCTCGTCTGCGCAGGCACCCCTTGGACCACACCACCAGGAGGAACCAGTGTCATACCCGCAACTGCTCATCGCCGAGGAGAAGCTCGCCGACGCGAAGAAGCTGTTGAGCCTCCCGCGTATCGTCGTGATCTGCGGCTCCACCCGCTTCATGGCCGAGATGAACGAGGCCGATCTGCGGGAGACCAAAGCCGGAAAGATTGTCGTCAAACCGGGCTGTGACATGAAGTCTCCGCACGAACTTTGGTCCGATCCTGTCGAGGCCCAGGCGCTGAAGGTTCGACTCGACGATCTGCACCGGGCGAAGATCCGCCTCGCTGATGAGGTACTCGTAGTCGGCGACTACATCGGAGACAGCACCCGAGCCGAAATCGCCTACGCCCGGTCACTGGGCAAGCCCGTACGGTTCACGCACCCCGAAGTCGACCCTGACGCCTGACCGCCCGCTGCCACCTCGACAACCAGGGCCGGCAGCCCGCCGCCTGACCGTCTCGCGGTGGCTTCGGCCGCCGCCCACCCCACACCCTCCGCAGGCATCCCTTGGAACTGATCATCTAGGCGTCGACCACCAGCAACCGAGGCCCCGCCCCAACGGGCGGGGCCTCGCCGCACACCGACCGCCCCGCGCCGTCTCCGTGGCAACTTTGTCGGTCGGTCGCTGGCCGGGCCCGTCGAACGCCATCAGGTGAGTGACGAGGGCGCTGGGGTTTCGTGGGGGTTAAGTGGTGTCGCTGAAGACTCAAAGCGGTGCTGACCTGCTGAAATGGGGGATTTGACTGCTGTCGGCAGGGTGCGGGTTCGGGTATGGTCCGGATCTTGTCGCCGGCCATTCCAATGCTGAGGCAGGGCTGTCGGCACCGCCCGGGCGGGGGACTGTCACGAGGCCCCGGCGCATGATCAGGAACAGCGCGGCGTGGGGTGATCCTCGGCTGGCCTGGCGATGACCGTGACCACTGCCCTTCGCGGTACCCGTTCCTCTGGAGGAGCACCCCGTCTCAGGCAGCCTTCGTCCCGGTTGTTCCTGTCGGTTGAACCTGCAAGAAGGCTGGTGGTGCAACTTCTGTGGGGCTGCCCTGGCCCTGGCCGTCCAGCCCTTCGCCGGACTGAACGGCATCGAGCGCGCAACTCGACAGGCGACGGCCCAACTCAAGACCTTGGGCATGGGGTAGGTCCCGCACCGCCCCCCGCAGACTTCGAAGTCGATGGGCGCATCCTTTGACGAACGTTGCTCCGGCCACTCGGGCACCTCACGAATGGATGCACCGTTCGTGGAGACTACGTTCGCCCATTCGTGCCGTAGACCGAGAGGTGTGTATTGCCGGAGCCCCTGTCGAGCTGGTGCGGTTCCGGGAGACGTAAAGCGGAGCGGGGAAATCCGGCTCCTCTCTTTCCAGTCCAACATCCGTTTCGGCAAAAGAAATTCGGCCTAAGATCGTCAGATCTCGACCGGATTCCGACGTGGCTGCCCAGAAGGCTTGATCAGTCGGGGCACGCATGCTTGGCTGGTGAATGAGTAGCCACTCGGGGCCCTCTGTTGCTCACTTGGTCGGGCTGATTTGAGTCTGCGGCATTGGTGACTCGATGCGACAGTGGGTGTCGGCCGATTCGGCGGGTATTTCGGGTGTCATGGTTCGGGTGCCTCCGTGGATGACGCGGTGGAGTGTCGGGGGATGGTGCGGAAGTTGGCGGCAGGCGATGTCCTGAGAGGCCGCGGCACACACGCGCAGGTTGCAGTTCGATCCGGGTGCGGGAACCATGCGCATGCCATGAACCTGGGGGTTCGACAGCTCAGGGAAGCGGCAAAGCATCATATGTCGCTGTGTTGGTTTCCCGGCATCACCTCATAATCGAGGCGTGTGGTCCCCTTTTCGATCGACTTGGCCAGTGATGAGGAGGGTCAACTGTTCCGCCTCCATTCATCGGTTCGCGGCCATCAGTAGACCAGAGGAAGCGTGAATGGGGTATTTTCGTCTACTCGTCGTTGGTAATGGCATATCGGCGTACGGCAGTTACCTGAATTTGGTGGCCCTGAATGTCTTCATCTACGACGTCACGGGCAGCGCGTTAGCCGCCGGACTCTTCATGGCCGTACGCCTGGCGACCAGTGTCGCGTCGGGCTTTGTGAGCGGCCGCCTCGTCGCGGCTTACGACCGCAAGCGCCTGATGGTCGGCGCTGACCTCTGCCAGGCCCTCTCGCTGCTGACACTGCTGCTGGCCCCTGAGGGGACGCGCACCACGCTGCTCTATTTCCTCGCTGTGGTCACCGGCGGTTGCTCGACCCTCTCACAAGTGGCTCTGCGCAGCAGCATTCCGGAGATCGTCGGCAGCGAGCACCGGGCCCGTGCCAACGGTCTGTTGGTCATTGGCCGGTCGCTCGCCATGATCGTCGGTTTCGCCTCGTCGGGCGTGGTGGTTGCGCAGTGCGGCTACTCCGCGGCATTCGCGCTGGATGCTGTGAGCTTCGTGATCTCTGCGACAGTCATGTTCCTGCTGCCCCTGCGCACCAGGGCGGACGCGCCGGTGGAAGCCGCCGAAAAGGCCCCGGAGAATGCCTCCAATGCGACGGGGTGGACTGTCCGGATACTGCTGCGGACGGCCCCTCTACTGGTGGTGATGATCGCAGTGCGGGCGGTGGACGGGCTTGGCTCCTCTTCCCACAACGTTGCCTTGCCCATCTATTCCAACGGCTTGGACCCTGGCCATCCGGCCACATTCATCAGTCAATTCTGGGCCACGTGGGCGATCGGCAACATCGTGGCTCAGCAACTGTTCAGCCGGGTCACCAAGAGGGCCGGCCGGACACCGGGCGAGCAGGCGTTCGCGCTCGGGGCCTGTGTGATGTCGGCGGGGTTCATCGTGGTGTTCAGCGGGTTTCCCACCGTGCCGACAATCATCGCCACGCTCATCGCGGGGGCTGCCGATGGATTCACCGAGACCGTGTACGTAACGAGGCTGCAGGCCGCCCCTGACGAGCAGCGCGGTCGCCTCTTCGGGCTCTCCGCCTCGGCCGAGAACGCCGGCTTTGGCCTGGGGATGCTCGTCAGCGGGGCGCTGTTGGAGACTTTCTCGCCGCTGCAGGTGGTGGCGTCCTTCCACGGCCTTGCCATCGTCCTGTGCGCAGTCCTGCTCTCGGCGATCCTTCGCCGGGCCGGCGCGGCCGCCCGGCGCGGGGAGGAACCGGTCAGCCCAGACCTGCCGACAGCGGCGGAGGGACGCGGCTGATGACGATAGGCAACCCCGACCCTCGTATGGCTGTCATCGGCATGGCCTTTCGGCTGCCCGGCGCCAGCACTCCCGAGGAATTCTGGCGCATCATCCGCGACGGCACGGACTGCATCACCCGGTTCACGGAGGAAGAGCTGGCTGCCGCCGGTATTCCCGCTGAACAATACCGGGCGGCGGACTTCGTCGGCGCGTCCGGTGTGGTGGAGGACATCGCCGGATTCGACGCCCAGCACTTCGGGATGAGCGCCCGCGAGGCCCAGCTCACCGACCCTCAGCAGCGCATGTTCCTGGAGTGCGCCCAGCACGCCTTGGAGAACGCCGGATACTCGGACGAGCGGGACGGCAACCGTGTGGGTGTCTACGCCAGTACGGGCTACCACCTGTACACCTTGCAGAACTATCTACTCAACAACGTGCTGCCCAGTCAGTCCGTCGATGACTGGCTGGCGGGGATGCAGATCACGGTCGGCAACTACACCGATTTCACGGCCACCCGCGTCGCCTACCGGCTGGGTCTCACCGGACCAGCCCTCAGCGTTCAGACCGCCTGCTCCAGCTCCCTGGTCGGAGTCCAACTCGCTGCGCAGTCGCTGCTCATGGGCGACTGCGACATAGCCCTCGCCGGCGCGACCGCCATCCATGTACCTCAAGTACTCGGCTATCGCCACGTCAAGGGGTCGATTCTCTCCAAGTCCGGCTACCTGCGGGCCTTCGACGCCGGCGCGGACGGGACCGTCGGGGGTACGGGGGTAGTCGCCGTCGTTCTGAAACGGCTGAACCGGGCCGTCGCCGATGGCGACACCATCCATGGCGTCATCCGCGGCTGGGGCGTCAGCAACGACGGTGCCGGCAAGAAGACGTTTACAGCCCCCAGCGCACAGGGCCAGCGCATATCCATTCGCCAGGCTCTGGAACGTTCGGGTGTCGGTGCGGAGACCATGGGCTACCTGGAGACCCACGGCACCGGCACACACAAGGGTGACCCAATCGAATTCGAGGGCGCCACCGCCGCGTACCGCGAGGACACGGAGCGCACCGGCTACTGCGCCCTCGGCTCGGCCAAGGCCAACATCGGCCATCTCGACGTGGCCTCCGGACTGGCCGGACTGATCAAGACCCTCCTGGTCTTGAAGCACGGCGTCATCCCGCCGATGGCGAACTTCAGCAAGCCCAACCCCGCCCTCGACCTGGACCGCAGCCCGTTCTACGTTCCCAGGATCGCCCGACCGTGGCCCGAGGGCGACACCCCGCGCCGCGCGGGCATCTCCTCCCTCGGTGTCGGCGGCACCAACGTCCACCTCGTCCTCGAACAGGCCCCCGAACCCACGCCCCGGTCCGGCACCGCCTCCACGCCGGACGTGCTCCTGGTCTCCGGGAGCACCAAGGAGGCCCTGGCTGCCAACGCCAGCGCCTTGCGCGACCGCCTGCGGCAGCAGCCTGGCACACACCTGGCGGACCTCGTCACCACCACCGCCCTCGGCCGCGCCCACAGCCGACACCGGCTCGCCGCCTGGGGCGCGACCCCGGTCGCTCTCGCCGATGCCCTCGACGCATGGCTGACCGGCACCAACCCGGCAGCGGTGACGACGGGAACACCACTGCGGGAAGGCCCCGCCCGCGTTGCCTTCCAGTTCACCGGGCAAGCCAGCCCGTACCCCGGCATGGCCACCGCCCTGTACGAGCGCTTTCCCACCGTACGCAAGTTGCTCGACACCTGTGAGCGCTGTTACCGCGACCTCACCGGCGGCTCCCTGCTCACCGGGCTGCTCGGGAACGGCTCGCAGACGAGCGGGCTGTGGCACACGGACACCGCGCAGCCTGCCCTCTTCACACTGCAGTGCGCCCTCGTCCAGCTGTGGCGCGACGCCGGTATCGCTCCGGACTCCGTGACCGGGCACAGCGTCGGCGAGTACGCGGCGCTCTTCGCGGCCGGAGCCTTGTCGCTCGACGACGGTCTTCGCCTCACCGCCGCTCGCGGCCGGCTGATGCAGCAGCGCTGCGTGCCCGGTGCGATGACCGCGGTAGCGCTCGACCGAGAGGCTGCCCAGGCTCTGGCTGCCGAGGTGGCGGGCCTGGAGCTGTCCGTGACCAACGGGGAGCGGGCAAGGGTGCTCGCCGGGTCCGCCACGGCCGTGGACCAGCTGGACGCCCTGCTCGACGAGCGCGGCATGCCGGGCGAGCGGCTGCCAGTGGCACGCGCCTTCCACACCTCCCTGATGGAGCCCATGCTGGAAGAATTCCGGGCGATCCTCGACGAGGTGGCCTTCCAACCGCTGCGTATCCCGTTCGTCAGCGGGCTTGACGGCATAACACGTTCGCCCGGGTGGGCCCCGGACGCCGACTACTTCATCCGGCACACCCGTGAGCCGGTCCGCTTTGACAAGGCACTGCGCGGTATCGGCCGACACCAGACCGACGTGCTGCTTGAGATCGGACCGCACACCACCCTCAGCGGCCTGGCGCGCCGGGCGCTGCCAAGCGTGCGGTCGTTGCCGTCCTTGCGGCGTGGCGCCGGGCTTCGCGCGCTCTGGGGCGCGGCGGCCGAGTTGCACTGCGCGGGAGCGGACATCAGCTGGCGTGCGCTCCTGGCGGGCTGCGGCGGCAGGAGGATACCGCTGCCCGGATACCGATTCCAACACAAAGACCACTGGCAAGGGCCGGAGTTGCCGACCCTGCCAACCAGAAAACCACAGATATATGGAGCCGTAGTGGCACAGCACGAGGCAGTGATCGAGCGAATACGCCGAAGCATCACCGAGTCGACGGCGCGGCACCTCAGCCATGATCCATCAGCCATCACCAGCGACACCTCCTTCTTCGCCCTCGGCGCCGACTCATTGCAGATGATCAGCGTGCTGCGCGAACTGGAGCAGGAGCATCAGGTCAAGGTGACGATGCGGGAGCTGTTCGAGGAGACGGGCACGCCGGGCCTGCTCGCGGAGCTCATCGCCGGCCGGCTGCCTGGGGCGAAGTCGGCGCTGCCGGAGCCCGTGGCGGAGCGGGCCTGGGATCCGGAGCCTGTCGCCCAGCACCACCCCGCCGTGCGAGAGCCTGTGGCAACCCACTCCCTGTCCGCTCCGGAGCCCACGCCCGTCGCCACCGCTCCCGGGTACGCCACTCGCCAGGAGCTGGAGGACCTCGCCCAAAAGCTCCACCAGATATCGCAAATACAGCTGCAGATGATGTCCCAGATCTCCCAGTTGCTCGCGCTCCAGACCGCTTCGGCGACGCTCGGGTTCAACGGCAAGGTAGCCAAGTGACCGGGCTGAACGGCGTCTTCTCTGCCCTTGACCGGGACCTGGCGGCCATGGCCGAACTCTCGGCACGCATCGCCGAGCAGCTGGGCGTGGGGGCACCCGCCGCGGAGCAACCTGCTGAGCCGCACCGCATGCACGGCCCCCGGGTGACTGTCGCGCGTACCTCCGGCATGATCCAGGGCACCTCCCCGCGTTCCCAACAGGAGCATCTGGACGACCTCGCACGCCGCTACACCGCCAGGACCCCGACCTCAAAAGGGATCGCCCAGCGCTACCGTAGCGTTCTGGCCGACAGCCGTGCCGTCGTCGGCTTCCGCAGCGGCACCAAGGAGATGCTGTACCCCATTGCGAGCCGCCGGGCGAGCGGGGCGCGGCTGGAGGACGTCGACGGCAACGAGTACGTCGACATCACCATGGGCTTCGGCGCGCTGCTCTTCGGCCACGAGCCGACCTTCGTCAGCGAGGCTGTCCGTGAGCACCTGTCGCGAGGCATCCAGCTCGGCCCCCGCAACACCGAGACGGGCGAGGCGGCCGAGTTACTGGCCGAGCTGACCGGCCTGGAGCGCGTGGCCTTCGCCAACTCCGGTACGGAAGCGAACTCCGCGGCCATCCGCCTGGCCCGCGCGGCCACGGGCCGCGACAAAATCGTCACCTTCCTGGGTGCGTACCACGGCCATGCCGACAACGTCCTCGGCCGTCCCTCCGGCACAGGGGCGGAGCGGGTCACCGTGCCCGTTTCCCGCGGTATCCCGCACAGTGCCGTCTCGGACCTGCTGGTGCTCGACTACGGCAGCCACGCAGCCCTGGAGACGATCGAGCAGCATGCCGCGGAGATCGCCGCGATCGTGGTGGAGCCGGTGCAGAGCAGACACCCCTCCCTGCAACCCGTCGAGTTCGTACGGAAGCTGCGCGAGCTGACCCGCCGCCACGGCATCGTGCTGATGTTTGATGAGATGCTGACCGGCTTCCGCCCCGCACTGCGCGGTGCGCAGGAGCTGTACGGCGTCAGCCCGGACCTGGCCACCTACGGCAAGCTGCTCGGTGGCGGTTTCCCCATCGGAGCCATCGCGGGCCGCGCCGACATCATGAACGGCGTCGACGGCGGTTACTGGACATACGGCGACGACAGTTACCCGCCCGCTGACACCACTTTCTTCGGCGGTACGTACATCCAACACCCGGTGTCGATGGTCGCCGCGCGCTCCGTTCTCACGCACCTCAAGGAGCACAGTCCGCGCCTGCAGGACCAGCTCAACGCTCGTACCGCCGAACTGGCCGCCACGCTCAACGGCTTCTTCGAGGCCGAGGAATTCCCACTGCGGATGAGCCACTTCGGCTCCCAGTTCCGTTTCGAGCATCGTGCCGACATGGAGCTCCTTTACCACCACCTGATGCTGCGCGGCGTGCACGTCTGGGAGTGGCGCAACTTCTTCCTGTCCACCGCCCACTCGGACGGCGATATCGAGTTCATCGCGGATGCCGTGCGGGGCGCGCTGCGCGAGCTGCGGTCGGCCGGCTTCTTCCCGAGCAGTCAGCCAACGGCCCCGAAGACAGTGGTTCCGCGGGCAGCGGCACCGGAGCCGGCCGCACCCGCATCGGCATCCGCCGCAGTGGCTGCCATGGCCCGGAACACCGCTGCGGCCACCGGAACCCGCCCGGCCCCCGTGAACGGGCCCGCCCCCCGAACCCCCGACTTCAGCGTCTACTTCTTTGGCGACTACCCACAGGACGCCGCCACCGCCCGGCACGGCAAGTACGAACTTCTCGTGGAGTCCGCCCGCTTCGCCGACCGGCATGGCTTCCACGCGCTGTGGATGCCCGAGCGCCACTTTCACTCCTTCGGCGGCCTCTTCCCCAACCCAGCGGTGCTCGCTGCCGCGCTGTCCCGCGAGACCGAGCGCATCCGGCTCAACGCCGGCTCCGTCGTGCTGCCGCTCCACGACCCGATCCGGGTGGCGGAGGAGTGGTCGATGGTCGACAACCTCTCCGGCGGGCGTGTCGGCATCGGCGTTGCCAGCGGCTGGAACGCCAACGACTTCGTCTTCTTCCCCGACCGCTTTGGCCGGCACAAGGAGGTGATGTACGAACAATTGGAACAGGTACGGAGCTTCTGGCGCGGTGTCGCGCTGCGGCGGACCGCTGGTGACGGCGAGAGCGAGGTGCGGCTCTTTCCGCGGCCCGTGCAGGACGCTCCGCCCATGTACACCGCGGTGGTCGGCAACCCGGCTTCGTACGAGCTCGCCGCCCGCCACGACCTGGGCATCGTCACCAATCTGATGACGCAGAGCGTCGAACAACTCCAGGAGAACATCGCCCGCTACCGCCGCGCCCGCGCCCGTCACGGTCTGGATCCGGACGCCGGGCGGGTGGCCGTCCTGCTGCACACCTACCTCGCGGCAGACCACGACACCGCGCGGACCGGGGCGTACGAACCGCTGTCCCGCTACATGCGCGCGTCCCTGTCACTGTTCAGCGGCGTCACCAACAGCCTCGGGCACAGCGTCGACCTCGCCGCCCTCAGCGAGGACGACCTGGAGACGGTGTTCCGCCGCGCGTACGGCCGCTACTGCGACCAGCGGGCCCTGATCGGTACGGTGGACAGCGTCGGCCCGGTGGTGGACGCGGTTACCGCGGCAGGCGCCGACGAGATCGTCGCACTGGTCGACTTCGGTGTCGCGCCGGACGAGCTGCGCGGGGGCCTCCCCCACCTCGCCGCATTGCGCCGTCGCTACCTGGAGAACCCAGAGAAGCCTGCTGCCCTGGCAGCCTCCACGCCGACCGCTGCCGCCCCTGTGTCGGCCGCCCCCGAACCCGTGCCTCGTGACACGCCTGGTGACGCGCCGCTTTCGCCGGGCCAGGAGCGGATCTGGTTCCTGGAGCAGCTGCTTCCGGGGCGTACCGCCTACAACGAGGTCAAGGCGATTCGCCTCGACGGCCCGCTCGACGTGCCTGCTCTGCGCGCGGCTCTGCACCGCCTCATCGCCCGCCACGAGGGACTGCGCACCGTCTTCCGAGAGACGGGAGGCGAGCCGCGGCAGATAGTGCAGGCATCGGCCCAGCCGGACTTCGAGGTCGTGGAGGGCACCGGCAGTCCGGCGGCCGCGGTTCAGGAGGTCCTGGCAGCGGAGAGCGCGCGCCGTTTCGATCTGGCGGTCGGCCCACTGTTCGTCAGCCGGCTGGTCGAAGTCGCCGACGAGGAGCACGTCCTCGTCCTCTCCCTCCACCACATCGTGGTCGACGCAGCCTCCGCCACCGTCCTGGCCCGCGACCTGTCCGCCCTCTACCGCGCCGAACTCGACGGAACCGCCCCCACTCTGCCGGCGCTGACCTGGAGCTACGCCGATCACGCAAGCGAGCAGGCGGCGTCCGTGGACAATCCCAAGGCCACCGAGGACCTGGGCTACTGGCGCCATGTGCTCGGCGGTGATCTGCCCTTATTGGACCTGCCCACCGACCGGCCGCGACCCGCGACGATGACATCCAACGGCCGGGCGATCTTCCGCACCCTCGATCCGGAACTTTCCCGGCAACTGCGCGAACTGAGCCGGACTCACCGGAGCACCCTGTTCATGACCCTGCTCGCTGGGTACGCGGCGATGGTGCACCGGGTCACCGGGCAGGAGGACATCATCATCGGCGTCCCGGTCTCCGACCGGCCTCAGCGGGCCGAGGACCTGCTCGGATTCTTCGTCAACACCCTTGCGCTGCGCTTCGACCTGTCCGGCGATCCGGGGTTCGGCAGGCTGCTGGACCGTGTGCGTACCGTCGCTCTCGATGCGTACGACCACGCCGATGTGGCGTTCGAGACGGTGGTCCGCGAGCTAGCCCCGCCACGGGCGGTAGACCGTACCCCGGTGTTCCAGGTGCTCGCCGAGTTCCAGCGCAGCGAACCGTTCCGCTTCGAGCTGCCCGGCATCGCGGCTACACCGCTGGACTCCGGCCCGGACAAGGCCCTGACGGATCTCACCATCTACTTCACCGACCAGCCGCAGGGCATCCGCTGCCACCTGGAGTACAACACCGACCTGTTCGATCCAGACACCGTCGAGCGGTTCTTCACCACCTTTCGGGACCTGCTCGCGGCGGCCGTCGACACCCCGGAGGCACCGCTGTCCCAGCTTGCCGAAGCGGCCGCCTCCGGGGAGCCCGTACCTGAATCCTGGCAGCGCGGCCCCTCCCGTACCTCGACGGACACCGCTGTTCACGAGCTGGTTGCCCGGCAGGCCGCCGCAGCCCCGGGCCGCACGGCGATAATCAGCGGCGAAACCGTGCTGACCTACCGTGAACTGGACGAGCGCGCCGAGCAGCTAGCCGCCGTTCTCCAGGAACAGCACGCGGATGGCAGCCCCGATGACATGGTGGCCCTGTGGCTGCCACGCTCCGCCGACCTTGTCGTAGCCATGCTCGCGGTACTCAAGGCGGGCCGCGCATACGTGCCGCTCGATCCCTCCCTCGGCCGGACGCGCGCCGAGCAGGTGATCGCCGAGTGCGGGGCCCGGATCGTGGTGTCCACGCGGGCCGAGGCGGCCACGCTGGCGCTGTCCGGCGGAGTGACCACCGTGACACCCGACGCCATCTCGCGGCGGCCCCATCGCGCCGCGGCCGCCACGGACCGCGAGTCCCTGTGCTGCGTCCTCTATACCTCCGGCAGCACCGGCACACCCAAGGGCATCGCGGTGCCACACCGCAGCATCGTCGACCTGTGCCAGTGGCACCACCGGCGCTTCGCCTTCACCACAGCCGACCGCAGCGCCGTCGTCTGCAGCCAGAGCTTTGACGCCTCGATCCTGGAGATCTGGCCGGCACTGACCGCGGGCGCCTCGGTCACGATCGCCGACGAGACGGTCCGCAAGGACCCGCTCGCCCTCGCCCAGTGGTACGCCGGGCAGGGCGTCACCTTCTCCATCCTGCCCACGGCACTGGGCGAAGCGGTGCTGCAGCTGCCGCCCGGCAACCAGCCGCCGCTGCGTCACCTGCTGCTCGGTGGTGACGTGTTGCGCACACGCCCACGGCCCGAGGCACCGTACGAGACGGTGAACGTGTATGGGCCCACCGAGGTCACAGTGCTGTGCACGGTGGAGACCGTGCCTCCTCAGACCGAGGGCTCTCGCTCGGCTGCCGAGGCGATCGCAATCGGCCGCCCGGTCGACAATGTGCGCCTGCGCGTAGTCGACGAGTCGGGCAGCCCGGTGCCGGTCGGGACCGTGGGGGAGCTGTTCGTCGGCGGCCCGGGTGTGACCCTCGGCTACCTGCACCAGCCCGAACTCACCAAAGAGCGCTTCCTGCCGGACCCGGACGGTGGCCAGGTCGCCCGCCTGTACCGCACGGGCGACTTGGTGCGCTGGACCACAGACGGAAAGCTAGAGTTCCGCGGCCGGACCGACGACCAAGTGAAGATCCGTGGTTTCCGGATCGAGCCGGAGGAAGTCTCCCGCGTACTCAACGGCCTGGACGGCGTGCGTGAGGCGGCCGTGCTGAGCCGCCGCAACGAACGGGACGAGGCTTATCTCGCCGCCTATGCTGTCCCCGCCGACCCGGTCGGCAAAGCCGCCGACGACCGGCAGGCGTTCGCCGACCTCATGGCCGACGAACTGGCCGCCCGGCTGCCGGAGTACCTCGTGCCGCGCGCCTGGCAAGTCCTCACCGAGCTGCCTCTGACAGGCAACGGCAAGCTGGACCGCTCCAAGCTGTCGCCGCCCGACCTCGTCACCGCGGCACCGCAACCGAAGCGACTTGCCACTGGTGAGGAGACGGAAGCCTGCCCCAGCACAGGCATCGAGCCCAGCCCGCGCACCAACATCGAGCCCAGCCCGCGCACCAACATCGAGCGGCGGATACGGGAGCTCTGGGCAGTCGAGTTCGCCATCGACGCCGACGGCATCGGGCCAGATGCCTCGTTCTTCGACCTGGGCGGTCACTCGATCACCGCGATGCGGATGGTCAACCGGGTCCGGGAGGAATTCGGCACCGAGTACCCCATGTTGCGGTTCTACCAGGAGCCAACGCTGCGGGCCATGACGGCCTATCTCACCGGCGAAGCAGGAGAACCCGGACCGTCCGGAGCCGATCACGGGACCGGCGCCGTCGAACGGCGGGCGCCCGCTACCGAGCAGCAGGCCCGCTTCGCCTCGGTCCACGCCCGTCACCCTCTTCCGCAAGTCTTCAACGTCGCCATGCGGATCACCTTCTTCGGGGCCTTGGACGTGGTGGCGCTGCGCACCGCCCTGACCCGGCTCATCGAACGGCACGAGGGCCTGCGGACCCGCCTTGCCAAGGACGGCGACGGCTGGCAGCAGGAGGTGCTTCGTTCCCGGCCGGTGGACCTCCCCGTCGAGGACCTCATCGCCCGGCCGCCACGGGAGCGGGATTCCGCCTTGGAACGGGCCAGTGCTGAGGTCGCGGAGACGCCGCTCGACCCCGCCGACGGAGTTCCGACGACCCTTCGCCTGCTGCGCACCGGCGAGAGCACCTGGGTGCTGCTGTTCGCCCTGCACCACGCCATGTGCGACGGATGGTCCGTCAGCCTGCTGCTGAAGGAACTGGCCGCGCTCTACGCCGCGGCTATGACAGATATCCCCCACACCCTGCCACCCGCGCCATACCAGCCCATCGCGTACGCGCAGTGGCAGCGCGACCACGCCGACGCGGCCACCGACGAGCGGAAGCTGGAGTTCTGGCTGCGCCGGCTGGACGGCGTACCCTTCGGCATCGACCTGCCGCTTGACCGGCCACGGTCGACGACCGCGAGCGGGCGGGGCGGGATCGTGACGTTCACCGTGCCGGCCGAGGTGCGTACCGCCGTGGAGCAGCTGGCCAGGCAGCGGGGTACGACCCCATTCGTGGTCACCGCAGCGGCCCTGGGCCGGATGCTGTCGCAGAAGTCCGGGCAGTCGGACGTCTTGTTCAACATTTCCTACGCCAACCGTGAGCGCCGCGCGTTCGAGTCGCTCGTGGCCTGTGCGACCACGGGGTTTGCGCTTCGGGTGCGCAATGGCGCGGCCGGTTCCTTTGCCTCTCTGACGGACCAGGTTGCCCGTACTACGGTGGAGGGAATCGATCAGGTCATGCCGGTACGCAGGATCGCCCCGGTGATGCGGGAGCGAAAAGGCATCGCTATGCCTGACCAGCTCGCTGTCGGCTTCGCCTACCAGAGTTCGCTGGAGACCGACATCGAACTACCAGGGCTGGCCACGTCTGTCGAGGACCTTGCCCCCGCCGCGTCCAGGACGGACCTCACCCTCGGGCTCGTGCCCACCGGGGACGTACTCGCGGGCTTCGTGGAGTACTCGGCCGACCTGTGGGACCGCGCGACTGTCGAGGGGTGGGCCCATGACTACGTCGAGCTCCTGCGGAAGGAGGTTTGGCAGGCTTACGGCGACTGAATCGCTGAAGGTCGGGGTCCACCGGACCCCGACCACCTTGCCCTATCCATCAGACACGGACCTTTTGGAGGCATGAACGGGGCAACGAGGAACTTCCGGACGCGCGGGCCCGCCGGGCCATGTGGGCGAACCGCCGGTCCCCTCCCACGCCAAGTGCCGCTCCAGATCGCCGCCAATGCGACGGCGCAGGCCGGTTGCTGGCGGTCGGCTGCGGTCCGCCATGCCGGACTCAGCGACGGGTGTTGAGTGGATACGACGACCTCGGAGCCGCGAAGCATTGCTGTGGTACGCCTGGGTTCGCAAAGTCCCAGGGGACAAGGACCCTGCCCGCGGCGGCGTACCCATCCCCTCCTCAGCCGGCGCAAGCCCTGGCCGGCCCGGGAGGGGGATGGTTCCTCAGAAACCTTCGCCGGTCAGGGACATCCCAGGGACGACTGCGGGACTTTCCACCGTGCAGGCGGGAAGGTCATGACAGTGCTGAAAGACACAAATGCGCTGGTCAGGAATTCCAGGCGCAGGGTTCGCTGACGTTGACTGCGAGCCCGCCGCGGGCGGTCTGATGCGCACGTGAGGCGCCTCGGATCCCAAAGGTGTCACCGATATGGTGCAGGTTGCCTTAACGGAGATTGGCGGACACGAACATCGACAATGTCAACCGTCAGGTCCGCCTGAGCTTCCTGGGCTGACCAAGATCGTCCTGGGGGTGGCCGTGAATTCTCCGACGGATGCGGAAAGTGCCTGCTCGGCGTGCGGCGGCTGTCCCGGATGAAGCCGGCCACGTCCTCCCCTGAGCGTCAACGGGAGGACGTGCTGACAGCCGCGGCATCTGTCGGCGGGCACATCATCGGCTGGGCCGACGACCGGGAGGTATCGGGAGCCACGGACCCCGGTCACCCGGCCCAAGCTCGGCCCGTGGCTTCGCGATGAGCGGGGGCCGTATGACGGCCTCGTCGCCGCAGCGGTGGACCGGCGTGATGCTCCACGGGTTCCCGGCGTGCCCGCTTTCTCTCGCGCACTCGGTGTAGGGATTCTCCCTGTCGGGCGGCGTGCTCGTGCCACTGAAGTGGTAGAAGTCGCCCGTGGTCACCGGGTTGCTGGAATGGGTGTAGGCACCGTCGAGGTTGATTGCCTTGCCGTCGCGGTACAAGTACTGATTCGGCATATAGCTGGAGCGCAGTAGGGGTGAAGCGGACACCCGGCGGATCGAACCGTCGGTACACGACTCGAAGTCGAGTTCCTGCCAGATGGGAGGTGCGCTGCCGAAGATGGAGCCGGTGAGGCCGGGCTTGAAGAACATATTGCGGATCTCCGCCGCCATCGTGGTCACCGGATGGTTCGCCCCTGTGGCGCGCGACACCTTGTCCACCCATTCGGAAACGCACCCATATCTTGCCCAGGTCCATCTTCTGACCGAAGGCCCAGGAGCCGTCGATGGTCATGGGGCCTGAGGGGCCGCCGTAGTGTGCCTTGTCACGGGTGTGGGTGTACCAAAAGTGGCCACCGTAGCCGCCGCCGACCTGGTGCAGGTCAGCCTTGGCCTCATAGTGGTTGTCGGAATCGGGATAGCAGGTGAACTGGAAACTGCCCGACGACGTCACCTTCCCGCAAGTACCCCAAGACTGCGTCCCGTTGGGGACAGAGGCTACGACGACCGCGTCCTTCGGAGCACCGGAACAGACGGGCTGGCCGTACTTGAGGCGGTTGCCGCGCCCAGCACTTGGCGTCCGGGTAGTCGGGCGGGTCGGGCGGGTCGGCCGGGTCACACCCGTTGTGAATGTTGCACCTTGGCGCTCCACCGCCGGTGACATTCTTCGACGTCGGCGACGCGGATGTTGAGGAAGCTGCTGACCGTGTTCGGGTCAGTGGGCGGGCGCCGAGTGATGTCTGGCTTGCCGGGGGTCGGCCCGCCGCCGCGCCCGGTACGGCAGCAGAGCCCCGATACGGCAGCAGGGCCCGGACCCGCGCGTCGCGGTCCGGGCCCTGCCCCGTGCGGTGCCGCCCTGCGGCGGCGGTCCGTCAGCTCTGTGCAGTGTCCTCGCCAGTCTGCCCGGCGCCCTCAGCTGCGCCTGCCTTCTCGCGCATCTTGCGCACCAGCTCCGCCTTCTGGTCGGCGGCACCCTGGCGGTCGAGGTTGCGGTGCGGACCGTTGTTCTGCCGTTCGGCGCGGGACAGCCTCTTGCGCTGGCCGCCGCCCATGCCCACGGGGTTGTTGATGTTCTTGCTCACGGGTTCTCCCGGAATGATGTGAAGTGATCTACGGATTCATCGGTGGAGGACGGGCGCGGCGACGTCGAAGGACGTGAGCAGGGGCCCGTCACGCTCTCACTCGTAAATCGGCGTCTGGAAGAACATGACAAAGACAATACCCGGCTCCGTCGGCCCCGCACACCAAGTTTTTCGCCGCCCCTGGCGGCACTCCCTGCGTCCGCAGCCGGCGCCCGGTTCGGATACCCCCGGGTATCCCCCTAGGGCCAGCTGCTCGATCGGCAGATCGCTGCCCTGGAGGTCCCCACGGGAGGCCGAACGCGGGATGGCATCACGCATGGCTGGTGACAGCTGAAGAGGATGGTCGAAAACCTAGTATTTCCATCCTGGTTGTCTCTCCTTAGGCGGTGTGCCCGCCTGGCCCTGCACTCGCTGACATGGCTGTTCAATGGACTGACCAAGCCGGCGAAGGGGTGAGGAGAAACCAGGCGTCACGCTTCCGCCGGCCCCACACGAAGGGCAGGCGGCGCCCTTGGGGTGCATGCCACGGCACCGCCCGCATGGGTGGCGGATGCCCGGAATACCGGAGAGCGGCCACCGACCCCGATGGCGGCGGCCCGTCACCTTCCGGCAAGCCCCACAGGTGCCCTTCGTGTTTCGCCCACTCGGTGGCCACCTGGCTGGCTCTTGATCTGAACACACGAACGGGGGCCGCCGCCCTGGAGCGGTGACCCCCGTTCCTGCGTTTCCACAGGGAGAAAGGTTCCCCTGGGAGAACCGTGTGTGGGGCGGGTGGGACGCGAACCTATCCCGGTGACGCGTCTCACCTGCGACTTCACCGGGTGGCCGGACAATTCCACCCGATTCGATCCCGCTGCGTCCCCCTCGACCGTGCTGGATCCAGTGCGGTTAGGCGATCGCCACGCCACGTGCCTGGCAGGTGGCGGCAGCAGAGTGCAATGCGTTCCCTCTGGGCACCTCGCTGTGGAGCCACCGGCTCGGCGCGGGCGGGCTGGAAGAGGTACGCCACTGGCTGGGCCGGGCCCTGGTACAAGCCCTGGAGCCCAGCGCCGTGCGCGCCAAGGCGCTGAGGATCGGTGGGTTGCCGGGTCACATGCGCGGCGACGCCGTCGCCGCGAGGACCCGGCCGGCCGACTGCCGGGACCTCGCCGAGACGCTGGGCGACGGTCCGGCATGTCAGTGGTCAGCGGTCAGCGGTCAGCGGTCAGTGGTCAGTGGTCAGTGGTCAGCGGACCGTTTCCCGTGGCCTCGTCGGGCGAAGCGCTGGGGAGAGAAAGGCCGTGCCATGGTTGCGATGTCCGCATCACGCTCCTCCCCCTTTACCTGTGCGGCGATCTTTACCTGTGCGGCGATGATCTCCGCCGTCATCGGCGCCAGGGTGACCCCGAGCATCCCGTGTCCACTGGCGACGAAGACGTTCTCCTTGCCGGGCAGCGGCCCGATGACGGGCAGTCCGTCGGGCGTCATCGGACGCAGTCCCGTCCAGGCGTGCTGCTGCGGTGCGGGCGGGAAGTCCGGCAGGTATTCGCCGGCGGACCGGATGATTCCGCGCACACGATGTGGTGCGACCGTGGAGTCGGAGCTGCCGAACTCCATCGTTCCGGCGAACCGGAGCCGGCCTGACAGTGGGGTAATCGCCACCTTCGCTTCGCCCAGGTACACCGAGTGCCGCAGCTTCACCGAGCCACTGGTGTCGTCGAACCCGTACCCCTTGCCCGGCTGGATGGGCAGGGGGAATCCGGCCAGCCGCGACAGCGCGCCGGAGTGCACTCCTGCTGCGAGGACGAACAGGTCCCCGCCGATCTCCTCGTCCCCCGCCAGTACGGAGGTCGTCAGGGCGCCCTCGGAACGGATGCTGGTGACATGCCTGCCGTGGAGGAAGCGCACCCCGAGTTTCCGACAGCGCTGCTCAAGGCCCTCGATCAGGGTGGCGGGGTCCACATGCCGTTCCTGGGTGCACTGGAGACCTGCCTGCACGTATGGACCGAGCGCGGGCTCCAGATCCCGGGCCTCGTCACCGGAGAGCGGGACGGCGGTGTGGCCGATCCGCTCCATCGGGACGAAATCGGCCCGGTGCGCGTGCATGGCATCCCGAGTACGGAAGACCAGGAGATGGCCCGTGCGGTGGTATTCGAAGCGCACTCCGTCCTGCTGGTACCCGTCAAACAGGGAGACGGTTCGTTCATTGAGCGCCACGAGAGCTTCGATGCCGTGCTGGTAATCCCTGCTATTGCAGTGACGCAGCATGCTTGCGATGAAGCGCACATGGTCAGGGCGCAAGGACGGTCGGATATGGAGGGGACTGTCCTTACGGGCCATCCACCGCAGTGCCTTACCCAGCATCCCGGGTGCGGGGACGGGAGTCGACATGACCGGAACGATCCACCCGGCATTGCGAGTTGAGGCGCCGGCCCCGCTCCGGCCCGTATCCACGACCGTGACGTCCAGTCCGTCCCGGGCCAGTCGGTAGGCGGTGGCGAGTCCGACCATGCCCGCTCCGACGATCACTGCTTTCTCTGTCATCCTGCACTTCCTCGGGTCGACATCTTCGCCGGTGTGGTGACCGCTCGGGTGAGCACGGCGCCCGGCGCTGTGATCTCAGGGTTGGGTGGGGCGGCTGGTGAAGGGCACGGGGTGCGAAGCCGCTGCCTGGGCCGGTGCACTGCCACTGGCGTCTGCCAGTCGGCGGCCGCGGGTCTCCGGTGCCAGCGCGAAACAGACCGCGAATCCGAGAACGGTGACGCCGGCCATGATCAGCATGATGGGACCCACCCCCATGCTTTCCAGGCCGATCGGCAGCAAGTAGGTCCCGATGGCCGCCCCGATGCGGCTGACCGCGGTGCCGATGCCGACCGCCGTCGCGCGAATCTCCGTGGGGAACAGCTCTGTGGGATAGATGAATTCGAGGATGCTCGGGCCGCCGGAGAAGAACGCGTAAGCGCAGAAGCATGCGAGAACCACGGCGATGGACGCGCCGGGAGCCAGTCCCAAAATCGCGAGCGGGACGACCATGAGTGCGAACGACCAGACGATCAGCGGACGTCGGCCCCGGGTATCGATGATGCGCAGCGCGGGAAGGCAGCCGACGAGGAACAGTACGCTGATGAGCGCCGAACCGATCACCGAGGTGTTGCTGTCGGCCATGCCGAAAGCGCCGAGGATCGTCGGGCCGAAGGTGTAGATCGCGAACAGCGGAACGATCTGCAGAAGCCAGAAGAGACCGACGAAAACAGTGCGCTTGAGGTAGACGCCCCGGAAAACCTCGGCGAAGCCCAGGCCGTGCGCGGACTCGTCGGCTCTCAGCGATTCGACCGCCTCCGGGGTGGCCTGCTCACCGTAGACGCGGGTGAGTACGGCACGCGCCTGCTCCAGGCGTCCGCGGCTGACGAGCCAGCGCGGCGACTCAGGCGTCCCGATGCGCGCGATGATGAATGCGGCGGCCGGGATCGCGGCACTGCCCAGCGCCCAGCGCCACGCCCCGGAGCCCGCGAGATTGATCAGGCTGTAGCCGACCAGGTACGCAGTCGTGGCCCCCACGAACCACATCATGATGAGCATTCCCATGACACGTCCGCGCTGAGCCGTCGGCAGCCACTCGGACAGCAAGGCGCTGCCGATGGCGTAGTCCGCGCCCAGCGCGATTCCGATGACGAACCTCAGGGCGATCAACTGCACCGGGTCGGTAACGAACATCGACCCGATGGAGGCCGCCCCGATCACGACGAAGTGGAGTGTGAACAGCAGTTGACGGCCGATGCGGTCGGTGAGGCGTCCGAAGACCAGGCCGCCGAGGAACAGGCCGATGAGCGCCGACGCACCGATCAGGCCCGCCGCGCTCGCTGACATCCCGAGGTCTTCGGATATTCCGAGTACGACTACGCCGACGATGCTGAGCAGGTAGCCGTCGAGGAACTGCCCTCCGGCGGTGAGCACGAACATCTTCTTGTGGAATGGACTGAAACGAGCGTCATCGATGAGCGAGGTACTCACGTGATTCTCCTTGGTGTCGGTCGTCGGCAGCGACGATCCTGACTTCTCGGATCAGTGGACGACCTGGTGAAGTGGGCTTCCCATACCTCTACGGATTCGAAGTGGCCCTGCGACGTCATCTGAGGACTGCGGGGAGGGCCGTGGGCTGCGGCGATGACCCCGGCGGCTTGGTAAATCCCGGAACTCACGCCGGCGCGGGCCTCTCCCTGACTGGTGTGCGGGCGAGTTCACGGAGCGAGATTCCGGGTGGAGTGGTAGACCAGCGCGGCCGCGGCCAGGTCGGCGAGACCGCTGCCGACGGACTTGAAGACGGTGATCTGGTCGCGATCGCGCCGGGCAGCAATATCACCGCGGCACAATCCGGGCAGGGTCCCGGCGATCGCGTTCCGGTCGAGGACGCCGGCGTCGATCGGCTGGATGAGGTCGCCGGACTCCTCCAGCGCGGCCCAGGTGTCGATGTAGACCGTGCCGCGGCGTAGGCACTCGTCGTCGGCTTCCCGCATGGTGGGGCGGAAGCTTCCGATGAGGTCGAGGTGGGTTCCCTTGCGCAGCCAGCCCCCGCGAATGAGCGGCTCGGTGGCGAGGGTGGCGCAGGTGACGATGTCGGCGGCGGCTACCGCATCCCGCAGGTCGGTGGCGACATCGGCATCGACACCCTGCTCACGCAAGCTGTCCACCAGGCGTTGTGCGTGCGCGGGCATGTGGTCGTGCACGATCACTTTGCGGATGTCGAAGGCGCTGCGGTACGCGTCGGCAGCCAGGCTGCCGACGTGCCCCGCGCCGACCACGACGTGGACCTTGCTGTCCTTGCGTGCCAGGTAGGTGGCCGCGAGCGCCGAGGTCGCCACGGTCCTGCGCTGGGTGAGCGTGTTTCCGTCCAACACGGCGAGATGCTCGCCGGTGGTCGCACTGGCCAGGACAAAGGCGGAGGAGAGTGCCGGACGTCCCAGCGAGCTGTTGCCGGGGAAGACGTTGACCAGCTTCACACCGAGGTACTCGCCGTCGGTCCAGGACGGCATGAGCAGCACACTCGCATCGGACCCGGCGTCGATGACGTGGTGGTGCCGCTGGGGAGTGTGGGCGCCATTTCGGAATCCGGTGCGTAGCGCGTCGATGAGTGCATCGAAGGGCAACGCCCGGACGGTGTCTTCGGCTGAGATGGTGAGCATTGGCTTGCCTCCGGGAGGGGCGTCGAGGGGCAGTCCCGGACCAACAGGCCCCGGGGGTGCCGGGGACGTGTGGGTCGTCGCATGTGGGGGCTCCGGCGTGGGGGGTGCCGCCGGGGCAGGCATACCGGGCCTCTTCCCCACCTTCTACTCATGGGTAATCGGTTACCGGTTACCTGTCACCGGTTGGCGAGTACCATGCCTACGGCGAAATCCAAAGTCAAGAGTCTGAGACCAGGAGGTGGCGTGTCCGAGTCGGCATCCCAGCCCTTGCGGCACACGAGTCTGCGTGACCAGGCACTGGAGGTGATCCGGCAGGCACTCGTATCCGGCGAGATCAAGCCCGGCGAGATCTACTCCGCGGCGGCACTGGCCACGCGGCTCGGAGTGTCCGGAAGCCCCGTACGCGAGGCCATGCTCACTCTGGTCAACCAGGGCCTGATGGAACCCGTCCGCAACCGCGGATACCGCGTCGTGCCGATGAGCGAACACGACCTCGACGAGGTCTACGAGATGCGCCTGCTCCTCGAAGTGCACGGCACGCTTCAAGCCGCGGGCAGCATGAGCAAAGGCGATCTTGCCCGACTCGAATCAACCGTGGCCGACATGGAAGCCGCGGCCGGCCAAGGGGACGTGGTGCAGGTCCTCGAAGCCGACCGGCAGTTCCATCTCGGCCTCCTCGCCCACTGCGGCAACAAACGCCTCGTCAAAACAGTGGAGACCCTGCGCGACCAAACCCGGCTCTACGGGCTGGAGTATCTGGCCAAGCACGGCACACTCACCGACATCGTCCACGAACACCGAGACATCCTGACCGCGATCGCAGACGGCGACCTGCCCCGCCTGGAGAGCATCATCCGAGCGCACCTGCACCACGTCCGATCCGACTGGGCGGACGGGGACTAGGCAGTTTCGTTTGGATCAGCTGGTCGTTGGTCCTGCTGTGCCGTTAACAGATGCGCACTGGACGCGAATCGAGCCGTTGCTTCCGGACCGGACGCCGAAGCGGGGTGGCCGCTGGCGGGATCACCGGGAGGTGATCGACGCGATCGCCTTCAAGTTCCAGAC
>NZ_JBIBVF010000005.1:0-353358 GCF_043080045.1 Streptomyces sp. NPDC015125
GGTCGGCGATGTCGTCATCGTGAAGAACTCGCACGACCAGACCGTCAAGCCCGACAACGGCCTCAACGGCTGGAACCTGTCCTGGTCCGACTGGAGGGCGGGCAGCGCGGTCTGACGGACGGCGTCCGCGGCCGTCGGCAGTCAGGTGAGTGCTGCTGCCACCAGCGCGGCGGTCCTGGCCACCAGCGGGTTGTCCGTCGGGCCCCCGGGGTCGTATGTGCTGGAGAGGACAGCGGGTACGAGCGGCGACCGCAGCGTCGCGGTCGGGCAAGACGGCCGCAGCAGCCAGCGTCTTGAACACCGAGCACATCGGAAAACGTTCGTCCGCGCGATACTGCACGGTCCGGCCCGTGGCCGTGTGGTGGGCGAACACCCCTTTCGTGACTCTCTCGCATCATGTGCGGTCGAGGTGCCACGTCGAGGAGCCACTCGGGCCGGGTGGGGCCGTTGTGCGGCCTTCGCCCGGCACCGTGCACCGCAGGAGGCCCTCAGAAGCTCGGCGGGGTCTCGGCCCAGACGCAGACCGCCGGCACCTCGCCGGGGTTGCTGTAGCGGTGCGGGGTGGCGGACGGGAAGCTGACACAGTCGCCGGGCTGCAGGCGGTGGTGGACGCCGTCGACCCAGTAGTCCAGCTCCCCGCTCAACAGGACCCCGACTTCTTCTCCGGCGTGGGTGTGCGGCCGGTCCCCGGAGCCGGCCCCGGGGGCCACCTCCAGAAGCATCATCTCCAGCCGGCCGCCGTGCTCGGGGTTGAGGAGGGTGTAGGTGACACCTTCCACCCCTGCCCGGGTGAGTTCGATGCGCTGGTCGGGACGGGTCAGGACGCGCTGCTCACGTTCGACGGCGTGGAACAGCCGGCTGAGGGTCGTACCGAGGGCATCGACGATCGTACGCAGGGTGTTGATCGTCGGGCTGTTCACATCGCGCTCGACATTGCTGAGGTAGCTGCGGGAGAGTCCGGTCCGGTCCGCGAGCTGCTCCAGGGTGAGTCCCCGCTCCAGGCGTTCCCGGCGAAGGTGCCGGCCGATCCCGTCGCCCGCCGCGCCGCCCGCCACGACCGGGTCACTCTCCGCCGCCACGACACCCACCCCATTCCAGTAAAGAGCACACTGCGTCTACTATAGCCGTTGCCCGGATGTCGCATATATCGTGTACTCCATCTTCTATAGACGACGACGTCCGTGTCGTTGCGCCACGCCCCCGCTGTCCGCACCCCGTGCCCCGCGTCCCCGGAGGTTCCGTCCCATGCACCCCGACACCTCGCCCTCCTTCCAGCGCGAGATCCGTCCGCTGCCCGAACTCCGCCTTGCACGCGGCGCGTTGGAGCACAATGTGCGGCTCATGGCGGAGTGGTGCCGTGCGCACCGCGTCGAGCTCTCCCCCCATATCAAGACCACCATGGTCCGCCCCATCGTCGAACGGCAGCTGGGAGCCGGTGCGTGGGGCGTCACGGTGGCCACCGCCCGGCAGGCCGAGGTGGCGTGGAGGTGGGGAGTGCGCCGGATCCTCGTCGCCAACGAAGTGATCCACTCCGCCGACCTCGCCCTGCTGCGCCACCTGCTCGACGAAACGCCGGGCCTGGAGCTCTTCTGCCTCATCGACTCCTCGGCAGGTGTGGACCTCGCCGTGGCGGCCGTGCACGACTCGCACAACCCCCTGCGGGTGCTCGTCGACGTCGGCGTGCCGGGCGGCCGGACCGGGGTGCGTAACGCCGCGGAGGCCTACGAGCTCGCCACGGCCGCCGCGAAAGCGTCACCCGGGCTCCTCCTGGCCGGCGTCGCCGGGTACGAGGGGGTGCGTCCCAACGCCCGGGACGCCGCGACGCTCGCCGCCGTCGACGGGCACTGCCGCATGACAGCCGAGATCTTCGAGTCGTTGACTCCGCTGTACGAGACCGCACGCCCGGTCTTCAGCATGGGCGGCTCCGCGTTTCCCGACCGGGTCGTCCACGCTGTGGCGGAGCTGCTGAACCGATGCGGCGACCTGCCGCTGGTGCCCGTGCTCCGATCAGGCTGCTACGTCACCCACGACCACGGCACCTACGCCCGGGTCACGCCGCTCCCCGGACTGCGTCCGGCACTGACCGTCCGCACGACGGTGCTCTCCACGCCCGAGACCGGAACCGCGGTGGTGGGGGCCGGCAAACGCGAGCTCCCCTATGACGCCGGCCTGCCCGTCGTCCTCGGGGCGCGCTCGGCCGCCGGAGCGCACCGGGAGGTGCGGGCCACGGCGGCGCAGATCTACGACCACCACCTGGTCCTCACCCCTGCCCAAGGCCTTCGGGTGGGCGACGAGGTCGACCTCGGAATCTCCCACCCGTGCTCGGCCTTCGACCGGTGGCCCGACATCACCGTCGTCGACGACGAGGGAGAAACCTGCGAGGTGTGGCATCCGCAGTTCCGCTGACGCCTGACGCCCGGTGCACAGTGCCCGGTTCCGGTGCCCGGCACGCGAAGGGGCGACGGGACAGGCCTGTGGGCGGAGCGGCCGCTCAGCCGGTGAACGCTCTCGTGAACTCGTTCGCCGCCTTGCCGATGCTGGAACAGGTCGCTGCCGCCTGCAGGTTCGGGCCTCCCGGGCAGGCCTTGTCCCGGGTCAGCGACCACATCGACAGCCGACCGAGCCCCTTCTCCTTGGCGAACCTCTTGAGTTCGGCCGCGTCGTCGGGCCTGAAGACCTCGCCCTTGACATCGTTGACACCGATCATCGGCGTGACCCCGACGGCCTTCCATGCCGCGGCCTCGTCCCGGATACCCAGCGCCGCCTTGACCTGCTTGTGGGTGGCGGTGGCGGCGGCAATGGCGTAGGTGCCCATGTCACCGTCGTAGTAGGTGCCGTAGTCCATGGCCATGATGTTCACCGTGGAGACCCGGGCACCGTTCTTCCTGGCGTTCTCCAGCACCGCGACGGCGTGCCGGTTCAAGCCCGAGGGGAGCACCGGGAGGGTGAAGGAGACATCCAGCTTCTTGCGCTGCTGGAGGCGGGCGATCGCCTGGGTGCGGAGGTTGTTGGCCTTGGTGTCCGTCAGAGCGGGGCCCTCGATGTCGAAGTCGGCCTTCGTCAGGCCGTAGGCATCGATGACCTTGCTGTACGCCTGCACCAGCTTGTCCACCGAGCCGCAGACCCTGGCCAGTTCGTTGCCGCTCTGTCCGCCGAAGGAGATCCGCACATCGCCGCCCTTGGCGCGCAGCGCATCCACCTGCCGCGCCACCGGGTTGTCGCGGAGTGCCTGCCTGCCTCCCCACTTGGGTACGCAGCCGCCTCCCGGGGAAACGAAGGCCAGGTTGTACTCCTTCACGCCGGTCTCCTCGGCGCCCTGGAGAAGGTTGTAGGCAGGCTTGAGCGAGGTGTCCACGTACGGCGCGAAAGTGCCCGATTCCTTGGCGGGGGCGGGGCTGGGGCTGGGGCTGCTCTCCCGCGGCGAGGACACCGCCGGTCCCGGGCGCTTGGGCTTCTCCTGCTCCCCGGCCGAACAGCCGGCGAGCAGCAGGGCCGCAACCGCCGCCGCCCCTACTGCAGTTGCGGTCGGCGTCACCTCGTGACTCCTCCGAGGAGCAGGCACTTCTGCGTCGTTCGTCATCGTCGGGCTGCCTCCATCGGTGGGGGGGTGGGCAGTTGTGTGCGGACCTGCCGCCGGCAAGCGACACCAGTGGGGGATGGGGTACGTCGGGGGCCGGGTGCAGAGGACTTCGGGCAGCAGGTGAACGGGGCGTTCGGGGCGGGCGCCGGGTGAGTGGACAGCCCGTCCGTCGGCTACGGATACGTCACATCATCATCCGTCGAGGGTACTGGATCCGACGGACCGGGCTCGGTGGCGCCCCCACCGCGGCAAGGGCGGGGTTGACTGCCGCACCGAGGAGGTGCCCCACCTGTGCCGAGGGGGTGCCCCACCCGGCCGGGCCGCCGCCATGCTCATGGCGTCATGGCGCCGTGCCCATGGCGTCATGTTCACGGCGTCATGTTCACGGCGTCATCTTCACGGCGTCATCTTCACGGCGTCCCGCCCTCGGGCGCAGCGGGGCCGGCGCCCTGGGCAGGGATGCGGGCGCCGGCCCACCCCTGCACCGCCGGCTCTTCCAGCGAGTGGACCCACCAGTCGGCCAGTGCCGTCTCCTCATCGCTGGGCCGGGGGCCGACTCCCAGTACCCGCATGCCCGCACCTGCCGCGGCCTGGATGCCGCAGTGCGAGTCCTCGACGGCCAGCGTGTCACCGGGTTCCACTCCGCAGAGCTCCGCGGCGGTGAGATAGACGTCGGGATGAGGTTTGGGTCTCGTCGTGGCATCGGGCACCACGATATGAAGGAAGCAGTCGCGGAGTCCGGCCATATCGAGGCAGGACTCGACGACTTCCAGCGGGCAGTTGCTGGCCACTGCCAGCGGGGCGAACTGCACGGTCGAATGGACCAGTTCCGTGGCTCCGGGCATGGTGGTGGGCTCCGCGGCGACGAGGTCCCGGAAATGCTCGAGCAGTGATTCCGTCATTTCCCTGGTCAGTTCCGGGTGGCCTGCGACATCGGCCATCAGACGCCCGCATTCGGTGTAGTGCAGCCCCCGGGCCTTTTCCGCGAATGCGGCCGAGGGGGTGAACCCAAAGCTGTGCAGCACCCTGTCACGGGCGTCCTGCCAGTGGCGTTCGGTGTCCATCAGCGTGCCGTCACAGTCGAAGACGACGGCGGCGGGGGTCCAGGAAAAGATGCTGTCTGCGCTCATCCGCGTTTCCGTTCCGAGGGGCCCGGAGGACGCCACTGAGACCGGTCGCGAGAGTGGAGGGCAGCATCGGTTTCACGGACGCCCGGCACCGGGCCGAGGGATTTCCGGCGGAGGGCAGCCCTCATGGACAGGAGTTCTTCCCGCTTCGTGCCGGAACATTGCGATCGTTACGTTACGGACGGCAACACAGAGTGGTCAACCGATTCATAAATGTCCATATTTTAGGCTCTACTGATAACCAAGAGTGCCGTAGGCCGTCTCAGTGCCGCCCTGGAGGATGCGGAATGCGCACGTCGAGCGGTGCCGGGTGCACAGCACATGTGCGGGTGGGGCCAGTTCGGTGAAGCGTGCAGCCTTCAGCCATCCGAAGCGGGGCCGGCTCAGCCTGCCCCGACTGTGATAGGCGGCGGCCTGACGGGCGGCCTCCAGCAGCACCATGCCGGGTACGTGATCGGTGGCGTGATCGAAGAAGAACGGGTGCAGCGGGTCGGCCGGCGACACCAACAGCCCCTCCTCGTCGAGAGCGAGGACCGCGTCGTGCGGATGGTTCACCGTCAGCCGGGCGGCCGACGGGCGGATCCGCCGATCCGCGGGGCGGGCCGGGAGGGAATCGGCCGCCCTCGTGGCGCGCAGCGCGGTAAAGCGCGCGCCGTCCAGGAATCGCACGCCCCCGCCACCACAGCCGAAGATCACCCCGCAGGCGGCGAAGGTGACGTTCAGTCGCAGGCCGACGACGGTCCTGTCCGGCGTGTGCCGTACCGCGCTCACCCGGGCGCAGCAGGTGATCTCGGTCGCTCCGGCGCGGGCCGGTGCCTCGTCGGCGGGCCTGAGATGGAAGTACAGGTCGGTGATGACCGCGTGGCACGCCTGAGGAACGGCGTAGAACCGCAGTGGAATGCAGAGACCGAGCTGGCGCAGGGTTTCCACCAGAATCAGCGGGCTGTGCCGCTGCGACCCGTCACGGGGGAAGGTCATATGCGCGCGCGGCCATGACGCCGCGGCGTCGAAGACGTGCGCATTATCGGTCGGCTGCACATCGGTGAGGAGGACCTCCGCCACCGAGGTCCGGTGCACCAGCTCCCGCTCGACCGTACGGGACCAGCTGAGCGGCTCACTCTTTCCGGCGATGCTGCCCGTTGGCGTGCTCATACGACCAGGGAATACCGAAATTCGAACGTGCGCACCCTTGAATTCCGGGTCGCGCGGAGCGGTAGGTTGCCTGCCGGCCGAACCAGAACGATGTCTGAGGTGTATGTGCAGATCCGGGCGAAGACGACGCGCAGGGCTCTTCTTGAGGCGGCGGCAACCCTGTTCGACGAGAAAGGGTATGCCGGTACCAGCATCAGCGACATCAGTGCGCATTCCGGTCGCACCAGCGGTGCCATCTATTTCCACTACGCCAGCAAGGAGAAGCTTGCCCTTGCCATCGTCGAGGAGCATTTCGCCACGTGGCCGCATGTGATCAGCCGGTACCGGCAGCCCGGCCTGCCGGCCCTGGAGAAACTCGTCGGGCTGAGCTTCGAGGTGGCCCGGGCCTTTCGTGACGACATCGTCGTCCGGGCCGGTGCCCGCCTGTGGGCCGAACGCAAAGCCATCGACGCACAGCTCCCCGCACCGTTCCTCGGCTGGATCGGGGCGGTCACCCAGTTGCTCGAAGAAGCCGCCCGTAACGGGGAACTCGCTGCCGATGTGCCACCTGCCACCACCGCCCACGGCATCGTCTGCGCCTTCTTCGGTCTGCACACCGTCTCCGACGCCCTGGACGGCCGCCGGCACATCGAGGAGAGTCTGGATGACCTGTGGCATCTGCTGCTTCGCGGCCTGCAGGCCGAGCCGGATCCGGCCGCCCTGCTCGCCCGCGTTCGCCGGTCGATGCCCGGCAACGGGACGGCCCCCGGGGCGGCGTAGCCGGAGGGGGTCAACCACGGGTGCCACGCGCCGCGTTGGGCGCCACGGGCCGGGATCGCACCCGGGTGACGGGGATCAGCGTGCCGTCGGTCGCGTCTGGCCGGAACTACTCGGTCCGGTAAGGGAAGTGCCAGGGTCCGGTGGGACGCCGGCCGACGCGGGGGCTGACGGTCAGTGGGCACGGGCCGGAAGGTAGCCTGCTGCGGTCCACATCGAGCTCTCCTACATTCCTGTAGTCAACCCCGGGGGATATCAGGCATGTCCGCACCGCCGCCCTATCAGAATCAGCCACCGCAGCAGCCATACGGGTATCCGCAACAGCAGCCGTACGGGCAACAGCAGCCGTACGGGCAACAGCAGCCGTACGGGTATCAGCAGCAACCGCAGGCGCCGCAAGGGCCGCAGGGACCTCAGCGGCCGCGGCAGCAGAGCAGCCCGTTGCGGGGGCTGATCACCGCCGTCATCGTCCTGGCGGTCTTCGGCGGCGGTGCCTGGTACGTGTGGGACTACAACACCAATCCCCATGGCGGCAAGGCCAAGGCGGAGGCCTCACAGGCCGCGCGGGCCGAGGAGAACAAGAAGTACAACCCGGAGGTCGGGGACTGCGTCAAGATCCACGACCCCAAGGGGGAGCCGCTGGCGGAGATCGTCGACTGCGGCTCGGCCGAGGCCGAGTACAAGACCGGCGACAGGCTGACCGGCGTCGGCGCGCGGTGCGGATCGCAATTCGATTACGGCATGCACGTTTCGATCCGTCACAGCTCTTCCTACACGCTGTGCTTCACCAAGGTCTGACGCATGGTTCGCGCTCCGACCATCACCCCAAAGGCACGGGTGGCGGCCGGAGTCGTGCCACCCCAGGGGAGCCGGGTGCTGCCGGGCGGGGCCGCTGCCGTGCGCCCCTCCCCCGGCTCAGCTCCCGTCCGGGGCGGCGCCGCCGAGGGGCGCGGTGAGCGACAGCCGGCGCACCCCGGGAAGGTGGCCGTCGAGTTCACCCGGCTCGAAGCGGCACATGCCCACCGCATGCCAGAACTCGCCCGCGATGTCGCCCTCGTACTTGTAGCCGCCCGAGGGTGAGAGCGCGGCCCAGCCTCCCGGCACCCCGATCAACGTGGCCTGCAGGGAGGGCTCGCCCTGTGCGGGCACGGTCCACAGCCGGACCGTGCCGTCCTCGCCGCCACTGGCGAGCAGCGAGCCGTCCGGGCTGAAGGCGGTCGAGAGGATCCGCCCCGTATGGCCGGTCAGTTGGCCGGCCTCCTGCCCGTCACGCGGATCCCACAGCCGGACGATCCGGTCGTCGCCGGCCGTGGCCAGCAACGGGCGGGCCGGGTGCACGGCGGCGGTCCACAGCCGGCCGGAGTGCCCGCGGAGCCGGTGTTGCGGCCTGCCGTCGGCCCAGATGATGGCGTCACCGTCCCAGGACGCGCTGGCCAGCCAGGAGTCGCCGGGCCCAAACGCCACCGTGTACACCCGGTCCCGGTGCGCGTCGAGTTCGGCGGTGAGGCGGCTGTCCTGGATATCCCAGATGCGTACGGAGTGGTCGTCGCAGCCGGTCGCCAGCAGTGTGCCGCCGGCGCTGAACGCGATCGACCGCACCCGGCCCCGGTGCTGGGCGAGTGTCGTCACATGGGTGCCCGTGCTGCGATACCACAGGCGCACCGTGTCGTCGTCGTTCGCGGTGGCGAGCAGCTCGCCGTCGCCGCTGAACGCCTCGGCCCACACATGGTCGGTCTCGGCATCGATCTCCCGCTGGTACTCACCCGTGGCGGCGTTCCACAGGTAGACGTCACCGTCGTTGCTGGAGGTGCCCAGGAGGGCTCCGCCGGCCCCGGTGGGGCTGAAGACGGCCGACACCAGGCGGCCGCTGTGGCCACTGAGTTCCCTGAGGCGGCGGCCGGTCGCCGGTTCCCACAATCGGACGACGCCGTCGTTGCTGCTGGCCGCCAGGTACGAGCCGTCGGCGCTGAAGGCCAGGGTGCCGATCCGGCGGCCGTGGCCGCGCAGGATGCGCCGGCCCTGGCCACTGGCGGTGTCCCACAGCCGGACCACGCCATCGTTACCCGCCGTCACCAGCAGCGGGCCGGACTCGGCGCCGCTGAGACCGCCGCGCGGCCTGAACCGGCAGGTCCAGACGGATCCGCGGTGGTCGGCGGGCTGCTGGCGCAGGGGGGACACGGACCAGCCGGGGGCGTCGCCGAGGCGGCCTCGGCCGTCGGTCCCGGCTCCGGCCGCCTGCACCCGCCACAGCCGGACGACACCGTCGCTGTCACCCGCCGCCAGCAGCGTACCGTCGGCGTCGAACACCACCTGGTAGACGGCGCCGCTGCCCCGGCCGGGCCGGCCCGCGGCGGCCCCGGTCACCGGGTCCCACAGCCGTACCTGTCCATCGGTGTCGCCGCTGGCCAGCAGCGTGCCGCTCGGGTGGAAGTCCAGGGTGTAGACGCGTCCGGTGTGGCCGGTGAAGGTGTGCCGCAGCCGTCCCGAGGCCACGTCCCACACCCGTACGGTGCCGCCCTGATCGCCGCCCCTGTCCCCCGTGGCCAGCAGAGTCCCGTCCGGGCTGAACTGCGCCCGGTTGCAGACGCCTTCGTGCCCGGGCAGTTCGGCGCACAGGCGGCCGGTGCGGGTGTCCCACAGCCGTACGGCCGCGGCCGCGTCCCCGGTGGCCAGGGTCCGCCCGTCGGGGCTGAACACCGCGGTGAAGACGGGGGCCGCATGCCCGAGCAGTTCGTGCCGCCGGGTGCCGGTGGCCACGTCCCACAGGGTGACGGTGCCCTCCGCGTCACCGGTGGCGAGCAGTGTGCCGTCCGGGTCCAGGGAGACCGGCCACACCCCGCTCGGGTGGATGTCCAGCCGGTGCAGGCAGGCGCCGGAGACGGCGTCCCACAGCCGCACGGTGCCGTCCGCGCCGCCCGTGGCGAGAAGGTCCTGGCGGAACTTCACGGCGTAGACGCGGCCGACGTGGCCCTGAAGGGTGCGCAGCGCCGTGCCGGTGGCGGCGTCGCACACCAGGACCCCGCCGTCCTCGCTGCCCACGGCGAGCAGTTCGCCGTCGGTGCTGTACGAGACCGGCTCGGGCAGCCGGACGGTCTGCATGCCGAAGCCGTAGGGAACACCGACCGCGGAGGGCCGGAAGCCCGCGTCGACGGGCATGCCGGGGGCCAGGGCGGCGGAGCGCAGCTCGGGGCGGCGCAGGGCTTCGTCGTCGGTGGTCGCGTCGATCAGCGCGGCCCGGTTCCAGTGGCTGCCCTCGGTCCGGACGCCACGCAGGTCGGCGCGGATCAGCCGGGCCCGGCGCAGGTCGGCGCCGCGCAGGTCGGCACCGGAGAGGTCGGCGTCGTCCAGCCGAGCGCCGACCAGGCGGGCGTCGCGCAGCACCGCTCGGGCGAGGTTGGCGCCGACCAGTTGGGTGTCGGTGAGGTCGGCACGGGTGAGGTCGACGCCGGAGAAGTCCCGGTGGGAGAGGTCCTCGCCGGCGAGGGCGGCGCCGCGCAGGTCGGTGTGGGCGGGCACCCGGAGCCGGGCGAGGACCTTGACCGCGTTGGCGCGGGCGACCTCGTCGGCCTGCCCGCGCCAGCGTCCCTCCTCTTCGCCGTCCTCGTCCGGGCCGTCCAGGACCCGCTCGGCCCACTCCTGGCAGGTGCGGTGGTCGGCGAGGTCGCAGAGGAACTCGACGGTGAGCTGGCTCAGCGGGCGGCGCGCCAGCAGTTCGTGCTCGCCGCGGGTGAGCCGGGTCGCGGCCTCACGGGCCACCAGCCACTCCACGATGGAGCTGTGGATGAACTGGAACAGCCCCTCGTCGCTGCGCACCAGCAGGCTGCCGGAGCCGATCGCGTGGGCGGCCTCCCGCGCGGAGAGCCTGATGTCCGCCAGGCCCGTCAACGTTCCGGCGACATCGGTGAGTTCGTCGAGGCTCAGGGTGTTCTGGCCGCTGGACCACAGCCGCAGCGCGAGGGTGGTGACCGCGTCCCACCGCTGGTCGAGATTCATCCCTGGGGCCGCGCCGACGCCGCCCTGGCCTCGCCGCTCCTCGAACTGCAGCCAGGAGGTGAGCACCTCTTCGTACAGTCCGGCGGCGCTGAGGGCACGCCCGGCCCCGGCGACGGCGCGCAGCCGGTCGTGGTCGAGGTCGGCGACGAAGCTGAGCAGCCGCGGGTTGCGGCACAGCGCCAGCAGGTCGGGGATGCCTTCGAGGAGCCGCACCCGGCGGTCGGCGGCCTGCTCGTCGCCGTAGCGGTTGGCCAGGTAGGTGCGGATCTGCTGGGGCGTGAACTCCTGGAGGGCGAGGACGCGGCGCTGCGGAAGCAGCCCGACGCGCTCGCCGAGGGCGGTGAGCACCTGCGACTGCGACTTGAAGTGCTGGTTGCGGCTGCTGACGACGACCTTGGCGTGGTCCACGACGGCATCGAGGAGGACTTGCAGCCGGTCGGTGGCCCGCTCGTAGCTGACCCGGTTCGCCAGTTCGTCGAAGCCGTCGAAGAGCAGGACGATCCGGCCCTGCTGGAACATGTAGCGGAAGGCGCGGAGGTTGACGGAGTCGACGCCGTGGTTCGCCAGGTGGGCGGCGACCAGGCCGTCCAGCGAATACGCCCGGTCGAGGGTGTTCAGCTCGATGAACAGCGGTACGAGGTGGGGCATCTCCTCGGGGATACGGCGGGCGAGCTCGCGCAGCGCGAAGGTCTTGCCGTGCCCGAAGTCCCCCAGGAGCAGCAGGAACCGGCCGTGGTCGGCCTCCAGCAGCCGCAGCATGTCGTCGACCAGTCCGTCGCGCTCCTCGCCGCCGGGGCGTTCGACCTCCCGGTAGCGCTGCGGGAGGTAGAGGTCGGGCCGGTAGCGGTGGTCGGTGCGCAGCCGCTCGGTCTGGGCGGTGACGTAGTCGCGCAGGTCCAGCAGCCCCTGGAACTCGGTGAAGCTGCGGACCCGGACGCCCCGGCGGCGGGCCCGCTCCCGTAGTTCGCGGGCCGGCGCGGGCCCGTCGTGGACGAGTTCGGCGTCGGGTGCGGTGTCGGAGGCGTGGACGTGGTCGAGGAAGGCGTCGATGTCCTCTGCGGAGGGGGTGCCGTGGCAGACCCCCACCCGCTGCTGCCGGACGAAGCCGGACTCGTTCCAGGTGACCAGGAGCTGCGGCGGGCTGCCGGCGATGCGGCGCAGCTGGGCGCCGTCGTGGCGGGTGCGGCAGACCTCGGCGACCCGGGCCACGAGTTCGTCGAGCGGGTCGTCGAGGGTGCGGGCTTCCAGGCCGGGCTCGAGGTCCGGCGCGGCGGGCCCGGCGGTCTCCGGCGTACCGTCCCCGCGGGTGCTGCGGTCGGCGTCGGGCTGCGGGCGCGGCGGTCCGAAGACGCGCTGGGCCCGCCGCCAGCCGGTCGCGAAGTGCTCGGGCTCCGCGTCGGGGCGCTCCCGCCAGCGGGTGAGACCGTCGCGGGTGATCCGCAGCAGTTGGTGCCGGGCGGGAGCGAGGGCGCCGTAGACGGGCAGTTCGCCCGTGGTGAGGGGCAGTGACGGGGTGAGGGGCAGTGACGGGGTGAGGGTGGGCGCCGCGGAGGCGGCGCGCCGGTCTCCGGCGGGGCCGTGCAGCAGGAGGTGCAGCCGGGGCGCGGTGAGGCGGGCGAGGTCGGCGGTGTCCCGGAGCGGGCCGGGGCCGTGCGCGGAGCCGGTACGGCCGGCGGCCTCGGTGACCGGGTGGCGCAGGGCGCCGAGGCGCAACCAGCCCTCCTGCTCGTACGGGCGCAGGGCCTGCGCGAACCAGGCGGCCTGCTCGGGGCCGAGCCAGCCGTACTGGTCGTCGGACCGGTGGCTGTACGCCATGGAGGAGTTGAGGCCCGCGATGACCGTGCGCAGTTCCGGGACGGGGAACAGGCTCCAGGGCTGGTCGCTGTCGAAGACGACGTCGAGGCCCTGGTAGAGCTCGTGGAACAGCCGGGCGTAGTGCCGCCACTTGGGCCAGTAGGGCGGCCTGGGCTGCATCTCGTCGGCCTCGCACGTGTGGAAGTACGCGCGGCAGGCGGCCTGGCTGACGTCCTGGCCGCCGGGCACCACGGCAAGGCGGTGGGGTTCGAGGCCGAGCAGGGAACGCAGGCCGGTGAGGAAGCTGAGGGCCTGGTCGGTCTCGCGAGGGCTGCCCGAGGCGGTGAGGTCGCCGGTGACGACGAGGAGGTCGGGGGCGGGGGCGCCGGCGTCGGTGAGCTCGACGAGGTCGCCCCAGATGGCGGCCTGGAGTGCGGCCGGGTCCTGGCCGCGGCCGAAGGCGGGACCGGCCAGGTGCAGCACGTTGACGGCCTCCCGGGCGTGCTGCGCTCCGGGCTCCTGGGGGTACTGCGGGGGGACGGCCGGGCGGCGGCGCCCGGCCCAGCCGGGGCGGCCGAGCGGCCTGCCGTCCCCGGACTGCGGTCGCGGGATCCCGGCCGGGGTGGCGGATCCGGTGGCCGGCCCGCCGGGGTAGCCGGGCCGGCTGGTGGGCCGGGCCCGGCCGTCGAGCGCCTGGCCCACGCGGGTGAGCAGCATCTCGCGGGCGGCCGCGGTGTCGGTGACGCCGACCAGGTCGACGTAGGTGATGGTGGCGAGCAGGCCCTCGACGGGGATGTCCTCGACCCGGACGGTCAGCAGTCTCCGTTCCGGCGCGTCGGGGTCGGCGCGCAGCGCGGCCTGCCACTCCATGCGCCCGTAGCGGGAGCGTTCGTAATTGCTGGAGAGCACCGCGATGACGGCGGCGGATTCGCTGACGCCGCGGTCCATGAAGTCCACGAAGTTGGTGCCGGGGACGAAGTCCCAGGCCTGGACGACCGTCCGGTAGCCCGCCTCCTCCAGCGTCCAGGCGATCCACGAGGCCCACCGCTCGTCGGCCGGTGAGTAGCTGATGAAGAAGTCCAACGGGCCGGTTTCCGGGCGGGTTTCGGGTTCTCCGAATTCCTGGCGAGCCACCATGCCCGCCATCCTATGATCCATCGTCAACCGGCTGTACAGCGTTTACTCTTTTCCGTGTGCGCGCCATACAACGCCTGCATCCACTGGACTGGCTGGCCGGGGGACTGCTCGCCTGCGGTCTGCTGTTCACGGCGACGGGGCTGCTTCCCACCGAGTCGGCCGGCCAGGCGATGATCCGGATCGGCCCCCTCCTCGCGTTCCTCGGCACGGTCATCGTGCTCGCCGAACTCACCAGCGAGGCGGAGGTCTTCGACGTCGTCGCCTCCGGCGTGGCCCGCGCCGGGCGGGGCGGCTACGGCCGGCTGTTCGTGCTGTGCGTGGCGTTCGCCTCGATCACCACGATGACCCTCAACCTCGACACCACCGCGGTGCTGCTGACCCCGGTGATGCTGGCACTCGCGTCCCGGGTGGGGATTGCCACGGTGCCGCTGGCGATGACGACGGTGTGGCTGGCCAACACCGCCAGTCTGCTGCTGCCGGTGTCCAACCTGACGAACCTGCTGGCCGCGAACCGGGTGGCGCTGCGCCCCACGGAGATGGCCGCCACGATGTGGGCGCCCCAACTGGCCGCCATCGCCGTGACGATGGGATGTCTGTGGCTGTTCTTCTGGCGCCGCGGTCGGCGCGGGGCGGAGGTCTACACTCCCCCGGCCCCGCACCGCCCCGGGGATCCGGTGCTGTTCCGGGTGTGCGCCGTGGCCTGTGCGGGGTTCCTGCTGGCCATGCTGGTCGCCGATGTGCCGCTGTGGTCGGCGTCCGCGATGGCGGCGGTGGTCGTGGTGGTGGCGTTCGCCGTCCGCCGCCCGGCCCGCCTGCGGCTGTCGCTGGTGCCGTGGCGGCTGCTCGTCATGGTGCCGGGGCTGTTTCTGGTGGTGGAGACGGTCAACGTCAACGGGCTGCACGACTTCCTGACGTCGGCGGTGGGACCGGACGGGGGCGTCCTCGGTATGTTCCGGGCCTCGGCGGTCGGCGCCGGTCTGTCGAACGTCCTCAACAATCTGCCCGTCTACCTGGCGGGCGAGTCGGCCGTGCCGCTCGCCAACCACCAGCAGCTGCTGGCGCTGCTCATCGGCACCAACGTGGGCCCGGTGGTGACTCCGTGGGCGTCGCTGGCCACGCTGCTGTGGTTCGAGCGCTGCCGGGCGCAGGGCGTACGGGTGCCGCTGCGGAGCTTCATGGCGACGGGCGCGGTCCTCGCGACGGGTGCGGTGCTGGCGTCCACGGCGGCCCTCGTGGCCATGAGGTGAGCGGGCGCGGCGCGCTCTGCGTGACAGGCCGAGCCGCCCTCACACCTCACCGGCCGGCGGCGCGGCCGCACAGGCACGGGCCGCCGCCCGGCAACGGACACGACCGGCCGGGGCGCGTCACGCCCCCTGGCGCAGGCGGTCCACGGCCCCACTGCGGCTGACGAGATCGAGCAGGTACGGGATGTCCGCCGGCCGCCCGGCGACAAAGCTGCGGTCGGTGTCGGGCCCGGTGACCGACCCCCGGAACGCGCCGCCGTCCAGGGACCGGATCTCCAGCCCCGCCTCCGCCGCGAGCAGTGCACCGGCGGGGAAGTCGATGGCCTCGGGCCGGTAGCCGACGAATCCGTCGATGTCGCCACGGGCCAGCATCGACCAGGTCAGCAGCGGCGCCCACAGCTGCAGCAGGCGCCGGGAGCGCACCTCCAGCGCCGACTTGAGGGTGCGCACGGCCGGATCGTCGCGGGCGACGGCGTGCCCCTGGGTCCAGGCGAGCAGCGGCCCGGAGGCTGCGAGCGGGCCGGTGGGGCCGGTCATCCGCCCGTGCGGGCCGTACGCCCCGCAGCCGGTCAGGGCCGACCAGGTCCGGTCGGTGACCGGGTCATGGATCACGCCGACCACCGGCTGGTCGTCCACGCACAGGGCGACGCCGACGACATAGGCGGGCAGGCCGATGACGACGTTGTTGCTCCCGTCGAGCGGGTCGACCAGCCACATCCGGCGCGGACCCGGCGCGGGCAGCCCGCCGTCTCCGTCCAGGAGTCCCGACTCCTCGGCGAGGATCCGGTCGTGCGGGAAGCGCTCGCGGATGCGCTGCACGACGAGCCGCTCGGCCTGCAGATCCAGGTCGGTGACCACATCGCCCTGGTCGCCCTTCGGCTGGATGCCGTACTCGTCCTGGAAGCGCGAGCGCACCAGCGCGCCGGCCTCCCGCACGATGGCGACCGCCAACTGCTGCTCGGCCGCGAACTGCGCCGTCGCGAAGGCCTCCGGTGACCATGGCCCTGCACCGAGGCGTTCCGAAGCGTCCTGCGGGCCGTCGGGGTCATTGCGGGTGATGCCCATGGATCCTCCTGAGGGCGGACCGCGCCGTCCGGGCGGTCAGTGCGGCGTCGCAGGTCTGTCGTACCACCCGGTGTCCCGTGCCCTCCACCGGTCCGAGGGACAGGTCGGTCTGCCGGGGAAGCGAACGGCCGAGCACGAGGGTGGCCGCGGCGCTCCCGCTCGGGACGACGGTGCTGTGGAACGCCCCGGCCGGCAGCCGGTAGACCTGCCCGCGGGCGCTGGTCTGCTCGGGGCCGGGCTCGCAGCGGACCAGGCGCGAAGTCGGCCGGATCTCGTCCACCCCGGACGGGCTGCTGTGCACCCGGAAGACGCGGTGGGTGGGCTGCACGGGATCCTGGCGCACCCGGGTTTGCAGGTTCCCGACCTCGCCGTAGAGCACGAAGCTGGTCAACTCCCAGCTGTGGCAGTGCACGGGAGAGGTGGTGAGCTGGGCGGGTTCGCTCGCGCCGGGCTCGAAGACGTGCACACAGATGCCCTGGTCACCGTCGCGCAGTACCGGCAGGCAGAAGAAGCCGAGCGGGTGGTGTACGGCGCGCAGCTCATGCCGCCCGGAGGTGACATCCTCCAGCGCGGCGGCGGCCGCGCCGAAGAGTGTGTCGGTCTCTCCGCCCCGCCCGATGGTCCGTTCGAGCATGCGGTAGTCGATGGGGCGTCGGCTTCGGCGGCTCACCTGGCCTCCCGGAGGATGCTGCGGTCTTCGGGCCGTTGGGGAGCGCGCCCCCTGGCACGGCCGGCCCGGCGATGCGCAGCGCGGACCGGCGCCCCTCGACGCCCTGCCCGGCCCGCTCGGCCCGCGGGCACCTCCTGGACCGGTAAAAGCGAGGAAGGGCCCCGGGACGTTCCTGTGGAGCTGGTGTCGGTCGGCAAGTGCCCTCCCTTCCGCGGTCGGCCATGAGGCAGGAGATCCTGAAGGAGGTCAACTCCGGTACGGGTTCTCCGCATGCAGCGCCTTCTCGATGATCTCGCCGACATCCGTGTCGGTGACGGTCGAGGGGAGCGCGAGGTCCAGCCTCTCGAAGAGCTGGCGCGCCTCGTCCACCGTGGGCTCTTCGCTGAGTGGCGCCGCACGGTGCAGGTCGAGGGCGATCGCCTGTTCCCGGGCCTGGTGCAGCTCGGTGAGGTAGTAGTCGTACAGCGGACGCCCCCGGTCCACCAGGAGGTTGACCCGGCGCAGGTCGTCCTGCGTGATGATCAGGCACGAGTCGGTCAGGTCGAACCGGAGGGTCGGCACCACGGAGGACAGGTGGACGTCGATCTCCAGGACGTCCAGCCGCTGCTTGTGCCAGCAGGCGGCCAGAACGGTGGCATAGGCCTCCTTGCGGGTGCGCTCGGCGCTCCAGGTCCGCCGCTGCGCCGTGTCCGCCTGGCCGCCGTCGAACGTGCGCCGGAAGCGGGCGTACGCCTCACATGCCTGGGCGTCCGACGGGTTGACGATGTCGATCTTCATCGTGAGGGAACGGCGCTGCTCCTGCGCCTTCCGTACGCACTCGGGCAGCGTGACGGCGCGCAGATAGGTCCCGGTGCCGCCCTTGAACACCCAGCGGTCGGTACTCTGACGGGCCTCGTCCAGGGCACGCCGGACCTCGGTTCCGGACAGCGACCGCACCATGGCGAGATCCTCCAGCGCCTTCTGCGTCCCGGTCGTCGCCTCCCGGATGTCGGCGACCCGGCGCCGCCGCTCGGTGAGCGACCCGAAGACCAGCGCGGCCAGCACCAGCAGGGTCGCACCGGAGGTGACATTGTCCGAGACCGCGTCGCTGAAGATGTCCATCAGGCCGACGACCATGGCGCCGGAGATGGCCACGACCCCGTCGAAGTGCCTGATGACCCAGGCCACAGCGGCCTCGATCCGATGGGCTGAAGACCGTCCTGGCACCTGTCCTGAAGGTGTGGTTCTGCGCGCCACGTGGCCCAACTCCTCCCCCGGGTAAGGCAATCGTAGGAGGTGAACCGTACGGTCCGCCAGCGATTGTGATCACTGAGGGGGGCTTCTGCGCCACGGGCGGCGGTGACAAAGGCCAAAGCAGGGCCGGGCCCGCAGCATCTCCGGGAACGGTGTACGGCCCACACCGCATACGACGCGGTCCCCTCCGGGGCATACCCCGGAGGGGACGGGCATCAGCGGGACTCGTTGAGCACCATGGCCGAACCGCCGCCACGGCGCTTGGGTTCGGCCACTGCCGTGACCTTGCCCTGCGGCAGGAATTCCAGGGCGGCCACCGCCCCGATCTCCGGTGACGGAGTGAAGGCCTTCGGAGCCAGGACGAAATGGTGGCCCATGGCTTCCAGCTTCTTGCGTGCGGGCGAGTCGAGGAAGGCCGGTTCGGCTTCGGTCGCCGTCTGGTTCCGTTGCGACAGCCGCGGTGCGGCGACCGCCGCCGGTAGCGACATACCGAGGTCCAGACGGTTGACCAGCGTCTGCAGCACCGTGGTGATGATCGTGGCACCACCCGGAGAACCGACGGCGATCATCGGCTTGCCGTCCCGCAGGACGATGGTCGGCGACATGCTGCTGCGCGGCCGCTTGCCGGGGCCCGGCAGGTTCGGGTCCGGGGTCCCCTTGGTGAGCGGTGCGAAGTCGAAGTCGGTCAGCTCATTGTTGAGGAGGAATCCGCGTCCGGGCACGGTGATGGCCGAGCCACCGGTCTGCTCGATCGTCAGGGTGTAGGAGACGACATTGCCCCAGCGGTCCGAGGTGACCAGATGAGTGGTCGAAGGCCCCTCGTGCGGTTGCTTGTTGCCGGTCTTGCGGGCACAGCCCGCGCCCGGATGGCGCGGGTCGGCGGGAGCCAGCGGGCTGGTCAGCGCCTTGTCGGAACGGATCAGGCAGGCCCGGTCCTTGGCGAACTCCTTGGAGAGCAGCGGCTTGGTGGGCACATCCGAGAACGCCGGGTCGCCCACCCAGCGGTTGCGATCGGCGAAGGAGATCCGGCTGGCCTCCAGGTAGTGGTGGAGCGCCTGGACCTTGTCGGCCTCGGAGAGGTGGAAGTTCCCCAGGATGTTCAGCGCCTCCCCCACCGTGGTGCCGCCGGCCGAGGACGGCCCCATGGAGTAGACGTCCAGACCGTGGTAGCCGGTCTTGGTCGGTTCCCTGCGTTTGGCGGTGTAGTCGGCGAGGTCGGCCGTCTGCATCAGGCCGGGACGGGCCTTGTGCCGGGCGCCGGGCGCCATCGGCGGCTTCTGGACGGTCCGCACCACATCGCGCCCCACCTCTCCGTGGTAGAGCGCGTCGACGCCCTTACGGGCGAGCAGTCGATAGGTGCGGGCGAGGTCGGGATTGCGGAAGCGTGCGCCGACCACCGGGAGTTTGCCGTGGGGCAGGAACAGGTCGGTGGTGGACTTGATGTCGCGGAACCGCTTCTCGTTCATGGCCGTCTGGGCCCGGAACTCGTCGTTGACCACGAAGCCGTCGTCAGCGATCCGGGTGGCCGGACGCAGGGCGTTCGCCAGGGAGACCGTGCCCCAGTCCTTGAGCGCCTTCTGCCACGTCGCCGGCGTGCCCGGGACACCGACCGACAGGCCTGAGTTGATGGCGTCCTCGGTGGGGAGGGGCTTGCCCGTCGAACGGTCGAGGAAGGAGTCCGCGCGCATGCTGCGCGGAGCGGTCTCCCGGCCGTCGAGGGTGTGCACCTTCTTGTCCTTGGCGTCGTAGAAGACCATGTAGCCGCCCCCGCCCACCCCTGCCGAGTAGGGCTCGACCACGCCGAGCGCGGACGCGGTGGCCACCGCCGCATCCACCGCGTTGCCTCCCTTGCGCAACACCTCGAGCCCGGCCCGGGAGGCGTACGGGTTGACGCTGGAGACGGCGCCACCGCTGCCGGTGGCCACCGCCTTCTTCGCCGGCGGCCGCTCCTTGGCGTCGGCGGCCGACGGGGCGGCGTTGACCTGGCACGCGGTGGCCAGCAGGGAAAGACTGAGCGCGGCCGCTGATGCGGCGGCGACAGCGGTACGACGGACAGCCATTCGGCCTCCACGACTTCACTGTGATGCTTTCGAGGGATCCCCGAACCCTGGCACCGCTCGGGCGAGGGAGCAACGCCGCGCTCCAAGGTTTGCGCGAGATCTGAGGTTTCCCTCCGGTAACCCGTCCGGAGGTCCGGGGTGCCGAAGGGCGCTCCGGGGGCACGGCGGCGCCCCGCGCACAAGGGGGCTCCGGGGTACGGCGGCGCCCCGCGCACGCGGCGGCAGGGGAAGGGGAACAGCGGCTCGGACCGCCGGCGGCGCAAGCAACAGTCCCCGGCTGGACGGGGGAGGCCAGCCGGGGACTACAGGGCGTGTGCCCCGCGCATCGCCGCCAAAACGTGCGGGCCCGGTCGAGGTGCGCACCTGCACGGTCCATGGGTGCGCGTCGGTTGCGGGAGCCACGCTCCGTACCCCGTTCGGCAAGGGCCGGTCAGGTGGCGCGCCACCCCGACCAGCGGCCCACCGCGATCTCCACCACGGGTCCTTCCGGCGGGCGGCCGGCGTACTGCTGCCGGTACTTCCGTACCAGCAGGTCTACGTATCGCGCCGACACCGCCGATTCGCCGGCCGGTGGCAGCACCACGGCGGTGCCGTCCGCCCGCGCCCACCACAAACGGTCCCAGTCCTCGTCATATCCGTCGACGAGGAGACACACCTCGGAATGGGCACGGATATGGGCCAGCCGCTTCAAACGGACCGTCCGCTTCGGTTTGTGGTCCACGGCGAAGACGACGGTGTCCCCGGTGACGGCGAAGACCGCGGGGACCAGGTGCGGGCGGCCGGAGTCGTCGACGGTCGCGAGCCGGCCGATCCGGGCCCGGGTGAAGTGCTCCCGGGCCTGGCCGTTCGTCATCCTCGGCACTGCGGGACCCCAGTTCTCACCGGAAGCGCTGCGCGACGTCGGCGAGCTCGTCCAGGTAGGCCATCGTCGCGGCCTCCGGCATCGTGGGCAGGTAGAACAGCAGCCGCTCCACATCGAGCTGGAGGTACTTCTCGATGGTCTCCGGGTCCTTCGCCACTGCATAGACGGTCACCGGCACGTCCCGCCCCGCGATGTTCCGCATCAGGTCGATCTTCGACCCGAGCTCCTGGGGCGGCAGACTGTTGGCCAGCCAGGCGTCGCCCAAGGCGGCCACCCGTTCGAAGGCCGCCTCCCCGCCACCCACATAGAGGGGCGGGTGCGGTCGCTGCACCGGCTTCGGCCAGGAGTAGACGGGGTCGAAGTCGACGAACTCCCCGTGGAACTCGGCCTTGTCCTTCGTCCACAGCTCGCGCATGGCCCGCAGCCGCTCGTCGACGAGGCGGCCCCGGGTACGCGGATTCGTCCCGTGGTTCTCCAGCTCCTCCTTGTTCCAGCCGACACCGATCCCGAAGACGGCCCGCCCGCCGGAGACGAGGTCCAAAGAGGCCACCTCCTTGGCCGTGATGATCGGGTCCCGCTGTGCCACCAGCGCGATCCCGGTGCCCAGCAGGATCCGCTCGGTCACCGAGGCGGCCGCGGCGAGCGCGACGAACGGGTCGAGGGTGCGGTAGTAGATGTCCGGCAGCTCACCGCCGGCCGGGTAGGGCGAGCGGCGGTCCACCGGGATGTGGGTGTGCTCGGCGATGAGCAAGGAATCGAGTCCTCGTTGCTCGACCGCACGCCCGAGTGGCGCGGGCGCGATGCCCTGGTCGGTAATGAACGTCGACACACCGAACTTCACAACGGCTCCCTCGGTTCCACTTCTCGGGTGTGCAGGTTCGCGAGCGCGCGAGCGCGCAAATCCGCGGCCATGAGCAGGTACCCCGATCGCCGCCGGCACAACAACTCGTTCAGCCGACCGAGCGATGCCCCTCCGCCCGGCGCGCGCGATGCACGTCGATACGCACGTTATGACGCACGTTATGACGCACGTCGTGACGCACGTTATGACGCACGTTATGACGCACGTTGTGACCCCTTCGACGCATTCGGCGCTCCCACCTGACGGATCGGCAGTTCCGCCCGGCAGCCGCCTTGCTCGCCAAGGCGGCGCGCCCCCCTACCGGCGGGAGGGAGAGACCGTGGCACGGGTGGTACGCACTGTGACCGAGGATCGTAGTTGGCGGGTGATGCTCCCTGCGGCGCAGGTCGTCAGCAGCGAGAGGGAGCTGGTTGGCGGATCTTGAGGGCGATAGTTGGCGGCCCAGGGTGTGCGTTGATCACGGTGTGTGAGTGACGGTTGTGATCAGCTGCCTGGCGTGGTCTTCGAGGGCCCTGCAAAGGCCGGCGGAGGGGATGGGTTGTTCTTGCGATTCCCAGCGCCGGAGAAGGGTCAAGTGCGGCAAATCGTCGGTTCGTGTTCGGTCGTCGGGCCGCATTGGCAGCTGGAAGACTGGTGCGAGGGTGAACTCGCTGCCGGTGACGTAGCTCCAGACGAAGGCGGATGCGCACTCTCGGGTGCGTTCTGTCGGCTTGGGACCTCTACCTCGACGGTGAAGGCGGCAGAGCTCGTCCCAGGTCCTGTCGTCGATGGACCAGCGGGAGAACTACATGCGGCGGGCCCGGTAGTCGATGCTCTCCTCGCCGCTGACGTGCTCGGCCAGGCGTTTCAGCGTGGCCGGTAGGTCCCGGTCCTTGAGGTCTTGATAGGGGTTCAGTGGTTTGACCCGCAGTCGGCCCCGGGTGGTCCAGGACGTTGGGATTCCGAGGAAGGCTGCCGCTCCCAGGAAGTTCATGTCGCTGATCGCTTGGACCAGGTGGACCGGGAGAATGCGGCGGAGTCGTTGGCGGCTGGTGAGGGCCTGCTCGGAGTCCTCCAGGGTGGCGGCGAGCAACCAGGAGCTGGGAAGGGACTGCGGGATGTGCTCGGGAGCGATCCCGAAGTCCGTGAGGGTGTGGGTCGGGGCGAAGAGTTTCTGGGTGGTGTTCGCCTTGGAGGCCCGCAGTGTCGGGGCTCCCTGACGGATCCAGTCGGCAGAGAGTCTGTGCCGGTAGACCTGGTCGATCCAGCGCCGGAGCGAGGGAGAAGCCTCGTGAGCGAGCATGGGCCAGGTCCTGCCGCAGCGGAGATCGTCGCGGGTGGGAAGATTCCGTAGCAGCTGGGGCAGGGCGCTGCGCGGTCCGGAAGAATCCTGCGCGAGCAGGTGGTAGGCCGCAAAGAGAAGACCGGCCGTCGCGATCGCGTCACCGGGTGGTGCGCTCCAGACGCCCGTGGGTGGCGAGCTGGCGCTTTCGGCCGCTGGGCCGGGGCTGTGACCGTCCTGCTGCTGCGGTGCGAGATGCGCTTCCAGAATGGCCCGGGTCGCGGCGGGGGCGAGTTCGGCCGCGACCCGGGCCAGCCCGCCTGGATCAGGGAGATGGCGACCTGGAGATCGGCGAACCGCTGGGAGACGACTTCTGCGGGCTCGTCACCGTCCAGGAGGTCCAGTAATACGGTCTGCAGGTCCGCGAGTTCTGGGGTGAGGGCCGTAGGGGCTGGTTCGGCGCCGTCGAGGCGGTGACCGCAGACTTCACGCTTGCCGGAACCGTCAAGCCAGTTGCGGCATTGGGCGGGGTGGAGCCTGGGCGCGTTGGCGGCGGGCAGCAAGGCCAGGGGACCCCCTGATCTGCCGCTGAGCGCGGGCAGTCGGCAGCGCGGGCACTCGCTGCGAAGGAAGGTCCAGTGATCGAGGCAGGCGAAGACGACAGCCAGCCGCCACTGTCGCTTCCAGGGCCCGCCATGGCGGTTCTGGATCGGGCTTCCATCGCCTGCGAGACAGGCCGGGCAGTAACGTGAATGGTTCACCAGCAGCCAGGGCTGGGACAGTCTGCGGGGGCGGGGAATGCTTCCCGGGCGGACCAGCGCCCGCGCAAGGGCGGGGTAGCGATCGGCGTAGGGCCTGAGCGTCAGCGCGTCGGCGTCCGCGGAGGTCATCCGGGTCACGTCGGCGAAGGCGTGCAGGCGAGCCGACTGCATCATCAGCAGGTGTGCCGCGGAGACCCTGGCATGGGGATCATCTGGGGGAATCAGCATCACGCGCCGTGCAACTGGTGCGGAGTCAGGTCGAGTCGGTGAGTCAGGCGGAGAAGGAAGCCGGGCAGGCTCTCCTCGGGCAGGGGTTCAAGACTCCTGGGCAGCGGGGCTTGGGCGGCAGGCATGGGTCAGCCCGTCCTGTCGTCGGCAGTGCGCGGTCCGTGATCGTCGAAGACGGTGTTGCGAGGCCGGCGTTTCGCGCCGGAGCGCCGGCGAGCGGCGGGTGCCGTGGCCGCGGGGACGGGTTCGTCGGGGGCGTCGGTCATCTCTTCCCGCCGCAGGACGATCTCGTCGAGCAGGTCCTCGTCGAGGACCTCTCTTCCGCCGTCCATCGCTTCCTGGCCGCCGTCTTCGATGAGCCGCCCGAGCAGTCCGACGACGCCGCCGGTGCGACGCATCAGGTATTCCGGCATGGTGCCGTCGGTGAGCATGCCCCGCTCCGCGTTCAGCAGCCGCAGATGCCGCTCGATCCCGTCGAGGTGGTTGACGAACGCCTGGATCTGCTTCGGCGTGGTGTAGCGGAAGCGGTCGAGTTCGATCAGTTCGAAGCGGTGCTCTGTCTGAGTGATCTCCAGGCCGTGGATGCGGGTCGACTCCAGCGGGGGCATCTCCCACTGCCCGGACCTCTTGTTCCACTTGGCCTCCCGCAGCAGCCCGATCCCGGGGATGTTGACGGCGGTGAGGATCAAGGTGACGTCCAGACTCATGAAGGCCCGGATCAGGTCGAGGACGTCCTGGTCGTCGGCCCGGTGCATGCGCAGCCGGCCGACATCGTCCAGGATCAGCGCCTTGACTCCGTGGTCGTGCAGGGAGTCGGCGACTTGCCGTACCAGTTCCGGCAGAGTGGCCGACTTGCGCATCTCGGCGCGGAAGAAGCCCAGGATCGAGGCGCAAAGACTCTTCGGTGTCGCCGTCACCGGAGTCGAGACATAGACGACCGGCGCGTGGATGTCACGGGTGCCCGGCAGAGCCCCGGGCTTGAGGTAGCCGTGCATCTGCAGCCAGTGGTCCTCGAAGACGTCCGCGGTCGAGCAGACGGATGCCGTCTTGCCGTAGTTGCCCCAGCCGCTGACCATGACGCCGGCGCGTGTGGGGTCGTCCTGCTTCATCGTGTTCCCGCGCAGTCGGCGGCGGATCAGCCTGCCCACCTTGTCGTGCATGGGGGTGTCCTGCAGCGGAAGGTTCGCGTTCGTCAGATGGCGGAAGAGGTCGTAGTCCGCGCGGCGGCTCTCCGGGATCGTCCTCCACTGCTGCAGCGAGATCGCCGGAGCGGGAAGGAGCAGGCCGCGGCGTGAGCGGTAGCTCTGCCAGCCGACGTAGGTGTCGCGCGGCGGGTGCCCGCCCAGGATCAACTCAGCGATCCTGGACCGTGAAGGCAGGCCCTCCAGCGGATCAGCGTGCGAGGGTCTCGGGTCACGCGTCGTCCTCCCGGACAGTCGTCTCGGCGTCCGCGTCGTCGCGTGGCGGCGGCAGGAACATGGGCCGCCGGTTCAGGGCCTCGTGCAGCGTCGGCGGAGCCACCGGCCGGTTCCGGCGAGTTCCTCTTCCCGTCGCCGGCGGCGGTCGCTGTCGACCGCCCTGTCGATCATGCGGGCGTGCTCCACCCAGGCCGCAGGCATCCGCGCCGCAGACAGCTCGTCCGCGGGGGCCGGCTCGGCGGGACGGTCGGCCGCCGCGGTCTGCGCGCGGGCGATCTCACGGGCCTGGGCGACGCGCCGCTTCTTCCCCGCCTTCTTCCCGGCCTGGCTCGGCCACTCGTCGACGGGGGTGACCGAGCCGAGGATTCCAAGCAGATGCTCCAACAGCTCATCCTCGGAATGGATCTTGATGTTGTTCGCCTTCACGTGTCCCAGGAGAGCGTCGGCGGTCGTGTCGGAGAAGGCGGGAATCTCACCCTCGGGCGGCAGCCCTCGCCAGCGCAGGACGTGCCAGGTCTCGTGGTCCGCCGGGTCTTGGAAGAACACCTGCCGGCGCTCCCTGCGGTCACTGCGGACCACCCACTGGCTCGCGTGCCTGCCGCCTCGGGCGGAGGGCTACTGGAAGCGCGGCTCGTCGAGGACCGGGTGGTGATACCAGAGCCCGAGGATCTTCACTCCGCGACGCGGATGGATCTTCACGTGGTGCTTGCGTAGGACCTTGTAGTAGAAGCCCGGTTCGGGAAAGTCCAGGTCGAAACCGCCCTGCTCCATCGCCGCGGCGAACAGGGTGTTGGGGCTGTGGTCCTCACCCGGTGCCCAACTCGGGGCATATTCGCCTAGTTTGCGGTTCTGCCAGATCTGGACGATCCAGGTCGCGATGACGTGTTCGGCCTGCGCGAGTGTCAGGCTCGCATCGCGTTCCGGGTCGGCTCCGCGGTCCGCGACGTCGCCGCCGGTGAAGCCCAGCAGGTGCTCGAAGAGCATGGTCTGGATCGTGAGGAACTGCCGCTCGACCGCGAACTTGTCGGTCTGCCGCAGCACGCGGGCAGGCAGGATCCGGCAGCCGATCTCGCGTTCGGCTTCCACCAGGTCGTGGTTCTTGTAGGGGCCGCCGTGGTCGGTGGTGACCGTCTCCGGGGCGAAGAACGGCAGAGCGGCGACCCGGTGCCCGGTGAACTCGGCGATCACGTCGGCCGGGACCCCGGCGTAGGGCCACTCCATGTCCTCGCCCCAGCCCTCCCGCATCGGAAGCGGCAGCATCACGTCCCGCAGCAGCATCGCGACGTCGACCGAGGTGTCGGACTGCAGCGTGAGCCGGAAGGCCGGCAGCCCGTGCCTGTAGAGATCGAGCGCGAGGGTCAACGTCGCGGTGACCGCGACGCCGAACACGGTCTCGCGCAGCTTCACCGGCATCGGAGTCGAGTCCAGCACCAGGACCTGACCCGGCCGGTGGACCACCATCCGGCCCGAAACACCGGCCTCCGCGGCGGCCTGAGCCGTCCGTCCGTAGCGCGGCCGGGCGCCACCGGGCCCGAACCACTCCTTCCAGACGTCCGCGAACGTCCAACGGGAAGGGATCCTCTCGGCCGGAAACGCCGGAAACCGCTCACGCATGTACTGGTGCATCAACCGGTGCCTGGCAGCCAGGCTCAGGCGGGCGCGTTCCCCGCACTCGGCCTTGACCGCGAAGATCGCCTCACGGACCCTCCTCGGTGACGCTGCGATGGCCACTGCGGCGCCGGGTCCAGCGTCCGTCCGCGCAGGCCAGCAGGAGACTGTCACCCGCGAGTCCCGACAGACGCTCCAGCGTCCGGAAACTGAGGTGCTGCAGACCGAGCCGGACCGCCTCCAGACGGGGCATCGCCTTCATCTCCGCCGCCTTCGCGTACCGACGCTGGGTCAGCGTCGTGCGGCCCGGGTCGTAGTCAGGTCGGGGCTCGCCCGGCAGGGCCCGAGCCGGGTGCCCCTCCCGGAACCCCGTCTCGACCTCCAGCACATGAGCGGCCCGCAGCCGGGCCCGCTCCAGCTGGTCATCGGTCAGGTCGGCCAGTGTCCTCGGCTGCCGCGAGACCGGCGCCAGCCGCTCCGGCGCTTCGGCCGCCGGCAGGAGCCGCAGGTCGGCGTGGTTGATGAGCCAGCGGAACGAGCGGGTCTCAGCATGGCCGCCACCATCCACGAGCACGAGCCGGCCGAGCTGGCCGTGGACCTCCTCAACCGTCCACTCAACGCCGTTGAGCGCGACCCGCCTGCCCGGCGCGATCTGCAGAAACGCCCTCGCCGCCATCACACCCCCCAGATCAGCGAGCTGTCGCGCAAGGGACTGCCCAGATCAACTCCGAGCTCGCGCTGCCAGAGCAGCCGGACGACGTTGGCCCGGCCGACGGCAGGCACGCTGGTCGCGTCCGCCAGCGCGGAGAACGTCATCACGCGCCCTTTCCGGCCGCCGATGATCGTCAGCAGCTGATCCCGCATGCCCAACAGATCCCTCACCGGCCGACGACGCGACGACAAGTGGTCAAGGACGCTCCAGACGTGCGGGCGCCAGCCCGCGACCACCGAGTACCGCCAGCCGCACGCAGCCGCCATCTCCCTGGCCGCAGCGAACTTCAGCGCGTCCTCGTCCTTGATCGGTCCCATCGGGCGTACGTCCATCAGCCACATCCCGCCGCCGATCACGGCCAAGTAGTCAGGGATGTGCCAGGACGACCCGCCCTTGTGCGCAAAGTCCAGCCGGAACGGCTGCGACAGCACCTCCGACGCCCCCACGAAGTCCAGCGCGACCAGAAGCCGCACTTCCTCGAGCGACTCGAAGCCGTGCCCCCTGCCCGTGGACGCCATCACCTCCAGGCCAGGACGATGCCGCTGCTTCGCCCGCCAGGTGAACCCCCGCATCGGCCGCGACGACAGCACCGGAACATGAGCCATGTCGCGGACCGGCCAGCAGACTTCACCAGCACCCACCCGCCACGTCGAACTCCACCGACAGATCCAGCCATCCGCGAGATCGAGTTCATCCCGAAATGCGGCATCCCCGCTGTACACCGCGACAAGCTCGTCGAGACGACTTGAGTCCGACCGGATCCCTGCCCTGGCACTCGCGCTCACTCACCCACAGCACCACCACCCACGTGGCGACAGGGCCCGATCTTCGGAACTGACCACAACGCAGTGTTACGGAAGCAAGATCCGCCAACTACTGCACTGTCGTCTGCCACGGGAACGTCAGTGGGTTTGCCATGAGAAGTGTCAGTCGATCAGCGCTTGATACGTCCTCGGATGGCGAGGGCGGCGAGGCCGAGGAGGACGGGTTCGGTAAGGCGTGAGGCCATCTCGGTGTAAGTGCCAGCCGTCGTGAGGTTTTGGCCGGAGGACCGGAAGATCACTGAGTTCACCACCACCCGCAGGCTCTTCTCGAACCGATTGGTCGAGAGCCGCTCTTGGAGTGGCCCCGAAGGGTTGACAGGGGCGGGGGTGTCGGTGGTGAGCCGGATGTTCTGGTTGGTCACCTTCCCGATCGCTTCCGACTTCGGATCGCTGGTGGGCAGGCCCCACATAGCCGCGAAGAGCGACTACCGCCGTTCGCGATGAGGTGGGGGTCAGTGCCGGAGGTGCAGTGCTCCCGCGGGCGCCGACCGCGGAGCGCGGTGGGAAACCTCGGCTTAGCAACTCATCATCGGGTGGCCCTCGGCCTAGGCGTCTCTCATAAACGGTACGTCCGTCACGCTGATCGCGAATCACCCTGTTCGCCAGACGCTGGCCCGATTCACTGGATGCCGGCTCGTCTGCGATCGATGTGCCGGCGCGGTCGCCGGTGCCCGGCAGGTCCTTGGCGAGCCGGCCTGCGAGTGCGCTCACCGGGCATCGACCGGGTGAGGACGCCGAGTGTGAGCAGAGCGAGCGCCGGCAGCACGGCGACGATGATTCCCATCGGCAAGGCGTCGGTGGCGCCACCCGCGCCGGCCAGCGGAGCAAGTGCCCCGCCGATCATGAACTGGCTGAAGCCGAGCAGCGCGGCGGCCGACCCGGCGTGTCCGCCGTGGTCGGCCAGGGCCTGGGCCGCGGCGTTCGGCATGACGAGGCCCACGCTGGAGACCAGGACGAACAGGCCGATCAGGAGCGCGGGCAGGGGTGCCCGTGTCAGCACCGCGGCCAGAACCGTGGTGCCACCGGCTGTCGCGCCCAGCAGACCGGCGAGCAGCAGCACGCGGGCGCCGGCCCGGGCCACCAGCCGGCCGCTGATCTGGGCGGCCGCAATGAGTCCGGCGGCGTTGACGGCGAACACGGCGCTGTACTGCTGCGGTGACAGGCCGTGGATTTCCTGCAGGACGAACGGCGAGCCGGAGATGTAGGCGAACATCGCCGCGAAGACCAGGCCGTTGGCCAGGACGTACCCGGTGAAGACCCGGTCGCTGAGCAGCTGCCCGACGACAGCCAGCAGCGGCTGGCGTGACGCGGAGGACCGGGTCTCCGGCAGTCCTGCGGCGGAGGCCGCCAGCATCACGGCGCCGAGCACGGCCAGGGCCACGAAGATTCCGGGCCAGGCCGTGACGCGCAGTAGCTGGCCGCCGAGGACCGGCGCGAACACCGGCGCCAGGCCGGTGATCAAGGTCAGTGCGGAGAAGAGACGTGCGGTGCGGGTTCCGGAGGTGTGGTCGCGGACCATGGCGTTGGCGATGACGATGCCGAACGCCCCGCCGATGCCCTGGACCAGGCGTAGGCCGACGAAGGTCCGGACGTCGGGCGCCACCGCGCAGAGCGCGCTGGCGATCGTGTAGAGGGCGAGGCCCGCCAGCAACGGACGCCGCCGGCCGTAGGTGTCGCTCAGCGGCCCGGCGATCAGCTGCCCGATGGCCAGCCCGGCCAGGCAGGCGGTGATGGTGAGCTGGGTGGCCGCGGCGCTGGCGCGCAGGTCGCCGGCGAGGGCCGGCAGTCCGGGCAGGTAGCCGTCGATGGACAGTGGTCCCAGGGCCACGAGCGCTGCGAGCAGGACGATGAATCGGGTTTGCCGGCCGGCGGCGTCGTTGCTCATGGCTCAGTACGCCACGGTGATGCGGCGGCGGATCGCGGTGCCGCTCTCGATCGTGTCGGCCAAGGCGATCGCGTAGTCGGCGTACGAGATGCGGCTGTTGCCGTCGTCGTCGGTGAGCAGGGTGTCCCCGGCGCTGCGGTAGGCCCCGGTCCGCTCGCCCGCTCCGATGACTGCGGCGGGCGACACGTACGTCCAGTCGAGGTCGTGCACGCCGCGGTAGAGGTCGAGCGCTTCGGACTGGGCCTCGGCGTTGGCCTTCCACAGCGCGGGGAAGTCCGGGTCGTCCATGACCCGGGCGCCGGTCGGCGTGCGTAGGCTACCGGCACCGCCGATGGTGACCAGGCGGGTGACGCCGGCTCGGCGGAGTCCGTCGATCAGCGCACGGGCGGCACCGACGATCGTGGCGCGGTCGCTTTCCTGGCCGATCCGGGGGCCGACGGCCGAGAGCACGGCGTCGTGGGAGGCGGCGAGGCCGGCGACCGCCGCGGGGTCGGTGACGTCACCGGTGGTCACGGTCAGGGCCTTGTGCTTGAGTCCGTCGATGTGGCCGGCTCGGGTGACCGCGGTGACGGTGTGGCCGCGACGCAGTAGTTCCTCGGTGGTGGGCCGGCCGATGTTGCCGCTGGCACCGAACAGGACGATCTTCATGTGTTGCTCCTTGTTTCTGATGGTCAGAGGACGGGCTGGCCGTCGGCGATGATGGCCGCGGTGATGCCGCGCTCGTCGGCGGCGTGCTGGAAGCGCTGCTCGATGTCGGGTTGTTCGGTGTAGAACGGCGGGTTGTGGAACAGGCCGTAGTGCATGGCGCAGACGGTGCCGGCGCCGAGTGCGACGGCGGCCTCGACGCCCTGCTCAGGGGTCATGGTCGCCGGGACGTTGGCCGCGTAGCCCTCGAAGTGGGCGATGACACCGTTGACCGGGACGAACGCGACGTCGAACGGGCCGTGGTCGCGGGCGATCTGCCACCAGCTGCCGTGCCACTGGGTGTCGCCGCAGTGGATGACCCGCCGGCCGGTGCCTTCGACGACCCAGGCGACCTGGTCACAGTCGTTGCCGCGCCAGTCCAGCGAGGTCACCGGGGTGACGGTCAGCTTTCCGATGCGGCGTGACTGGCCCAGGTCCTGGGCTACGGGGGTGATGCCCACCTCGCGCAGCGCCGCCGCACTCGGGGTGTGGCAACCGATCGTGCCGGTGGCCGCGATCCGGGCGATCAGGTCGTGGTCGTAGTGGTCGGGGTGCAGGTGGGTGATGAGGGCGTGGGTGCCGGGCGGGGTATCGACCGGGTCGACCGGCCGGTGCGGCGGCCCCATCACCGGCGCCAGCGGAGTGACGTTCTCGAGCGGATCGATCAGCAGGCGGGTGTCGCCGAGACGGATCTCGACGCCGGCCCAGGCCAGCCGACGCACGGAAAGGGTGGGGGTCATGGGCAGCGACGCTAGACCGACGTTGTTGAGAAAGTCAACAAGAGAGTTTTGAATCTCAACACCACGATGTAGGGTGGTGGCATGCGCACCTACGGGCAGTACTGCGGCATCGCGAAAGCACTGGACACCATCGGCGACCGATGGACCCTGCTGATCGTCCGTGAACTGCTCGCCCTGGGTCCTTGCCGGCACACCGACCTGCGCAACGGGCTGCCCGGGATCGCCAGCAACCTGCTGGTCGACCGGCTCCGCGAACTCGAGGAAGCCGGCCTGATCCACCGCGAGGCCGCCCCGCCGCCGGTGGCCACCACCCTGTTCTCCCTCACCGAGCGTGGCCGCGCGCTGGAGCCGGTGCTGCAGGAGCTGAGCCGGTGGGGCGTGCCGCTGTTGCGTGAGCCGGGCGGCAACGAAACCTTCCGCACCCACTGGCTGGACATGCCCGCCCGGGCACTGACCGACCACCGCCCCGACCAGCCGGCAATCGCCCTGCAACTGCACGCCGACGGCAACGAAGACCTGGTCATCGAAGTCAAGGACGGCTCGGTGCACACACACGCCGGCCGGGTCGACCACCCCACCGCGTCACTGACCGGACCGCCGCACCTGCTGGCCGCCACCCTGCTCGGCGACCTCGATCTGAGCGCCGCAGTACAGCAAGGCCTGCGGCTCAGCGGCGAACACGAGGCAGTAATGCGCATCCTGCCCCGCTGATCGACCGGCCGCTCGCGGGCCTGCGGTCTCAAGCTCTACCGAGTCTGCGCCGGTCTCAAAAACGACGCGGCCGACATCATCGCCGCCCACCTCGCCCACCGCCGCGCGGACGGCGCCGGCACCCGCCGCCGCTTCTTCGCCGACCCCAAGAACCCCGAACTCGAAGCCACCGACCGCGCCCTGACCGAGGTCGTGCTGCGCACCTGCCGACGCATCGGCATCGATCCGCTCTGGCTCCACCGCGGCTCCTGCCAAGGCACACAGCTCGGCTCCGGCCCCGCCCCCTCACCGACTGGATGGCCGCGCGCCGCCTCGACGTGGAGATCCTCAGCGACCAGGGCGCCGCCCTGTGACCGGCCCCGGCCCCTACAAGCCCCCGCGCTACAAACCCCGTGGCTGGGGCGAGGAACTGCGCCGCCGCCAGCACAACGCGGGCATGTCCGCGTGGGAGCTCGCGGACCTCCTCGGCGTCCACGAGCACGACATCTCCCTGGACCACCTGCCCAACCAGCCGCTGCACGTCGTCCTCGAACTCGCCCGTCGCCTCGACCTCCACCCCGGCGACCTCACCCCGTACGTCGCCGAGGTCTACAACCGCCCCCGCCACTACGACGCCCAGTTCCCGACCGAGCCCGCCCCCGGCACCGACACGGACGCCCTCGCCGTCCTCAACGCGCTCGCCCACGCCGGCCGCCCGATCACCGCCGACTTCCTCACCGAATCCCTCGGCTGGGACCTCGACCGCGTCAGCGACGCCATCGAACGCGCCTGGACGTACCCCCACCTCGCCGGTCCGTACGCCCTGCGGCGCGCAGCCCCCGCCCACTTCACCCTCAGCCCGCGCCTGGACATCCTCACCGATCGGCAGATGAACTGGGTCCATCCCGCCAACCACACCGAGCCCTGGCGGCACCCGCAAGATGCGCACTACCGGCCGCTCCAGCGCGACGTCCTCAGCAGTCAGGACGCGGCCGTGCTGTTCCAGGCATCCTACGACGGCACCGTCTCCACCGACCCCGAGGAGCCGACCGCGGCCACCGTCGCGGGCCTGCTCGACGCCGGGCTCCTGGTCCGCGCCGACGACGGCACCGCCGTCCTGGCCGACGACGTCCGGTACAGCCTCCGCCTCACCGACGCCGACGACGACAGCACTGCCTACTGACACACCTCATGGCAGAACCACTGACATCCAGTGGCAGACTCCGCTGACGTCCCGATGGCAGACGACAGTTACGGAAGCAAGATCCGCCAACTACTGCACTCATCCGCCAAGTAAAAATCTCGGTCGCACGCACCCAGAGCCGACCAGAGCCGACCATCACCCATTGGATAAAATGAAGGTTAAATTCAAGGGTAAATGATGCTAGCCTCGGAAACGGAGGTGAAGCATGCCCAGCGAGGAAGAGCTGTTCGCGGCGGTTGACGCACTGCTGGAGGGTGAGCCGCGGTTGCCGTCACCGGCCGAGCGGTCCCGGCTCCGGGAGGCGGCCGGTGTCACACAGACCCGTCTCGCCCAGGTGCTGCGCACGACACCGCAGACGGTGAAGAACTGGGAGCACGGCCGCAGCGAGCCCCGGCCGCCCCGACTGCAGGCGTATCTGCGGCTGCTGGACGGCTGGGCCACCCAGCACCCGGCGCCCGCGCCGGAACAGCCGGTCGCGCTCGCCCCGGCCCCCACCGCTGCGCCTCCCGTCCCCGCACCCGAGGCCGCGCCCGCTCACGGGCCGTCGACGTCGAGGCGCCCGGCCGCGAAGCAGACCACGACGAAGAAGACCGGGGCGCGGCAGACCGGGGCGAAGCAGACCCCGGCGAGGTCGTCGGCCCCGGCCGAGGCCGACGACCCGCGATTCGCTCACGGCCCGCTCGCGGTACTGGACGGTGACGGATCGGCGTACTGCGTCGGTGGCCTGGTCCTGGACTGTCCGGCCAAGACGTTCCCCACACTGGTCGAATGGGCCCTGAACGAAGCGAAGCTCGGCGCTGCGCGGCTCCACCGGCACGGCAAGGACGCCGACCCACTGATCGTCCTGACCGACACGGCCGCCGAACGGCTCGGACTCCCGGCCGTCCTGGAGGACCGGCGCGGCCTGCGGCTCCCGGAGGACCACAAGGTCCTGGGGCAACTGGCCAAGGCCAAGTGGAAGCTGACCAAGCGTGGGTTCGGCCCCTGGGCCCGGATCTACCGGCCCGCCGAGCGCGGCAAGCGGCAGTGCGTGCAGTTCGCGATCCTGCCGTGGGGCGCCCTCGACACCCGCTCCTGGGGGGACACCGGCCGGCTGCCGCCGGCTGACGTCGCCGCCGTCCTGGGCACGTACGCCACCCGGGTCCTCACCCCGCGCGGCTCCACGGCCGTCTGCGGTCTGGAACTGATGAGCGCGCTGCGCCCGCCGACCCGCGCGGTCAAGGACCCGGCCACCGGCTCCTGGGTGTCCGGGCCGAACCCGGGCTCGCTGGCCGAGCCGGTCGACCCCGCCCCGCCCGAGGCCCCCGCCGAGCATCCGCTCGTCGCCTCCCGCTACCCCCGCCACCACGTGCGCACCCCTGACCAGGTCATCGACGAGGAGGCATACGACTGGTTCCGCCCCCTCACCGACGAGGAGTGCACCCGGGGCCACACCCATGCGGTCGGCATCGACGTCAATATGGCCTTTGCCGCCGCCGCCAACCGCCTTGTGATCGGCACCGGCCCGGCAACCCACGTCAACAACCCGGCGTTCGAGCCCAAGCTGCCCGGCTCCTGGCTGGTCGACCTCTCGCACATCGAGACCGACCCCCGGCTGCCCAACCCCTTCACCCCCAAAGGGACCCGGCCGACCGGGCCTGCTTGGTACGCGACATCGACCGTTGCCTACGCGGTGGAGCTCGGCTACGACGTGGCACCGGCAGAGGCGTACGTCCGTCACGAGCACGCCGCCTACTTCGACGCCTGGTACACCCACCTGCGCGACGCCTACATCGCCACCATGGCCGACCTCGGTGTCACCACCGGCATGTCCGACGAGGACTTCCTCGCCGCGATGGACCGTCACAAGAGCGTCGATCCGGGACAGGCGGCCGTCCTGTCGGCCATCAAGTCGACCGTCAAGGGCGGCATCGGCAAGCTGCGGGAACGCCCGCAGGGCATCGCCTACAGATATGGCGAGCCCTGGCCGGCCCTCTCCCGCGCCACCTGGAGCCCGCACGCGAGGGCCGAGCTGATCGGCAAGGTACGCACCAACCAGCACCGCAAACTCACGGCATGGGCGAGGGCCGGTCTCTTCCCCGTGGCCATCCTGTCCGACTGCGCCGTCTACCTCTCCCACGGGCCCAGCCCGCTGGACTTCATGCCCCGCACCACCGAGGGCAAGCCGCTGCCCGGAGGGTTCCGCCTCGGCGTCAGCCCCGGCATGGTCAAGCACGAAGGCACCCGCGACTTCTTGTGGCTCGCCCAGACGATCGAGGAGGACCGGATCAACCCGGCCCGCCACATCAAGGGCGACGACGCCCCCGACACCGGAGAATAGGGGCACACGATGGGCATCCTCGGCGACAGTCTCGACAAGGCCGCGGCGAACACCGCCACCCGCCCCATCCCGAAATCGGCCGGCGCCCAAGTACGGTTCCTGGTCAAGCAGGAGAAGGGCTCCACCATGGCCGTCGCGCAGCTGCTACGCGTCTCCCAGCGCACGGTCGAGCGCTACCTCAAGGCGCAGATCAAACGGCCCCGCAAGGACCTCGCCGCCCGCATGGAGCGCGAGGTACGCAAACGGTGGCAGCCCCGGGTGCGCGACAAAGCGAAGAAGGACGCGGCCCGTACCGGCGGCATCGTCATCGAAACGCGGGCCCGGTTCGGGTTCGCCGCCGCGCCCGGCACCACCGACGACGGCCGGATCCGCCTCATCACCCAACACCTCCCGCCCGCCTACGCGGCCCGCCTCTTCGAAGCCCAGGCGTCGGGCGCCACCGAGCATCAGTTGCAGAACATCGCGGCCGAAGGCCTGCAGGAGATCTACTTCAAGGATCACGGCCGTCGTGCCGACGGCCTCCTGGTGAAGTTCACCGACATCGACTACATCGAGCTGGACTTCTGACACTACGAGGGAGAACGCGGGGGAAGCGCACTGGCGTGCCTGAGCGCTTCAGTTGGCGAGTGAGCGGCCGATCCGGCGAGTTGAGCAGTCGAGGGAAGGGCCGGTTCGGAGAGGCGAATCCCTTTCCTGACGAGCGAAGCCCTGACAGCATCCGGCGCATGTCTTTCTCAGCTCCCACCGCGGACCAGAGACGGAGGTTGCGCGACGACCATGCGGCACATCGGAAATGGATGCGGGAATACGAGCTCGACGAGCATCCTTATCCCGTGACGGAGGATCCTTTCACCGGGCTTGTCCTGGCCGGCCTTCTGGATCCGGAGTCCGCCCCGTCCGTGTGCCGCGCTCTGGTCACCGGCCTCCATCCATCAATGCGGACTGGCGATGCCACGCCCTTGTCGGCCTACTGGCCGACCAGCGGCGTCGATCTCGTGATCGAAGCCCAACAACGCGATCGTCGCGAACTCGTTGTGATCGAGCACAAGCGCTTCGCCTCCCCCTCGCACGCTCCGGGGTACCGGAAGAACCCCGAGGCTCTTTGGCAGACCGACCAGGTCTATGAGGCCGCGACCAGTGGCTACTGGCCTCGATGGATGCACGAGACCGACCCAGAACTGCCGGTGCGGTTCGTCGTCCTCGACGGCTACGGAAAGCCCATGGACCAGCTCTATCCGGGCGGGCTGCACAACGACAAATGGGCAGTCACCAGCTACTCGCAGTTCGGGGCGATCCTGAGGGCCGGACATGACCGGGGAGTGAGAGGACTGATACCGCTGCTCACCACCCTCTACGCTGGAAGTCCGGAGTGGTAGCGGACCTGTCCGACGCGTGACCAGCCCGCTGCAAGCCCAGGCCGCGCTGCCGCTCAGGCCCCTTTCCGCAGAGAACGACGTCCGCGACCTCAGCGAATTGGGCGGGCTGTGCGTAGTACCCGGCGCTCGCGGAGCATGCCGGCCTCCGCTGGGGGCGGAGAAGAGACTACGGGGCCTACCAGGCGGGCTTCGGCGCACTGGAGTGCTTTCCGACGATGGTCCTTGCGCGGGGCATGTCCATGGCAGTGCCGGAACTCGTCTGCACCCCGTCGGGCAACAGCGGACAGGTCCTGCTGCTGCTCGCCGACAGCGATGACGAGGCGGTGCCGGCGGTCAAGGACCAGCTGTCGGCGCTCATCGCGGAACACGAAGGCGACGAATGGCTCGACGGCGAGCCGTGCGGACGGTTGCGCTTCGGCTGAGGACCGCGCCTGGTTTGCTCGGCCACTCCCTCCGCCTCCCGTCATCCGACTCGGGTCGCGCCGGGCCGGGCCGGGTCCGGGCAAGGCAGACAGGCAGACAGGCAGACAGGCCGGAACATGGCGGTGCGCCGCAGGTGCAGGAACCTGCGGCGCACCGGGTGGCCGGCAAGACGACATCACCTCTCACCGGCCGGTTCGAGCTGATCAGTGGTTGTGCCCACCGTGGCCGCGGTGACCCCAGCTTTCAGAATCCACGACCCGGCGGTGATCGTTGCTCAGGACCGCGGTGCCCCTGTGGTTGTCCCAAACATAGTCACGACGGTCCTGGAAGAGGTCCCAGCGATTGTCACGGCCGATGCCCGTGTGGACACGGACCTGCGAGTGGCCGCCGAGCCGGACGTTGCCGAAGCGGTAGGTGTGGCCGGCGCGGTCCGAGAGGGTCCAGCCACGCAGGTTGACCGCCGTACGGCCGTTGTTCTTCACCGTCACATACTCGGCGTTCAGGCTCCGGTTGGAGTGGTCGTCCCGCCCGGGGCTGTCGTACTGGATCGCACCGAGCACCACTGCCGAGCGGTGATGCGGAGCCGGAGCACGGCCGTGGCCGGCCGCGGCGGCCGGGAGGACGACGGTGGCCGCCAGAGCCACGGAGCCGAAGACCGCGGCAGCAATACGTGAAGTGTTACGGAGCACGAAAACCCCCTGGATACGGCACCCACGACGAGGTGCCGGAAACCGGATACCCGGCCGGTTTGACTGGGCTCCCACACAGTGGCGGCTGGTCCCACCTTGAGGGAAGAAATCAGATTTGGTGTTACAAAACACAGACATATACACAACCGCACCACGCCAGGCGCACACTCCCCGGCGCTCACCAGCACAAACACAACGCCCGGTACACGCACCCAGACGCCCCAAGGGTTACTGGCGGTGAACAGCGCGCGGCCGCCGCGAGCCTGGGCCGACGACGCGCTCGATCAGCAGGCGGCATCGGCTCGGGAGCGCCACCGGAAATCCGGGTCCTAGAACGAGCACCGGCATCACTTCCGATGCCTAACCCGCCTGCGGCCCGGACCGTTCCCCGCTCTCTCCCCCCCCCGCAGCCCGGCGCCCGATCGGATCCGGGCTTGCGGAAAGCGGTCACCGAACGGGTACGACAGCTGCCCCTACGCGCGGCAAGCCGTCGTGAAGGCCGTACGTCACTTCGGTGCGCAAGACGCCGATCATTGGCGGCACTGCGTTGAACTGACGGCTGACCAGGTCCGCCGACGCCGGCACCACAGCAGGTGCAGCAGCTGGGCCCGGACGGCCGGTCCGGCCCGCAGGCTCATCCGGCTCCGCCGGTCACAACTGCGCTTGGGCTCACCCGCTGGGGCCCAGCGCGTGAGCCGGCGACCGGAGCGTCGACGGCGCGCCAGCTGTGTTGTCAGACGGGGCATGGCCGGGCCCGCGGCGCCTGGCACGGCACTCCCCCAGCCAACGCTGGGAGGTGCCCCCCACGCGGCGTTGCCGACACCTCCCGACAGCTCCGCTATCGGGCCACTCCGGCGCCGTGCGATGTAGCTCACCATCCGTGGAGCGAAGGAAGAGCCGAGACGGAGAGTACGAGGGGGTGCCCCCGCGCCCTTGAGGCGAGGGGGAGAACGCAGTGCACCAGACGCCGCGACCTTCCGACCTGGACCCATCGGACAGGCCCTAGAGGTCCCGTGGCCGCACCGTCATCCGGATCCCGTCCCGTGCCCACAGCACGAACCGTTCCACCGGCGTCACTTCGTTCCCCGGGGCGGGCCGGAAGCGCAGGCGCTTGAGGAGGACGGCCAGGACAAGCTGGGCCTCGACCGTGGCCAAAGCGGCGCCCTCGCAGCTGCGTGGCCCGATCCCGAAGGGGACGTACGCGAGCCGCGGCCGCTTGGCCACCTCCTGCGGCGTGAACCGCTCGGGGTCGAACCGCTCCGGCTCGGGCCAGTGCTCAGGGTTCAGGTGCACCGCCCAGAACGGATAGAACACCGTCGTCCCGGCCGGGATCTCGTACGGGCCCAGAACCAGGTCCTCGGTCGTCTCGCGTGCGCCGTACGGGCCGGGCGGGAACAGGCGCATCGACTCCTTGAGCACCATGTCCAGATACGTGAGCCGCCGCAGATCACCGTAATCGGGCGTGGCGCGCTCGCCCAACACCTGGTCCAGTTCGGCGGCGACGCGATCGGCCGCGTCGGGGTGGCGGCCCAGCAGGTGCAGCGTCCACGAGACGGCGACACCGGTGGTGTGGTGGGCGGCGAGCAGCGTCACCATCACGGTGTCCCGGATCCGCGCCGGGCTCTGACCGGCCTCGACGAGCGCCCCGATCAGGTCGCTGCGGTCGGTGCGGCCGCCCGAGCGGTGCGCCGCCACCACGCGGTCGACCGTCGCGCGCAGATAGGCAAGGGCCACCTCGGCCCGCTCCGCCGAGCGCGGCGCGGCCCGCGGCACCTGGTAGAGCCGCCCGAGGTGCTCGGTGAGCACGTCCTCGAACGCGGCGACGACCCGGTCCGTGTCGGTCTCCGCGCCGCCGAGCGCGAACCCGCAGATCATACGGAGCGACAGCGCGGTCAACTCCTGTTGCAGCTCGACGGGTTCGCCGTCGGCCTGCCCCGCCCAGCGGTCCGCGAGTTCCCGCGCCAGCTCGGTGAATCGCGCGAAATGCCGCTCGTGAGCCGGCCGTCCGGCGAGCACCGAGAGCAGGAGTCGGCGCCAGGGAGTGTGCTCGTCGGCGGGTAGCACTTGCAGGTTGCCGGCCTCGCACAGCGGGTCCAGGAACGCGAACAGCTCCTCGGGCCGCGTGTCGATGTGCGCCGTGGCCTCCAGGAGCACGGGATCGGCGACCGACACGGCCGTGTCCGCGCCCGGCAGTTGGAAGCGCACGACGGGTCCGTGTGCCTCGTGCAGGCGTAACTGGTACCGGTGCAGCCCGCCCGCAGCCGCAATGGCGCTCAGCCCGCCGTCCTCCTGGTGCTCGGGGCCGGGGATGCGCATAACGGTGGCTCCTGTTCCACGTCCTGCCTTCGCGTCTCTCCGAGAGGCCCCTCGACTCGCTCGACTCGCCCTTGCATCAGCCAGTTTCCCCCTGTCCTCGCGTTCCTACCCCACGGCCGGCCCCGTGCCCGCACTGACCGAGGCGAGCATTTCGCGGATCACGGAGGGGCGTTGCGCGCCGGCACCGGGCTGGTGTCACGGTGGTCGGGCAGCACGATGACGGCCTGCGAAAGCATGCGCGCCCGCCCACCGATCCCCCGGGCGCTCGAACGGAGACGACCTCCACCCCGGCCCTCCGCATCCCGGCCCTGCGTATCGCGCCCAGCCCTCGGGCGACTTTGAGCAGGTGGCGGTATCCGGCTCTCATGAGTCAGGCCCCCGGCCCGGGACAGCACTTACCCGTGGTCCCGGCACAGCAGCCGCGTCTCGGGGGCGCACGAAGGTGCATGGTCAACCCGCACCGCGCCCCCAACATCGTTGTCAAGAGCGCGGCCTGCACGGATCGCGGCCCTACGGGATACGGCAAGCCGGAAGGAGCGCCGCGCACTGGGGCGTGCGGTCGCCCTACGGCGTGTAGACGGCGTCACTGCCGTACAGCTCCCTGGTGAACGCGGAGACGTCGGCGCTGCGGTCGGCGCCGTCGAGGTTGTACGTCAGATAGACGCCGTACCCCTCGCTGACGGTGCGGCGGGCGAGGTCGGCGACCGTGCTCTGCGAGGTTCCGCCGATCTCGACGGCCGCCGGTGACAGCTTCGACTTGGGCAGTGTGATGCCAGGGACCTGCCACGTGCCGTAGTACGGGTTCCAGGCGTAGTCGAACTCGGACGAGACGTCGACGCCACCGCAGGAGAGACGCGACGCGGCCGGGCCGATGTTGTAGAGGCTGATGATCTTGCCCGGCATGTGCGCGCGCAGCGCCGTCACCAGGTACACGAACGAGCTGTCGTTGGGCCGGCCGGTGCCGTTGTTGCCGTACTCGGCGTACTCGTCATCGAAATCGATGCCGTCGAGGCCGTACTCGGCCACGGTGTCCGACAGTTGTTTCGCGAACGCCGAAGCCGCTTGCTGCGACGGGAAGTTGGCGAAGCCCGCGCCCTGGTGGTTGCCGAGCACCGAGAGGACGACCTTGATGCCCTTCTGCTGCAGCGGCCGTAACTCCGTGGCGGCGTTGTCGAGGACGCGCTGCACGTTCTCGTTGAAGTACAGCTGCGCCGCCTTCGTGCCCGTGTCGTAGTTGATGTTCGCCGCGAAGATCACGGCAACGTCGAAGACGTTGCCGCCGCCGTTGGCGAGGGTGTACTTGCCGACGTTCAGCATGCTGTTGTTGTTCACCTCGACGTACGCCACCGAGGTCGGCCCCTGTTTCGCGGGTGCGGGGGCCGCTGCTGCGCCGGTCGTGGCGGTCGCGCCGAAGGCAAGGGCCGCGACGGCCGAGAGCGTGAGCGCGGCCCTCCGCACTCTGCTCCGTACCAGAGTGAACATCATTGATCGGTCTCCCATCGCATAGGTCGGCGCCCGACCTGTCCGAAAGCGCCGAGTGGGCCCTCCGAGTCTTCCGCTCCCGTGACCGAATCCCGAGAGTCGTGCCCGAACTCTTCACAGCCCCCACGCACCTCGCAGCCACAACCCTGCTCCTGCTCAAGGGAGTTGGTGCGTCCAGATCACCGTCGACATGCGCCTGCGCCCTGGCCGACCACCGACGATGGCGACGCGAGGGACGCACACGCGCCAGAGAACTACGGCGGCCGCCCGTCCCGCAGGCGACCAGCCGTCAGTTTCTACGGCACCGCGAGTTCGACCTCCGGACACCAATTCCTGCTTCTGCGAGGACCCGGCGGAGTCCCGCGCCACCGGACACAAGCTGCTCGGTCGCGCCGCCGAGAACAACGCGCTCGTCTTCCCGGCGCACTTCGGCGGCCGAGGCGCCACGGAGGTCGCGGGCAGCGGCCCGCAGTTCGCGCTCAAGGAGTGGGCGGGCTTCCCCCGCATCTCCTGGCTCTCCCCCTCCAAAAAGGAAGCGTTCCCGTGCCCCGACAGGCAGATCCGGTCGTCGAAACCCCGGCTGGTGCCGTGCGCGGCCTGCTTGGTGGATCCGGCGAACGCCACCGCGCCCTCCCCTACACGGCCGCCCTGACGGACGGATAGCCGTCCCTCGTTCGCGGTGTCCCCAGATCGGCGCTTCCGGCCCAAGGCCGCGTTCGGCCGGCACAGTGTGCCGATGGGCCTCAAGAATCGAGCACGGCGGCGACGGCCTCGATCTCGACGAGTTGGTCCTGGTAGCCGAGCACGGTGACGCCCATCAAGGTGCTGGGGACATCATGGTCGGCGAACGAGTCCCGGACCACCTCCCAGGCAGCCACCAGGTCCTCCCGCCGGGCCGATGCGACGAGAACTCTTGTACTGATGACGTCCTGGAGCGACGCACCGGAGGCAGTGAGGGCTGTCTGCATGTTCTCGATGGCTTTCGCTGCCTGGCCCGCGTAGTCCCCGATCGCTGCCGTGGAGCCGTCGTCGTTCAGCGGACACGCCCCGGCGAGGAAGATCAGTCGTGACTCGGCGGGTGCGGTGGCCGCGTAGGCGTACTCGGCGACGTCGGACAGGGAAGCAGAGCGGATCAAAGTGATGGCACGGGCCACGGTCGTCGGGTCCTTTCCCCTCGGGCGTTGAATGCGGACATCCTGCCAACGGTCCGAGGTTGCCGCCTTCCCTTTTCTTCGTCGCCCTGTGGCACCGCCGTCATTTCTGCCCGACATTCACGCACCGAGAGATCACCAGCTGCCTCCGCACCCGTCGGGCCGAGACGGCGACATTGAGAGGACTGGCGGCATCGGCGTCGTCAGGTGTGGGGCAGGCGGCGTTCGTGGTCGGCGAGGCCGGTATGGGCAAGACGGCTGTGCTGGGGCTGGCGGCGGTAACGGCCAGTTCCGGCTTGCTCGCGAAGGTGGTGTCCGCGCCGAGCCCCGCGGCCCGGCAGCGGTCCGGATCGCACGTCCAGGAGCGGGGGATGTACAGCCCCCCGCTCCACCGCCGCGTGTCCCCGGGCGCCGGCGTAGACGAGGTAGACGGCGACCTGGGAATTCTCGATCCGCCCGGCCGTGCCGGTGTACTGGCGCTGGACACCCACGGTGCGGGTGCCCTTCTTGACGTCGCCGGTCTCGTCCACGACCAGCACCGCGGCCTGGTCATGGAGATGCTCGACGACGTATTCGCGCACGTCGTCGCGGACGGCATCGGCGTCCCAGGAGGCCCGGCACAGCAGATGCTGCATGCCGTGCGGGCCGGTTTCCCCGGCCCACTCCGCGATCGTCCAGCAGTTTTTACGCGGCAGGTCCGACAGCAGGCCGAGCACCAGCCGCCCGGCCCGCAGGCGGGGTTCATAGCGGCTGAACCGGCCCACGATCCGGCTCATGGCCACCTCGAACGCCTCCCGCCATCGGGCGGAATCCATGCTGTGACCTGCGACCACCGTCTCATTGTCAGTCCACACAACTCACGATGATCAACGGTGGCCGCACCCCTCGATGTCTGCTGTCAGTCCCGGACGAGACAGAGCGGGTGACCTGCCGGATCCGCGAAGATGCGCCAGCTCCGCTTTCCGTCCCCCTCGTCGAGCAGCGAGGCGCCCAGACCGAGGATGTCCTTCTGAGCTCGGCCCAGGTCCGTGACACCCAGGTCGAGGTGGAACTGCTGGGGCCGAGCGGGATCCGGCCACCGTGGTGGCTGATGGTCTTCCACCCGCTGGAAGGCCAGCACGAGCCCGTCGGTGTGCAGCGTCGCCCAGCCGTCGCCGAGCGACCACCGCGGATCCGGTTGATTCACTACACCGCCGAGAAGCGACTGGTAGAACCGGGACAGCTCAACGACATCGGCACAGTCCAACACCACACACTGCAGCTTGGCGATCATGAAGGGCAGCGTCTCACGACGCCCGATCACGATCTACGGCTGGAGTATGAGGCGCGGAGCCCTCGGCCGGCAGTGGCCGTCGGCCGAGGGACGGATCTTCACGATCGTGGAGCCGGCGATGGCGTTCCGGTCGGCTACTTGGCAAGGTAGCCGCCGTCGACGACATGGTCGCTGCCCGTCATGTACGAGGCGTCGTCGGACACCAGGAACGCGATGAGTGCGGCGACTTCGGCGGGCCGCGCGGTACGCCGCAGGGGGACGGCGGTGAGGAGACCGTCGGTGGCTCCGGGCGGCAGCGAGGTGACCATAGGGGTGTCGACGATGCCTGGTGACACCGACACGACCCGGATGCCGTGGCCGGCGTATTCGCGCGCCGCGGTCCGGGTGAGGGCGAGGACACCCTGTTTGGCGGCGGCGTAGGCGGCGTGCCCCCGGAAGCCCGAATGTGCCGCTATGGAGGCGACGTTGACGACGACGCCACCGGTGTCGGCCATGGCGGGGAGCTGGCAGCGCATCGCGTGGAAGACGCCGTACAGGTTCACCCTCATCACGGTGTCGAAGTCGGCGGGCGGAAGTTCGGCCAGTGGGCTGAGGGGGCCGTTGACTCCGGCGCTGTTGACCGCGATCCGCAGACCGCCGCGCAAGGCAGCGGCTTCCGTGACCACGCCGGTGACGCTGTCCGGGTCGGTGACATCGACGCGGCGGGGCAGGGCGGTGTCACCGGCTGCGGTGATCTGCCGTGCCACACGGGTCGCACCGTCCTCGTCGAGGTCGGCGACCACCACCACAGCGCCGTCCGCGGCCAGTCGCCGCGCACACGAGGCGCCGATCCCCGAGGCGCCTCCGGTCACCAGGGCGACCCGGTCCCGCAGGCGGCCCGGGTGTGGTCCGTCACCTGGCATCTGGGCGTGCGCTGACATGTGCGGCTCCTGACGGGGAGAGGGGCAAGCGTGGGGAGGCAGACGTGGGAGGAGGTGCGGGTCACGACGGGCGGGCATGTGCCGTGAGCGGCAGCCGGTCCGGGCGCAGGACGGTGCCGACCAGGGTCCGCACGGGGGTGGAGCCGGCCGGTGTCAGGCGCCGGTGAGCGGTGAACGCCGCCAGTGCCAGGGTCAGTTCGGTCCAGGCGAAGGCTTCCCCGATGCACAGCCGGCTGCCAGCTCCGAAGGGCAGATAGGTGTGCCGCGGCGCCTTCGCGGCATCGTCGTGCGCCCAGCGCTCGGGGTCGAAGTGGGCCGGGTTCTCGTACAGGTGCGGATCGAGGTGCAGGGCGTACGGACTGAAGAACACCTCGGCGCCCGGGGAGAGCCGTACCCCGCCGAGGGTGACCGGCCGCACCGCGCGGCGCATCAGCAGCCACGACGGCGGATGCAGCCGCAGCACTTCGGTCAGCACCCGTCGTGTGTAGACCAGTGCGGGAAGGTCCTCGAAGCCGGGGGGCCGCCCGGCGAGAACGGCGTCGAGTTCGTCGTGGATCCGCCGTTGGACTTCGGGGCGGCGGGAGATCTCGTGCAGCGCCCAGGCCAAGGATGCGCTGACGGTGCCGGTCCCTGCCAGGAACAGGGTGATCAGCTCGTCGGTCACTTCGGCGTCGGTCAGACCACCGTCCGGGCCGCCCGTGACCAGGAGCATCGACAGCAGATCGCCGCGGTCCCGGCCGTCGGCACGGTATGCCCCGATGATCCGCTGCTGGACAGCCACCAGCCGGCGCAGCGGGCCGGCGTGCGGCGGCCGCCATCGCGGAAGCAGCGGGAGGCGTTCCGCCCAGGCATGCAGCGGGGAGAGGGCCAGGCGCATCGAGTGGTACTTGACGGAGAGCCAGTCCATGACAGCGGGGCGCAGTTCAGGGTCCTGGGGGTCCGCGAAGAGGGTACGCAGCAGGATGTCGAGGGTCAGGCGGTGGATCTCCGGCACCAGATCGCGAGTGGTGCCGGGCTCCCAGGCGGCGGCCAGCGCCACGGACCGTTCGGACATGATGCGGGCCTGGCCGGCGATCCGGTCGTGGTGGAAGGCGGGTTGCATCAGCCGGCGATGGCGGAGGTGGCGCTCGCCCGCGGCGGTGATCAGCCCGTCCCCGAGAGGCACGCGCAGGGCCTCGAACATCGCGCCCTTGTCGAAGGCGCGGGCCTGTGCGGTCAACAACTCCCGGACGATTTCGTGGGAGTTGACGACATGTACCTCCCGGGGGCCGATGTAGATCTTCGTCACCGGTCCGTGGTGCCGCAGCTCGCGGACGAAGCGCAGAGCGTCGCGGTGGATCCGCGGGGCGTGACCGGCCAGCGGCAGGCGGCCGGGGGCGACGGGGGCTTCGGTGAGCGCGTCGGCAGCGGCCCGTCCCGGTCCGCCGGTCAGCCGTGCACCGGTGCTGCTCATGCCGGCCTTTCTCGAGTCGGGCCGCATGTCAGCCCTCCTCGTCAGCGGAGGCGCTGACCCCCGCAGCGGTGTGGAGGCGGCGCTGCCCGGCAAAGAGGCCGCCAGCGGCAAACGCATGAGTGTGGGTGGGGTAGTGCGTGACGAGGGGGCGCGGTCCGTACATGAGCGGTACCCCCGGCCAGGTGCCGTCGTCGCGCTGGGTCTCCACCAGGTAGCCGAGCGCCGGCGCCCAGTGTTCCTCGGCGGGCAGGCCGCCACGTTCCAGGGCTGCGAGCGCCAGTCCCGTTGCGGCAGGAGTGCTCGGGCCGGCCCCCTCGACGGGCCAGCCGCCGTCGGGATTACGGGTTTCGGCCAGAGTCCGGGCGGCAGGGTGTCCGCCCCCCTGTGCTGCCGCGTCGAGGGCGGGAAGGACCTCGGCGGTGGCGTACGACAGCCCCCGGTACCACCCGGCGTGCCAGCGTCCCTGTTTGTCGAGGCGTTCGCCGAGCCAGCGACGCGCCGCGGCCAGTGGCACGCGGGGGTGGCCGGAGCAGCAGTCCAGTGCGGTGACGACATGGGCGACCACGTCGTCCACCGGAGGGTCCCCGGCGGACTGCCAGGTCGGCCAGAGACCGTCGTCCGTCTGCTGCCGGTACAGGTGACCGAGGCCGGCCCGTAGCGTCGTGCCGGGCGCGCCGCCGGCGCCGCGCAGAGCGATCAGGACGGCCGCGGTGGTGTCGTTGTCGGACTCGACGCCCGAGCGGTATGGCCAGCCGCCGTCCGGGTTCTGTGCCGCGACCAGGAACGTGAGGGCGGCCGGCAGCCCGTGGCGGTCGAAGGCCGCTGCGCCGTGGAAGGTACGCACGGTCAGCGCGGTGTCCCAGACGTCGCTGGTGGAAAAGCGCCAGGTTCCGTCGGGGAGCTGGCTGGTGAGAAGGTACTCCGCGCAGCGGCGGGCGGCAGCTGTCCCGGGGGTGGCGGCCTGGAGCGCGAGCGCCGCGAGAGCGGTGGTGACCGGATTGCCGAAGAAGTCGCCCGACGGGGATTGCTGGTCGGCGACCCTGGCGGCGGCGTGCCGGGCGGATACCCGGTCGCCGAAGTGGGTCTCCACCAGTGCGTGCGCGGACCAGAGTTCCACCCGGGTCCAGTGCTTGAGCCGCTCCGGGGCTGCGACCGCGGTGGCCAGCCGGGTACGCAGCGCGGTGGGTCCGGTGCCGCCACTGGTCGCCCGGCCGCTGTACAGGGCGATGGCCTGTAGGAGCCGGGCTCGGGCCGACAGTGCCCGGTCCGCGAAGGAGGGGTGACTCACGTCGATGGGGCCGCCGGTGTCCAGGGCCAGGGACAGCAGTGCGGCCTCCACGGCCTGGGCCACCGGATGGTGGTTCTGCGGGGCGGCCCCGTTGGCGAGCCACGCCCTGCCCCGCTCGGCGGCTCGGTCGGCCCCGGGGTGCGGAGAGTGTGCCAGGGCCAGCGTGCACAGTGCGGTCTCAGTGATCCGAGCGGCGGGGGTGGCCCACCATGAACCGTTGTCCCGCTGGGTGGAGAGTGTTTGCCGAGTGGCGAGGGCAAGCGCACGGCTCACACGTGTGGCGAGCCGGGGCGATAGATGCGCGTCCGGTATGGACGGTGACGCAGGTCCTGTTGACATCTGGCCTCTGTCTTCCCGAGTTCCGTTCCGCTTCGTAGGCGTGACGCACCGGCCTGGATCACCGGCCTGGATCACCGGCCTGGATGACGGCCCGACGCGCTGCCGGCTCTCCGGGGGCAGGCGAGGCGACACGGCAGCGGCGTGCGACCGGCCCGGGGGTGCGCGGACCCGGGTGCGGGCCGAAAAGCACGGCGCGCCGGAACCCGCACGAGCGCGGGACGTAGCCTGACGGTGTGGACACTTCGCGACCGCACGGCCACTCGCCCCGGGAGATCGTCTCCATAGCGGACACATGCTCCGCCGCATTGCAGAGCATGCCGCGACTGGAGATCTGGCTCAAAGAGCTCGGGCTGCCCGTGGACGCCGCGCTGGTACCCCTGATGTGTCTTCAGGCTGCGTTCTTCACCCCTTGGCTGCCTCCGGAGACCTGTTACCAGGTGTCCCGGCTCACCGTCTGGCTGATGGCGATCGACAATGTCCTGGACGCACCGGATGCAGCGGGCTCCGCGGGCCCGGACGGGACCCCGAACCGCGTCCGGGCCTGGCACGGCGTCCTCGCGGGGCGCGACAGCGACGGCGGCAGCGGCAGCGGCAGCGGCAGCGGCAGCGGCAGCGGCAGCGGCAGCGGCAGCGACGATCCCCTGGCGCGCGCGCTGGCGGAAATCGTCCGAGACCTGTATCGCGATGGCCGGCCCGAACTCACCGCCGTCTGGCGGAAAAGCATGCACCAGACGCTCGTCGGCATGCGATACGAAGGGGAGTCGGCCCGGACATCGGCCAACGGTCGCGGCATGCCCCGGCTGGCGGACTACCTACGGCACGGCGCCTGGACCATCGGCGTCGAACAACAGGTCACCGCTCTGTGGGCCCTCATGGACGAGCCAGGTCTGCCCCGGCGCCTTCCGGTGCTGCTCGGCGCGCTGCGCCAGGCCGCGACCGCCATTCGCCTGCTCAATGACCTGCGCGGCCACCAACGAGAACGGTCCGAGGGGAAGAGCGACGCACTCGCCCTGGGCCTGACCGAGCAGGAGGTGTACCGGCGCGCCGAGGAAGGGCTGGAAAACTGCCGGCGGGCTCTGGCTCCGCTCACCGCTGCCGGGTACGGTTCCGCGGTGGCACTGGAACGGGTGGCGCTCTGGCATGCGCGGATGTACCACCGCTTCGACCCCGTACGGCCCGGCCGGGCCACCACCTCACCCCTGCCGGGCGGACCGGGCAGCGCCGCGCACACCCGGCACAGACCATTCGTCCCCCAGCCGACGGAGGCCCCGGCCATGAGTATCGAGCAGGAAGTTCTGGACGTCATCGCGTCCAATGGGCAGTACGACAACGCGAAGCTGGCGGAGCTCTTCGACCAGCTCGAACCGGTCGACACCGATCTCCTCATCGGCACCTGGCAAGGCGGCGGGTTCGAGCACACCAGCGAGAACGCCGCGCTGCTGACGCAGATGCAGTGGTACGGCAAGCGGTTCGTCGACGCAGCGCACGTGGAGCCGCTGCTGTGCCGCGACGAGGACGGGACGGTCTTCTCGTACGAGGAGATGGGCCTCGCAACACTGCACGAGGTCATGTACCGCGGCAAGCAGTCCACGGCGATGGTCTATGACCAGTTGCCCATCATCGACCATTTCCGCCGGCTCACCGACAACGTCCTGCTGTGCGTGATGGACAAAAAGGAAGCCCCCGCGGACTTCTTCTTCCACCTCACCCGCGTACCCGGGGCGTTGCCCCAGCCACCCGGCGACGGCCGATAGCAAACCGGCGACCGGGGTCGGTGCCGGCCTGGCGGGCGGGAGCCCCAGCCCCTCTGGACGGGCGACTACATGGTGGCGGAGTTGTTGCGCGGGTTCTCGGTACTGGATGGTGTGCACTCCCCGCGTTCGAGGACGCACTCGTCGCAGTACCCGGCGCCCGGGACCCGGTAGTAGAGGCAGCAGTTGTGGCGACGGTATGCGAGGGGGTGGACGGTGAGGGTGCCCGCGCTCGCGAGGGGCTCCCGTTCCAGTAGGGCGGTGGCGAGCGGGAGCGGCGGGTGCGGTGCGTGCGGAGCGCGCCTGTTCAGAGTGCGTACGGCGCCCATGAGCGCGGAGGTGACGTTGCCCTGCAGCACCTTTGGCGAGAGTCCGAAGTACCGGCGCATCGCCTCGTCCAGCGGCCGCAGGTTGCGTACGACGATGCTCTCGTACAGGGCGCCGGGCAGGTCGTCGCCACGGGACACCGAGATCATCTCGGGCAGCCAGAGGTCGATCGGGCCGGATGTGGCCGTGCGCCACCACAGCCGTTGGGGCGCGAGGTCGGGTACCTCACCTGTCAGTACGGTGGCGGCCAGGGCAACCGACCACAGACGGGCCGCCGTTCCGATGTGGAGGGTCGAGGCGGCCACCCGTTGTTGGCCGGTGCCGAGTCGTTTGCCCACGGCAGTGACGTATGCCTCCAGTGCTGCCTGATCCCCGTACAGGTCGGTGAGCGGCGAGAAGTCCGGCGCGTCGGTCCGTGGCCCGCAGGACACCGCGAAGTAGGGGCCGATGGCGGAGATCCGAGCGAGCGTGTCGGTGGTCATCATGGGTGCCTCGCGCGAGTCAGTCGTGGAAGGAAGCGTGATGCGCGCGGCAGCCGGGCCCCGCAGCGCGAGCCGGCTGCTTTGGCCCCTGGGCACCTCCGTCCACCGTCCTCTCCCCTCACGCTTCCCCCTCGGCACCCCGATTGCATGATGATCGCAGTTACACATAACTTGCGGAAGCATGGCCTCCCGCTGTGCGGCGTGCGTCGCCTCCTGAAGAAGCCCGGAAGGAACACCAATGAAGAGCAGACGCTCGCTGCCGTTGCTGCTGACCGCGCTCGTGGCCTTCTCGGTGTCCGGCTGTGGCGGCCCCGTCAAGCAGTCCGACGCCTCGTCAACGGGCCCCGCCCCGAAGGGGTTCCCCGTCACCGTGTCCAACTGCGGGGTGCGGACCACCTATCAGCGCCCGCCGCAGCGGGCCGTCTCGCTGAACCAGCACGCGACCGAGGTCATGCTGGCACTCGGGCTGGAGAAGTCGATGGTGGGCACGGGCTACCTGGACGACACGATCCTCCCGCAGTACCGGGACGCCTACAACAGGGTCAAAACCCTGTCGAAGGAGTACCCCTCATTCGAGACGCTTCTGGCGGCCGAACCCGATTTCGTCTACGGCGGGTTCGCCAGCACCTTCGACGAGAAGGAGGGGCGCAGCCGCGCCGCCTTCACCAAGGCCGGGATCCACACTCATCTCAACGTCGAGGAGTGCTCCAAGGGGCCTGTGACGATGGACCGGATGGACGAGGAGATCCGTACCGTCGCCAAGATTTTCGGCGTGCCGGAACGAGCCGAACGGCAGGTGCGGAGTCTGCACACCGTGCTCGACAGCGTGCAGCGCAAGCTCTCCGGTGTTTCCCCGCTCAAGGTCGTCGTCTACGACAGCGGCGACAAGACCGCCTTCACCGCAGGCGGCAAGGGCATCGGCAACGAGGTGATCAAGCGGGCCGGCGGGGTGAACCTCTTCGCCGACCTCGACAAGCCCTTCGGTGACGTCTCGTTCGAGCAGGTGGCACAGCGGGCCCCCGATGTCATCGTCATCTACGACTACGGCAACCAGTCCGCCGAGGACAAGAAGAAGTTCCTGCTGTCCAACCCGGCGTTGAAGGACGTGCCGGCGATCAAGAACAAGCGCTTCGCGGTGCTGCCGCTGTCGTCCACCGTGCTCGGCGTACGGGTCCCGTCGGCCGTGGAGTCGCTGGCCCGCCAGCTCCACCCCGGGCGCTTCAAGTGACGGAGGTGAAGGAGGCGGCCGGGCCGGTCGAAGGGCCCGGCGAAGGGCCCGGCGAAGGGCCCGGCGAAGGGCCCGGCGAAGGGCCCGGTGGGCGGGAGATACCCGGGCCGCTCGCCAGGCGCCGCCCCGGAATTCCCTACTCCCTGGTGCTCGTTCTTCTGGGCGTCGCGCTGGTTGGCGCCGCGACGGCCGGCATCGCGGTCGGCTCGATCACCATCCCGGCCGACCAGGTCTGGAGCCTCCTGCTGCACCGGGTGCATCCGGCGCTGGCCGAGCCGACGTGGACCCCGGTGCGCGAGACGATCGTCGTCGACGTCCGGCTGCCCCGGGTTCTGCTGGCCGGAGCCGTGGGCGCGGGACTGTCCGTGTCCGGGGCGGCGCTGCAGGCCCTGGTCCGCAACCCGCTGGCCGACCCGATGCTGCTCGGGGTCTCGTCGGGCGCATCGGTCGGCGCGGTGCTCGTGCTGGTGCTGAACGTGACCCTGTTCGGCATGTTCTCCCTGCCCGTCGCGGCATTCTGCGGCGCGCTGGCCGCGCTGGTCGCCGTCTATCTGCTGGCCCGCTCCGGCGGGAGGATGACCACGGTGCGGCTGGTGCTGGCGGGCGTGGCCATGGCCGAAGTGCTCTCCGCCCTGGCCAGCTTCCTCCTCGTGACCTCCAACGACCCGCACAAGACCCAGGCCGCACTGCGCTGGATGCTCGGCGGGCTGGCCGGCACCACCTGGACGACGGTGTGGATACCCGTGGGCGCGGTCCTGCTGGGGACGGCGGTCCTGCTCGGCGTCTGCCGCTCGCTCAACCTCCTGCTGGCCGGGGAGGAAGCCGCTGCGGCCCTCGGCCTGGACGTGCACCGCTTTCGGGCCGCGCTCTTCACCCTCGTCGCGCTGATGATCGGCACGATCGTGGCGGTCAGCGGGCAGATCGGCTTCGTCGGGCTGATCCTGCCGCACGTGGTGCGGCTGCTGGTGGGCGCCGACCACCGCCGTGCGCTGCCCGCCGCCGCGCTCCTGGGCGCGGCCTTCCTGATCGCCGCCGACCTGGCCGCGCGCACCCTGATGAGTCCGGAGGAGATACCCGTCGGCATTCTCACCGCCCTGGTCGGCGGCCCGTTTTTCCTGTGGTTGATGCGGCGGAGGGCGGCTCGGTGACGAACAGCACGATTGCGGCGGCAGGCGCGCTCGACGCCCAGGAGGTCTCCGTCGTGGTGAACGGCAAACCCCTGGTCCACCAGGCGTCCCTGCACGTGGCACCCGGTGAGATGCTGGCGCTCGTGGGCCCCAACGGGGCCGGCAAGTCGACGCTGCTGCGCACGTTCTACCGGGCGCAGCGCCCCACGTCCGGCCGCGTCTTGCTGGACGGCACGGACGTCTGGCGGATGCCCGGCAAACGGCTCGCGCAGCGGCTGGCGGCCGTCCTCCAGGAAACCGCCGGGGACTTCGAGCTCACCGTGTACGACGTGGTCGCCATGGGCCGCACGCCTCACAAGCGGGCCTTCGCGGGCGATGACGCGGACGACCGCGACATCATCCTGCGAGCGCTGGAGGAACTGCACGTCGGTGCCCTGGCACACGCACCGTTCGACCACCTCTCGGGCGGGGAGAAGCAGCGGGTCCTGATCGCCCGTGCGCTCGCACAGCGCACGGGCACGATGGTGCTGGACGAGCCGACCAACCACCTGGACCTGCGCCATCAGCTCGATGCGCTGCGGCTCGTCCGAAGGCTCGGCGTCACCGCCGTCGTCGCGCTGCACGACCTCAACCTGGCCGCTTCCTTCTGTGACCGGATCTGTGTGATGGACGGCGGCCGTGTGGTCGCGGCCGGAACCCCGGCGGAGGTGTTCACCCCCGCGCTTCTGGCCGAGGTCTACCGCGTCGAGGCGGAGGTGACCGAGCACCCGCGCACCGGCGTGCCGCACATCACGGTGCTTCCCGGCGTGGATTCGGCGGGCAACGACGGCCCGAACGGAGGAAGGCAGGCCGGACAAAGAGGGTGATCGCAGGAGAAGGTCTCCAGGAGATCTCGAACGTCGCAGTCGGGCACGGCCTCCATCACCGGGCGTATCCGGGACCGCACCTCCGCCGACGCTGTCCCCGTGCCAAAAACTCCCCCGCCTTGCCCTTGAGAAGAGGAACGTAGGCCACCGGCTCCCCCAAGCTCGGCACGCAGTTGGCCAGTTGAAGTACCCATGACTCCTCTCAGAGTGACGCATCGTCCCCCTACCCGACAGAGTCTCGAATCAGCCATCCCGGCTCACAGCGGAGAGTCAAGGTCTGGTTCACGCAATGCGCGCCACCTTGTCTACTCTGGACCGGCAGCTGGTTCGCCCCGCCCGCCAGACGGGGTGTCGCAAGAGGGAACCCGGTGGGAGTCCGGGACTGCCTCGCAGCGGTGAGTGGGAACGACCGCCGTCATGAAGCACTGGGCACGCAGGTGACCCGGGAAGCGACGGCCAGTAGGTGTCCCGCCCTTCGGGATGTGCCCACGAGTCCGAAGACCTGCCACTGCTCGTGCGGGGTGTGATCACCGCGCACGGATCCACGCGTCCCGGCGGCGGGACCGCTGAGCGAGTGGTGTGTTCCACCCGGCCCTGCGTATGACGGGGACGGGCGGGCCCGCGCCCCGTTCGCGGCCCGGCGCCGGCCCTCACGACGACTCGCGAAGGAGAGTTTCGTGCCCGGCGAACCGAGCATTCCCGCCATCCCCTCCCCCGGAGCGCCCCACCCCAGCGGGCCCTGTGTCCTGCTCAAGCACGGTGAGATCTTCCTCAAGGGCCGCAACCGGCACCTGTTCACCGAGCGGCTGCACGACAATCTCCGCGGCGCCCTGCGCGGTATCGGCGGTTCCACATGGATCAAGGCCGGCCAGAACGTCACCGTGCTCGGCGGCGAGGTCCCCTTGGAGGACCTCGTGGAGCGCGCCCGGCGGGTGATCGGGTTCAACTCGGTGGAGCCTGCCCTGCGCGTTCCGAGCACCGTGTCGGACATCACCGGGACGGCCGTGGAGGCGCTCGCCGCCGCTCGCGCGGAACGGCCCGGAATCAGTTTCGCCGTGCGGGTCAAGCGGCGGAACAAGAGCTTCGAGATGACCTCCTCGCAGTTCGAGCGCTTTCTCGGGGCCCGCGTCCGGGAAGCCCTCGGTCCCCTGCCGGTGAACCTCTCCAGCCCCGACGTACTGGTCTCGGTCGAGATCGACCACAAGGAGAGCTACGTCTCCTGGAGCCGCCATCAGGGACCGGGCGGACTGCCCGTGGGCTCCAGCGGACGCGCCCTGGTGCTGCTCTCCGGCGGCTACGACTCACCGGTAGCGGCCCACCGGGCCATGCGCCGCGGCCTGCACTGCGACTTCGTGCACTTCACCGGCGCTCCGTACACGAACGCCGCTTCCGTGTACAAGGCTTACGCCCTCGCCCGTGAGCTCAATCGGTACCAGCCCGGTGGGCAGCTGCATGTCATCGCACTCGGCCACGCCCAGAAGCAGCTGGCCATCGCGGGGGCCGGCCGGCTCCAGGTCGTCGCGCAGCGACGGCTGATGGTCCGCGCCGCTTCCGCGCTGGCGGGCCGGACCCGGGCGGAGGCACTGGTGACGGGTGACAGCCTGGGGCAGGTGGCCAGCCAGACCCTGGCGAACATGGCGGCCGTCGACGAGGCGGCAACCCTGCCGGTGCTGCGGCCGCTGGTCGGCTGGGAGAAGCAGGAGATCATCGACGAGGCCCGGTCCCTCGGCACCGCGGAGATCTCCGTGCTGCCGGACGAGGACTGCTGCAAGCTCCTCGCACCGCCCCGGGTCACCCTTCGCGCCGGGCTGACCGGCCTGCTCTCGGTGGAGAAGCGACTCGACCTGGACGACCTGGTGGACGGTCTGCTGAGTGACGTCCAGGTCATGTACCCGGGTAACTCCGGCGAGGAGGCGGAGCCCGGCGCGGCCGTTCCCGCGGGGGCCGGCTGCCACGCCGGTCAGGTTGACGGCCGGCCGAGCAGCGAGCGGGGCCGCGAGTCCAGGATCGCTTCGGCCTCGTCGCTGATCGCGCGGACCACGTCGGCGGCCGGGCGGATGCCGTCGACGAAGGATGCCGACTGACCGTAGATGACCTCGCTCGTGTCGGGGTCGGGCGGGGCCCCGAAGGGGTTGGCTCCTTCCTCGGGCCTGAGTTCCTCCGCGCGGTCCCGCAGCGTTGATTCGCGCTCCGACCACTCGTCGGTGAAGCGGTTGCGGCGGACGCGTTCGCCGATACCTGCGGGCCACGGCAGTCCTGACACGATGTCGTAGGCCCGTGTCCACACGGTGTCGCCGCCGTCGCTCTCGACGATCAGGCGTTTGTGGATGTCGTGCACCTCGACCGCCTCGGGTGTCGCGAGGAACGCCGTGCCCAGCCAGGCGCCGTCCGCACCGGCGGTGAGGACCGCCGCGAGCGTTCGGCCGTCGCCGATGCCGCCTGCGGCCAGCACCGGGACATCGGGGTACCTCCGCACGATCCCGGTCAGGAACGGCAGCAGGCCCAGCATCCCGGTGTGGCCGCCGGCCTCGTTCCCCTGCGCCACGAGGACATCGGCCCCTGCGGCAACGGCCGCCTCGGCGTCCTCGTAGTTCTGGACCTGGCACATCACGCGGGCTCCCGCGTCCTTGGCCCGGGCAAGCCACGGCTGGGGATCGGCGAACGACAAGGCGACGGCCGCCGGCCGCTCCTCCAGTGTGGCGTCGAACAGCGGCTCGGTGAAAGGGAGGAACGGCGTGATGAACCCGACCGCGAACGGCCGGTCCGTCGTGGCACGGATGGTCGCGATCTCCGCACGGATCCAGTCGGGCCCCTTCCGGGGATGCGTGCCCCCGAAACAGCCGAGTGCGCCGGCGGCGGAGACCGCGGCAGCCAGCGTGCCGCCGCTGTGCAGGGCCATGGGAGCCGACATCACCGGATGGGCAAGACCGAACATCTCGGTGAATCTCGTCTGAAACATGGACGAACACTAGCGGATTCACGAAATACCGACGGCGGCATGTCCGATGGGCAGGGAGGGCGGAGCGATCCGGGCCGGTGCGGCGGTTTGCGCCGGCCCGGGGTGCCCTGCACGAGGGGGACGTATGCGGGGGGACGTATGCGGGGGGGGGGACATATGCGGGGGGGGGGACGCATACGAGGGGACGCATGCGAGGGGGCGAGGGCGTCTCCTCCTGTGCCGGCTGCCCGGGCGGGAATCGGTGGGCGACCCATCGGTGACCGAAACCTGCGGGAGGTCCTGTGGCCCGACCGTGAAGACATGGCCTCGAACCGCCCCGATACTCGGCTGGGCCCCGACCGACTACAGGTTCCGGCTCCGGGTCCGATGACACATCGGACCCGGAGTGGCGGACGCCCGGCCCCGAAGGCGGATGATGCGCCCCCGACTCAAGTCCGATGTGCTGTACGTGCCGACCCCCGACGGCGTCCACGTCTTCGGCGCCGGTGCCGACCTCGCCCTGCGCGGCAGGTCCGCCTACCAGTGGCTGGACCGGCTCGCGCCCTACCTCGACGGTTCGGTCGAACTCGACGACCTGGTCGGGCGGCTGCCCGAAGACAAGCGGCAGGTCGTGCACGCCCTCGTGGGTCAATTGCACGCCGCCGGCTGCCTCATCGATGCGCGGGCGGATCTCCCGCACCGGCTCACACGGCGGGAGCTGGAGACATACGCATCCGAGATCGCGTTCATCGAGTACCACGGTGACTCCGCGGCGCGGCGGTTCGAGACCTACCGCGACAGCGAGATGGTGGTGATGGGCGCGGGCCCCGTGTTCGTCTCGCTGGTCTGCTCGGCGCTGCGCTCCGGGGTGCGGAACCTGCGAGCCGTTCGTACCGAGGAGCCCGTCACCCACACCGAGCGCCTGGCGGAGCTCACGGCCGAAGCCGCCGTACGCGATCCGGTGCAGACCCTACGTCACATCCTTTATGACGAAGGGGATTTGGACCGGCTCATCGGTCAGGCGAAAGCGGTGCTCCACATCGCGGACGGTACCGCCGTCGACCGGGCCATGCGGCTCGACGAGCTGTGCCGGGAGACAGGCACGCTGCTGGTGCAGGGGCTGGTGGTGGACGATGTCGCGTGGCTGGGGCCGGCCGGAGCCGCCTGGCGGTCGGCATGGCTGCGGCTCGACGCCCGCGGACCGTTCCGGCCGAACGCCTTCCTCACCGGACCCGCCGCCGCGGTGGTCGCCTCGCACCTGGGTCTGGCGGCGTTCACGGCACTCACCGGGATCGCCGACGGCAAGGGTGCCGCGGACGGTGCACGGAAGGTGACACGGATCGATCTGGAGACCCTGCGCACCTCCACGCATACGCCCCTGCCCCACCCGGCGGCAGCCCCCGCCCAGGCGGAGACGCGGGAGGAGTTCACGCGGCGCCTCGAACGGCTCTGCGCCACGGCACCGCTGGACGACCACACGTTCTCCCGGCGCGCGGCCCGTTGCTTCGACCCGTACGTCGGTGTCCTGCGCGCCCTCGACGAGGGAGCGTTCACCCAGGTGCCGCTCCACGTGACCGAGGCGGTGCCGCGCGCGGGGGGCGCCGCGCCCGTCCACGGGGCGGGGACGGGGTTCGCCGAGGCACGCCGGGACGCCGCGCTGCGCGGGCTCGCCTCGTACGCCGCGCACCACCCCGATGACCGCCGCTACGGGCCTGGGGGCACCGTGTGGGGTTGGTCCCCGGACGAGCGGCGCGCCGAGGCGGTGGCGGCGAGCCGGGTGTTCGCCACGGACCACGAGGTCGGAGTGGCCGCCCGGCTCAGCTGGCACGATGCCGTGGCGGACGGCCTTGCCCAGCACTGCGTACGCCTGGCCCTGCGCGACGTGGCGCAGGGGCGGTCGCGGCCTCGGCCCGTGCGGCTGGAGCCCGACGCCCTGGCCCCCGGGGCACGGCGGCTCCTCGACCTGTTGCATGCCTCGCGCGGCTCGGTCGAGGCGGCCGACATCGGCGAGGCCCTGGGCGTACCCGTCCTCGCTTGGTGGCAGGGCGGCCGCCCGGCCGCCGCGACCTGCGGGGACGAGGCGGTCGTCGAGGGGCTCCGCGCCGTCCTGCTCGACCGCCAGTCGGCGATGACGGACGAACCGGCCTACGCACCCGCCCGGTTGGGTCGGCTCGGGACCCCTGTCACGTCCGACGAGAGTGCCGAGCTGCCGGTCCCGGCAGGGCCCGGGCGGATGGTCGAGGCGTTGCGGTCGCGAGGGGCGCGTCCGCTCGTGGTGCCGCTCGACCACGATCCGGCGGTGCACGAGTTGCTGCCCTTCCTCGTGCGCGTCGTCATCGCCGACGAGACCGGGGAGGAGACGGCGGGAGCGGAGCTGCGGGCGGAGGCACGGGGCCATGCGTAGCGCCACCGACGGGCTGCAGAGTTCCGTCGGACTACGGTTCTGGTGGCGGACCTTCGAGGGTGTCCAGGACCTCTTCGCCGAGGGCCACGGCGAAGAGGGCGGCCCGGACGACCCGCTGCCGGTCAAGACGTATCGCGGGCTGCCCCGCCAGGTACTTCCCGAGCCGGCGCGGCGGATCGGGGACGCGCGCTGGTCCTTCGCCGCGTTCGGCGAAGCCCACCCGCAGGGCGCCCCCGCCCTCGGCGTCCTGGACCAGCGCACGCTCTCCGCGCTGCTGTACTGGACGTACGGGATCGGCCGGATCGAGCTCGGTCCGCATGCCGTGTGGCCCTACCACCGGATGGTCGCCTCCGCACGGTGTTTCCACCCCGTGGAGCTGTACCTGTGGCTGGCGCGTCCGGCGGGCGACCTGCCCGCCGGGTGCTACCACTACAACCCGGCGCACCACTCCGTGACGCTGCTGCGCGGGGGCGGAGTACCGGACGCGGTGCGCATCGGCGCGGGAGTACGCGCAGGGACCGGACTCCTTGTGGCCTCGGTCTGGTTCCGCAAGACCGCGTTCCGCTACCGGGACTACGCGTACCGGCTGTGTGCGCAGGAAGCGGGGATGACGGTCGGGAACGCGCTGCTGACCGGTGCGGCGCTCGGGCTCCGCGGGAGGGTCCACTATCGCTTCGACGACGCGGTGGTCAACCGTGCGCTGGGGCTCGACGGGGTGGAGGAGACGGCGTTCGCCGTGCTCGACCTGGCCCCGGCCGGGGAGGCGGGGCCGGCGCCGGTCAGCTCTCCTCAACAGCCGTGCTCGCCTTGCGATTTGCCGGAGATTCACCCTGTTCACGTACAGAGCGGCCGCACACCCGACGGCGCGTGGTCCGGTCTGACCGCGCTCGACCTCGCCGCCCGGCTCGCGGGCCCCGGCACTCCCGTCGCCCCCGACGACTTTCACCTGCCCGTCGAGGCGTCGGCCCCGGACGGCGTCCTCGGACTGGTGGGGCCGGAGCCCGGAGCCGGTGGTGTGGACCTGGCCGCCGCGCTGCGTGCCCGGGACTCGGGCGGGCGGATGTTTCTCCCGGACGCCCGGCCCGTGGCCTTCGAACGGCTGGCGTCGGCCCTGCGGTACGCGCTGGAGCCCGTCCCGTCCGACCATACGGCGGTATCGTGCCGCCCCCTCCTGGACGCCTATGTCCTCGTGCTCGGCACGGAGCGGGTCTCCCCCGGGCTGTACCGTCTGGACGCCACCACGACGCCGCCCGCGCTGCTGCGGCTGCCGGCGCGGGACTGGCGCGCCGTGGTCGGCATGCTGTGCGAGCGGACTCCGGCGGTGAACGCGGCGAAGGCCGACGCCCTCGTGTTCCTCACCGCCGACCGGATGGCCGGGGAACGGTGGTTCGGGGCCCGGGGGTACCGCGTGCTGCACCAGGAGGCCGGGATCGTCGCCCAGCGGGTCAGCGTGCTCGCCGCCGCGGCCGGGCTGTCCGCACGGATCACCAACGGGTACCACGACGGGATGGTCAGGGACCTGATCGGCCTGGACGCCGCCCAGGTACCGGTCTTCACCCTCATCGTGGGACGCCGTCGGCCCACCGCCCAGTACGAGCCACAGCTCACCTGGTGAACCGCACCTGCGGTGCCTCGCGGGACGGGCCGCAGCCGGCCTACGGCTGGTCCACGGCCGCGCGCCCGTAGTCCGGGCTACGGCCGGTCCTGCGGTCGGACCGTGAAGACACCGCACACTCGTGGACCGCAGGATGCAGAACAACCAGTGACTGGCCAACTTCTCATCCATCCAAGGAGAAAGGGGATCGCGATGCAGAACGAACTCGTCCTCGACCTCGCCGACCTCAGTGCGGACGAGCTGGACATCCTTCCGACCTCGCCGGGCGCGAGCCTGGAAGCCGTGAACGTGGGCCACGCCATGGTCGAGATCGGCGCGTCCAACTGCACGTCCACCGGTACCCCGGCGAGCTGCTGTTCCTGCTGCTGCTGCTGAACCGAGCGGCAGCACTGTCGCGTTCGGCGGGCGTCGCGCCCGCCGAACGCGGCGTCCCCCCGACGACGAGGAAGTGACGTTGACCGACGCAGCGGCAGCTGCCCGCACCGGACGGGCCGCCGAAACCCTCCGCCCGGCTCGCACCGCCGGACCCGCGACGGCCCGCGCGGCCCAGCTCGCCGTCGTCGGCACGGGCCTCCTGGCCTCGACGATCCGCGCCGCCTTGGCACGTACGAACCGGCTGGTGCCGAAGAAGGACCTCGCATGTGAGGCGGTCGTCACGGCCGAGGACCGCTGGGTGACCGCCACCGAGCCACCGCGTTCCGACGTCCCCTGGCTACCGGTACGGGTCGAGCTCGGCCTGCTGGTGGTCGGCCCGACGACCGTCCCGGGCCGGGCCGGCTGCGCCCGGTGCGCCCGGACCCGCCGGCAACGGGCTCTCGGCAAGGACAGCCCCCGCGCGGCTCTCCTGGAGCGGCACGGCGACCGGCTCGCCGACCGTGCGTCACCGGTCCTCACCACCTGGGCGTGCGAAACGGCCGCCACGCTCGTCGAGAGCGATCTGAGAGCCACCACCGGGCGGTTGACCGACAACGCCCTCGCCTTCCTGTCGTTGACGACCATGGCCATCGACGTGCACCCCTTCCTGCCCGACCCGGCGTGCCCCTGGTGCGGCGGGCTCCCGGAGGACCGGCCGCCCGTCCTCATGGAGCGGCCCCGGCCCAAGCCCGACCCGGCCGTCCCTCGCGTGCGCGACCTGAGAGCCGGCTGGGAGGAGCTGGTCGCCCGGTATGTCGACGGGCGCACGGGACTGGTCCGGCAGCTCGACGTGCGGACCGACTACCCGTATCCCATGGTCTCCGCCCCGTTGCACCTGCCGGGCGGGGAGCAGGAGGCCGGTTTCGGGCGCGACCTGGACTACGCGGCCTGCGCCCGCACCGCGCTCGCCGAGGCCCTGGAGCGGCTGGGCGGGGCCCGGCCCGGCGGGCGCCGGACGACAGTGCGGTCCGGCTACGCGGAGGTCTCGGACCGGGCGCTGTGCCCGGTCGACCTCGGCCTGTATCCGGCCGAGCGGTACGCCGAGCCGGACTTCCCCTATCGGCCCTACGATCCGGGCCTGGAGCTCAATTGGGTGTGGGGGCACTCCTTCGCCCGTGACGCCCCCGTCCTGGTACCGGAGGACTACGCGTACTACCGCACCCGGCACGGCAACCCGGCGGCCCGGCCCCTGGCGTACGAGGTGTCCAACGGGTGCGCGCTGGGCGGCTGCCTGGAGGAGGCGGCGCTGCACGGGCTGGTCGAACTCGCCGAGCGGGACGCGTTCCTGCTGACCTGGTACGCCCGCCTCCCCGTGCCGCGGGTCGACCTGCGGACGGTGTCCGACCCCCGCGTCGGTGCGCTCACCGAGCGCATCCGGCAGGACAGCGGCCACCGGGTGCTGGCCTTCGCCACCACCCCGGAGCACGGCATCCCCACGGCATGGGTGATGGCCATACGTCCGGGCGGACCGGGCCGGCCCGACGAGCCTGCCGCGGTCTGCGCCGCAGGGGCGCACTTCGATCCCGAATGCGCCCTGAGGAACGGCCTGTTGGAACTGGCGGCGAACCTGGGGTGGAACCGGGCCGCCTTCCGCGAGGAGCGGGACCGCATCGCGGCGATGGTCGACGAGCCGGAGCTGGTGCGCGAGATGCGTGACCACGCGCTGCTGTACTGCCATCCGGCCGCGTTCGGCCGGTTCGCCTTCCTGCTCGGCGACGACGGTGACTCCGAGAGGGGCGGCCTGCCGGTCGAGGAGGCGTTCGCGCACGCCACCTGTCGGCCGCGCGGCGGGGACATCCGCGACGACCTGGCCGAGGCGGTGGCCCGATTCACCGACCGGGGCATGGACGTCGTCGTGGTCGACCAGACCACGGACGAGCACCGGGCGGGCGGACTGGCCTGCGCAAAGGTGATCGTGCCGGGGCTGCTGCCGATGACATTCGGGCACCGGATGCGCCGCACCCACGGGCTTCCCCGGCTGCTGCGGCTCCCCTCCGAACTCGGCCGTCGTGGCGAGCCGTTGACCGAGGAGGAGATCAACCCGCACCCGCACCCGTTCCCGTGACGTCCCCGCGCCCCCCACGCCCCCCGCGTTTCCGCTCTCCCGTGACTGGAGCCGCCATGACCGAGGACTTCACCACACCGGACACCTTCGGCGTACGGATCGGCGGGCTGCCCGCACCCACGCTGGACGACCTGCGCTCGCCGGATTTGTGGCGCCAGGCCGAGGCCGTGCGCGACCTGGAACGCCATCTCGACGTCCGGGCATCCGTGTTGTCGGACAGCCTCTACGCGCAGATCGGGCGGGGTGGTTCCGCCAAGCCGCTGTTGGTGGCCGTGCGGAGGGCCATTCACAATCGCCGTCCCCTCGCCGAGCGCCACTGGAACGACGGCGTTCGGGCGGTGCTCCCCCGGGCCGTCGTCGACGAGGTGGAAGCCTGGGCGCGGCTGCGGGCCGGCCACCAGGAGGCGGTGATCCGGCTGGACGACCTGATCGGTCACCATCTGTGCACCCAGCAGGTACTGCTGCGCAAGGCGGCGTCCGATCCCGGTTTCCAGCAGGGACTCGTCCTGAGCAGTCCGGTGCTCCTTGCCGAGGTGCGCAAGTGGCTCGCGCGCTCCGACGAGCGCGCACCGGAGCGCTCGTTGGCGCTGCGGCTCGCCAAGTACCTGGCGCGGGTGAGCATGAAGACCAGCCCGTTCAGCACGTTCACCGCCAGCGGCCTGGGGACGTGGAGCGGCGGTGAGGGGGACCGGGTGACCGCCGGTCCCGGGGTGCGAACGGTCGCCGAGCTGAACGTATGGGTCGTCCAACAGGTCGTACGCGAACTCGGCACACACCCCGAACTCGCCGGGCGCGGGCGGCTGCGCCTCAACCCCAGTGCCGTGCTCACCGACGGACGCTGGGAGTTCCTGGGAACGGGCGCCGAGGAGCCCCTGCGCACCCTGCCCGGGGCGGCTGCGGTGCGGGAGTGCGTGGAGGTGGTGCGCGAGGGCCGCCCCACGCGCGAGGAAGCTGCCCGGATCATCGCGGGCCGCACCGGGAGCGACCCGGCCACGGCCACGGCGTACCTGGCGCGCCTGGAGGATCTGGGCCTGCTGGAGGCCGAGCGGCCCTTCGCCGACCAGACCCTCGACCATGTCGCCGAGGTGCGCTCCTGGCTGGCCGGGGCGACGAGTCCGGAGCTCGTCGGGGCCGAGCGGGAACTCGCCGTCATTGCCGAAACCCTGGCGGGCTACCCGCACCTGACCGATCCGTCGCAGCGGGTGCGCGCCACCGACGCCGTCGAGGAAGCCCTCCGGCGGATCAGGGACCTGATCGGTCCGGACCGGATCAGTCTGCCCGCCAAGAACAGCGTCATCGAGAACGCCCTGGTGGCGGCGCCCTTCCCCGGACCGGACCGCCGCGCCTGGGCACCGGTTCTGCGGGACCTGGATGCCTTGCGCCAGTGTTACGCCGTGCTCGACCCCGGCCTTCCCGGACGGGTCGCGCTCGCCGATCTGTTCGCCGAGCGCGTCGGCCCCGGCAAAGCGGTGCCGTTCCTGACCTTCCACCGGCTGGTCCAGACATGGCTGCGCGAGGACCCTGCGCTGCCCGCCCTGCTCTCGGTCGCCGTGCACGGTTACCGGACGATGCACCAGCACCGGCTTCCCCGGCTGGGTGAACTGGCTGCACTGCGGCACGAATTGTGCGAGGTGGTGCGCACCGTTCCGGCCGATGCGCAGGGCGTCGTCCGGATCGGCCCCGAGCGGCTGCTCTCGGTGGTGGAGCGCCGGCCCGCATGGATGCGGGCGCCGGACTCCGTGGCCTACTACGGCCAGCCACTCGGCGCCGGCTCGGCGCCCGAGTTCGTGGTCAACGCCGTCAACTCCGGGCACGGCAGGGGACGTGACCGCATCCGGCGGCTCCTCACCCAGGCGGGCCCGGACGCGGTGCGGGACACGGCCGTGGACACCGCTCCCCCGCCCCCGGGTGTCATCCATGCCGACACCTGCCGCCACTTCGGCAGCAACGTGGGGCTGCGGGCGTCGGCCATTGCCGAAGAGATCGAGTACCCCGGAGGGCTGAGCCACCGGCCCCCCGAGCACCGTATCCGCCTGGGCGACCTGCTCGTTCGACACGACTCCCGCCTCGGCCTGCTCACCCTGCACGCGCGAGGGCGCGCCGGTGAGGTACGCCCCGTCCACCCCAACCTGATCGCGGAGCTGTGGCTGCCGCCCGCGCTGCGGCTGCTCATGCAGACCTTCGGCGCCACATCCAACCTGTTGATCCCCGGGCGGCGGATGTTCGGCGACCCGTCCCTCACCGAGGTGGGCACGGTCCTGGCCGAGCCGCGGGTGGTCGTGGGCCGTACGACGGTCAGCCGCCGGCAGTGGGTGCTCCCGCCGGGCGCCGTACCGAAGCGGGGGAAGGGCGAGAGCGACCGTTCTCTCCTGCTGCGGCTCGCCGGGTGGCTGGCGGAGCACCGGATGCCGCAGCGGTGCTTCGTGCGCGCCCTGGACCCGCAGTCGGTGGTCAGCGGGGAGGTGTGGCGGGTCAAGTCGCGCAAGCCGCTCTACGTGGACTTCGCCAACCTGCTGCTCATCGGGGTCTTCGAGCGGCTGCTCGCCGCCGGTGCGGGACAGGTGGTGTTCCTCCAGGAGGCCCTGCCCGGCCCCTCCGACATGCCGGACCACGACGGCAGCGGGCCCCGGGTGACCGAATTCCTCGTCGAGATCAACGAAGGACGGACACGATGACCATGACGAACGGACACGGCGACGGCACCCGTCTGGACCCGGCGACCGCACGGGCGGCGGACTGGGTGTGCGCACACGTCTTCTACGACACCGACCAGGACGCGCTCCTGACGCACTGCGTCGAGCCGGTGGTGAAGGAACTGGAGCAACGCGGTCTGACCCAGCGGTACTTCTTCCTGCGTTACTGGGAGGGCGGCCCGCACGTGCGCCTGCGTCTGCTCCCGTCCCGTGCCCGTGACCACGCCGAGGTGGCAGCGGTGGTGGAGCGTCACCTCGGCGCGTTCCTCGCACGGTCGCCCGCCCCGGACGTCGTGGACCGCTCCCGCTTCGCGCAGGTCGCGCAGGGGCTGGCCGGGCTGGAGGGCCGCGCGGGCCACGACGACGTCGTGCGGGCCAACAACACCGCGGAGTTCCTGTCGTACGAGCGTGAGCACGCCGACTACGGCCACGGCGCCGCCATCGCGGCTGTGGAGCGGCACTTCTGCGAGTCGAGCCGGCTGGCACTGTCGGTGGTGTCGGCAGGCACCACGGTGGAGCAGCGGGCGCTGCTCGCGTTCGACCTGGTGGTGGGCGTGTTCGCCCTGTGCGACGAGATCCGCGACCGGTGGGCGCGCCACGGTGGGCCGCCGCTGCCGTTCGGCAGCGGCCCCGAGGCGGCCGACGTCGAACCGCGCTACCGCGCCCAGCGGGAGCAGTTGCACGCGCGGGCCCGGCGCACCTGGGAGCTGGCGGCCCGCCCGCCCGGAGACGATCAGCGCGGATACTGGCTGGCTTCGGTGCGGCGGCTGCGCGACGAGCTGCATCGCATGGAGGAGACCGGCCGTTTCGTGGCCGACTGGGCGGCCTCCCCACTGGCGGAACCGCTGGACCTGGCGGCCACCGCCCACCCGGCCACCAGCCTGGTGTTGTTGCGCTGCGCCCACCTGGTGAACAACCGCCTCGGGCTGACGCTGTGGCAGGAGAACCAGCTGCGGTTCCTCGTGGGGCGGGTGCTGTCCGAGCTGCCCGAGGCGCAGGGCGTCGCATGACCGGATCCGCTGAGGCGTGCTGGTACAGCCTGCACGTCCACCACCATGACGAGGCAGCGGAGCCGGAGCTGGTCCTCGGGGCCGTCCGGCCGGCGTTTGCCTCGGTCGGGGCCCGGGTGCACGGCGCCTGGTTCGGCCGGCACTGGCTGCGTGGACCACACCTCCGCCTCAACTTCCGTACGCCGGAGGCGACATGGTGTGAGCAAGTGCGCCCCATGGTGGTGGGTATCGTCACGGACTACCTGCGGGCCCGCCCTTCCACCGTCCGCTTGGACTCCGCCGCGCTCGCGCCCGTGCACGAGCGGCTCGCGGAGCTGGAGATGGAGACCGGGCCGCGCCGTCCGTGGGTGGCGGACAACACGGTCGTGGAGCGCCCGTACGACCACCGGCTGCAGGTACTCGGCTCGCTCCGGGCGAGCGAACTGCTGGCCGGGTTCCTCTCCGACACCACCGACCTGGCGTTCCGGATGTACGAGCAGCTGCGCACCACCCCGCTGTCGGTAGTGGCCCTGGACCTGATGTGGACCACGGCGACGGCGGCGGCGATCCCGTTCGAGGACGGCAGGGACCCGATCGAGCGGGGCGTACTGTCCCTGCGCTCGCACGCGGATGCCTTCCTGTCCCGCACGAACGACCCGGTGGCCTACCGCACCCGCTTCGACGAGCGGTTCCGGCGGCAGGAAGCCGCTCTGGGCGCCCGGTTGCGGGCCGTGGAAGCGGCACTCGCGGAGCCGGAGGGCGCCGCTCCCCCGGGCTCCGAGGTGGCATTCGTACGGGAGTGGGCGCGGGCCGTGCGCCGGCACCAGCGGATCGCGCAGCCGCTGCTCGCATCGGGCGAGGTGTCGATGGGCGGGGCGGCGCTGGCTCCGCGCATGCCGACGCGCCGGCTCAGCGAGTTCCACCGGCTCCTGCTGTCCGACCACGGGCACCGGGACTTCCTTGTCGATGACGCCTGGTTCGCGTCGTTCCGCCTGGTGATGAACTACCTGTACCTCCACCTCAATCGATTGGGGCTGGGGCCCGTGGACCGCGGGCTGCTGTGCCACCTGGCGTCGCGGACCGTGGAGTCGGTGCACGACACGTCGGCCGTTACCAGCTTCGAACGGTACGTCGCCGAACCCGACGGGCGCGAGGAGCCCGCGTGGCGGCGGATCGGCACCGAGTGGGCGGAGGGAACGCGCTGAGCCCGCGCTGACCGCCTCGGCGTCAGCCGCCGCTGAACACCTGGGCGAGTTGTCGGCGGCCCGTGATGCCCAGTTTGCGGTACGCACCGGAGAGATGGAACTCGACGGTGCGTACCGCGACGAAGAGCCGGCCCGCGATGTCGCGGTTGGAGTGTCCGTCCTTGGCGAGGTGGAGGATCTTCCGTTCCTGAGGCGTCAGGCAATCCAGGAGCGGAGAGGCGGAGTGCGGGGCGGAGTGAACGGCAGACGCCGGGTGAACGGCGGACACCGGGTGAACGGCGGACACCGGGTGAACGGGCGGCTCCACCGAAGTCGCCGGACCGGGCGCGGCAGTGGGGGGCCCGGCGAGTTCCGGAGTTCCCCGGCCGGTGCCCCGGAGCGACCTCCAGGCACCCTGGACGCGCCGCGCCAGCGGCTCCGCACCACATGCGCGGGCGAGCCTGAGGGCCGAGAGCAACTCGGCACGGGCCGCCTCCCGGTGCCCGAGCTCGGCCAGCGCAGCTCCCAAGTCTGTTTGCACGAAGGCATGTTGGAGGCGGCCCGGGGACCGGGCGAGCATCCCGGCCGCATCCGTGAGCAGGTCAATGCGCCGCTCCCCGGTCTCGGTGAGGGCCAGTGCGTGCAATGCGGTGCCGATGGACTCCGGTGTGCCCCAGCGACGGGCGTCCGCCACCTCGGCGCCTGCGAGTTCGGCGGCCTCCTTGCGTTCACCCCGTGCAGCAAGGAGGCGAGCAGCTCGGGAGCGCCAGGGCAGCACCGCCGGGTTCCGCACCCCCGCCTCCTCCAGGAGGCCGCCTGCCGCGAGCAGGTCCTCCAGGGCACGGGCGGGGTCGTCGCTCTCGTGGACCGCCGCTCGCGCGGCCAGGGCGTGCGCCGAGTCCCGCCGCCATGGCAGCGGGTCCCGGTCCAGGCCGCTCTCGGTGAGCAGGGAGCGAGCCGAGTCGGCCGCGCCCTTGAGGACCTGCACCTCGGCGAGGGCGGCCACGCCGGTCACGGCCGAGGGGTGACCGGTGGCCGCGAAGTCGAGCAGACGGTCGGCCAGGGGGGTCAAGGTGGCGTCGGCGGCGGAGAGATCACCTCGGGCCCGCAGGACCGTCGCACGCAGCAGCTCGACCTTGATGTGGTCCCAGCGGCCAGGGCGGGCGCCGGCAACCTGGCGCCCGCGCCCACAGTGCATCCATGCCTCGGCCACTTCACCGGCTGCCACCAGTACGCCGCAGGTGTGCCACAGCAGGGTGGCGGAGCCGGCCGATCCGCACCCCTCGCCCCGGGGCAAGCTGTGCCGGGCGTGCCGGACGGCCGCCCCCCGGTCGGCCCCGGCGTCGACTGCTTGTACCGCGCGCAGCGCCGCGAGCTCCCGGCCCACGTTCCCCCGGTGCGGGGTCTGGCAGGTCAGGTTCCCCGGCGGGTCCGCCGCCTGCGCCAGCCACAGGGGGCCACGCCTGCAGGTGAACGCCTTGTGCAGACGCAACCGCAGCTGCCAGGAGCCGTCCCCCGGAGTCCGCCCGAGGCGGGCCGCGGCGTCGTCGAGCACGGTGACGGCGTCCTCGGCCCGGCCGCACTCGGCCAGTACGGCGGCCAGCGCCAGCGCGTATTCGAGCACGACACCGGGGTCGTGGGACTCGCATCGGGCGGCATCCAGGAGGCGTACGGCGCGCTCCGGGTCGACGAAGGCGTCCAGCTCGGCGAGTTCCCGGCGCACGGCCGACTTCTCGTGGGGACGCAGGGGTTCGCGGAGCGCTGCCCGCAGGTAGCGGGCCGCGTCCTGGGGCCTGCCCTCCTGCTCCAGCTGGCGTGCGGCCAGCCACAGACAGCGCATCGCCCACTCCTGTCCCACGAGACCGGCGGCGGCCAGGTGGTGCGCGATGGTCGTCGTGGCGGCCTGCCGGTCGCGTAGCAGGGCCGCTGCCCGCAGGTGCAGGGCGGTTCGGGTGCCGGCGGCGATACGGCCGAGAACCATGGCTTCGAGGAGTGGGTGACGGAAGGCCAGCGGGGTGCGATTGGCGAGGAGGCAGGCGTCGACGAGCTGGTCAACGGCACCGAGCGCCTCCTCCACCGTCAGGCGGGCCAGCTCGGCGCTGTCCACGACCTCGGCGCCGCCGCCGAGCACAGCGACCGCCCGCGCGAGGGCCAGGGCTGATGTGCTCAGCGGCGCCAGCCACCGGTCGGCTCCTGCCAGGGCGCCCGCTGCGGCGGTGGTGCGCAGTGCGTCGGCCGTGGGAGCGCTGCCGGTATGCGGCGTCAGCAGGGCGTGCAGGAGGGCGGGATTGCCGCCGGTGAGCTCGCCGCACACCGCGGCGGTTCGCGTGTCGAGGCGGACGCGGCATCGTGCGGCGGCGGCTTCGGGCAGGTCATTCGTACGCAGCCCCGGCAGGTCGATGGGCTCGGCAGCGGCGAGGAGTGCGGTGCCGGGCTCGTCCGAGGTCCCGTTCGCGGGGCCGGAGACCGCCTCGGCCCCGGCGCCGCAGATCCTGACCGTGAGCACGATCGCCAGCGGTGCGGGCGGCAACGTCCGGGACAGGTCCAGCAACCACCGCAGGGACCAGCTGTCGACCTGGGCCATGTCGTCCACGCACAGGGCGACCGGGGTGTCCCGTTCCGTCGCGACCGCGGCAACCAGCCCCCCTGGGCCATCGCCGGGCGGCGTAGGGTGCTGGACCTCCACGAGGTTCCCGTCGTCGGCTCGCAGTTGGGCGATGAGCCGGTGGGCTGCCGCGTACGGACGGCCCTCCGCCCCCGTCCCGCGCACCACGGCGACGCGGAAACCAGCCGCGGACGCTTCCACTCCGAAAGCGTCGAGCAGCGACGACTTCCCCGCTCCCGGCTCGCCACGGATGACCGCTACGACGGGGCCGCGGTCTCTGCGGGACTGTTCGAGCACGGCTCGGAGCCGCATCGTCTCGCTCCTGCGGCCGATCTCTCCGAGCGCCATGAGCCCCTCCCGATCGCCGACCGTCGTGCACCACTCTGCATACAACGCCGACGATCAGTTCACAGGGCATGAGATACGCAGGACGTGCGCATTCAGGCATTCGTCTTGAAAAAGACCCTTTATGGCAGGATGCCTCGATATGGTCAAGCGCCTGACGGGCAGCCCGGGGCGTACCGTCCAGCGCCGAACGCGACACCGGCCACCGCGGCGGCCAAGGCGCGCCTCACCGCATGAGCCGTACCACTCGCCCCTGTCCCCGTGGCGCGAACTGCCCCTCGGGAGCGCTCTCTTACGGCTTGAGCATGCGCGGCACGCGTTCAGACCGACAAGCCACCCCACGGACCGATGGTGCCATTCCGGCCGTTGCCAGCGGCACTTGAGAGAAAACGGCACATCTCCGGTGCCCCAGGAGACACCGGACGACCGACCGGACACCGGACGACCGACCGGCACGCTCCGCGCGACACCCCTCGTCCCGGCGGTGGCGCTTGTCGCCTCATCGCCTTGTTCATGGGGCTCACGCCTTGAGCGGCTTCCCCTCCCGCTCCTCACGCTCCTCACGCCCCTCCTGCTTCGCCTCGCAGCCGAGGGCCTTCAGCGCGTCGGAGAAGATCTCCGAGGAACCAGGGAACGGCTGGATCGTGTCGCGCAGCACGCCGGGGGGGGGACGCGGGCACACATGGCGGGCGTGGCCTTCTTCCGCAAGTACGGGTGAGGCTCCTCTGGAGGAGGTCGTCGAGGGCGACAGGTGCTCTGGTGGGCCTGGAGTCCGTCTCCAGTCGTGATCGTGTGGGGCGGTCGTGCGGGGCGGAGGATGCAGGGCCAGATCACTGCCGCGCACAGCCAGTTCGGGGTCGACTACCCCCTGTCCTGTCGCGTGGCGGTCACCCGGTGACGCCTGCCCGTGGCGCAATCAACGCCCTGGCCAGGGTCGCCCGCGCCCCTGGCCAGCCGTGTGAAGCCGGCGCCGATCGTCCGCACCTCGGGCGGGGTGGTCTCGCCGGTGGCGCCGAGGCGAAGGTCCCGGTAGAGGTCGGAGCAGCTCCGGAGTACTCGTGCAGCCGCGGCTTGCCGGCGTTGGTCGCGGCGCGAAGGACCGGGCGAGGAAGCCGTGGACCGTGGGGGCGTACGGGCAGCCGGGGCGGCAGCGCCGTTCTCCCCGAGCCGTGGTGCAAGCCTGACGCGTAAGCACTACCGGGCGAATTGGACCAGGGGCACCAAGGTGAGACCACATGTGGTGTTCCGCGCCCAATGACCGTGCCGCTGCTCGCTCCTAGCGTCGTTCTCACCGACGCAATCAGCTCGATCGGCTGGATCGGCAAGGAGCGGAACATGAAAGCGACACACGGCACAACAGTCGGCCCGGGCCAGACCATCCACGGCGCTTTCCCGAGCGGCAACGGAAAGTCCGGGGTGGAGCCGCCGGTCCTGGGCGGACCGGAGCACTCCGACTACTACCTGCTGGACAACCTGCTCACCGACGAGCAGCGGGCCCTTCGGACGAAGGTCCGCGAGTTCATGGACCGGGAGGTCAGCCCGGTCATCAACCCGTATTGGGAGCGGGCGGAATTCCCCTTCGAGCTGCAGCCCAAGCTGGCGCAGCTGGACATCGCGGGCTTTCAGATTTCCGGTTACGGCTGCCCGGGGATGAGCAATGTGACGGCCGGCCTGGTGATTCTCGAACTGGCCCGCGGCGATCTGAGCATCTCGACGTTCATGGGGGTCCACTCGGCCCTGGCCATGATGTCGATCGCGCTGCTCGGCTCCGAGGAGCAGAAGCAGCGCTTCCTGCCGCCGATGGCACGCCTGGAGAAGATCGGCGCCTTCGGCCTGACCGAGCCCGCGCACGGCACGGACGTGGTCAAGCTGGAGACGACCGCGCGCCGGGACGGTGATTCCTACGTCCTCAACGGCTACAAGAGGTGGATCGGCAACGCGACCTTCGCCGACTACGTGATCGTCTGGGCCCGCGGCGAGGACGGGCATGTGGGCGGCTACGTGATCGAAAAGGGCACACCCGGGTTCGACGCCCAGGTCATCAAGGGCAAGACGGCACTGCGCTGTGTGCAGAACGCGCAGATCTCCCTCACCGACGTCCGGGTGCCCGCCGGGAACCGGCTGGCGAACGTGAACACCTTCCGCGACACCGAGAAAGTCCTGCTGGCCTCGCGCTTCTGCGTCGCCTGGGAGTCGATCGGCGCCGCCATCGCGGGCTACGAGACGGCTCTGGCCTACGCCAAGCAGCGCAAGCAGTTCGGGATGCCGCTGGCCGCCTTCCAGCTCATCCAGTACCGGCTCTCGCGGATGCTGGCGGACATCACCGACATGCTGTGCATGCAGTACCGGCTCAGCCAGCTCCTGGACGAGGGCGAGTACTCGATGCCCCGGGTCGCGCTGGCCAAGATGCACTACACCGAACGGGCCCGGGCCATCCTCGCCGACTCTCGCGACATGCTCGGAGGCAACGGGATCCTGCTCGATTACCACGTCGCCCGGCATCTCTGCGACATCGAGGCGATCGACACGTACGAGGGCACCGACACCGTGCAGGCGCTGATCGTCGGCCGCGACATCACCGGCTACAACGCCTTCGTACCGGTGGCGCCGAGCCACTGATCCCGGCGCGTATCGCGTCGCCCGTGACAGCGGGTCACCTCCCGGGCGCCGCGTGCGACCCCACTGAGGACAAGGAGTAGTCATGAGCACCACGCCCCTCCTGGAGGGACTGCACGTCGTCGATCTCGCGAGCTTCATCGCCGGGCCCGCCGCGGCCGCCGTCCTCGGTGACTTCGGCGCCGACGTCGTCAAGGTGGAGCCCCCGCACGTGGGCGACGGATACCGTTCGCTCAGTCGCATCCCTCCCAACCCCCATGTCGAGGGGGTCAACTACCCCTGGCAGCTGGACAACCGCAACAAGCGCAGCATTGCGCTCAACCTCAAGTCGCCCGGCGCCCGGCCCGTGCTGGAGAGTCTGGTGCGGTGGGCCGATGTGCTGGTGACCAACTTCCCGCCGCTCACGCGCGAGAAGCTGGGCCTGGGATACGACGCTCTGGCCTCCGTCAATCCCCGGCTGATCTACGCCGATGTCACCGGCTTCGGCGAGGAAGGTCCGGATGCACATCTGCCCGGCTTCGACGTGACGGCGTACTGGGCGCGCAGCGGCCTGATGGACCTCACCCGCCAACGAGACGTGCCGCCGGCCATGAACGCGTTCGGATCGGGCGATCACTCCACGGCGATCACCCTGTTCGCCGGGATCATGACCGCGCTGTACCGGCGGGAGAAGACCGGTCAGGGCGCACGGGTCACGACCTCGTTGCTCGCCGAAGGCGCCTGGGCGGCGAGCATGTGGCTGCAGGCCGTACTGGTCGGGGCGAAGCCGCCCCGACCCATCGACCGGTCCGACCCGCCCAATGCGCTCGGGAATATGTACCGCACGGCGGACGACCGCTGGATCGTCCTCGTCTTCGTCAACGAGGACAAGCAGGTCCCGCCCTTCCTCGGGGCCATCGGTCATCCCGAGGCGGCGGAGAACCCGCACTTCGCCGACGCCCCCAGCCGCCGTGCCCACGCCGCCGAGATCGTTGCCCTGCTGGACAAGACCTTCGCGACGCGCACCCTGGCCGAGTGGCGTGAGGTACTCGACGCCGCGGGCCTCACCTACGGAGTCGTCCAGACGCTCGAAGAGTGCGCCCACGACCCTCAGCTCCTCGCCAACCGGGTGTTCGTACCGATCGACGACGGCAGCGACGAACCGCACCTGACCATCGACAGCCCCGTCCGGCTGGACCAGGAACAGAAGGTCCATCCGGGCCCCGCCCCCGATCTCGGCGAACACACCGAGTCCGTGCTCCGCGACCTCGGCTTCGACGCCGCCGGAATCGAGGAGCTGCGCAAGGCCGAAGCCGTCGGCTGAAGCCACAGCTCAGCAGCACCACGGAAGAACGGGAGAACAGAAGAACGGGAGAACGGAAGAAGGGAGCCACCATCATGACCACGGCCACGAACACCCCCGCCGTACGGACCGAGGAGCACGACGGCATCTTCGTGATCACGATCGACCGGCCGAAGGCCCGCAACGCCATCGACGGGGCCACCGCCCGAGCCCTGGCGGCTGCCATCGACCGCCTGGAGTCCCGCGACGACCTCAGGGTCGGCATCCTCACCGGGGCCGGCGGCGTCTTCAGCGCCGGCATGGACCTCAAGGCCTTCGCCGCCGGAGACACACCCATCATCGAAGGACGGGGATTCGCCGGTATCACCCGCACCCGGATCACGACCCCGCTCATCGCCGCCGTCGAGGGCTATGCCCTGGGCGGCGGAACCGAGATGGCGCTCGCCTGCGACATGATCGTGGCTGCGCGGAACGCCACCTTCGGCCAGACCGAGGTCCACTACGGCATCGTGCCGCCCGAAGGAGGCATGGTGCGCCTGCCCGAGCGCATCCCGCGCAACATCGCCCTGGAGCTCCTGCTCACCGGCGACCACCTGACCGCCGAGCGCGCGGAACGATTCGGCCTGGTCAACTACCTCACAGAACCGGGCCAGGCCCTGCAGCGGGCCCGGGAACTGGCCACCGGCATCGCACTCAACGCGCCCCTGGCCGTGGCAGCCGTCAAACGCGTCGTCAACGAGCGGCAGGCGTTCAGCGACCAGGACGCCTTCGTCGAGCAGGACCGGATCGCCGCACCGGTTCTGGCGTCCCACGACGCGCAGGAGGGCGCCCACGCCTTCGCGGAACGGCGCTCACCCCACTGGCAGGGCCGCTGACACCCGCCCCGCCCGGCAAGTCCTTGCGCGCCCCCGCCCAGGGCTGCCGCACGGGCACCGCCGCCTCCTCACCGTCAGAAAGGGCGACCAACGATGACCGAGCAACCCACCGTCCGTACCGTGACCTACGATCTCTTGCGGACGCTCCGCCTCACCACGGTCTTCGGCAATCCCGGCTCCACCGAGCAGACGTTTCTGCAGGATTTCCCGGCGGACTTCACGTACGTACTGGCGCTGCAAGAGGCCTCCGTCATGGCGATGGCCGACGCCTTCGCGCAGGTCACGCAGCGCCCGGCACTGGTCAACCTGCACTCCGCGGCCGGTCCGGGCAACGGAATGGGAAACCTGATTGCGGCCCACCGCGGCAACACCCCCTTGATCGTCACCTCGGGACAGCAGCACCGTGAACTGGTGATCGGAGAGCCATACCTGGGCAACCGGGAGCCCACCACACTGCTGAAGCCGTGGGTGAAGTGGTCCTACGAGCCGGCCCGCGCCCAGGACGCACCGGAAGCGTTCATGCGGGCCTACGCGATCGCGCTGCAGCCACCGGCAGGACCGGTCCACCTCTCCCTCCCCATGGACGACTGGAAGCAGCCGCTGTCCGCCTTCGCACGTGTGCGGACGGTGAGCGACCGGGTCGCTCCCGACGCGGAGCGGCTGCGCAGCTTCGCCGGCCGCATCTCCGCAAGCCGGCGTCCCGCACTGGTCTTCGGGCCGGAGGTGGATCGCGCCGGCGGATGGGACGGGGCCGTGGCCCTGGCGGAGAAGCTGCGCGCTTCCGTCTACGGCGCCCCACTCCTGGACCGCGCCTCCTTCCCGGAGGACCACCCTCTCTTCCGCGGCCCGCTAGGGATGTCCGTGAAGACCGTCGGCGACCGGCTGACCGGGCACGACCTGGTGGTCGTGATCGGCGCGGAGGTGTTCCGCTACTACCCCTACGTTCCCGGCGACTACCTGCCCGCGGGCACCGAGCTGCTGCAGATCACCGCGGACCCCGATGTCGCCGCGGCGGCACGCGTGGGCGACAGCCTCATCGGCGATCCCAAGACGGCGATCGAGCTGCTTGTGGACATGGTCACGGAGGGATCCGCACGGGCCCTGCCCGAGCCGATGGCACGGCCCCGTGAGCTGCCGCAGGTGCCCAACAGCCCGCTCACCCCACCGGAGGTGTACGCCGCCCTCAGCAGGGTCCGTCCGCCCGACGCGGCCATCGTCAACGAATCGACCTCCACCATGGCGCAGCAGGTCGAGTGGCTTCCCACGGTCAGGTCCGGATCCTTCTTCGCCACGGCGAGCGGGGGCATCGGATGGAGCACCCCTGCCGCGGTGGGGGTCGCCCTGGGCGACCGGGACAGGGGCGTCGAACGGCCGGTGGTCGGCCTGATCGGCGACGGTTCCTTCCAGTACTCCGTGCAGGCCATCTGGACGGCGGCCCAGCACCACCTCCCGGTCGTGTATGTGGTCATGCGCAACCAGGAGTACTCCATCCTCAAGTCGTTCGCGGTACTGGAGGAGACGCCGGGCGTTCCGGGACTCGACCTGCCGGGGCTCGACATCGCCTCCGTTGCCCGCGGCTTCGGATGCCGTGCGGTCGACGTGGAGACCACCGAAGACCTGGAGCGGGAGTTCAAGGCGGCCCTGGCCGCCGACACCACCACGGTCATCGTGGTCCCCACACAACCCCAGAAAGCCATGCTGTAGGGCACGGGCACGTCTCCCCTGCCTTCCGGCCCTTCCGGCCCTTCCGGCCCTTCCGGCGAGCACGGTCGGCTACGCCAACGCCGCTGCCCGCCAACGAGTTGAGCCCCGTCCACTCGCGTGGCCGGCCCGCTGCAGCCCACCTCGCCGGTGACGGCATCACCGATGCATTTCATGCGGGCTGCCCCGAAGCAGCGTCGAGCCGAGGTACTGAACGGCGAGCAGCGCGACTTCCAGATCGGTGCGCCCTTTCTGGACCGGGTGCCCCATGATTTCCTCGGCTTTGCGAATGCGGTACTGCACGGTGTTCTTGTGGAGAATTTGAGCGCCGGCGGTGGCGGTGTAACTGCAGCCGGTATCCAGGAATATCCGCACAGTCTCCCGAAGCCGTGCGGCGTTCTCGTCATCGACGGCCAACGGCCCCAGGACTCCCCACACCCACGCGCGCATGTCGCCGACGTTCGTAGCCATCAAGGCGATGGGAGCAACAGTCGAGAAGTCCGTGAACCGGGGGGCCGGATTGGCCACTGCAGCAAGTTCCTGCGTACGCAATGCCTGTCGGTGCGTGGAGCGGAATCCCTCGATACCGTAGCCCACGCATCCAGCGCACATACGCACGGAAGAATCGCTGTGCTCGACGACATTCGACACCTGTTCCCAGGAGACGTCGCCATGCGAGCCGAGCGGCAGCCACGCCCAGGACGCAATGGCATCCCGGGGGACGAAGAGCGCCCTGGCAGGGCAGCCCAGCTTCTGGGCGATCTCGTTGGTGATGCGGTGGAGTCGCGCAAGCCCCTCACCCTCACCCGTCAGTGTGGGAAGCCAGGCCACCAACCCGAGGTGATGCTGCCGGAGCCGGTAACCAAGTGCTGGTTCAGCCCAGTTGAGGTCGACGTTCTTCTCGGTGAGGATGTCTCGCACGCGGGCAGCACGCGCGGCGGTCTGGCTGAGCAGCCAGTGATCGCGCTCCTGCTGGTAGACCACGATGACCTGCTCGGTGACGCGATCGATGTAACCGAAGCTCACCTGGAGCATGCGCCGGTTGGTCGCGGTGGCGAGATCCTCGTCGGCGACCTGTCGGTTGAGTTCGTCCAAACACCACTGGAGAAAACGCCAGTGGCCGATCCTGTAGGCCCTGATCATCGCGCTGAGGGGAATACCCCGCTGAGCCAGCCTCCTGGCGTACTCAAGAGCAGCTGAAGGCGCCTCGATCTTGTCCAGAGATATGCCGTTCTCGAAAATATGCAGCAACGTGGCGACATTTTCCGCGATGCTCGCCTGCAGGATTCTGATGACGGTTGCATCGCCCCTGAGCTCCGGGATCTCGGCAATAACATACTCGCCTATGTCGCGGCTGACCTCCGGGAGGTGTGACCCTACGTTCTCCGCGACCACGGACAGTTGTTTTGCGGCCTCTGGATGCTCCGCAGCCATACCTCGATGCTACAGGTTGGCCCGTTGCCCCTCTGCTTCTTCGGGACGCGACCGGCCGCACCGGCGACCTGCGCGAATACCACCGAAGGGTTGGTTCATCGGCACCAATTCCCACCCGAAGGTCGTACTCGGCGCCCAGTGGTTGTCGTGGAGTCCGCGCCTATCCTCTGATTACTGAGAGGCCCTCCGGCGCGCGATCCGGAGGGATCGAACCGCCGTCCGGCCGAGTGCCCGCAGCTTGGTGGCCCGGCAACGGAGTCGATGGTCACTGACGAGTCCGGTCACCGGTACGGCGCTGATCGCCGGCGAGTCGGTCGCCCACGGGAACCCTCCGCGCGCCGGGCCCTGGCCCGGTGCCTGATCACACACCGGCTGCTGAACTGAGAAGTCTCCGACGCCGGCGGGTTCTTCCCACGCCTTTGCCACACCCGCACCACCGGCGAGAACGACCGCGGCACCCTGCTCGTCCTGCAGCCTTCACGCAGGTGGGGCGGGCGCGGGACAACCGACGGCACGGTCGTCCGGACGAAACCAGAACTGCCCGGGCACGACGGAAAGGAGCTGACATGAACCTCGCATCCCACTTGGTGAGCAGTGCTCGGACTGATCCGGATCGCGCCGTACTCCGGCTGGGGGACGCCGCCGTGTCCTATCGCACGCTCGACCAGAGCAGTGCCCGCTTGGCCGGACTGCTCCACGACCGTGGCGTAAAGCCCGGCGACCGAGTCGCGATCATGCTGCCCAATGTGCCCGAGTTCGCCCTCGCCTACTTCGGCGCACTGCGGGCCGGCGGCATCGTCGTCCCGATGAACCCCCTGCTCAAGTCCCGCGAGGTCGCCTACTATCTCGGCAACTCAGGTGCCCGGCTCCTGTTCGCCTGGGACGCCTTCGCCGACGAGGCGCGGACCGGTGCGCAGCAGGCCGAGGCCGAAGCGGTCGTCGTCGGCCCCGGGGCATTCCACGAGCTGCCGGCGCCCGCGCCACCCGTGGAGGACCTGCCCGACCGGCACGGGGACGACACCGCGGTGATCCTCTACACCTCGGGGACGACCGGTCAGCCGAAGGGCGCCGAACTGACCCACGCCAACCTCACCCGTAACTGCGACATCGTGGCCACCGAGCTGCTCCAGCTCACCCCCGACGACGTGATCTTCGGTGGGCTGCCGCTGTTCCACGCGTTCGGACAGACCTGCACCCTCAACGCCGCCGTCGCCTCCGGGGCGTGCCTCACGCTGCTGCCCCGCTTCGATGCCGGGAAGGCACTGGGAATCCTCGGCAAGCACGGGGTGACCGTCTTCGCCGGGGTGCCGACGGTGTTCAGCAGGCTGGTACGCCAGCCCGGCCGGAACGCCCGTCCCGGCTCCCGGCTGCGCGTGTCCCTCTCCGGCGGCGCGGCGATGCCGGTCCAGGTGCTGCACGACTTCCAGGCCTCGTTCGACTGTGTCGTGCTCGAAGGGTACGGGCTGTCGGAGACCTCGCCCGTCGCCTCGTTCAACACCCTGCAGTCCGGCCCCAAGCCCGGTTCGGTCGGCACCCCGATCCGGGGTGTCGAGATGCGGGTGGTCGACGACGGTTCGGAGGTACCGCACGGGGAATCCGGCGAGATCGCCATCCGCGGGCACAACGTGATGAAGCGTTATTGGCAACGCCCCGAGGAGACCGCCGTCGCGATCCGGGACGGTTGGTTCTACACGGGCGACATCGGCCGGGTCGACCAGGACGGATACTTCTGGATCGTCGGACGGAAGAAGGACGTGATCATCCGGGGCGGGTACAACGTGTACCCCCGCGAAGTCGAAGATGTGCTGTACGAGCATCCGGCGGTCGCCGACGCCGCGGTCATCGGTCTCCCCAGCACCGATCTCGGTGAGGAAGTGGGGGCGGCGGTCGTTCTCAAGCCGGGCGCCCGCACGACAGCCGAGGAACTGCGCGGGTACGTCAAGCGTCAGGTCGCCGCCTACAAGTATCCGCGGAAGGTATGGATCGTGGACGCGCTGCCGAAGGGGCCCACCGGCAAGGTCCTCAAGCGGGACATCGTCCCGCCGCCCGAGCCGGGCAGGCGATGAGGCGCCTGCCCGGGACCGGTCTGCAAGCCGTCCGACGCTCAGTGGACGTGCCGGGCCGCGGCCTCGACCACTGGAACGGAGGCCGCCGCGGCCCTTGCCACCCGGCCCGATGCGCCGTGGCACCCCGCCGACCGGCAGCGCCGGCCCACGGGCTGACATCCCGGATTCGACGCCCTCTTCACCACCTCACTGCTCGCCGTGAAACGGACTGAGCCGACCTGGGCCGTCCGGTCCCGGACCCCGGCGACGGGGCGCCGAGGCCCGGTACCTGGTACCCGAGCCCGGTACCTGGCTGCCCGTCCTTGTACCGTGCGCCCGGCCGCCTCGGCTTGGGCTCCTCCGGGTCAGCACCTCGAAGCCACTGTGGACCGGACGATGAGTGGGCTTGGGCGGGCGGGGCAGCGGGCGCTGCCGGGTGCGGGCTTCGGGCGGGTCAGCCGGCGGCGGCCTGCTTGATCAGGTTGGCGACGGCTGCGGGCTACACCCACTTCGGCGTACGACGGGGGCGGCTCGCGACGACCCGCGGGCGGTCGCGGTCGTGAGCGGAAAGCTCATGTGGCGGAGCCGGTCAGCGGGTCGGACGGGAACTGGTCACCGAACATCGGCAGGCCGCTGGCGGACTCCGCGCGGGTCGCCTCATCCTGTAGTACGTCCCAGTGTTCGGCGAGCTTGCCGTTTTCGATGCGCACCACGTCGGCCGCCACCGAGGCGGCGGGGCTGCCATTGCCGCTGAAACGGCCGTAGAGCATGACGTGATCGCCTTCGGCGAGGACGAGCTGGTGCTCGTAGCGCAGGGTGTCCGGCAGCGAGCGGATCAGGTCGAACAGACCCGCGCGTCCTGGTGCGATGTGCGCGCTGTGCTGGATGTAGCGATCGGACCAGAAATCTTCGGCAGCGACGTAGTCACGCTTGTTGAACAGCGTGTCGAACGCTTCCAGCACCAGTGCCTTGTTCTGTTCGGGAGTAGTCATGTGGTTCTCCACGAGGTAGCCGCTGCATCCCCCCGGACCATGTCGATTGACTGGCACCCACCATGCCGCAAAGCGCACGCGGCCGATCCACGCCTCGCCGACTCCTACTCGGAGTCGAGGAAGAGTTTGGCGTGCTTGACGAACAGCTCGGGCTACTGGTGATGAGCGCCGTGGTGGAAACCGGGTCAGAGGAAGGTGCCGATCGCTGCCGCATGGGCCCCTACGGCCTCCGGGGTGACGGGCGCATCGCCCCCACGCCCCACGTCCCACGCCGAGCAATATGAGGCCATTAACCCGCATTAACCGGAGAGGAGAGCAAAATGCTGCTTCAGACACTTGCATAAGCAAGGGGAAACTCTCTCCAGGAGCGATGTGACGCCTCAAAAGAATCCGGACCCTGAGACGGCCGTGATGCTGCAGGTCAACGGCAAGGAGGTCGAGGTGAGGTGTGATGTGCGCGCGACACTCCTCGATCTGCTGCGCGAGCGGCTCCGTCTGACCGGCACGAAGAAGGGGTGCAACCGCGGCGAGTGTGGCGCCTGCACCGTGCACCTCGACGGCCGCAGAGTCAATGCCTGTCTGGTCCTGGCGGCCGGCGCGGACGGAGGCGAGGTGACCACGGTGGAAGGGTTGGCCCGCGGTGAACAACTGCACCCGGTGCAGGAGGCGTTCATCGAGTCGGACGCGTTCCAGTGCGGGTTCTGCACTCCCGGACAGATCATGTCGGCCGTCGCCTGCATCCGGGAAGGGCACACCGGATCGAACGAGGAGATCCGCGAGTGGATGAGCGGGAACATCTGCCGCTGCTCGGCGTACCCCCAGATCGCGGCGGCGGTTGCCTCGGCGGCGGCCCGAGACGACGTGTGACATGCGGCCGTTCACCTACATCAAGGCGGAGACGATCGCAGGAGCGCTGGAGAAGGCGCAGGCACGAGGCACCATGTTTCTCGCCGGCGGCACAGAACTGCTCAACTGGGCCAGGATCGGCATCGAGTCCCCGGCGCACCTGGTCGACATCGGCCGCCTGGCGAGCCTGGACGGCATCGAGGCCGGCGACAACGGCGTGCGCATCGGTGCACTGGGCCGTTTGAACGACGTGGCGCAGGACCCTCGTGTCGTTTCCTCCTATCCGGTCCTCTCCCAGGCCATCCTCAATGCCGCTTCGGCACAGATCCGAAACGTGGCGACGATCGGCGGGAACCCCGTGCAGCGCACCCGCTGTCCTTACTTCCGGTCCGCGGAGCCCGTGCCCTGCAACAAGCGCGTTCCCGGGTCGGGGTGCGCTGCTCTGCACGGTGCCAACGAACGACTGGCGATCTTCGGATGGACCGAGGAGTGCGTGGCGACGCAGCCCTCCGATCCCGTCGTCGCCCTGGCGTGCCTGGATGCCCAGATCGTCACCGAGCACCCCGACGGGGGACGAACGATCCCCGCCACGCAGTTCCACACGTTGCCCGCCGAAGACCCCTCCGCACACAACGTACTGCGTTCCGGCGAGTTGATCACCGCGGTCGATCTCGGAGCGCCGGCCCCCAGGTCCGCGTACGTCAAGGTACGTGAACGCCAGAGCTACGAGTTCGCTCTCGTCTCGGCCGCCGCGGCGGTCGAGGTCGAAGAAGGTGTGATCTCCCGCGCGCGTCTGGCCCTGGGAGCGGTCGCCATGCGCCCGTGGCGGCTGTACGACAGCGAACGTGCCCTGGTCGGCCTGCGCCCCGGAAGCCCGGAAGTGCTGGCCGCCGTCACTGCGGGGTTTCGCGACAGCCGCCCGCTCTCGTCGAACGCGTTCAAGATCCCACTTGCGCGCAACACGGCCATGCGCGCCCTCGAATTGGCCCTGGAGGCGTGATGACCACCACCCGAGCCGTCACCAGGCAGGACGGCCCCGAGAAGGTGACCGGAGCTGCCTCCTACACGGCCGACTACAGCGCGCCCCGGCAGCTCTACGCCGTCCTGGTGGGGGCCGCTGTCCCCGCCGGTCGTGTCACTGGATTCGACCTCGTTGACGCCCTGGCAGCACCTGGCGTGGTCGGTGTCTTGACGGCCGGTGACCTGCCTGCGGTGCACGACGACTTCGCAGCCCTGCCCAGTCCGCCCCTGGCGACTCGCTTCCTGCCCATGCAGTCGGACATCGTTCACTACGCCGGACAGCCTGTGGCCATGGTCCTGGCCGAGACACTCGAAGCGGCAGAGGGGGCCGCCGCCAACGTCGGTGTTTCCTATGAGCGAGAGCCGTTCGTGAACCCGGACACCGCCGTATCGGTTCCCCCGTCGCCGGACAGTGGCTATGGCATGCTCGCCGCACTGGAATTCCGCAAGGGAAACGTACCCGAGGCCCTGTCCGGCGCCCCCGTGCGGGTCGAACGCACCTACACCCAGCCGTCGCGGCACGGCAATCCCATGGAGCCCAGCGCCATCGTCGCCGAGTGGGACGATGGCGTGCTGACCGTCCACGACTCGGCCCAGCACGTGTACGCCGTACAAGACACGCTGGCCGGCGCGTTCGGGCTGCCCTCGGAAAAGGTCCGGGTCATCGCCACCCACACGGGCGGCGGATTCGGCACCAAGGCGTTCGTCTGGCCGCACGAGATCCTCGGCCCCATGGCGGCGAAGGCCGCGGGGCGACCGGTAAAGCTGGTCCTCAGCCGGGCCGACATGTACGCCGTCGTCGGCTACCAGCCGCTGATGGAGCACCGTCTGTCCCTGGGAGCCGGCAAGAACGGGCAGCTCCAAGCCATCGCCCACGAGGTCGACAACGTCACCTCCGTCACCGACGACTATGTGGAGTTCGGCAGCGTTCCCGCCAAGTCCCTCTACGCGGCAGCGAACATCTCCACCAGCCAGCGGGTGCGCCGTGGAAACGTCAACCTCTCTTCGTTCATGCGCTCACCCATCGACGGCCCCGGTAGCTGGGCCCTGGGGTCGGCTATCGACGAGCTGGCGCACGCGCTGCGTATGGATCCGCTCACCCTGCGGACCGTCAACTACGCGGACCACGACCCCGCGGACGGATCGCCTTGGTCCTCCAAGAAACTGAAAGAGGCATACGACCAGGGAGCTCGGCGATTCGGCTGGTGGAACAGGCCGAAGGGCGGTACCCGTGATGGGCATTGGCTGATCGGCTGCGGCATGGCGGACTGCACCCAGGGCCAGTTCCGGTTCTCCTCGCAGGCCAGGGTCAGGCTGCAAGCAGACGCCACTGCGCGTATCGAAGCCGGCTTCACCGACATCGGAGCCGGCTCGACCACCATCTTCCCGCAGATCACTGCGGAGACGCTCGGCCTGGACATCAGTGCCGTCACCGGGATCTCAGGCGACACCAAGCTTCCCTACTCCTGCCCCACTTACGGATCGGGCACGACGCTGTCCATGGGAACGGCTGTGCACAACGCTTCCCGGGACGTGCTGCGGCAGCTCGCCGAAGCGCTGTCCTGGCCGGCGGACGAGGTCCAGGCCGCGGGCGGGCAGCTCGCGTGGCAGGGTGAGAGCAGGCCTTTCCAGGACATCATGCGCTCCGCCGGCCTGGAAGAGATCGTCGGGACGGGAGCACTCCAGCTGCCGGGCGACGCATCCGCCGACGCGGGAGCACCGGGATTCTCCTCACGCACCTTCGGCGCCATGTTCGTCGAAGTGGGAGTGGACCCGGAACTGGGGCTACTGCGGCTGCGCCGCGCGACGGGTGTCTACAGCGTCGGCGCCGTCGTCAACGAGCGGACGGCCCGATCCCAGATGATCGGCGGAGTCGTGTGGGGATGGGGCATGGCCGCCATGGAGGCAAGCCACTTCGAACCCCGCCTCGGCCGATGGCTCTCCCAGGACCTGGCCGGGGTCCCGCTGCCGGTCAACGCCGACATCCCCCCGCACATCGACATCTCCTTCGTCGATGAGTTCGACCCACACGCCGGCCCACTCGGCGCAAAGGGCGTCGGCGAGCTCTCCGCCACCGGAGTCGCGGCCGCGGTCGCCAACGCAGTCTTCAACGCCACCGGGCGGCGGGTCCGCGACCTGCCGATCACCCCCGACAAGCTTCTGGACCCCCTGCTCTGAGCAGCACCGTCACCAACGGGACAGGAACCCCGGGGAGGAACAGTGCTGGACCTCGCGGCCGAAGCCCTGCACGCATGGAGCGCGAAGGCCGAGCCTGCCGCCGTCGCCACGAGGGTCTCGACAAGCGGCAGCGCCCCGCGGCGGCCGGGCGCTGCCCTGCCCGTCGGTACAACGTCCTCGGCCTGAGCGGTATGGCGGGCGATGGCGCGCTGATGGCGCCGATCGGCTCACGCACCGACGCGCAGGACGGCCCGGTCGTGCCGCTCGGTCACTCCTGCGGCGGTGCGGTCATCACCGAAAGGTGGCGGCGTCAACATGCCGAAGGGGAAGGGCCCGGGACCTGCTACGTGAACCGGTACCCCGCGCCGCGGTGGCGGGAGCAGCTGCCGGAGACGTGCTTGGCGTAGAACCAGGTGTCGTCCGTGCACTTGGGCAGGTCGGCCTTCGGGACGGAGCGCGACGAGTCTCAGCTTTGGGCGGCATGACAGTGCCCATGGGCGACTTCGGGCGGGCAGGGGGCCACTGTTGCGCCACGGTCGTTGCGCCACTCGATGAGCGCGATGCCCAACGCCGCCAAGATGGCGGCGATGCCGACGCCGATGGAGGCTGCCACGGCCAGCCGGTAGTCGTCCCCGCTCGAGGTCAGTACCAGGTAGTACGTGCCGGGCAGTGCGGCCGTCCCCACTGCCCCGCCAAGCCGCTGTCCGGTCTGCAGCGCACCGCCGGCGGCGCCCGCCATCCGCACCGGAACGTCCCGCAGCGTCATCGTCACATTCGGGGAAATGACGAAGCCACTGCCGATACCGCCCACGAGGAGGGCGGGGACAGCGGCCCAGACGGCGACCGATGACGGGGCAAACCTGAGCAGCAGCGCCGCTGCGGCGAGCCCGACAGCGACGCCGATCAGGCCGAGCACGGTCAGCAGCCTGCCCATCCGCTCCACAAGCCGTCCGGCTACGACGGCCGCTCCCGCGGAGCCCACCGCGAACGGTGTCACGGCCAGGCCGGACTGCAGCGGCGAATAGCCCAGGCCGTTTTGGAAGAACAGTGCGAACACGATCCACACACCGCTGAATCCCATGAAGTAGAGCGTCGCCAGGCCGGCACCGGTCGCATAGCCGCGGGTCTCGGCAATCAACCGTGGATGCAGCAGCGGTTCGCCGCCTTGGGCTGCGGCTCGGCGCTCCCACCGCCCGAAGCCGACCAGCAGCAGTGCCCCTACCGGGAAGAGCCACCACAGACGGCGCACGCCGCCGGAGTCGGCCTGGACCAACGGCAGCAGGACCGCCAGGACACCGCAACCGATCAGGGCAACGCCCGACAGATCGAGGTGTCCCCTCTTGCCCGGGGCGACGCGGGGCAGCAGCCGGTAGCCGAGTACGAGTGCCACGGCACCGACGGGAATGTTGACGAAGAAGATCCAGCGCCAGCCCTGGGGTCCGGTGGCCAGGGCGAGGATGAGGCCTCCGGTGATCGGACCGACCGCACTGGAGATGCCGACGGTGGCACCGAACAAGCCGAAGGCACGAGCGCGCTCGGCTCCGGTGAACATCTGCTGGATCAGTGCGGAATTCTGCGGAGCAAGGCAGCCGGCGGCGATTCCTTGCGCCATACGGGCGATGACGAGCAGGGTGATCGTCGGGGCCGCCCCCGCCGCGATGCTGCACAGGACAAAGGCGGCGAGCGCTCCGAGGAAGATCCGGCGTCGGCCGATCGCATCGCCGAGACGTCCGGCCGGCACCAGCGCAAGTGCGAACGTCAGCGCATACCCGGACACCACCCATTGCACTGCGGCCGGGGAGGCACCCAGGTCCTTTTGCATCGAGGGCAGCGCGACCGCGACGATCGTCACATCGAGCAGGATCATGAAGCCCGCCACCAGCGTGACCCACAAGGCACGCCACCGGCTCGGATCTGGCCTGCCTGCCGGCGTCGCCGTGCCTGGTGGCCGCCTACTCGGTCCCACGGGGCTCCTTTTGGAGTGAAGAGGGGCGTGGTGGCGCTATCTTGCGGTCGTTGTGGTTCGCTGGTGGGCTATTCGGCCCACGGGGAGTCCAGGATGGTGCGTACGAAGTCCCCGCGCTCGAAGCCGGGCACGTAGTGTGCGAGCACGTCGGCTTTGACGTTGCCGAACGTGGTCTGCGGCTTGGGCCGAATCCCTTCGGTGAAAGCCTCCAGGATGCGCGGCTTGAAGCCGGGGCGCGGGTGCAGCGCGACCACCGCGGCACGGTCCGCCTCGTCGATGTCGTGGTAGCCGATGCCGAGGACGTCGTACTCCACACCTGCGGTCACCAGCGCCACCTCCGGTTCCATGAACTCGGGGATGCCCGGAGTGGTGTGCAGGGCGATGGCGGTCCACACCCGTCGGATGCTGTCCTCCGGTACCTGATAGGCCTGCAGGAACCGGCGGGCCTCATCGGCGCTGTCCACCTCGAAGCGCCGCCCGCTTCCGTGGAAGGGTTCGTTCAGGCCCAGGTCGTGGAACATGGCCGCGATGTAGAGCAGCTCGGGGTCGAAGCTGAGGTCCCGGTTGCGCCCTTGGAGGCTGCCGAAGAAGTACACACGGCGCGAGTGGTCGTAGATCAATTCACTGGTGCTGTCCCGTACGACCTCGGTCGCCTCCCGCGCGAGCTTCGTGTCCGGGACACGGACCCCGGCCGGTGTGGAGGAGTCATCCGTCATCGCAACTACCTTCTCCTTCGGTCTGTCGGTCCTTTCGGCGATACTTCCCGTCCCCGAATCACCAGAGGGGCGCACCATGCCTGTACTTCGGTATAACCCACCCTGTGCGACCGGGTAACCCACGGTGTCATTCCTCGTCAGAACCAGCCGCCATCGGCCTGGACGGTCCGGCCGGTGATGAACGAGGCATCGTCTGACACCAGGAACGAGACGACTGCGGCGATTTCAGCGGGCTGGGCCATCCTCCCGAGCGAGCTGGCAGTGCGGATGACGGTGTGAAAGTCAGCGTCGATGTCGGGGTGGACGTACCGGGAAGCCGCGTGGTCGGACATGTCGGTGACAGTTCCCCCCGGTGCAATGGCATTGATGTTGATGCCGCGCCGGCCGAGTTCGGGGCTGAGGCTGAGCGCGATGCATTCGACGGCGGCCTTACTCGACGCATAGAGGGCGTGGTGAAAGACCGCCTTGTGGGCACTCCCCGATGACGTCAGTACGATCCTCCCGCCTTCGCCCATATGCCGTACCGCGTTCTGTACGGCGAAGAACTGGCCCCGTGCGTTGACGGCGAAGACACGGTCGAAGTCGGCGGGGGTGACGGCTTCCAGCTTGCCGAAGTGCTCGATTCCGGCGTTGCCGGCCAGGATGTCGAGTCCGCCAAGAGCGTCGGCGGCCTGATCGGTCAGCCGCTGAATCTGGTCCGGATCGCTGACGTCCGCCTTGATCGCAACCGCGCGGCGGCCGTCGGCGGTGAGCTCGGCGGCGAGTGCTCGGGCCGCGTCGCTGCTGCTCCGGTAGTTGATCGCCACGTCGGCCCCGTCAGCGGCGAGCCTGCGGGCCACTGCCGCGCCGATCCCTCGTGCGCCACCGGTGACCAGGGCCTTCCGGCCTGTCAGCCTTCCGCTCATCGGCTTCTCCCGTTACGGCGATCCGGCGATCGTGCCGAATGCAGGTAGCGCGGTGTACGGGTCCCAAAACTCACGGCAGCAGGTGGCTTTTCCACTTTTTCCACCTCGCACACGGAGGAACAGGGGAAGTCTGCCGTGGTCGTTCTCGTCACGTGGGCGCGTCCATGGTCACCACCCGGCCACCCGGCCACCCGGCCACCCGGCCACCCGGCCACCCGCACCAGAATCGCCCGGCCCTGGCCAGGCCGCCACTCGGAACACGCCCCAGCCCCGCAGCACGCCCGCCGCATTGCGCAGGAAAGAGGAACGCGAGCGGGCTGGGGGGCCGGGCCGGCGGGAGACGCCGCCGTCCTGCCCGACTCGCCGGTGTTCGGCTTACCGCTCGTGAAGGGCGCTGCGTTTCCTTGCCAGGGAAGACCCGGGTGCCAGCGGAAGATGGCTAGGGGTAGCGGAAAGGGATCTTCCATGGCTCATGCTGCCACCGTCGCTGTTCTCGGAGCAGGTGCACTCGGTGCCGCGATGGCGATACGGCTCGGAGAGAGGGGCCACGAGGTTCGGCTGTGGAATCGTACGGAGGAGCGGGCCCGTGCGGTGGCGGAGCACGCTACCGGGGTCACGGCAGTGGGCGCGGTGGGCGATGCGGTCGCCGGCGCGTCCGTCGTCCTCACGGTGCTCCGTGACGGCGATGCGGTCGCGGAGGTCATGTCGGATGCCATCGGCCGGCTCGACAACGACGCCGTCTGGGTGCAGGCGAGCACGGTAGGGCCGCGGAATGCCGACGCGCTGGCCGGTCTGGCTCGTGATCACGGTGTGGCGTACCTCGACGCACCGGTCTCGGGGAGCACCGGTCTCGGGGAGCACCGCTCCCGCTCGGCAGGGCAAGCTTGTCTGGCTGGTTGCCGGCCCCGAGGGCGTCCTTGCACGGCCGCGTCCCCTGCTCGACGATCTCGGCTCGTCCGTGCTCCACGTCGGGACGGGGGTCGAGGGAAACGCCGGCAAGCTTGCGGTCAACGCCTGGATGGCTGCCTCGGCGGTCGCCATGAGCGATGTCCTCGCGCTGTGCGACACCCTCGGTGTCGACCACGCGACGTTCGTCCGGGTGCTTGAGGCGGGCCCGCTCGCCATGCCGTACGAGCTGCAGGCGCGTCATGGACGACGTCTCATACGCCCCCGGATTCGCGGTGCAACTCGCCCCGAAGGACATCGAACCGGCCGCGGCAGCCGCCGCTCCCAGCCCTCTGCTCCAGGCCGTCCGAGACCGCCTGGAAGCAACCATCGCAGCCGGCCACGACACCGACGACCTCGCCGCCGTCGACCACCTCAGGAAGCCGCCGTCGTAGTCCGCCTGCGGTTCCTTGTTCACCGGCCCCTTGCCGGCCGCATACCGCCTTCGTTCGGTCAGTTGCGGGCCGCATCGTTCGAGCCGTCTTCCAGAAGTGAGGTACAGAAATGACGATTGCCGCCCAGAACCGCCCGCGTATCGGCTGGATCGGCCTCGGCCGCATGGGCTTCCCACTGGCTACCCGGCTGCTGGATGCGGGGCACGATGTGGCCGTCTACAACAGGAGCCGCGCCAAGGCCGAACCGCTGGCCGAACGGGGAGCGACGATCGTCGACCGGCCGGTTGATCTGGCAGACCGGGACGTCGCCTTCACCATGGTGACCGCCTCGGCTGCCCTGGAGGCGGTCACCACGGGCCCCGGCGGCGTGCTGACCTCGTCGGATGCCGCGCCGGGGGTGCTGATCGACTGCTCCACGGTGTCCACCCGGGTGTCCGCGCTGATCCGGAATGCAGCCGCCGAGCGTGGGACCGACTTCCTGGCCGCCACGGTCAGCGGGAACCCGAAGGTGATCACCGCAGGCAAGCTGACGGTCGCGGTCTCTGGTTCGCCCGAGGTGTTCGGTCAGGTGGAGCCGTTGCTGGCTCTGCTGGGGCGTGGGGTGAACTATGTCGGCGAGGGTGAAGTCGCCCGTCTCGTCAAGATCGCGCACAACGTCTTCCTCGGCGTCGTCACCCAGTCGCTCGCCGAGATCACCATCCTCGCGGAGAAGGGCGGTGTCAGCCGTGCCGCCTTCCTGCAATTCCTCAACGACTCCGTGATGGGCTCGGTCTTCACCCGTTACAAGTCGCCCGCCCTGGTCAACCTGGACTTTACGCCGACGTTCACCATGCCGCTGCTACGCAAGGACTTCGACCTGGGGCTCTCCGCGGCCCGCGAGCTGGAGACCCCGATGCCGCTCGCCGCCGCCACCGCCCAGCTCGTCGCGGCTGCCATCGGCGCGGGGCATCTCGAAGAGGACTTCGCCTCCCTGATCCTCGAGCAGGCCAGGAACTCCGGCATCACATTGGAAGCCGAGAACGTGCCGGTGGACGACGGTCTGCCACCGCAGGCCTGATGAGGACGGTGTCGCCGCGGTCGGCGAGTCGCTGCGCCAGAACGCCTCCCGGGGAGCCGCTTGCTCCGACAATCATCGAGGTGGACACGGGTCAGGGGCTCCTGACGGTGGTCCGTTCCGGTCGGTGACAAGGCGGATCTTCGATCCCGGCTCTCCTCGGCCGCTCGGATTCGATTCGCCAAAGCCCCCCTCGGCGCCCCGGAAAAACCAGTCGACCGGATCGCCCGGGCTCGGCGGCAAGGCTGGGCGAGCAGGACGAATGTCTGGCGCCCCATTGCCGACTCCACCAGGGCCGGTTGGCGCAGCGAGGTCCGGCGGAACACCTTGAGGAGCCGATCGGGCTTTGATGAAGAGCGATACAAGAAACGCAACACCGTCGAACGGGCGGTCAGCCGCTTGAAGCAGCAGCACCGGGCGGTCGCCGGTCACGCGTACGCCGTGTGCATCGAGGACGGGCGGGTGCTGCTCGCCTGTCACGTCCCACCGAAGGGCGCGACCAACTGGACCCTTCCGGGCGGCAGGGTCGAGCAAGCGGAGGATCCGTTCGATGCAGTGATCCGAGAGGTCGCTGAGGAGACCGGCTGCGATGCGGTGGTCGAACGCCTGCTGGGCGTGGACTCCAGGGTCATCCCCGCAGCCGAGCGCGCCATCCCCGGCGGACCAGAACACCAGAATGTCGGCATCTTCTACCAGGTCCGCATCACCGGCGGCCAACTCCGGCCCGAGCCGAACGGTGAAATCGCCGAGTGCGTCTGGACTCCGATACCCGATGTCGCCGGCCTGCGCCGGTCGTCACTGGTCGACATCGGCCTCGCCCTTGCGCAGACCCTTCCGGCAACCGGCCACGTCGCTCCCGTCACGGTCGGCGGCCTGATCCAGCACTGAGGCAACCACCAACGTCTACCCGGCCTGCCGGACCGTCACCTGGCTTACGTGACCGGCCGGACACGTCCTGGTGACCGGTCCCACCTCCGCGCTACCCGGATCACATGCGCCGGCTCCCGGCTCCCGACTCATCGTCTCGCGCGAGATATGTCCGCATATCGGCAGCCGGACCATCCCACGCGTTGACGGGCGGCACCGCCCCCCTCGACCGAGTTCTGGGCTCCGCTTCGGGGAGCACTCCTGTGCAAGCGTCCCCACGCAGCTGCGAGAACGCGCCGCATAGACTCCCCCTGCCGGCTCGTCCGCCGCCCCCGCCCGCAGAAAGGTGCCGCCGTGCCCGAGCAGTCCGTGTCCGCCCCCGCCCACGGCGGCGCTCACTCCCTCGTCTTCACCGACGACGTCGTACGCGCCGCCACTCACCTCTAGCCCAGGCCCGCCGGTTTCCCGACCCACCCGCAAAAGGACAACCCCACCCGTGAAGAAAAGCGCGATAGCCGGCGGCTGCATCCTCGGCCTTCTCGTGATCGTCGGCGCCTACCAGGGCAGCACCGTCACCACCGACCCGCTGACCCTCGCCGAATACGAGAAGCTCAAGGCCGGCAGCAGCGAGAAAACCTTGTTCAGCTACGCCAGTACCTGCCAGCAGGACAGCGAAAAGGTCGCCGCCGACTATCCCCTCACCTGGACGTGCTACGGCGCCGACGGAAGCAGCAGCGCGGTGTTCTTCTATTCCAAGGGTGTGCTGTTCAGCAAGGCACAGACCGGGCTCACTTAACCCGGTCTGTGCCTTGCGTGTGATGCGGTGAGCGCTGGGGCGGGCCCAAGGGGGCGATGCCCCGCGAGCTTTGGTGATGGGGCCTGCTTTAGCGGATCTCACCGGTCGGCGGATGCACCTTCCGGGTGCAGCGTGGTCGAGGAACCGGCCACCTTCTGCCTCGTCGTCCGGAGATCTGAGCCTGGGCAGCTTCGTTTGGATCATCCGACCGTTGGCCCAGGTGCGCCGCCAACTGAGGCGCAGCGGGCCCGGATCGAGCCGTTGCTTTTGGACCGGGCGCCCGGACGAGATGGCCGATGGCGCGGTCACTGCGAGGTGACGGGCGTGTTGGACAGCCATCTCGTCTCGATCGCCCATGAGCACGGCAACAGCGTCTTATTGGACGCGGGTGAGCGGCTCATGTCGGATGGGAAAGTTCACCGAGCGAGCGATGAAGCACACCGATTGCACTTCGCCGTGCAGCGCGCGAGCCTTGTCCACCATGGACGCCTCGGCAACGGTCACCTCTGGGCGAAGCACGATTTCGGTGAGCTGGCCTCCCCCGCCGCTCGCGTCCATGGTCATGACGCCGTGAGCGCGGTCTTCGTAGTCGACAACGGTCACTCCGCCCACAGCGCAAAGGTGGAGATACCAGAGCATGTGGCACTGAGCAACGGAGGCCACCAGCAGTTCCTCTGGATTCCAGCGGGACGGGTCGCCGCGAAAGGCCGGATCGGAGGAGGCAGCGATAGGCGCCTTCCCCGTCGCCAAGACTTCATGGGCACGACTGAAGGAACGGTAAGTATCCGTGCCCGAGCCGAGGTTGCCGGTCCATTCGATCGCTACGTCGTAGGTGTGCGTCTCAGTCATGCTGCCAGGATAAGGAGAGTCCGGCCCCGCTTGACTGACGGCATCGTGCCCACAAGCCCAGCAGCCGGAAACCGCTCCGGCCCCCCGGCATCGGTCGACCGGCTGACGCGCTGCGGCCCCCGCTCGGCGGGGGCCGCAGTGCCCTGGTCTTCAGCGAAGCCGGGAGGAGCGATCGGGGGTCACTTGCCCGGCGTCTCCGCCAAGCGGAAGGGCCCCGCGGCGCCGGGGCCGAACATCACCGGCAGGTTGCGCCCCAGCGGCACCACCACGACCGGCTCGTCGCGGTACTCCCGGAGAAAGTTCTCCAGGGGCTCCCAGATGAGACTCCGGTACGCCGTCTCGCTTCGTTGGGGTTCGAAGGAAAGGGTCAGCGCAGAGTCCATTACGGTGACGCTCACGGCGTCCACTTCCAGCCACTCTCCACCGATCCAGGCTTCGAGCCTCACGTATGACATGACGCAAGAGTGCCTTGCACCTCGTGCCACCCGCAAACCAGCGCGGCGGTAGGCCTCCGCTGGGACTGTCCGTACGACGGCCGCGAGGCCCGGCAGAGGTCTTGGCTGCGGCAGCCGACGGCGCGAGCCGGGCGGGGCTCGTCAGCAGGACTCCCCGCCCAGGACTCCCCGCCCAGGACTCGCCGCCCAGGACTCGCCGGGCCGGAGTGCAGAGGGGTGCTACGGCCGTACCCCGTCCTCCGTCAGGGGCGACCGGGCCGGTGCCGGGACGAACTCCACGGCCGCCACCTGCTCTCGTGAACCGCGGTCCAGCAGGACCACCGATATCGCTTCCGGCACCGGGTCGGCGGCTGCGTTCGCCGGCGGTGCGGACTGCTGCGGGAACCTGAGGGGGTGTGTGGATGAAGCGTCATCAGCTTCATCGACAGCAGCCCGTGGGGCAGGCGGCTTTGCCGCGCCGGGTCCGGACAGCGCCCCGAGCAACCGGTCGAGGCCTCTGCGATGCCGGGCGAAGGCACGGCGCGGGGCCCACCGGCCCCGGGCCTCCTGACCCGACAACGCCTCGGCCACTCCTACGTCCAGCAGCACCAGGTGCAGTTCGCGTCCCTGCCGTCCGGCGCTTCTGACCAGCCAGCGGCGCATCCACGGCCGGCCACCGCAATCGTGGACGAGCAACGCCTCGCCGTCGCGTACCGCCGTACGCAACCACCGGAAATACGTCCACCGCGCCCAAGGGCGGTACACCGCGTACGGCAACCGGGCCGGCATCACCGCCTCACAGGCGATGTGCACGGTGCGCGGGTCAACAACGGACGCGGCCTCGGACCAACGCCGCAGCAAGGTGCTCTTACCGCTTCCCGGCAGTCCGGAGACCATCACCACCGCCCCCGGCGGATACGACAACAGGGCCGGGGTGTCTCCCGGGCCCCGCAGATCCACCAGTCCGCGTGGCCGCAGCATCAACCCCCCGTGCGGTCCAACGGACTTCTCCGTTGCACCCGGCCAGACCGAATCACCCACTACGTGTCCTTTGACCTCACTGGTTTCCCCCCACCTTCCGCGACGAGCGATCTTCACACACGGCTCAAGGACTGCAAAGCCGGGACGGTTCCTACCCATTGCTGCCGACCGCCGTGGCGGCGCGGCCGGCCGAGTCCGCCGGCTCGTCGGTCCTCGTCTGTCCTCGTCGGGTGGGCCTCGTCGAGTGGGCCTCGTCGAGTGGGGCCCGCTCAGCGTCCCGGAGAGGTTGCGGGCGGGCGCGGGTGTGCGCGCAGAACGCCGTACACGGACCAGACCACGGAGACCAGCGGTACGGCGACGACCGCTCCGGGCACGCCCGCCGTGACGCTGCCGCAGATGACCGAGAGCGCCACCACCACCGGATGCAGACGGACGGCACGGCTCATCACGAGGGGGTGCAGCACATGGCCTTCGATCTGCCCGATGGCCACGATCAGCAGCACGACGACCGCGGCCACCAGCGGCCCCTTCGCGGCCAGCGCCACCACGGCGGCCACGGCCAGTGCGATGGGCGAACCCACCAGCGGGATGAAGGCGGCGAAGAACTCCAGCACGGCCAGCGGAACGGCGAGGGGGACCCCGAGGACGAAGAGCGTCACTCCCACCAGCACCGCATTGATCGCGGCCACCACCACGATCCCGCGGGTGTACCCGGTGAAGGTCACCCACGCGGCACGCCCCGCCAGACGTACGGGATGCCGCCCGCGCCCCGGCAGCTGACCGCCGAACCACCCCCACATCCGGTCGCCCGAATGCAGAAAGAACACCGCACAGAAGAGCGCCAGCACCCCCACCGTCACGAATTCCACCAGCTGGCCCACCCCGCTGAGCGCGGTGCTGATCAGACTTGCGCGATGGCTCGACACGAACCGTGACACCCGCGCCTGCACATCCGACAGCGTCCCCGCACGCAGGCGGAACGGCGGGCCTTCGAGCCACCGCTCGATCCTCGCCACACCGCCGACGAACTCCCGGCGCAGTCCCTCCCACTCACCCGCGACATTCGCCCCGATCAGGCTCAGGATGCCGAAGACCAGCACGATGCCGAGCAGCAGGCCGCCCGCGACCGCCACGGACCGCGGCATCCAGCGGTTCAGCAGACTGACCAACGGTTCGAGCAGCGCCGTCAGCACCAAGGCCAGGAACACTGCCAGCGTCACCAGCTGGAACCGCCCCAGCGCCGCAAAGATGGCGTAGACGGCGGCGCCCACGATGATCAAGCGCCACCCGTATGCCGCCGCCACCCTCAGCGACGGTGTGACCTCGGCGTCCGCGCCGGGACCGCGGTCCGGCGTACCCCCTACCGACCAGCGGATGCCTATGACTCGCGCCCCGCGGGCCAGACGCAGCGCGCTGTTCCTGCGCCGCTGCGCCGTGCCCCCGTGGGCAGCGGGGTAACGCCCGCGATCCCTGCCGGATCGGTTCCGCACTTGGCCGCCACCACCTCCCTCCCCTCCCGTGCCCAGGGCCGGAAGAGGGACGTCTGCCGCGTGAGGGACGGGCGTCCGCCCTCCGCGCATACCCCAACGTGGTATCACCGCGAGCGGACCTTCGAACGTGAGCGGGGCCGCATTCCCCCAAAGGCACGCGGCAGGGAGAGAGGTTCCGGGGCCGAGGGCTCACGCCGGAGAAGCCGAGGGCTCACGCCGGGAGAAGAGTGCGCCTTTGCTCCCCCGCTGCCGGAGCGGGCGCAAGAATCTGCCGTCCGGTCGTGCCCCGGTGTCGATCCGCGGCGAGGCCGTTCGTATAGAGGGTGAGACGCCGGCGCAGCGCCGGAACACTCGCCCAAGGAGGCACACCATGACGCACTACCTGCTCAGCATCTACCAGCCCGACGGGGACGGGACCCCGCCGCCGCCGGAGTTCCTGGAGCCGATCATGCACGACGTCGAGGCCCTGAAGGCCGAGCTCAGAGCGGCCGGCGCCTGGGTGTTCTCCGGGGGCCTGCACGCGCCGAGCACGGCCACCGTGGTGCGGCAGAAGGACAACGAGATGCTCACGACCGACGGGCCGTACATCGAGGGCAAGGAGCACATCGGTGGCTTTACCGTCATCCAGGCCCCCGATCTCGATGCCGCACTCGAATGGGGTCGCAAGCTCGCCCGCGCCACCACCCTCCCCATCGAGGTCAGGCCGCTGCAGGACGGGTCCTGCGGGTGACATCCGGCAGGCCGAGGGCGACCGCAGCGGACATCTCCGGCGTGTTCCGCGAGGAGTACGGCCGTGCGGTCGCCGTCCTGGTCCGCGTCTTCGGTGACATCGACGTTGCCGAGGAAGCGGTCCAGGAGGCGTTCACCACGGCGGCCGAGCGCTGGCCGTCCGCCGGGCTGCCCCCGAGCCCGGCGGGATGGCTCATCACCACCGCCCGCAACCGGGCCATCGACCGCCTCCGCCGGGAAGCGTCCCGCGCGGACCGGCAGGCCCAAGCCGCTCTGCTGCACGCCGGGGACGCACCGGCCGAGGAGGGACCCGTGCGCGACGACCGGCTACGGCTGATCTTCACCTGCTGCCACCCCGCGCTCGCCCCCGCCGCCCGGGTCGCCCTGACCCTCCGGCTCCTCGGCGGGCTCACCACTGCCGAGATCGCCCGCGCCTTCCTGGTCGCCGAGCCGACCATGGCGCAGCGGATCGTCCGGGCGAAAGGCAAGATCCGCGACGCACGGATCCCCTACCGGGTCCCTGCCGACGCCGACCTCCCCGACCGCCTCCGGGCCGTACTCGCCGTGGTCTACCTCATCTTCAACGAGGGCTACACGGCCAGCTCGGGTGAGGCACTGGTCCGCGACGACCTGTGCGGGGAAGCGATCCGCCTCGGACGGCTGCTCACCGAGCTCATGCCCGACGAGCCCGAGGCCTTGGGGCTGCTCGCCCTCATGCTGCTGACGGCATCGCGCCGCGCGGCCCGCACCGGCCCGGACGGCACCCTCGTCCTGCTGGCCGACCAGGACCGCCGTCGCTGGGACCACGGTCTCATCGCCGAGGGCCACGCCCTCGTCCGGAGGTGCCTGCGACGCGATCAGCCGGGCCCCTACCAGATCCAGGCGGCGATCCAGGCCGTCCACAGCGACGCACCGACCGCGGCGGACACCGACTGGCGGCAGATCCTCCAGCTGTACGACCAGTTGCTCTCCCTCGACCCGAGCCCCGTCGTGGCCCTCAACCGCGCGGTGGCGGTGGCCGAGGTCGAGGGGCCCGAGCAGGCACTCGCCCTCGTCGGAAGCCTCAAGCTCGACCGTTACCACGTGTTCCACGCCGTCCGTGCCAACCTGCTCCGACGCCTCGGCCGCAATGCCGAGGCGGCCCTGGAGTACGAGAGGGCGATCGCCCGCACCGAGAACGAGGCGGAGCGAGACTTCCTGCGGCGCAGTCGTGAAGCCCTCCCCGGGGAGGGCTTCAGGCCGGCAGTGAAGGACGCAGCCCGGCTGCCACGGCAAGTCCGCGACACCCCGGCAGCGCACCGGTCGTGCGGTGACGGACCTGCGGCGGCGGGTGTCAGAAGTTCCGCAGACAGAGGGGCCGAGGAGGCCAGGAGGCACAGCGGCGAAGTGGCGAGGTGGCGAGGTGGCGAGGTGGCGACGGAACGGTGCGCCGTGGCCCGTTATGCCGAGGCGGCCGCCAGGGACGGAAGCGAGGTGGGCGGCGGCGGGGCGGCGGCGTCCAGGATCTGGCAGGTGTCCGCATCGTGGTGGGCGAGAACGGCGCTCAGGGCTTCGTCCGCCTGGCCGTGCGGCTGAGTGTCCGGCAGAACGGTAATCGACAGATGGCGCAGGAGCTCGGTATGGGCGGCCAGGACCTGACGGGTGCGGGTATCGGTGTGGTCGGCGAGCAGCAGGCGGGCCGCGGTGTTGGCGGCGCGCAGCCGGGGCTGGTGGATGCGGCGGTGGGAGCGGGGAAGGGCGCGCCAGGCGGTGTTGGCCACGGTCACCAGGCGCCAGATCTCGTTGTCGGCGGGTTCGGTGTCGTAGAACCGCAGGCCGTAGCGGCTCACCAGCCAGTAGGAGGCGGCCAGGAGGAGAGCAGTGGCGGTGTCGAAGGTCAGCCAGAGCTGCAGCAGAGGGGGCCGGCCGCAGGCCGCTTGTACGACCAGGGCTGCACCGGCCCCGCCGGCTCCGAACAGCAGCACCCCGGCGAGCAGAAGGAGGAGGCCGGCCGGCAGGGCACCGATCCCGTTGTCACTGTCAAGGCGCGCCATGCCCTTCCAATGGGGCGCCAGATAGCGGGCATAACGGGCCGGCTTGGGGGCGGGCTCGATCAGGGCGATGCGGCCGGCCCAACTGACGCTCTTCGGTCTGTTCATCGTTTGGGTACCCGAGAGGGGGCTGTTACAGGGAATCATGTGAGCGACAACGAGCCATGAGGGAAAACGCGACAGGCGGGGCGGAGGTTTAGGCCGCAGATTCCTCCCACCGGCCGGGCGCGCGGCGCAGCGGCCGGAGTGCGCCGGTGGAACACCTGGCCGATCATCCGACACATCGTCACCGCGAAGCGCCGGCGTGAACCGCGCTCACGGGCGGTCCGGGTGGCCGTCGCCGCCACCTCGTGCGTTCCGCTTCGCCCGGGGCACTGGTCCGCACGCCGTGCGGTGTCGGCGGGGGTGTGGTCGATAGCGCGCTGCGTACGGCGAGGGAGTCCCCAGCGGGGGGGGAGTCCCCGGCCGGACGGGGGGCCGGCCGGGAACGACCGCGCTTGTGCCCTGCGCGGCACCGCCGAAACACGGACGTCGGTCCGGCCGGAGTCCCTGCTCGTCCCCGGTCGGTCCGGCCGGAGTCCCTGCTCGTCCCCGTACCCACCCGCACAGCCGGGTGGGCGCAGAGGGACCCACCGGAATCCCGTGTGGAGGCCACCGGAATCCCGTGGGGGGGCCACCGACATCCCGCGTGCGGGCTCGCGGACGGGAATCGGGAATTACGGCGTGTCCCGTTCCATTGGACGGTGTTCCTCGGGGATCGGCTGCTCGAACCAGACGACCTTGCCCGTGCTCAGCCGGGTCGCTCCCCAGCGCTGCGCGAGCCGGTCGACCAGGTACAGGCCGCGGCCACCCTCGTCGCCCGCCTGGGCACGCCGCATCCGGGGCACCTGCGGTGAATCGTCGCCCACCTCGCAGCGGAGCACATCGGTGCGCAGCAGCCGCAGGGCGATCGGCCGGGAGGCGTAGCGCACCGCGTTCGTCACCACCTCGCTGACCAGGAGTTCGGTCGTATCGAGCAGCGGGTCCAGGCCCCAGCGGTGCAGCGCCCTGCGAGTCAGCTGCCGCGCCCGGCCGGCCGTTTGCGGCTCGGGGTTGAGGAACCAGTACGCGACATTGCGCGGCGGAAAACCGTCGAACCGGGCGGCGAGCAGCGCGACATCGTCGTCCCGGACGCCGTGGTCCAGGATGGTCAGCACCGCGTCGCAGAGCATTTCCAGCGGCGGGGAGGCGACCACGGCGGCAGCGGCTTGCAGGCGGGCGCAGAGCAACTCCACTCCCGTCCAGACGTCCCTGCCCCGGGACTCGACGAGGCCGTCGGTGTACAGGAGCAGCGTCGCTCCCGTGGGCGCGGGCATCTCCACGGATTCGAAGGGGACCCCGCCCACACCGATCGGCGCGCCGGGCGGGATCCGCAGTACTTCGCCCGACCCGTCCGGGTGCAGCAGTACCGGGGGCAGATGGCCGGCGTCGGCCACCAGCAGCCGCTGCGATATGGGGTCGTAGATGGCGTAGAGGCAGGTCGCCATGTGCTCGCTGCCGAGGCGCTGGGCCTGCTCGTCGAGGTGGTGCAGGACCTCTTCCGGCGGCAGGTCGAGCCCGGCGAGGGTCTGCACGGTGGTGCGCAGCTGTCCCATGATCGCGGCGGAGGTCATGGAGTGGCCCATGACATCGCCGACGACCAGCGCGACGCGATTGCCGGGCAGCGGGATCGCGTCGTACCAGTCGCCGCCCACCTGGGAGGTCTCGGCGGCCGGCAGGTACCGGCTCGCCAGCCGGACACCCGTGGTCTCGGGGAGCGACGAGGGCAGCATCGTGAGCTGGAGCGCGTCGGCGAGCGAGGCCTCGTGCCCGTGGAGCATCGCTTTGTCGACGCCGAAGGCGGTGTGGGTGGCGAGCTGGGAGGCGACGAGGAGGTCGTCCCCCGTGAAGGCGAGCCGCTCGGCGCCGCGCAGCAGGGCGACGGTTCCCATGAGGTGCCGGCGGCCGTACAGCGGGGCGATGATCAGCCGTCGGCCCGGTGGCGGTGTCGCCGGCATGCTCGCCACCGGCTCCAGCAGCTCGGTCACCGCGGGGGCGATCTCCGGGGCGTCGCCGAACACGGGACGCCCGGCCTGCAGGAGCTCGGCGAACCGGCCGGTGACCGTCAGTTGCACGAAGTCACCGGAGCCCGGAGGGGCGGCGGTGACCGAGGCCTCCGGCCCCTGAGCGATGCTGTGCAGCCGCAGGACGAGCGGGTCGGCCGGCTGCCGCTCCCCCGTCGGAAGTGGATCACGCAGGTGGACGAGGATCGCGTCGGCGAAGGTGGGGATCGCTGCCCGGCACAGTTCCCGGAGGGTTTCGTCCTGGTCGATTCCCCGGGCGATCCGCCGCGTGGCGGCTTCGAGGTATCGAAGCCGGTCGGTCGGCGTCCCGGGCGCACGCTCCGTCTCGTGCCGGCCGCCGCCCTCCGCGGGGCGCTCGGCGGCGGCCGGATCCGGACGGGTGGTGCCGCGGCCGGACGGGGCCGGGCCCGTTGGGGGCACGCTTCCGGAACGGCCTCTTGTGGGAGACGCCGGCCGGGGCGGTGGAGCGGCGCCCGCGTCCACGGGCGTGGCGTTCACTGCCAGGTCCTGGGGCGCGCCACGGCCCTCGGTCCCGGCGGGGAGCCGCCTGGGGCCTTGGTCGGGGGTGCGGGGCTCCATGACTCGTCTCGTCCATCCGGTGGGTGCCAGGGACCGCGGGGCGGTGGCCTCAGCCGCGTCGCGAGCAGTTGAGGAACAGCTGCTCCTCGGGCGGCACGTCCGAGATCGCGGGGGCGTAGGTGTACGAGGACTCGTCGACGATCTCGAAGTCCGCCTCCTCGATGACCGCGCGCAGGTCGTCCCGCAGGTAGCCGGACACCCGGATGGTGTTGCCGAGGAACGGGATCGTGAAGTAGTCCACGTCGGCCTCCACCATCGAGAGGGTGAACAGGCCGGTGGGAACCAGCAGGTCGTGGATCGTGCGCAGCGCACGGGGGATCTCGGCGCGCGGCAGCATCAGCAGGGAGAAGAAGGCCGCGACCGCCTCGAAACGCCCCAGGTCGTGGGGGCCGCCGGGCTCCAGGTCGGCGATGTCCAGACGGTGGAACGTTGCACGGGGCACATACTCCTGGGCGAGATCCACCATCCCGCGGGACAGGTCGACGCCGACCACCTCGAAGCCCGCCTCCACCAGCTGCCGGGCGGTCGGGAGGCCGGTTCCACAGCCCAGATCCAGCACGCGGGACCCGACGGGCAGCGTCCTGATCAGCCACTCGGCGGCGGCGAGCTGCCCCTTCTTGTACGGGAACGCCTCGTCATAGCGGTCGCCGATCGCGTCGAACGCCTCGGCCTGCCCCTCACGGTCGGGCCGTATGCCCTCGGGGGCGGCCTCATCGCTCTCGTAATCGGTCTCCAGAAATCCTTCGCTCACGAATGACGCCTCTTCACGTGCGTTTATTCGATTACCTCCATCATGCACCCCTCCCGTCCGCCACCGCCCGCTACGCAGCGGGCCGCGGGACCACGTACAGAGCGCGCACAGAGAGCGCACAGAGAGCGGGCAGAGAGCGGGCAGTGCACAGAGCGCGGACAGAGCACGGATCGTGGCCAGGACCGGCCGCTCGTCCGGCAGCCCGACCGTCGCGGGGCACCCGGCTGCCGGCCGCGTCGCCGCCTGGCCGCGTCGCTGCCGGGCGTGACGCTGCCGGCCGTGACGGCCTCACCGGAGACGGCCGACGGTTTGCGGTGCTGCCGTCACGGATAGTCCCCCCGTACTCGCACGTACCGCGGTACAGCAACACGGGGACAGGGACGGGAGACCAGATGGCAACGGAACCGGTGGAGGCCCTTGATCTGGCGGCGTTAGGGGAGGACTTCGTCCGCAATCCGTACGAGGTGTACGCGCGGCTGCGCGAGCGGGGGCCCGTGCATCGCGTACGGCTCCCGGAGGGCACGGTCGTCTGGCTGGTCGTCGGCTACGAAGAGGTGCGCGCGGCCCTCAGCGACCCCCGTCTGTCGAAGGAGTGGCGGCACGCCTCGTCCGCGCAGTCCCTGCAGCCGGTGTCCATCGGCGTGTCGATGCTCCGCTCCAATGCGCCGCAGCACACCCGTATCCGCGGACTGGTCGCCCGTGCCTTCACCGCGCGTCGGGTGGCGTCCCTCGCACCACGGGTCCAGGAGATGACCGACGACCTCCTGGGGGCGATGCTCGCCCGGCCCGAAGGCCGCGGCGACCTCGTCGAGGCGCTGTCCTTCCCGCTCCCGGTCACCGTCATCTGTGAGCTCCTGGGAGTGCCCTTCCTGGAGCGGGAGGCCTTCCGGGCCTGGACCGACACCCTGATGGTCGGTGCCGCGGGGCCGCGAACCAGGGAAGCCCTGACGGCCATGGCCGGCTACCTCGACGACCTGGTGGAGGCGAAGCGCGCCCGGCCCGGCGACGATCTGCTGACCGATCTGATTGCGGTGAGCGACGAGGACGGCGACCGGCTCAGCCGGGAAGAACTCCTCGGAATGGCCCAGCTGTTGCTGATCGCCGGCTACGAGACCACCGCCAATCTGATCTCCAACGGGGTTCTGGCCCTGCTCACCCACCCGGATCAGCTCGCCTTGCTGCGCGCCGATCCGTCCCTCGTCGACGGTGCGGTCGAGGAAATGCTGCGCTATGACGGTCCCCTGGAGACCTCCACGTTCCGTTTCACCGTCGAGCCGGCCGAGATCGCGGGCACGGTGATCCCCGGCGGCGGCGAGGTGGTGCTCCCCGTGATCTCCGACTCGGGACGCGACCCGCTGCGATTCGACGATCCCGGCCGCTTCGACATCACCCGTGACGCCAGGGGCCATGTGGCCTTCGGCCATGGCATCCACTTCTGTCTCGGCGCCCCGCTCGCCCGGCTGGAGGCACGGATCGCGGTGCGCACGCTCCTGGAGCGCTGCCCGGAACTGCAGTTGGACGCCCACCCGGCCGACCTCTCCTGGCGGTTGGGCGCGTTGCTCCGCGGTCCGCGGAGTCTTCCCGTCCGCTGGTCGTGAACGGCCTTCGCGGCAGGCACTCCTGCCGGTAATCACGGGGGCTTCGGTCAACTCCGTGACACACGAACGCCGGTGGCCGTACCCGAACGGATCGGGTACGGCCACCGGCGTGTGGGTGCCTGCTGCTCGGCGGACTACTTGGTGAAGCCGATGTGCTCGTAGACCGGGTCCGTCATACCGAGGGCGCCCATGTTGGCGAGCTTCTTGTTGATCGCCGCGATGTCGGGGCGCTGGTAGAGCGGCAGGACTCCGGCGATCTGCCAGGCCTCGGCGTCGGCCTGGTTGGTCACCTTGAGCGCGCCGGCCGGGTCGGCGGCGTTGGTGCTGGCGGAGTTGAGGAGGTCGTCCAGCTTCTTGCTGCCGACCTTGGAGTAGTTGGTGCCGCCGTTGGCGGTGTAGACGTTGGTGGAACCACTCGCGGCGAACGGTGTGCCGAGCAGGGTGTAGGGCGTGACGTCGAAGTCGCCCGGGGTGATGTACTTGTCGAAGAAGTCGTTGTTCGGCACTGTCTGGACCTGCAGCTTCACGCCGACCTGCCGGTACATCTGGGTCAGCATCGACCCCTCGTTGGTGGCTGCGGGGGTGCCGGACGGGATGACGAACCGCAGGGAAAGCTCCTGCCCGCCCTTCTTGCGCACCTTGCCGCTGAGCTTCCAGCCGGACTCGTCGAGCAGCTTTCCGGCCGCCTTCGGGTCGTACTTACCGAGCTTGCCCGCGTTGTCCTGATACCCCTTCTGGTTGTCGACGAAGAGGTGGTTGTCCATGGTGGAGGGCTTCCATCCCAGGCCCTTGAGGTCCGACTTGGCGATCGTCTCGCGGTCGGTGGCCATGAAGAGGGCCTGGCGGACCTTCGGGTCCTTCAGCTTGGCGCTCTTGCCGTTGAAGGTCAGCTGGCGGTAGTTGGGGCCGCCCGCTTCACGGATTTCACCGGCCGACACCTTGGACACCTGCTTGTAGGCGGAGGCGTCGCCGCCGACGTCGAAGTAGTCGATCTCACCGTTGGCGAAGGCGCCGGGCATCGACCCCTGGTCCATCGCGTGGAAGACGATCTTGTCCAGCTTGGGCTTGTCGCCCCACCACTTCGGATCGGCCACCACCGTGACCGTCTTGGCCGACTTGTCGATGCTGCCCAGTTTGAAGGCGTTGCCGGTAACCGGGATCTTGTTGACGTAGGCGGTGTTGAAGGTCTCCGGGTCGGAGACGTACTTCGCCGGATACAGCGGCTGGTTGGCCGCCGCGTTGAACATGCCCTTCCAGTCCGCGAACGGCTTGGCGAAGGTCATGACGGCCTCATAGTCGTCCTTGCCCTTCTTGACGTCCGCCACCTGGTCGAAGCCGACAGTGGAGGTCACCTTGAACGCCTTGTCGTGGCCGTCCAGAGCACGGGTGTTGGCGGCGATGTCCTTCCAGGTGATCGGCGTGCCGTCGGACCACTTGGCCTTGGGGTTCAGATGCCAGGTGACCACCTGCTTGCCCTTGACGGTCCGGGAGTTCGCGTCCAGCAGGAACGCCTTGTTCGGCGCCTGCTGGGCGTGCGCGTCCGAGTGCCACAGGCTCGGCATGAGGGACTTCATCACCTCGGTGGGGCCGCCCTGCAGTCCATCGATCTCGACGATGTTCCACTGGGTGGCGAACGTCTGCACGGCCCAGTTCATCGTCCCGCCCTGCTTGAGCTTCGCGGGGTCGGTCGCCTTGATGTTGAGGGCGGTCGACTTCTCCGGGGCCTTCTGCGCCGCGTCGTCGTCCGAGCCACCGCAGGCGGTCAGTGCCAGCGACGACACGGCGAGGGTCGCGACGAGCGCGAGGGGATATCGGGAGACCTTCACGGATGCCTCTTCCTGAGCTGTCGAAAACGGTGCCGGCTACGGATGTGCGGGTGCCGAACAGTGCGGTGCACTGCGGAGCGGTCGGGTGGGCCTATCACTGCGCTGCGGGCTCGACCACATCGAGCGGCGCCGCGTAATGGCAGGCCGCCGTGTGGTCCGTGCCGAGGACGGCCGTGGCGGGGTCCTCGTCCCGGCAGCGCGCCTGCTCGCTGTCGCCGAGCCCGGCGTACTTCGGGCAGCGGCCCGCGAAACGGCAGCCGGCCGGCACGTCCGCGGGACTGGGCAGATCGCCTTTGAGCAGGATCCGGCTGCGTTCCCGCTCCTTGCGCGGGTCGGGCAGCGGGACCGCGGACAGCAGTGCCTGGGTGTACGGATGGGAGGGCGCGGCGAAGACGTCGTCGGCCGCGCCGAGTTCCACGATCCGGCCGAGGTACATCACCGCGATGCGGTCGGCGATATGCCGGACGACGGACAGGTCGTGGGCGACGAAGAGGTAGCTGAGCCCGAGGCGGGTCTTCAGCTCGTCGAGGAGGTTGAGGACGCCCGCCTGGATGGACACATCGAGGGCGGAGACCGGCTCGTCGAGAATGACCAGCTTGGGTTCCAGCGCCAGCGCGCGGGCGATGGAGATGCGCTGGCGCTGACCGCCGGAGAACTCCTGCGGGTAGCGGTCGGCGTGCTCGGCCTCCAGGCCGACCATGTCGAGGAGTTCGGGGATACGGGCGGCGATGCGTTCCTTGTCCCAGCCGTGTGTCTTCAGCGGCTCGGCGAGGATGTCGCCGACCGGCATCCGGGCGTCGAGGGCCGCCATCGGGTCCTGGAAGACGATCTGCATGTCACGGCGCAGTCCCTTGCGGTCCGCCCGGCTGAGGCCGCGGATGTCCTTGCCGAAGACGGTGACGGTGCCGGCCTGGCCGCTGGGCAGGTCGAGGATCTCCAGCAGGGTGGTGGTCTTGCCGCAGCCGGACTCGCCGACCAGGCCCAGCGTTTCGCCCTCGCGGATGTCCAGGCTGATGCCGTCGACGGCCCGTACGGTGCCGACCGTGCGCTTGACGATCGCGCCCTTGGTGAGCGGGAAGTGTTTGACGAGTCCGTCGAGGGCGAGAACGCTGGGGCGCTCCTCGCGCGGCAGCCGCTCGATCACGCCGGCTTCCGGGAGGACCGGCACCGGGTAGACGGCGTCGCGGTCGAGACCCGCGCCGATCTCGTGGGCGCGGTGGCAGGCGGTGGGGTGGTCGGAGCCCTCGGCGAGGGTCAGCTCCGGTTCCACCGTGTGGCACCGGTCGATCGCGATGGGGCAGCGGGGGGCGAAGGGGCAGCCGGGCGCCAGGTCGACCATCTTGGGCGGGTTGCCGTCGACGGGGGTGAGCGCGCGGCGTGCGGTGCCCTCCGCGCGGGCCTCGTCCAGCCGCGGGATCGAGCCGAGCAGACCGATGGTGTACGGCATCCGCGGCCTGTAGTAGACCTCGTCCACCGGACCCGCCTCGACCGGCTTGCCCGCGTACATGACCTGCACCCGGTCGGCGAAGCCGGCGATGACACCGAGGTCATGGGTGATCATGACGATGGCGGCGCCGGTGACCTCCTGGGCGGTCTTGAGCACCTCCAGGACCTGGGCCTGGATGGTCACATCGAGAGCGGTGGTGGGCTCGTCGGCAATGATGACCTTGGGGTCGTTGGCGATGGCCATGGCGATCATCGCGCGCTGGCGCATCCCGCCGGAGAACTCGTGGGGGAAGGCGTCCACCCGGCGCTTGGAGTCGGGGATGCCGACCACATCGAGGAGGTCGATCGCCCGTTTGCGGGCGACCTTCTTGTCCAGGGACTGGTGGACCTGGAGAGCCTCGATGATCTGGTCGCCGACGGAGTAGACGGGGGTCAGCGCGGACAGCGGGTCCTGGAAGACCATCCCGATGTCCTTGCCGCGGATCTTCGACAGGGCGGCGTCGCCGAGGCCGAGCAGTTCCCGGCCGGCGAGCTGCACGGACCCGGCGACCTCGGCGCTCTCGGGGAGCAGTCCGAGGACGGCCATGGAGGAGACGGACTTGCCGGAGCCGGACTCGCCGACGATGCCGAGCACTTCGCCGGGGCGCACCGCGTAGGAGACGCCGCGTACGGCCTGCACCTCGCCCGCTTCGCTCGGGAAGGAGACCGTCAGGTCGCTGACGGCGAGGACGGGCTGCGCCGCGTCGAGGGCCTCGGTGGGCTGGGACGGCCTGGTCTCGGTCACCGTCGGGGTCCTTCCTGGGGCGCGCGGTGCGCGGGGTGCTGGTGCTGATGCTGGGGGTGGGCGGCGTGCTTCACGAGGCGGCGCCCTGGCTGCCGGCGGACGTCTCGGGCTCGTCGTCCCGGGTGCCGGCAGCCGTCGCCTGCGCCGGGACCACCGCGGCCACGGACGGTCGCGGCTGCTTCTTCTTGCGGGGCGAACGCGCCTTTGCGCCGGACGCGTTGGGGTCGAGAGCGTCACGCAGCCCGTCGCCGATGAAGGAGATGGAGACGCCGATCAGCACCAGGCAGCCGGCCGGGAAGAAGAACAGCCACGGGTAGGTGGAGGCATTGGTGGTGTTGTCGGCGATGACCGTGCCGAGGGAGACGTCGGGCGCCTGCACGCCGAACCCGAAGTACGACAGGCTGCTCTCGCCGATGACCGCCGCACCGACCTGGATGACGACGTCGATGATCAGCATCGAGGCCATGCTGGGCAGGATGTGCCGGAAGATGATGACGGGCGCGGGGACGCCCATGTACTTGGCGGCCTTGACGAATTCGCGGTCCTTGAGCGTGAAGGTCATGGAGCGTACGACGCGACCGGTGACCATCCAGCTGAAGGCGCCGAGCAGGAACACGAAGATCAGCCAGGTGGCGCCGCGGAACGCGGGCGACAGCACGGCGATGATCAGGAACGAGGGCATCACCAGCAGCAGGTCGACGATCCACATCAGCACCCGGTCGGTCCAGCCTCCGAAGTACGCGGCGAAGGCGCCGACGGTGGCGGAGAGGAAGGTGGAGATGAGACCGACCAGGAGGCCGATGATCAGCGACTTCTGCAGACCGCGCATGGTGAGCGAGAAGAGGTCGACGCCGCCTTGGGTGGTGCCCCACCAGTGGTCCCCGGAGGGGCTGGAGAGGAAGTTCATGAAGTCGTGCTGCTGGTAGTCCCACTTGGTGAGGAACGGGCCGCCGTAGGCGCCGGCGAACAGCAGCACCAGCAGCACCAGGCCGAACAGTGCCAGTCGGTTCCGGGCGAAACGGCGGACCGTCAGCCGCAGTCGTGAGGTACGGGCCTTGGTGGAACGGCCTTCGGTTTCACCGGCTGGGACGGGGCCGGGGGCCGGTTCGGTGGCGGGGGGCAGCTGGACGCTCATCGCGCGCTCTCCTGAGGGGCGGTGGGGGCGGGGCCGGTCGGCGACGGGGGTACCACCCGGCGGTAGCTGGGGGTGGGGGTACCTCCCAGCGGTAGCCGGGAGGTCAACGGACCCGTACGCGCGGATCGAGCGCCGCGTACAGCAGGTCGGACAGCACGCCGGCGATCAGCACCAGTACGGCCGTGAACAGCCCGACGGTGGCAACGGAGTTGACGTCCTGTTTGTTGATCGAGTCGACGAGGAGTTCGCCCATGCCGTGCCAGCCGAAGGTCTTCTCGGTGAAGGTCGCTCCGGTGAAGAGCAGCACGATGTTGTAGACCAGCAACGGCACGACGGGCAGGATCGCGGTCCGCAGCCCGTGCTTGACCAGCGCCTTTCGCCGGCGCAGTCCCTTGGCCCTGGCGGTGCGCAGGAAGTCGCTGCCGAGGACGTCGAGCATGGTGGAGCGCTGGTAGCGGCTGTAGAGCGCCACCTGAAGGATGATCAGGGTCAGTGCCGGAAGCAGCATGTGCTGGGCGCGGTTGACGAGGGCGTCGAGGTTCCACTGCCCCGCGTACTGCGGGTCGTACTCGCCGAGCACCTTGATGGTCTGCGTGCCGTCGTTCAGCGCGGTGGCACCGATCTTGAGCGCCACACCGATCACGAACACCGGCATGGCCAGCACGAAGAACGAGGCGAGGGTGGTGAACCGGTCGAAGAGGCGGTACTGGCGAATGGCACCGAATGCGCCGAGCGCGACACCGCCGAGGGAGCCGATGAGAGTGGCGATCAGCAGGAGCCGGGTGGAGACACCTACCCGGCGGCCGAAGTCGTCGTTGACGTCGTCGCCTTCGATGGTTTTGCCGAGGTCACCGTGGACGACGCCCTCCGCCCAGTGTCCGAACCGGGACAGGATCGGGGTGTCCGGGTTCATGTTGTAGTCGTCGAGCGTCTTGGTGATGGACGACGCGGGCAGCGGCGGGTTGCGGCCCTCGAACTTGGCGCGGGGGTTGAGGCTGAGCCCGGCCAGAAAGTACGTCAGGGACGCGGCGACGATGACCAGGACCAGGTAGTTCGCCAATCGGCGCAGCAGATATCGGCCCATGGTGATGTCTCTCCTCATGCGCACCGAATCAGCCATGTGCAGCTGAAGTGGGGGTCGGTACGGATCAAGCACATCCTTCTCGTAATCGATACGTTTGTCGATCACAAGTTGTTTACGGAGCGGTAACGCCAACTCCCTCGCCAGCAAAGGGTATTGCTACCGCCACCAGCGCAATCGATGGCCAGGGCGCAGCAAAGCTTTCGAATCCCAGGCTTGTACCGCTCCCCCGCGTAGCGAAACCCGATAGTCGGACACCGTGCGAACGTGATGTGGAACAGGGGTAGTTGACGAAGACTTTACGACAGAGAGGGTAGCGGGGACTGCCGCGGACTGACGGGGCGTCCGAAGAGACATCGCAGCTGCTGCCGTCGCAGGGGGATGGATGCACGCCCGGGGGACGACTCAACACGGGCAAGGGATCAGAGGGATCAGAGGGGCCAGAGGGATCAATCGGAATATTCCCGTGCCTGTGATCCCGTGCGGGACGTGGACCGGACGGTCATCAGACTCGGGCTGCTGGGCCTTGGGCCGATCGCCCAGATGCCGTTCCCCACCACCCTGCTCACCGAGTACGGGGAACTGCCGCAGTCGGTGGTCATCCACTCCGGCGCCGTCGCGGCCATGGGGGCCACGCAGCTCGCGCTGACGGTCGTACCACTCGCCTTTTTCTCCGGCCTTTGTCTCCCGCCTTCGTCTCCCGACTTTGTCTCCCCGACGGGTGCGAAGCCGTGTGGGCGGCGCTGATCCCGGTCAGAACGGTGACGGGCAGGCAGGGCAGACGTCTGCGTGCGGCCGCGCAGCGGTTGTGTGCCCAGCAGGTCGGAATCGGCCCGGCACACACCTGCCTCCGCGGTGGAGAGAGGGCCGGTGTGAAGTGCCGTTCGGGGGAAGGGCGGGTGTCGCAGAGGGGGACCGGTGCGCGCGGCTCGTACGTTCGGTCGGCATGACGTACGTATCGGCTGATCACACCTCCGGCCCCACCCGCCGCACCGCGCTGGCCGGGTTCGCCGGTGGGGCCGGGGCCGTACTGGCCTCTGGGTGCAGTACATGGGGCGCCTCGCCCGCGACGGCGCCCACGGCCCGTCGCACGGCGTGGGCCTACGCCTCGGCGAGCGATCCCACGCCCGGCGTGATGACGCTCTTCAAGGACCCCGGCTTCAACTTCAACGGGCTCCTTGCGCTCGGCGCGTCCGGCTACGGCGCCGGTGAGGTGGGCGAGGTGCTCACCGCCGTGAACACCATCAACAAGGACGGCCTCTCCGCGCAGACGTACACCGAGACCTTCAGGAAGCTCGGCGATCAGCTGAGGGAACCGCCGCAGGGCACCGAGCCCGGGACGCAGACCACACGGTTCCGTGCCCTGCGGGCCGCGCAGTACTACGGCCAGGGGCTCTTCTTCGTCCTCGGCTCCCGCACCCCCGGCAGCGAGGAGCAGCTGTACAAGGCGGGGCGTGGCGCCTGGGACGCGTTCTGCGAGCGGGGCGACCCGGCACCGGTGACGGCCCGCATCCCGTACGGGAAGACCCCGCTGCCCGTGTGGTTCTTCCGGCCGGACGGCTCCGGCGAGCGGCGCCCCACCGTGATCCTCACGAACGGCAGCGACGGGCAGAACGTCGACATGTGGACCTATGGCGTCCCCGCGGCACTGCAGCGCGGCTGGAACGCCCTGGTGTACGACGGGCCCGGACAGGGCCAGTTGCTCTTCGTCGACCAGGTGGTCTTCACGCCACGCTGGGAGACGGTCGTCACGCCGCTCGTCGACTGGCTGTCCGCCCGCTCGGACGTGGACAGCGGCAAGATCGCCCTGACCGGGCTGAGCATGGCCGGCAATCTGGCCCCCCGGGCCGCGGCCTTCGAACACCGGATCGCCGCTCTGGTGGCGATGCCCGGTGTGCTCACGCCCTGGCTGGGCTTTCCTCCGGAGATCCGGGAGATCCTCACCCCCGACAAGGAGAAGACCAACAACATCTGGAACAAGGAGGTCGTCCCCGAGCTGCCGCCGTCCGCGGCCGCGACGATGAAGAAGCGCTTCGAGCCCTTCTCCGTGCCGGCGATGCTCGCGGCCCGCAAGGGCAAGATGTTCACCGACTTCTACACCCCCGCCACCCTCGTCAAGTCGCTGGACATCACGGACGTCGTGGGCCGCATCAAGATGCCCACACTGGTGCTCGACTACGACTTCGAGCAGTTCTACCCGGGGCAGCCACGCCAGATGTTCGACCAACTGACGGCTCCCAAGGACTACGTGAAGCTCACCGCGGCCACCGGCGCGCAGTTGCACTGCTCCCCGATGGCCCCGCAGCAGCACTGCGAGGTCGTCTTCGACTGGCTGCAGGAGAAACTGTCGGGCAGCTGACGTGCGCGGCGGCCTCCCCGGAACGGGCCGGCCGGAACGGCTCCCACCTGCCGCGGCGCACTCCGCCTGCGCCCGGTACCCGCCCTTTGACCTGCCGTACGGGGTCCGTGGCGGTCTTGCACGGCCGGGGGGAGTACGGCCAGTGTGGTCGGACGTGGCCCTTGGCGGCCTGCGGGTTCGTCACACCTCTGGAGTGCGCGTGGCTTCCTTCGTACTGCCTCATGCCCTGCACGGACGGGGAGCCCACAAGGTCATCGCCGTGCACGGCTGGTTCGCCGACAGGTCCGCCTTCGACCCGGTCCTGCCGGATCTCGATCAGGGCGCCTTCCAGTTCGCGCTGGTCGATCTCCGTGGCTATGGCGAGGCGAGGGGCGCGGCCGGCGCATACACCTCGGGCGAGGGCGCGGCCGATGTGCTGGCGCTCGCCGACCGGCTGGGCTGGGACCGGTTCTCGGTGGTCGGGCATTCGATGGGCGCCAGTGTGGTCCAACGGGTACTGGCCGCGGCTGGGCACCGTGTGCGCAGGCTGGTGGGGATCTCGCCGGTCCCCGCCTCCGGGCTGCCGCTGGCACCGCAGCAGTGGGAGCTGTTCTCCTCGGCGGCGCACACGCCGGAGAACCGGCGGGCCATCATCGATCTCACCACCGGCGGGCGGCGCCCGGCCGCTTGGCTGGATCGGATGGTGCGGCGGTCACTGGAGTGCAGCGATCCGAAGGCGTTCCGGTCCTGGCTGGATTCCTGGTCCGGGGAAACGTTCCGTGCCGAGGTCGAGGGCTCGGCGGTGCCGGCGCTCGCGGTGACCGGGGCACTGGATCCCGCGCTGACCGCCGAACTGACGCGTGCGACCTGGATGCGCTGGTACGTCAACAGCCAGCTGGTCGAACTGCGCTCGGCAGGGCACTACGCCATGGACGAAACCCCGTTGGAGCTCATCCGGGCCGTGGAGGACTTCCTGCGCGCCGACGGCAACGGAGACGGCGACGGCGACGGCGACGGGCCCGAAGCCGGATGACCGTGCCCGCCGGTGGCGCAGCCCGGCCGGACGTCCCGGACGTCTTCGACCCGCGCGGCTATGCGGACGGTCTGCCACACGCGGCGTACCGGCTGTTGCGCGACCGGCAACCGGTGGCCTGGCAGGAGGAGCACGAGGTGCTCGGCTGGCCGGCCGGCCCCGGCTTCTGGGCGGTCACACGCCATGAGGACGTCGTACGGGTGCTGAAGGACGCGGGCAGGTTCTCCTCCCATCTGGGGGCCACCCAGATCCGCGATCCGGACCCCGCCGATCTGCCGTTCATCCGCCGCATGATGCTCAACCAGGATCCCCCCGGCCACGGGCGGCTGCGGCGCCTGGTCAGCCGTGCCTTCACCCCTCGTCGCATCGAGCGGTTCGGCTCGGCCGTACGGGAGCGGGCCCGTGACCTGCTGGCCTCGGCGGTCGATGCCGCACGTGCGGGGAACGGGGTGCGCGACCTCGTTGCGGACGTCACGGACGACTTCGCGCTGCTCAACCTCGCCGATCTGCTCGGAGTGCCGCCCGCTGAACGCGGACTGCTCCTGGCCTGGACCCGGCGCGTCATCGGCTACCAGGACCCGGACGAGTCGGGCCCGGCCGCCTCGGGACCGGACGGCCGCCCCGCCGACCCGCGATCCCCGGCGATGCTGCAGGACATGTTCGGCTTCGCGCGCGAGCTGGCCGCCCACAAACGACGGCATCCGGGCGACGACGTGCTGACCGTCCTGGCGTCGGACGGCGAACTGGCCACGCCCGAGCTGGAGATGTTCTTCTTCCTGCTGACCATCGCGGGCAATGACACCGTACGCAGCGCGGCCCCCGGCGGCCTGCTGGCGCTGGCCCGGCACCCGGACGCGTACCGCCGTCTGCGCACCGGTGTGGTGGGGACGGCGACGGCCGTGGAGGAGCTGCTGCGCTGGCATCCGCCGGTGCTCAGCTTCCGCCGGACCGCCGTGTGCGACACCGAGGTGGCCGGGCAGCGGATACGCGCCGGCGACAAGGTGGTCGTCTTCCACGGCTCGGCGAACTACGACGAGCGGGCCTTCGCCACCCCGCACCGCTTGGACCTGACCCGCTCCCCCAACCCCCATGTCTCGTTCGGTGACGGCCCGCACATCTGCCTGGGCGCACATCTCGCCCGTTTGCAGTTGCGGGTGCTGTACGAGGAGACGGGCCGGCTGGTGCCCTCCTTGGCGGTCGCCGAGCCGCCCCGGCGGCTGGTGTCGAACTTCATCAACGGGCTGAAGTCGCTGCCGCTGCGGCTGGTGGACGGCCCGCTCCGGTAGCGGCGGCCGCTACGGCAAGCGGTGTCCGCTGTTCAGATTCCGCGTGCCGTCGCATTGGCGCCGGGCGGCGCGCAGCGCGGCGCGGCACCGCGGTCCGGCGGTGCCTGCAACAGCCCGGCGGTGAGGGGGTGTTGAGGGTGCGCACGGAGTTGTCCGGTCGGACCCTGTTCGACGAGGCGGCCCTGGTCGAACACGGCGGTTCGGGTGGCCAGGGCCGCGGTGTCGCGGTCATGGGTGATCAGGAGCAGGGACAGGTCCGGGTGGGCCCGCAGGAGCCGGACGAGGAGGGCGCGAAGCTTGCGGCGCGCGACGGTGTCCAGGCCGGAGGTGATTTCGTCGCAGATCAGGACCCTGGGGCGGGCCAGCAGAGCGCGGGCCAGGGCGGCGCGCTGGAGTTCGCCGCCGGACAGCTCCGCCGGCTTGCGGCGTACCAGGTCGCCGGCCAGTCCCAGGGTGCTCATGGTGCGCTCGGCGTCGGCCAGGGCCTCGGGGGCGGGGACCCGGCGCAGACGTACGGCGCTGCGGCTCACCTGGTCGAGGACCGGGCGGTGTGCGTCGAAAGCGGCCCGGGCGTCCTGGAAGACGTACTGCACCGCCGCCAGTTGCTCGCGGGTACGGTCGCGGAGGCTGCGGGGCAGTGCGGCCCCGTCGAGCAGCACCTCTCCGTCGTAGGTCCGGTGGAGACCGGCCAGACATCGGGCGAGCGTGGTCTTGCCGCTGCCCGAGCGGCCCACCAAGGCCGAGCAGCCCGGCGGGAGGCGGAGATCGACGGTGTGCAGGACGGGGGACCTGCCGTGGCGGGCGGTGAGGGCCCGCACCTGGAGCACGGGTTCCGGGGCGGCGGAGGAGGTCCGGGAGTCGCCGTGGCGCGTACCGGCGCCTGTGGGGGTGGCGCTGCGGTGGGCGAGCGCGTCGTCCGACGGCTCGGCGGAACCGGCTTCGGCGAGGAGTGCGCGGGTCCAGGGGTGCTGTGGGGAGCGCCAGAGTTCTTCCGGCGGGCCGGACTCCACGATGCGGCCGGCGCGCATGACGTGGATCTCATCGGCCAGGGCCCGGACGACCTCCAGATCGTGGCTCAGGAGCAGGATCGCGAGGCCCTGCCGGGCCAGGGTGGCCAGGTGGCCGGCGATCTGCTGCTTCGTCAGGGCGTCCTGGCCGGTGGTCGGTTCGTCCGCGACGAGCGTGGTGGCACCGGTCAGGAGGGCCTGGGCGAGGACGATACGTTGCTGTTGGCCGCCGGAGAGCTGGTGGGGGTAGCGGTGCAGCAGGGCTTCGCCGTCGGGGATCCGGGCCTGGTCGAGGGCGCGCAGCAGGTGTTGCCGGACGGCGGGGCGGCGGGCGCGGCGGGGCAGGTGGCGTACCCGGTTGCGGGCGATGTCCCGGAGCAGGGCGGCCACCGGCCGGGCGGGGTTGAGGACGGTGGCGGGGTGCTGCGGTACGTAGCCGATGAGGCCGTCGGGGACGCGCACCTCACCGGTCACCGTGGCACCGGGCGGATACTCGTGGAGCAGGGCGAGCCCGGTGGTGGTCTTGCCGCTGCCGGAGGCACCGATCAGCGCGGTGACCTTGCCGGGGAGCACCCGGAGGCTCACCCCGTCGACAAGGGCCCGGCCGCCGGTCTCGACACGGAGGTCCTGGACCTGAGCGATGTCGGTTGCGTTCATGGGCGGCTCTTCTCGCTGCGCCCCGGCCCGGGGGCCGTGGCATCGGTGGGCAGGGGATCGGGGCTCGGGCCGGGCCGCGGTGCTCGGTGTCGCCGGGAGCCCCGTTCGGGCCGCGGTGGAAGGCCCGGCCGCGGTGCCCGGCCCGCCCGCGGTGCCCGGCCCGCCCGCGCTCGTGGGCCGCGTCGGCCGAGGGCGGCGTCGCAGAGCAGGTTGGTGCCCATGGTCAGCGCCATGATCAGCACAGCGGGCAGCGCGACGGCCCAGGGCTGGACGAACATGCCCGTCCGGTTGCGGTCGACCATGACCGCCCAGTCGGCGGCGTCCGGTTCGGCGCCGACGCCGAGGAAGGCGGCCGTGGCCACCAGGTAGAGCACACCGGTCAGGCGTACCCCGGCGTCGGCGGCAAGGGTGCGCAGGGCCGAGCGGCCGGCGTAGCCCACGGCGGTCCGCCACCAGGTCTCGCCCTGCATGCGCAGCGCCTCGACCGCGGGCGAAGCGGCCGCCTCGGCGGCGGCTGCCCGGACGGTCCGGGCGGCGTCCGGGATGTTGACCAGCGCCACCAGGAGGGCGAGCCCGCCGGGGCCGGGCGTCAGGACCGCCGCCACCAGCAAGATGACCAGGAGCGACGGCACGGCGAGCAGGATGTCCAGGGGGCGCATCACGAGCTCTTCCAGCCAGCGGCGGTGGGTCAGCGCGCCGAGGAGGCCCAGGGGCAGCGCCACTGCGTAGGCCAGCGCCGTCGCCGCGAGCGCGGCCAGGACCACGGGGCGGCCGCCGAGCAGCACCTGCCGCCAGACGTCCCGTCCGACGAAGTCGGTGCCGGCAAAGTGGCCGCCTCCCGTGGTGAAGGACGCGGCCCGTGGTCCGGGCTCCCCTGCGAACAGCGGGCCGAGCAGGGCGAGCAGCAGCGGTACGGCGACGATCAGCAGGGCGAAGGTGAAGCGTCCCGGGCCGCCGGTCGTTCGTAGCCTCATGCGGCCTCCCCGGTGCGGGGCACAAAGCGGTGAGTGACCAGGTCGGCGCCCAGGTTGAGGACGACGGCGGTACATCCGAAGACGACCGCCAGGCCCTGGAGGACGGGGACATCGCGTTCCGCCACGGCGTTCATCAGGACGGTTCCGAGCCCGGGAATCACAAAGAGGGCCTCCACGACGATGACCCCGCACAGCAGCCAGTCGACCGTGCGGGCAAGCTGCTGGGCGGCGGGCCCCAGGGCGTGGGGCAGGGCGTGCGCATAGCGGATGCGCGCGCCGGGGATGCCGTAGCGGCGGGCATGGGCGACGTACGGCGAGGCCAGCGCGTCGATCATGCCGGCCCGGACCAGGCGCGTCAGCGAGCACACCGGGCGGGCCAGCAGGACCAGTACCGGCAGTACCAGCGCCGCGGGATGGGTGAGCAGATCGCCGCCGTAGCCCACGGCGGTCGGTGGCAGCAGGCCCAGGTGCAGCGCGAAGACCGCGACCAGCAGCACCCCGAGGGCGAACTCCGGTACGGCGTACACGGCCAGGGTCACCGAGCTGATGAGCCGGTCCGCGAGCCGTCCCTCGTAGCGGGCGGCCAGCACACCGAGGCCGCCGGCGGCCGGAACCAGCAGGAGCAGGGTGAGCGCGGCGAGCAGGAGGGTCGGTCCGAAGCCGTCGCCGATGGCGGAGCTGACCGGCCGGCCGGAGGTCAGCGAGCTGCCGAGGTCCGCGTGCAGCAGCCCGGCCGCCCACTCCCCAAGGCGTGCGGCGGCGGGCCGGTCCAGGTGCATGGTCTCCCGGATGGCGGCGATCCGCCCGGGGTCGGGCTGGTCACCGGCGAGCGCCACCGCGGCATCGCCGGGCAGCGCCTCGGTGAGGGCGAAGACGAGCAGGACGACCGCGACGGTCTGCCCGGCGCCGAGCAGCAGCCGGCGTACCAGCCATGACCGCAGGCCGGTCATGCGAGCCACACCTTGTCGAAGCGGGCCCAGTCGAGCGTGTTGGCGGGGGACGTGTGCGCCACTCCGCGGACCGTACGGGCGGTGCCCAGGATCCAGTCGGCGAAGCCCCAGACCAGGAAGCCGCCCTCGGCGTGGAGCCGGCGCTGCATGCGGGCGTACACGGCGGCCCGGTCCTGCGGGTTCTTGGTGGACTGTGCCTGCTGGTAGAGCGCGTCGAAGTCCTTGTGCCGCCACTGGGTGGCATTGGTGGTGGAACCGGACAGCAGCCGCTGGGACACGTGCGACTCGATGGGCATCGCACCGGAGCGGTAGCAGCACAGGGTTCCGGAGTCGAGGGTGTCCTGCCAGTAGCTGTCCTTGCTGCCCATCGCCACCTTCACCTGTACCCCGGCCTTGGCGGCCTGGTCGCGGAAGATGGCGGCGGCCTCGGTGAAGCCGGCCGCGACGGCGGAGGTGTCCAGGGTGACCCGCAGCTTGTCGGCGCCCGCCCGCTTCAGCAGATGGCGGGCCCGGTCCAGGTCCGGTGCGCGCTGCGGCAGGCCGTCCGCGTAGTACTCGTATCCCTTGCCGAACAGGTCGTTGCCGATCTCCCCGGCGCCGGAGAGCGCACCGTCGACGAGTTCCCTGCGGTCGGCGAGGAGGAAGAACGCCTCGCGCACCCGCTTGTCGTCGAACGGTGCCCGGTCGGTCTTCATCGCGAAGGACTGCATTGCGCTGTTGCGCAGCCGTACGATCTCGATCTGGCCCTTGCCCTCGTGTGCGCGGGCCGTCGTCGGCGTCAGCTCGTGGGCGTACTCGACCTGGCCGCCCAGCAGGGAGTTGAGGCGCGCGGACTCCTCGTTGGCGACCAGGAACTCCAGCTGGTCCAGGTGGGGCGCGCCCTCCCAGTAGGCGTCGTTGCGCCGGAAGAGGGCGGAGCGTCCGGGCGTGAAGGAGACGAAGCGGAAGGGGCCGCTGCCGACCGGTTCGCGGTCGAAGTCCTGGGCGCCGTCGGGGACGATATAGGCGCCGAACGCGGCCAGGAGGTTGGGGAATTCGGCGGTCGGCCGCTTCAGCGCGAACTCGACGGTCCGCTCGCCGATGGCCCGGCTGGCGGTGAGGTCGAGGGGTTCGAGCGAGGCCTTGGCACGGAACGCCCTTCGGGGGTCGGTGATGCGGCGGTAGCTGTAGAGGACGTCCCGGGCGGTGACCGGCTTGCCGTTGTGGAAGGACGCCGTGCGCAACTTCACCGTCCAGCGGTCCAGTTGGGCGTTCGCTTCCCAGGACGCGGCGAGCCGCGGCTCGGCGGAGAGGTCGGCTCCGAAGTCGGCGAGCTTGTCGAAGAGGGCCTTGGCGCGGGCGACGTCGGCGAAGAGGTTGGCCAGGTGCGGGTCCAGGGTCTCGCTCGCGCCGCCGCCGGCGAACGCGGCGCGCAGCTTGCCGCCCCGCCGGGGCGGGCCGCCGCCGTCGGCGCGGTCACCGGAGGGGCCGGCGCATCCGGCGAGCGCCGGCGCAGCGAGTCCGGCCGCGGCGAGTCCGGCCGCGCTGCCGGCGGCGAGGAAGCCGCGGCGGCGCAGGCCGGGAAAGCGGGGGTCGTTGAGGGGACCGTCGTCCATGGCGGTTTCCTTGCTGTGTGCGGGGCGGAGGCGTGGGAGAGGACAGCGGGCGTCAGACGTGCCGGGTCAGCCGGGCGACGAGGTGGAGCCGGTCCCGGTCGGCGGATCCGCCCGGAGCGTCACCCTCCTGCCAGGCGGGTTGTGTCCGCGGCCCCGGCCCGTCGTACAGGTCGAGGACTTCAAGGCCGTGGGCGGCGAGGAGATGGCGCAGTTCCTGGGGGAAGAGCAGCCGCCATGCGGAGCGCTGCTCGTACGGCGGGGAGCCGTCGTCGGCGGTCCAGATACGGGTGCGGCGCAGGAGTTGGGCGGTGCGGTCGACGGACAGTGTGGTGGTGGAGGTGTAGGCGGTGCCGTGCCAGCTGAAGCCGTTGACGGCCGGGGCGTCGAGCAGGTCGGTGCGGCCGAGGAAGTAGGCGCCGTTGCGCATCTCGGCCACCAGCAGCCCGCCGGGGGCAAGGCTGCGCCGGCAGGAGGCGAGGAAGCCGTCGAGTTCGGCGTTGGTGTGGCAGTAGAGCAGGGCGCTGTCCAGGCAGACGACGGCGTCGAAGGGCTCCTCGTTTAGGCCGACGTCGCGCAGGCCGACGTCGCGCAGGTCGAAGTCGCGCAGGTCGGCGCGGCGGTAGTCCGGTCCGGGGTGGTGGGTACGGGCGTGCGCGAGCATCGCGTCGGAGAGGTCGGCCGCGACGACCGTGCGCCCCACGGCGTGCAGATGTGCGGCGTCGCGTCCGGTGCCGCAGCCGATGTCCAGGACGCGGTTTCCCGCGCCGTGCCGTCGCAGGCAGTCCTCGGCCCAGCGGCCGGCCAGGCGCTCGGCGTCGGGGAAGCGTGCCTCGTAGAGTTCCGGATTGTCGGTCAGCAGGTTTTCGTGGCTCACTTCGTGGCCCGTCCGGGATGGCACAGGTGCTGCTACGTCCGGGGTTTCCGAGGGGGGTGTCGCGTCCGGGGATTCCATGGGTGGTGTCACGTCCGGGGTTTTCATGGGTGGTCGCACATCCGGGGTGCCCATATGTGGTCTCACGCCTTTCCCACCGTCGTAGTCCCCGTAGTCCTCGGAGTCCCCGTGGCCGTCGTGGCCGTCGTGTCCGTCGTGTCCGTCGCCGGCTCCTCGGTGGTGCGTCCCGGCAGGCACCGCATCCGGTGCAGCCAGGCGACACCGGCGGCGGAGACGAGGCCGAAGGCCAGAGCGCACGCCCAGGGCAGCCACGGCGTACGGGTGTGCTCACCGGTGTCCATGGCCCAGCCCACGACGGTGTTGCCCACCGCAGCGGCAATGCCGGAGACCACGTAGAACAGCCCGAAGTACGTGCCGGTGAGCTCGGCGCGGCCGAAGGCCGGGATCAGCTCCATCACGAACGGCTGGGCGATCATGACGCCCAGGTAGAGCAGCAGCGCCCCGGCCAGTACGGGCAGTGCGTGCAGGGCTGCGGCGCCGGGTCCGCCGGGCGGCGGTGCCGGACCGGCAACGACCATGGGCGGTACGAAGGCGAGTCCCATCAATGCGAGCCCCGCGCAGATCCACCGTGCCCGGTCACCGCGGCCCTTGAGGGCGCGGGTGATCCGCATCTGCAGCGAGAGATTGGCGACGGTGCCGACGAGGAAGACGAGCCCGGCCGCACCATCCCAGCCGGTGGCCCGCCGCGCACCGTCCGGCAGCAGCAGGTAGAGCTGGTTCTGCAGGGTGAACATGCCTACCATGGCCAGGGCGAAGGCCACGAAGACGCGGTTGCCGAGCACTTCGCGCCAGTCCCCGAGGACGCTGTTCGCGGCCGGGGCGACCGTGCATGCGGGCAGCACCACGGCCTGGGCAACGGTGAGCAGCGCGAAGAGGGCGGCGGCGGTGAGCGCGGAGGCCCGGAAGTCGACGAGCAGCAGAGCGCTGCCGAGCAGCGGCCCCACCAGCGCACCGGTGGTCGCGAAGACGTTGAAGAGGGCGAAGGCCTCGGCCTTGCGGTCGCCCGCCTCCTGTGCAAGGTAGGCGCGGACCGCGGGGTTGAACAGTGCCCCGGCGAGTCCGCTGAGGACGGAAGCGGCGATGAGTACGGCCAGGCCGTCGCCGAGCGCGAAGAGCCCGAAGCCGACGGTCCGCAGCGCGCAGCCGGCGATGATGACCCCCCGCGCCCCCAGCCGGTCGGAGGCCGAGCCGCCGATGAGGAACAGTCCCTGCTGGCTCAGATTGCGGACGCCGAGCACGATGCCGACGACCGCGGCGGACATCCCCAGGTCCTCCCCCAAATGCACGGCGAGGTACGGGATGAGCAGGTAGAAGCCGGTGTTCACGCCGAGCTGGTTGATCAGCAGCAGACGGATCGCGAACGGAAAGCGGCGCATCTCGTGCCAGATCTTCACTGCCGTGCCCCCGTACCGCGGAACGGCTCCGGCTCCGGCTCCGGCTCCAACTCCGGCTCCGGCTCCGCCTCGGCCTGCGGTACCCCGCCGCGTGCCGGCCGTATGCCGAGGCCCGGCTGCCCGCCGGCTCCTACCGTGCCGTCGGTGCCGCCGATGCCGGTCCAGGGGTCGTGGGCGAGCAGCAAGTGGCCGTCGAGGTCGGTCCAGCGGGCGCGGTCGGCGAGGTGGACGGCGGGGGCGAGGCCGAGGGTGCTGGCGGTGAGACAGCCGAGCATCAGCGCGGTGCCGCTGCCGGCGAGCAGGTCGGCGATGCGCAGCGCCGCGGTGACACCGCCGCACTTGGCGAGCTTGACGTTGACGCCGTGCACCCGCCCGGCCAGCCGCCGGGCGTCCTCGACGCCGACCGCGTCCTCGTCGGCGATGACCGGCAGCGGCGAGCGTTCGGCGAGCCGGGCCAGCGTCTCGGGTTCGCCGGGGGCCAGCGGCTGCTCCACCGCTTCGACCCCGAGGTCCGCATAGCGGGGCAGCAGAGCCTTTGCCAGGGCCGGGCTCCAGGCCCCGTTGGGGTCGAGCAACAGCCGCGCGTGCGGCGCCGCACGGCGTACGGCCCGCACCCGGTCGAGGTCGTCCTCGGGGTCCGGGACACCGGCCTTGATCTTGAGGACGGAGAAGCCCTGCCGGGCCAGCCGGCCCGCCTGCTCCGCCGCCGCCCCCGGCGAGGTGATGCCGATCGTGCGGGCGGTGGCGGCGCGCGGCGCCTCGGTGCTCCCGAGCAGCCGGTGCACGGGGACGCCGGCGCGCTTGCCGACGAGGTCGAGCAGCGCGGACTCCACGGCCGCCGTCACCGCCGCGGGCGTGCCGGGTGCGGGCAGTTCGCCCGCGCGCAGGGCGGCGAGTGCGCTCTCGGGGTCGGGCCAGCAAGCGAGTTCCCGAGCGGTCCCGCTCAGCAGCCGGGCGAGGGTGGCGGCGTCCAGGCCGTAGTAGGTGCTGGTGACGGCTTCTCCGTAGCCGTGGCGGCCGTGGTGTTCGATGGCGAGCCATACGGCGTCGCGGGCCGCCATCGTGGAGCGGGATATCCGCAGCGGCTCGGTGAGTTCGAGTCGTACGGTGCGCTGACTGACCTTCACGGGGCTTCTTTCCGGGTGGTGCGGCGGGCGGGGCGGGACGATCCGGCGGCGGGCGCACGGACGGGGTGCGGGTCGAGCGCCGCGGGGAGCGGGACGGCCGGAGGGGCAGGGAGCGGACCGGGCGCCGCGGGGAGCGGGACGGCCGGAGGGGCAGGGCGGTCGCCGTCCGCGGCGGGGGCCGCGAGCGGGTCGGCGACCGTCCGGCAGCGGGTCCATCCGGTCGCCTCCGCCGCCTGCGGATGCGGGATCTCGACCGGCCGGGTGGCGGCACGGGTCAGGTCCAGGCCGTGGGCGGTGGCGAAGTCGTCGTCGTAGACGCTGCCCAGGTAACGCTGCGGCCCGTCGGGGAAGACCGTGGCGACCACGGCCCCGGGATGGACGCGGGCGGCCCACGCGGCGACGAGTGCGACCGCGCCGGTGCTCCAGCCGCCGCTGACGAAATTGCCGGCGGCGAGCCTGCGGCAGGCGTCGGCGGACTCGGCCGGGCCGACCCAGTGCACCTCGTCGAACGCGTCATAGGCGACATTGCGCGGATGGATGCTGCTGCCCAGTCCCCGCATCAGCCGGGCCCTGGCGGGCTGACCGAAGATCGTCGATCCGGTGGCGTCCACGCCGATCAGCCGCAACTGCGGCCAGTGCCGACGCAGGGGAGCGACGACTCCGGCGCTGTGGCCTCCGGTGCCGACGCTGCACACCAGGACGTCGAGGTGGTCGAGCTGTGCTGCCATCTCGGCGGCGAGGGAGCCGTAACCGGCCACGTTGTCGGGGTTGTTGTACTGGTCGGGCCAGTACGCGCCGGGCAGTTCGGCGAGCAGTTGCCGCAGCCGGGCGAGCCGGGCCGCCTGCCAGCCGCCCTCGGCCGCGGGCCGGTCGGCCAGTTCGAGCCGGACGCCGTAGGTCCGCAGCAGGCGGCGCATCGAGGGTTCCAGTTCGGTGTCGCCGACCAGCACGACCGGGTGGCCGAGCGCCTGTCCCGCGAAGGCCAGGCCGATGCCGAGGGTGCCGGAGGTCGACTCGACAACCGGGGCGCCGGGGCGGAGTTCGCCGCGCTCCTTGGCGCCGAGCAGCATGGAGACGGCGGCTCGCGCCTTCATGCCGCCCGCGCCGAGCCCTTCGAGCTTGGCCCAGAAGCCGGGGTGCGGGCAGGGCAGATCGGTGGTGACCCGCGCGAGCGGGGTACGGCCGAGCAGACCGAGGAGCTCCCGGTTTCCGGTGGGGTGTACGAGGGCGGTGGTCACCGGGCGGCTCCGGGGGCCGCGGTGCGGTAGCGGTGGACGGTTCCCGGTCCGCCGTCGAGCCAGAAGAAGGGGTAGGGCTCCGCGCACACCGCGCTCACCCCTGAGCCGAGGAACCGCGGCAGCACCGCACTACCGGTCTGGGCGAACATCACCAGGGGCTTGCCGTGGTGCAGGGCATGTTCCCGCAGCGGCTCGAAGCTGCCGTTGCCGAGTGTCATCCCGGAGGCGAGGACCGCGTCGCAGCCCGCCAACTCGGCGAGCGCATCGGTGCGTACGGGCTCGCCCCACTCCGTCGTACCGCCCTTGAGGTCGCACGGCACATAGGCCAGCTCTCGCTCCCGCAGCGCTTCCAGCAGCGAGTTGACCACTCCGACGACGAGCACCCGGGCGCCGGGCGCGGCGTCGACCAGTCCGGTGACGGCCCGCGCCCTGGCCCGCGATTTCCGCAGCGACGATCCGGCCGGCAGTGACCACGGCCGGGCGCCGTTCGCGGGCGTGTGCGGGCGCACCTGCATCAGATACGCGTCGAGGGCAGCCACCCGCACCGGGCGCAGCTCGTGCTCCAGGAGGCGGGCGAGGTCCGCGCCGACGCAGTCCTCGATGGCGGCGTCCGGCATCTCGCCGGGCTCCACCGCGCACGAGCCGACCGCCGCCGCGAGCCGCAGGCTCAGCACTTCGTTGCGGTAACCACCGCCGCGGCCCTCGTGGCGTACGGCCTGGCGGGTGCTGAAGGCGACGGCGATCCGCTGGGTACCCGGGTCCGGTCCGAATTCGCCGCCGAGGACACGGGCCACGAGGTCGTCGTACGAAGCGGCCGGGGCGTCGGGGACGAGCTCGTCGTACGAGGCGGCCGGTGCGTGGGGGGCCAGGGTGCGGGTATCGGCCTGGTTCATCGGTTCACCACCCGCACCCGCAGCTCTGCCAGCAACGCTTCGACGCGCCGGCGCGCGTCCGGGCCGTCGGCGTCGCCGGCCATGACATGTCCCAGGTAGGCGTTGTTGCTGCCGGCCGCCTTGACCGCCGTTCCGGGCTCGGCGAGCTGGATTTCGAGCACTCCCGGCGCCGCTCCCACACGGTCACCGCCGTCGACCCCCTCCAGTACGCCTGCGGTCTGCGGCACCAGGAAGCCGATGGCGGCGCTGCGCAGTCCGGTCTCCCTTGGGCGCAGATCGGGCCGCTGTCCTCGGGCCACGTCCACACAGGCCGCGGCGGCGTCGATGCCGGTGACGTGGCGGATGAGTTCGGTGATGCGGTTACCCGCCGGCCGGGGGTTGACCTCGACCAGGCGCGGTCCGTCCGGCGTCAGCTTGATCTCGGTGTGCGCCACGACGCCGTCGAGTCCGAGTGCCTCGATCGCCCGGACGGCCGTCTTCTGCGCGGCCGCCGCATCGCCCGCCGGCAGCTCCGCGGGGAACATATGGCCGGTCTCGACGAAGGCCGGTGCCCCGCCGATGCTCTTGTCGGTCACCCCGATCACCTCGGTGCTGCCGTCGAACGTCACGGTCTCGACGCTCACTTCGGGGCCGTGGAGCAGCTCTTCGAGGAGGACCAGGGGCGCCCGGCGCTGACCGCGGGCGTTGATGGGAAAGCCGTCGAGCGCACGGTAGGCGCGGGTCAGCTCCGCTTCGTCGTCGACGCGTCGTACGAACATCCCCGCGCACAGGTCCACCGGCTTCAGCACCAGCGGATACCCGATCTCCGCGGCCGCGGCGGCGGCTTCGGAGCGGTCCGCACAGACCGCGAAGCGCGGTCCGGGCACCCCTGCGGCGGCGAGCAGCTGCCGGGTGACGTCCTTGCGGCAGGCGCTGTCGACCGCCTCGGGCGCCGGACCGGGCAGGTGGAGGCGGGCGGCGATCCGCGCGACCGTCGGGAGGTAGTAGTCGCAGGAGGTGAGCACCCCGTCGAAGCCGAGCGCGGGGTGCAGCCGCTCCACGTACGGCAGCAGCGTTTCGAGGTCATTGGTGTCGGCGGTCAGCACATGGCGGGCGCCGAGCAGCGGGTGGGCGGTCCCCTCGGGCGCGGTGCGCAGGTAGTGGTGCAGATCGCGGGTGAGGAAGGTGAACTCGTGCCCGCCCTCGCGGATCGCGCGTGGCAGCAGCCTGCTCATCGCTCCGACCCAACTCTCGACCATCAGCAGATGAGCCACGGTTTCCCTTCTTCGCAGGCGGTGTCCGCGCATGGTGGCGGCGGTTTTTGACGGGGCGTCGGCGCCGTGACGCCGGCCGCCGGGCTTGACCGGCTCATACTGTAAACGATAATCATTTTCATTGCCACCACGTTCAGCGGCGCCCTCCGCCGCGCTCCCCGAAGGCGAGATCCGTGATTCCTGCCGTACGCCGCACCGGCCTGCTCTGTGCCCTGACGGCCACCGCCGCCCTGCTCCCCGCGGCCCCCGTGCACGCCACTCCCCCGGCACCCGCACTCCACTTTGGTGCCTGCCCGGACTCCGTGCCGGCTCCGCCCGCGCCCGCGCACGTCGAATGCGGCCGTCTGAGCGTGCCGCTGGACCGGAGCCACCCAAACGGCAAGCAGCTCCCCCTCGCGGTCTCCCGTGTCCGTGCCTCGGGACCTGCGTCCGAGCGGCGCGGCGTGCTGCTGGTCAACCCGGGTGGGCCGGGCGGCCCGGGCCTGTCCTACGCCGTCACCAAGCGCGCCAAACTGCCGGAGCGGGTGCGGCGTGCGTACGACGTGATCGGCTTTGATCCGCGCGGCACCGGCGCGAGCGCGCCCGCGGACTGCGGGCCGATGGGCGGCCTCTTCGACAGCCCCGGACCGGAGCCCGTCCCGGAGAGCCGGACGGCCGAGAAGGCCTACCTCGACACCCTCCGGCGGACCGCGGACGACTGCGCCCACGGCGTCAAAGACGCCCTGCCATACCTGTCGACCACCGAGACCGCCCGGGACATGGACGCCATACGGGCAGCGCTCGGCGAACCGCGGATCGGCTTCCTCGGCGTCTCGTACGGCAGCTACCTGGGGGCCGCCTACGCCGCCCGGTTCCCGCAGCGGGTCGGCCGGATGGTGCTGGACAGCGTCGTCGGGCCACGGGACTGGTACGACTTCGATCTGCTGCAGAGCCGCGCCCTGGTGCGCCAGCGGGCGGTGTTCTTCGCCTGGACCGCCCGGCACGACAAGCGCTTCGGGCTCGGTACCGAAGGTGCGGCGGTACGCGCCGCGTACCGGCGGGTGCGTGACGGGCTCTCGAAGCGCCCCGTGAACGGCTTCGGGGCGGCGGAGTTCGACCGCACCGTGTACCGGGCGCTGGGCCGTACCGAGCGCTGGCCCGGCCTCGCCGACGGGCTGCGGACCTCTCTGCGCGACGGGAACACCGGGCCGCTGCGCCCGGCGGAGCCCTTCGACGGCGCCGCCTCACGTACGTACGAAGCCGCCAACCGCACGGTCAAGTGCGCGGACGGGCCGGCTCCCACGCCGGCCCGTGTCACGGCCGGCATCCGGCAGCTGCGCCGGCTCGACCCGCAGCCGGTACTCACCGGGATGGAGGCCTCGGTGTGCGCGTACTGGCACCACCGGCCCGCGCACCGTACCCAGCTCGGCAGCCCCGATGCCCCGCCGGTCCTGCTGATCGCCTCCACCCACGACCCCGTCACCCCCGTCCGAGGCGCCCGGGAGATGCAGCGGCGCCTGCCCGGCTCACGCCTGGTCTCCCTGCACAACGACTACTCCCACGGGGTGTTCGCCAGCCGGGGCAACCGCTGTGTGGACGGCACCGCCGCGGCCTATCTGGTCGACGGGACCGTGCCGCCTGCCGATGTGCACTGCTGGGGCCCCGGACTGCCCACGCCATGAACCGTGCACATGCATCGTGCACATGCACCGTCCCCGGCCGGACGCCTCCCCGCCTGCCCCTCGGAGACCGGCCGCGGCGACGGGCGACGGGCGACGGGCGACGGGCGACGGGCGACGGGCGACGGGGCACCGAAGCGCACTTACCGCTCCCCGGGGCGCGCCGCCTCCAGCTCGTCGATGCTGCCGGACATGATCGCCGGGAGGTGCTCGGTGAGGTGCTCCACCGGCCAGTCCCACCAGGCCACTGCCAGCAGCCGGGCAATGTCCGCATCGGCGAAGCGACGACGGATGAGGCGGGCCGGGTTGCCGCCGACGATCCCGTAGTCCGGGACATCATCGACGACAACGGAACCGGACGCGACGACCGCTCCGTGGCCGATGCGGACGCCGGACATCACCGTGGCCCGGTATCCCAACCAGACGTCGTTACCGACCACGGTGTCACCCCGGCCGGGCAGACCGGTGATCAGATCGAAGTGCGCGGCCCAGGAACCGCCCATGATCGGGAAGGGGAACGTCGAGGGGCCGTCCATCCGGTGGTTGGCGCCGTTCATGAGGAACCGCACCCCCTCCCCCAGCGCACAGAACTTCCCGATGACCAGCCTCTCCGGCCCGTAGTGGTACAGCACATTGCGGGTCTCGAAGGCCGTCGGGTCATCCGGATCGTCGTAGTAGGAGAACTCCCCCACCTCGATCAACGGCGAGGTCACCAGCGGCTTCAACAGCACCACACGCGGCTGCCCGGGCATCGGGTGCAGCACGGTCGGATCAACGGGAACGGCAGGGCCCACGGCGCTTCCTCCACACACTGCAGCAAACGGGCCCCATGATCACAGCCGTCATCGAGGGCGGTCCACTCCCTTTCGCACCGGTGGGCCGCCGGCCTGCGCACGGATCAGACGGAGACCACCGCGCTCGGCGGGCCCCCGGGGACCAGCACGCGACGGCACTCGGTTCGCCCGCTCTGTAGCCGCGTGTCGGGCACGCGGCTACAGAGCCTTCAACTGACGACGTTTGCGTCGACGTTGCTCGACAGCGCATCGATGGCTGCGCCGACATCGGCTCGCGTGATCACCCAGTCTGCGAGCTTTCCGGCCTCCGAGCTGCCGACGCATACCGAATATGCGGCACTCTCAAACATGCGAAGATCGTTCTGGTCATTACCGAAGGCGACATATTCCCTGGCCGGAATATTCAGTGCGAGGAGAGCCGTCGCCTTGTCGACTGCCGTGGGAGACAGGTCCTCCAAATCCTCGGACTGATGGATATTGATCGTTACACCGAGCTTGGCCAGTTCCGTCAGCGCGACATCTCCGGCGTCGAACAGAACGACCTTGGCGTATTCGGACAATTCTTCCCGAGCCACACGATGCGCCAGGCCGGCCTGATCGACACGATGGAGGATCTCTCGTTCCTGGGTTACGTGGAAACTGTAGTCCCAGGAACTGTCGATGAGGTACTCCAGCTCGTACCGATCGATGATTTCATTGATCGAGCGCCGGACGCTGTCGCTGAACTTTGTCACCTCGATGTGCCCGTCGGACCGCGTAAACGCGCCGTTGCCGCCGATCAGTGGGACATCGGCCAGCTCGGTGGGAAGCACCGGTATGAGGTCGCGAATCGGGCGGGCAGAGGCGAACAGGATGGGGTGCCCGGTTCGGCACCGTGTGATCGCCTCAACAATCTCGGACGGCAGCTGCTTCCCATCGAAACAGGTGGTGCCGTCGACGTCGAAGACAAACGGCACCCCCTGGTCCATCTGCGGCACCTGATCGGCACCACCTTTCCGTGCGTGCATGGATTCCCTTCCGGATCAACCTGATGAAAAGGTAACGCTATCCGACGGACTCGCTTCCGGTCCGGCAGACGCACGTACCGAGCGCAGATTGAGGGTGGCTGCGGAGCCCACCGCCAGTATCGACGCAGCGACCATCATCGCCACCACGGCCGACTGTCCTGACCACGAGCCCAGGGTGCCCGCCAAAAAAGAACCGGCCGACGAGCCCACGACGATGATGCCACCAAGCCAGGAAAATGCCTCAGAGATCTCGCCCTTGGGAATTGAGGCATTCACCAAAGCGAACGTCCAGGTCAGTGCCGGGCCCATAAAAAAGCCGGCGAAGAAGAAGGAGGATTCCTGTACCAACACCGGAAAGAACGGCACGGCCAGCGCCCAGGACGCCGAGAACGCGGCGAGGACGACGATCAGCCTCTTGGTGAGATTCCCGATCTTCTCGGTGTCGCCGCCACTCAAGGTCAGGGCGCCGATGAATGCGCCGCAACCGTGTAAGGACAACAGGATCCCCACGCCCCCCACGGACGTGTTCGACTCGGTCAGTCGACCACCCAGGATCGCCATGGCGCCGATCGTGACCCCGATCATCGCGGCACAGCACATCAGAAGCCGGAAACCACCGAAGGACAGCGGCCCGATGATTCTTCTGAGCCCCATATGCTCGACTCGGTCTTCGGCATCGGCTGTCGGCATCACCTCTATCATCCAGGCACCTAGCAACAGGAAAGCTATACACAGGTAGGACGCGAGAGTAGGGTTCAGGACGATCGCACCCGCAGTGGCTACGAGCGGCGCCACAATAAAGAGAAGTTCCTGTGACGCGGAGTCGAAAGCGTACGCCTTCATCAGCAGGGGGCCTCGGACTATTCGAGGCCATGCAGACCTGAGATACGGTTCGAACGGGGGATTGAAGACGCCGGCGATGCCAAGTGCGGCGAAGGCCATAATCATCGAGCGGCCCGAGGCGGCAAATCCCAGAAATCCGAATCCGCTGATAATCGACGTCAACCAGATGGTGAAGCGTGCGCGACCGCGGTCGACCATACGTCCCCAGATGGGTGACCCGGCAGCGGACAGGAGTGAATATACGGCCGCAGCCGCACCGACCGTGAGCCAGCTTTGGTCCACATAGCGCAGCTGCATGGGAATTGCCGCGAGTGCCAGTGCGTTCGGGATCCGTCCGACGAGGGTGCCGCCGGCGAGCCGTGGAACGCGGTGGCTGCGCAGAACGTCCACAAAGCCCAGGTTGATCATCAACTCTCCCATCATGGCCAGGCTCCGTATGACTGGCCTCACGACGCACAGGCAAACGTCAGATTTCGTTTACCTTGTAAACTGTCATGCCTACGGCTTTTGCCTTGCTTACCCCCAATACGTCGAAGCTGTTCGATACGATCTTTCTTGCCAGAACGGGAAGGCAAGATTGCAGTACCGCCCGCGCCAGTCGAGCGCCGAGACAGTAATGTCGGCCGTGCCCGAAAGAAAGGTGTCGATTCGGCCGGCAGTCTTCGTTCGCCTTGAGTAGATTCACCACGACCCTGGCGCCCTCCGATATGGTGCGGCCCCCTAACTCGACGGTCGTGGTGGTACGCCTCGGCGCGAAATGAAAAGGTGGGTCGTCGCGTATCTGGGTCTCGATGAGTTGCGCCCAATCCGCCGGTTCAAGCTTTTCGACATCCGCCGGCGACCAGCCCTGGTCGCTGATGTGGGCGAGGCAGGATACAAGAGCTGTCTTCAGTGGCTCGAGTGCACCGGTGAAAAGCTGGGTGTACGTCGCGGACACCCCTGTCAGATCCAGTACGTTCTGCTGATGCAGCGCGCGCAGGGCAGCGGCGATCCGATCGTCCCCGTGCAGAAGCTGATCGCCGACGAGAGCTTCGAGCAGTCGAATGTGGTCCGCCGCGCATTGAGCTTTGTCTGCATCTGCGCCAGGCACCGCGAGATAGGCCATCACTGCGTCCGAGACACCTTCAATGATCTCCAACTGGGAGATCGTGGCACTGAGCAACGTTCGTGTTGCCGCACGAGCAACGGGCAGCGCCATATCGGTGATGAGATCTACCCCTGCGGACCTGATGGGCGCGTCCGCCTGCTTCAGAGCTTTGCGAGTTATCTCAGCCATGAACAAGCCGTTCATAGCCGCCGCTAAAGCTGTCCGGACGTGTTGCTGGACCGGCGGATCCGAGAAAACCAGCCATTGCGAAAGAAAACTCTCGACATAGTGAACGTCGGCACGCCTGGCCTCGGGAACCAGGTGGGTCTTGTGTTTCATTCCCCTGGCACGGAATCTCTTATCCGTTAACACCTTGCGTGCGAGAAGCGGCGACATGATGTGCCAGGACTGCGTGGTCGAGTCGTATGCGACCTCTCCCTGATCTTCTCGGAGTAGTTCGTACGCTTCGCGTGGCGCAGCCAGCACATGTTCATGAAAACTGATCGGACATTTCGGTGAGCGGTGCCGGCCGTGACCGGCCACGCCTTCGTCGGAATGCACGCCTTTCTGTCCTCCCCCGTGACCCATTCTCACCCGTGACCAATTCCCGAAAACCGAGCATTTCGACACTCCAGTGCGCAACCGCTCCCCACTGCCGGGTCGACTCACCATGATCCATTTCAGAATTCACGTATGCCGGATGGCTATTACCCTTGGAGTGCGCAGACGGGCCGAAGCTTTATTGCATCGCAAATTGACGCGCAATCGAAGGCATGCCAGGCATGCTCGCGTTACCCCCGATGCGCACACAGGTCGCACCTACCGAATCAAAAAGTGGTTCCCCTGACCCCTTCGAAGTCTCGAAGAATCTGCACTCGCGTATTTGCGCATCGATATGGCGGCGCGCGTCACCGAGGCAGCCTCAACCGTCAGTGTCCGCTCGTCACATCAGCCACATTGGCCACATTGACCTATGCTTTCCCCCTCGCCCCCTGCGACTCCGCGGACTAGTCAGGAACGCGGAATCTTCGGGATGCTATCACTCGATTTTGCGTGCGGCAATGAACTATTAGAGGGTTTCTCATGAACGTCGAATCCGGTGATCAAGGGAAAGATCCGTGATGAATAAGATCGCGGTGGGGGCGACGCCCGTCCGGAGTCGGTGAAGATGATGCCCCGGAGAGAAAGATCATCCTGCGGATAAGGTGCTCGCTGCCGGAGAAGCCGGCAACGCAGATCACCCGGCCGGCGCGGGCAGCGGCCACCCACCTACAAGACCAGCATTCTCTCCAAGACCGGCGTTCTCCACCTGCCCGCGTCCCTCGCAACCGGCAGTCGGGCCGTGCTACGAAGGGTCGGCCCGGCGGGTGCACATGAACGGCTCGTCGATCCAGTAGGTGTCGTGCTGCTCGTCGTGGACGACCGGGTACCTGGTGTCCGGATCGCAGAGCTTGTCGATCTGGGCATGGTCCGCGGAACTGATGGTGAACCAGTACGTGTTGGTGTCCGGGCCGGTCCTTCGGCACTTGTAGAAGAACCCCTTCATGCCGGGGCCGAACACGTCGCTGCGGAAGTCGGCGGCCAGCTTCTTGTTCAGGTTGATGTTGTCGCAGTCGGCCTTCATGCCCTCGACACTGAGGGTCTCGGCTGCCTCCGTCGTATATCCCTTGGCCGTGTGGGTACCCGACGCCGTCCAGGTCCGCGCCGGCAGGGCGATCTGCTCGGCAACTTCGGCAAGGAAGGGGTTGCGCGGGGCGGCCGGTCCGGCCGGTGCCGTGGTCCCGGCATCCGCACTGCCTACGACGACGGCGACACCGATACCGATACCGATACCGATACCGATACCCAGCGTCGCCAGCAGCAGGGGTGCGATCCGGATCCCGTTCCGGACCAAGGACGAGAATGTCACGTTGCGCTCCATTCCGGGCGGGCCAGGCGGTCCTGCTGCCGCCCGGGGCCTGATCGCACCCTGGACGCCCCCGCAAGTGACCGGTGGGGCGCGGCGACGGGGTGACGGGGCACGTCACCTCCCTTTCCTCGTGCGGAGCCCGTGGCCGTACCGAAGGGCCGGGCATCGCCTCGTGACAACCCGCGCTACCGGCCCCCTCGGGCATCGGCCCGGCCTTGCTCGACGAGCAGGTGCCGGGGGCCGCGCAGTACGGGACTGCGGCGGTAGGGAGGCGGATCCTCGACCAGACGGGGGGCGTCGAGGTGCTGGATCAGCTCGTTCAGGGCGATCTGCGCCTCCAGACGGGCGAGCGGCGCGCCGAAGCAGCTGTGGATGCCGCTGCCGAAGCCGAGGTGCTGGTTGTCGTCGCGGGTCGGGTCGAAGCGGTCGGGGTCATGGAACCGCCGGGGGTCGCGGTTGCCGGACGCCAGCATCAGGATGAGGGGCGCGCCCTTGGGGATGGTGACGCCCGCGACCTCGATATCGGCCAACGGTGTGCGCTGCGGGAGCATCTGGACGGGTGGCTCGTACCGCAGCAGTTCCTCCACCGCTCTGGGCATCAGGGCGGGTTCGCTGCGGAGGCGTGCCAGCTGGTCGGGGTGGCGCAGCAGGGTCAGCATCCCGTTGGTGATCAGGTTGACGGTTGTCTCGTGTCCGGCGATCAGCAGCAGCACGGAAGTGGTCATGATTTCGAGCTGCGTCAGCCGGCCGTCGGAGCTGTCGTCGGCGAATGCGGAGAGCATGTCGTCGGACGGATGGGAACGGCGCTTGTCGGCGAGCTCACCGAGGTACAGGCCCATCGTCTTGCGGGCCTCGGCGGCGGCCCGCGACCGCTCCGTGGGGTCCTCCCCCGGGCTGGGATCGAGTCCGGCGACGACGGCGTCCGACCACCCACGGAACCGTGGCTCGTCCTCGAGGGGCACACCCAGGAGACGGCAGATCACGGTGACGGGGAGCGGGTACGCGTAGTCGTCGACGACGTCGATCCGCTCCTTGCCCGCGAAGTCGCCGATGAGGTCCTTGACGATCCGGGTGATGTCGTCGTGCATGCCGGCGATCCGGTCCGGCGTGTGCGGCGGGCCGAATGAGCGCATCGCCAGGCTTCGCAGCCGGTGGTGTTCGGGGTCGTCGAGTCCGATGAAGGCCGGTGAGAGCCCTTCTTCGCCGATGGTGGCCTCGTCCGGGACGGTGCGCTTGCGACGGTCCGAACTGATCCGCGGGTCATGGAGCAGGGCTTCGATCTCGTGGTAGGTCCCGACCAGGTAGCTGCCGTCCTCCTGCCGTACGACCCCCTCCTCGCGGAGCTCGGCGTACAGCGGGTAGGGGTCGGCGCGGTGGGCATAGTCGGTGATCCGGTGGAACAGGGTGTCCGCAGCCATGCGCGGCGCTCCTCATCGCTAGGGAGTGGCGGTCTCAGCGGGCCGGTTGCACCAGGGTCAGGCGTCGGTCCGGCAGATGGCCGGTGAGGGCGACGGTCGGACCGTGCGAGAGCATCTTCGGGTCCGGCACGTCCGAGGGGACCGGCGCCCGGGACTCGATCTGGTCGGCGGCTCCCGGTGCGGGCGGAAACGGCGCTGCCGTCTCGATCAGCCGCTGGTAGTACTCCAGCGACTTGGCCTGGTTCACGCTCACCGCCGCGGTAACGCGTCCTCGGTAGCCGTAGACGGCAACCAGCCGGGCGTCCTTGAGCGACCCCTGGGCGATGACCACCTGGTCGGAGAAGGTGGGTACGCCGACCGACTTGATGTTGAGTCCGAACTGGCTGGACCAGAACGCCGGCACCGTCAGATGAGGGCGTCTGCGCGGCCCGGGGTTGACCATGTTGTGGGCCGCGACCTCCGCCTGGGCGACCGCGTTGCCCCAGTGCTCCAGCGAGAGCAGTTGATACTCGAAGAGCGGATGCGGGAACCGGGCCACGTCGCCGGCGGCGAAGACGTCGTCGGTGACGATCCCGTACATGTCGAAGGCGCGGCACCCCGCGTCGCAGGTCACACCCCGTGGGCCCGCGGCGAGTCCCGTCTCGGCCAGCCACTCGGTGTTGCGGACCGCGCCGAGGGCCACCACGGCGACATCGGCGTCGATCCTCGTGCCGTCGGAGAACTGTGCGCCGGTGAGCCGGTCGTTGCCCTCCAGCGCGGTGACCGTCACCCCGCAGCGCAGATCGACTCCGTGGGCGCGCTGCAGCTTCGCGGCAAGGGCTCCCAGCGTTCCGCCGAGCGCACCGACCAGAGGCGCCGGGCCCCGCTCCGCGACCGTCACGGCGAGACCGCGCTCCCGACAGGCGGAGGCGATCTCCGAACCGGTGAACCCGGCGCCGATGACCAGGACGCGTTCCGGCCCGGCGTCGAGACGCTCCACAAGACGGCCCGCGTCTTCACCGGTGCGCAGGGTGAACACCCCTTCCAAAGCGGCCTCGGCCGGGTGCGGCCAGGGGCGGGCCCGGGTTCCGGTGGCGATCAGCAGCCGGTCGAAGGGCACTTCCCCGCCGTCGGCGAGGAGTACCTGTTTCCCCACCGGATCGAGCCCGGTGGCGCGCACGCCGAGTTTCCAGTGCGCGTCCACGTCACGGCGCCGGGGTAGCCCGGTCTTGTCGGCCGGCACCCTCCCGAGCAGCACTTGCTTGGACAACGGCGGCCTGTCGTAGGGGGGATGCGGTTCGTCCCCGATCAGCGTCAGCGAGCCGGCGAACCCCTCGTCACGCAGTGTCTCGGCGGCCCGCAGACCCGCGAGCGAGGCACCGACGACAACGATCCGGCCGTCGCGTGGTTCACCCTGCACCGGGGCCCGCCTCCTCGCCCACGACGATCGCCTGCACCGGACACGCCGCCGCGGCCCGGAGAACACGTTCCTGCTGGTCGTCCGGGACGGCCGGGGTGTACAACAGGGCCTCCTCGCCATGCATGGTGAACATGCGGGGAGCGAGGAAGGCGCACTGCGCATAGCCCTGGCATCGGTTGAGATCAACGACGATGTTCATCCCGTGCCACTCCTCCCGCCGCCCACACCCGTCGACTCCGTCCTACAACCGGTCCCGGTGCGGCGCACGTGGTGCCGGGCCATCCGAGGGGCTACGTGGGGTGTGCGGGGTGAGCAGAAACAGTGGCTCACCTTTGTGGCTCGTTCCGTGGCCCGCCATTTCACTTGCCGAGCCGAGCCGAGCCGGGCCCGCCCGCGGCGGCGGCCGGCCGTCGCCGCGCACCCGACCGGGCAGCACCCGCTCCCACGGCGTCCGCGGCTCAGGTCACCGTCGGCGGTCACCTGGCGCCGATCCGGCGGAAGCCGTCCGGCGGCCCACTGCCCGGGCCACCCACCACCGCTCGGCACCACGGCACCGGCACCTCGCGTGCCACCCGGCACCGGCACCTCGCGTGCCCACCCGACTCCGGCACTCGCCTGCCGCCCGACTCCGGCAGATCACGTGACGCACGCCGAGGTCGCGGTGGTCTCTCCGCGACCGGCGGATGAGGAAAACCATGGCCGGTCCACCGGAGGAAAGACTCAAAGGAGTGACAACCGGACGGAGTTCACGCCCTCCGTCGGCAGCGCGTGAGACCGCGTTCAAGGCCCGTATGGCTCATTCAAGTCCCTTTTCTTGACTGGTGGAGAAGGGTTGGGCAGCATCCGAACACCCCGTGATGGTGAGCTTGTTCGGCCGCGGAGCCGACCACCGATGCTTTGTGTGTGGCGATAAAACGGAACGGTACCGGGTTAATTGCGGAGCGAGATGAGTAACATCCAGCCAACCGTAGATCGATCAGGCAAGAGAGAGCAGGCTGTTTCATGTCAGAGTCGGATTTCGCTGTGCAGGTGGCTGCCAAGCTGAAGAGCATCGCGAAGGAGATCGACGAACTGCAGAAGCTCCGCGCGAAGCTGGAGGACCTCCAGCAGCACCTCGGCACGGAGCCCCGGGAGGAAGCCGTCGCCCCTCAGCCCTCGGAGGCCGACACCGCGGTGACCAAACCGGTGACCGTGCCCGCGGCGCGACGCGCGAAGCCTGCCGCGCCGAAGGCCAAGCCGGCGAAGAAGGCCCCGGCCAAGGCGGCGGGGAGCACAAAGAAGGCACGGAAGGCCGCGCCGGCCCGAGGCAAGGCCCGGCAGCGCAATTCCACCCGCGCCGACCGCGTTCTCGGTCTGCTCGACGGGCAGCCGCGCACGGTGACGGAGCTGACCAAGCTGCTGGCGCAGGAGCATCCGGACCACACGGCACCGGAGACCGCCGTGCGCAACACCTTGGAGACCTCACTCGTCGCCAAGGGGCTGGCACACCGCAGCAAGCAGGGAAGGAGCGTCTTCTACTCCCTCCCCGGAGCCGCTGCCGAGGCCGGCGCCGAGGACCGCGCAGCCCACGCCGCCGAGGCCGCTGAGGAGGCCGCTCCCGCCCGGGCCTGACCGGGATCCCGCTCCCGGGCGCCCGCCGAGAGACCGGGCGCCGAGGGGCGGCCTGGCGGCGGGGAGCCCGGCGAGGGGCCCGGCGAGGGGCCCGGCGAGGGGCCCGGCGGCGCAGGGCGCGGCGCCGCCATGGCCCACCCTGGCGATCAGGTGCCCGAGTTTCTGAGACGATGAAGATCGACAAGAAGCCTTGCAGTGAGAGCGAACTGCCCGGCGGCGGAGACATCGTCGCGGCCCGATACGGGTCATACCACCGCAAACACGGTGCTGACGCCGTCGGTGAAGGCAGTCGCAGGGGGGCGACACGGCCGAGTCTTGACGAACTGGCCCTGCCCGATCTTGACTGCCAGGGTCCCACCACCGCAGGGCCCCCACCAGGGGTGTTGCCCCCCTCACCGAAGGTCACGAACATGACGGTTGACGCCACCGCCGCCACCGAAGTCGACGCCGCCGCCGACGTCGGACGGTTCCTTCTCGGCGACGCCTTCCCCTGCCTGGCCGGTCGCTCGGCATGGCGACAGGGCGGCATCGTCCATCGCCACTACACGTGGTTCGGGGATGACGAGACGGCTCGGCAGATGGCTGCTGATCTCCAGGCGTATGTGGAGGCGGTGGACTGGGCCGCCAAGCCCTTCACCAGCTTCGTGGCCACCTTCTCGGGGCCTCTGAACGTGGCGGAAGTCGAGTTCGAGACGCTGCTGTGGCAGCAGCTGCAGGCGGTTCACGACTATGACAGCCTCACGTACCCCTGGGCCGAAGGCTACGACCCCGATCCGTCGTCCGGGGCCTTCGCCTACAGCGTCGCCGGGCACCCCTTCTTCGTGATCGGACTGCACGAAACGCACAGCCGCATCGGCCGCCGCCCGCCCTTCCCCATGCTCGCCTTCAACTCTCACGCCCAGTTCGACCGAATAAAGGCCGCGGGCCTGTGGGACCGGCTGCAGGAGAAGATCCGCAAGCAGGACATCGAGCTGCAGGGCAATATCAACCCCAACCTCGTGGAGTACGAGCAGCTCTCCGAGGCCCGGCGCTACTCGGGCCGACGCAAGCCGGCGGACTGGGCCTGCCCCTTCTCCGCCCGGGCGTGAGGCAACGCCGGCGTTTCCAGGGGCAGTTCACATCAAGAACTCCCGACGGAACGCGGGGGCACGGGATGCAGGGGCACGGAATCCGGGGGCACGATTGCGGGGGCGGGGCGTATCCGCGCCCCCGGTATGACGGCGGACGACCGGAATGCGATCAGGTGGCCTGCCGGCGCGTGGTCCGGTCCTGCTCCTCGGTGCCGTAGCGGGCGAGCTGGCGGTCGTGGACGCGGCTGAGGAGCAGCAGCGAGACGATCGCCCCGAGGAGGGCGCAGGCCATGTCCCACTGGGTGTCCCACTGGTCCCCCTGGGTGGCGAGGAACGCATTGGCCCCGGCGCCACCGACCAGCGCGCTCCACCACTCGATCAGCTCGAAGAACGCGCTGAAGGCCAGGCATGCGCACACCGTCAGTGGGGCCAGCCAGGCGCTCCCGCGCAGCGGAGAGGTGCGGACCAGAAGCTCGCGCACCAGGATGGCGGGCACAAAGCCCTGCACCAGGTGTCCGATCCGGTCGTAAGGATTGCGGGACAGCTCCAGCACGTCCTGGAGCCAGTGGCCCAGGGGGACCTCGGCGTAGGTGTAGTGACCGCCGACGATCAGGATCAGTGCATGCGCGGCGAGCAGGCAGCACAGGAGCGGGCTGAGCGGAAAGCGCCGCCACACCGCGACCAGCAGCGGCAGACCGGCCATCACCCAGCAGGTCTCCATGACCCATGTGATCCGGTCGTGCGGCTGCAGGCCCGACAGGGCCAGAGCGAAAAGGACCGCTACGGCCAGCGCCGGGGGAAGCGTGCGGGAAGTGGTCGGGGTGGCCTTCATGTATCAGCCTCGAAGACATCGGGTACAGGTCGGCGCGGCGCCGCCGCCGCGGGGCGGAGGGAGCGGTCCCGGCCGCATCACACATGTGCCCACCGAACCCTTCATGACGCAGGTGCGCACCCAAACCGTCATGACGCAGGTGCACACCGAAGCCGTCACCACTCCACGAGGCCGGGATCCACATGGTCCGACTGCGCCCGATCCCCTCGCTGACGTGCACATGGCGCGTACGATCGGATATCCCCCCTACGGGAAGGCATCCCCATGAAGAAGACATCAGCTCGTAGAGCCACCTGGCGCGCGCTGCTCGCCCTGGGCGGCGTGGCAGCGTTAAGCGTGCCGGCCGCGGGCGCCGCCGAGGGCGTACCGCGAACCGCCGGGCAAGGAGGCCGGATCGGCGGTTGTGCCGTGGTGTATTTCGACCTCGGTGAGACGCTGGTGCACACGGCCGAGGACAAGAGCGTGCGGTACATGCCGGGAGCCGCCCGGTATCTGCGCGCGCTGCGCGCCCGCCATATTCCGGTAGGGCTGATCACCAACGTTCCGTCCTCATGGGGCGCCACCGACGCGGAGCGGGCAGCGGAGTTGAAGAAGGTGATCGACAAGGACTGGGCGGGCACCAGCCCGTTCGCCTGGTCGGACTTCGGCGACCGGATCTTCACCCCACGGACCGAGGCGGAGAGAAAACCCGCGTCGGCGCTGTGGAAGCGCGCCAAGAACGCATCGGGCCACTGCCGGGTGGTGTACCAGGCAGAGACGGCGGAGGAGGTACGAGTCAGCGGCTCTCTCGGGTACATCGCCTATCAGGCGACCCGCCCCAAGTGGCCCGCGTACCTGCCGGTACCGGTGATCGCCGCGCTCGCGCAACTTCCCTGACGGACGCCGCAGTCGAAAGTCCGTGAGGTCGTCACTTCGCTGCTGACCGGCTGTAGCACTCCAGTCGGTCAGCCAGCTCGGCCGGACGGGACAGCATCGGGAAGTGCCCGCCCGCCATTTCGTCGGGTGCCACTCCCAAGCGCTCGGCCACCACTTCACGGAGGAACGGTGCCGGGAAGAGGCGGTCCTGACGGCACAGCAGGAACCGGGTCGCCACGGCGGGCCAGGCTTCCATCGGCCAGGGCCGCGAGGCAGGGGTCTCGGACTGCCGCCGCCAGCGGACCGCCGCCTCGGCCGCCAGCCGCGGCGGCAGATCCTGGAAGAACGGATCCGCGGCAGAACCCGGCACGGCGGATTCCGGTGTGCCCTCCGCCGCCGGGTCTGCGCCCGCCCTCTGCGCCGCCCGCCCGGCCCGTCTGACCCGAGAGTCCGGGTGACGCGTGGCCCTCCACCACTCCGCCGGCGCCTCGCCCGGCAACGGCACCATCGCGGCCAGCAAAACCAGCAGATCCACCGGCACCCGCGCACAGACCAGGGGCGCGGTGAAGCCGGCGAACGAGTGCGCCACAAGCATGAGCCGCCCACGGCCCGCAACCGCGTGGACGACAGCATCCGCATACTCGTCCAGGCCTGCCGCATCGTCCTCGCACGGCAGATCCACGCTCACCACATCACGGCCCCGGGCGCGCAGCTCCTCCTCCAGCAGATGCCAGTGCCACGCGTCGCATGCCGCACCGGGAATCAACACAAAGGTCGTCATCGACCGCATCATGCCACCGTCGCCCGTCCCGGCACCCTGGTCTCGGCCAGCCGCTCAGGAGTCAGCGCTCAGGGCTCAGGGCTCAGGCCGGCTGGGTCGCCCCTCGGCAGACCGTGCACACAATGCGGCGCGCCGGCTCCGGCAGGGTGCTCTGGCCTACGCCCTGCACCCGGACCACGGTCTGTGGGGCGGACCAGGCGTGCTGGTCGCACAGCGCGGCGCCGCAGTTCCGGCAGATCGCCACCGCGGCGGCGTTTCCGTTGCCCCTCGCGCAGTCATAGCAGTTCATGGCACATGTCCGATCTCGTGAGGTACGCCGACGCAGACCCAACGGCAATGTACGTCGCGAGGCAGGACGGACGCGGGAAGCACCGTGCCGGGTCGGGGCGGCTCACCTGGCCGCCCCAAGGAAGACGGGGCCTCCTCCTCTCCTCACCGCCTCTCGCCGAGCCGCGCGAGGCAGAGGAAGCGGGGAGCCGTTCCCGTCGTGAACATGCACGGATCCCCCGTCAACATTCACGATCTTCGGATTGCCCTGGCGGACGTGGAGGCGGACGCGGACGCGGACGCGCCCGGCATGGTTCCCACCACGGATTCCACGGCCTCGTGACATGCGTCATACCGATTTCCGGCACTAACTAAGCTGGATAGTAGTCGACACCTCGGAGACATAAGAGATTTGTCCGTCTTGGCCGATGAATGCCCCGCACAGGGATAAGTGACATTCGGTCCACCCCGTGCTTTTACCCGCACGGCGAGTGCATAAGGGGTTCTGACGGGTCGACAGGAATTCCCGAAGATCCAGGAGCCGGACCAGCATGCTCCCGCACCCATGGCAAGAGCCACGCATTACTACGAAGCGAAGTAGTACTCGGCGTTTGTTGCCTTGCCTGCGCAGCGGCGCCAAGAATGACGAGCCGCAAGGCGTCTCCGCAGCTCAGGCGCGGGAATTGCATCGAGCCAGCCGCGCCAGGGACGCTCCGCAATTACCGATTGAGGTCACGCATGACGAAACATCGCAGGACGCGGCGCTACCGGCAGATAACCGTCGCCGCCTTGGCCATAGGCGCCGTGGGCGTGCCCTCCGCGGCAATGGCTTGCCTGGGGCAGGGGAAAGAGGCCGGCCGGCACCACAGCCATTGGCAGAATGCGTCCTACGATCATCGGCCGGCGAAAGCGAAATGGCACTCCGAGCCGACCGCTGGCGCATCGCAGAAGCCCGCCGCTCCTTCCGGTGCTTCCCAAACCACCGGCGCGTCGAAGACCACCAGTGCTTCGAAAACCGCCGCACCGGCGTCCGGCGACTCGGCCCGCGTGGTGGAACTCGTCAACAAGGAGCGCAGCAAGGCGGGGTGCTCCCCGCTGACCGTGAATGCGAAACTGACAAAGGCCGCCCAAGGCCACAGCAAGGACATGGCGGACCATCGGAATATGTCGCACACCGGCTCCGATGGCTCTTCCCCGGATGACCGGATCACACATGCCGGTTACCACTGGAACTCCTACGGCGAGAACGTGGCCTACGGGTACTCCACGCCCGAGAAGGTCATGGCGGGCTGGATGTCCAGCCCCGGCCACAAGCGGAACATCCTCGACTGCTCCTTCAAGGAGATCGGCGTCGGCCTCGCTCAGCCCGGCGATTACTGGACGCAGGACTTCGGCACAGCCGGCTGACCGCCACCGGAAAACCCCAGCCATCAGCGAACCGGCTGAGCATCGCTCGCCGGTCCCGCTGTGGGGGACGGAGGTGGTGTGGGTCGCTCCCCGACTCGCTCCCTCCGCCGCTCCACTTCCTCGGCAGTCATCGGGGCGTGGATGCTGTATACGTCGCCCACCCGCATGTGGTCCGGCGTGCTGTACTCGCCATAGGTGGCCATGACGGAGACGGCCACATGGGAATCGGGCTGCCAGAACGTACGGAAATACGGGGCGTTCACCGGGATCTCCGGGATCTCCACCAGGGAGACACCGCGCCGCTCCAGCAGGCGTCGCAGCTTTTCGAAGCGAAGCCTGGGAGTGAACCGCCCGTACCGGGCACGAAGCGCGTCGTTGACGAGGGCGCGGTCCCGGCACGCCAGCCGGTGCACCTGCAGGGTGAAGTGGTGACCCGACCACGGGTGGCCGGCGGATACGCGGTCCCAGAAGAACTCGGCGAGGCCGTAGTCACGGAACATGCTGTGGTCGCCGAAGCCATTCTCGGCGAAGCCCGGCCCAAGGGCCTTGGTGACGCGGTCGGGAGGGTCCGCGGGGCCCACCCCGAGCACGGTGCCGGTGGTGACCACGTCCAGGTAGAACGCCAGGGAGTACGGAGTCAAAGGCTGATCCTCGATGCGGTGTGGTCCCAGGTAAGTGCGGATTGCGGGTGTGCGTGGCGCCACCCTTGCCGAAGAAGGCGGTCCACTGCTTGATCGAGCATGGCTCGGCCCTCCCCGGGATGCCACCAAAATGACCAGTTGACGTCAATCGTCATCTCGATGAACTCGTCGTACTCGAACCCGTCGGGGTAGACCGTGCCGCAGGACTTGTTCACCCTCAGCAGGAACGGGTACCACACGCTGGGTCGGGGCACGGTCACCCAGGTGCGGCCGTGCGCATGTGCCCGGGGGACCAGAACGCGACGCAGCTTGTTGTCGTGGTCATCGATGCGCAGTTCATTGTTCACGATGTGCCGGCCGGGTTCGGGCAGCCGGGCCCAGGTGTGGTCCACACGCATTTCCTCCCAGGCCAGGCGCTTGCCTTCGGGGGCCTCACCCGGGTCGTCAAGTACCCGGTCGACCATGGTGAGCATCGACTGCTCGTCGAGTGTTGCTGTCTCCACGACCTGGGGGTCCGCATAAGTTGAGCGGGCGTCAGGCGGCGACTGCGGGGTCGTCAGAAACCAGTTCCCCCGTGGCGGATTGCCTTCGGCGGGCAAGCCGCACTCGTCCACCCGGTTTCTGGTCATACCGAACGTCATGGGCCTGACGAGTCCCTCGCACAACTCGGCCAACGCTCGCACAGCACAATGGGCGGTGATTCGCTCCCACTCGACCGGATTCCGGTCGGGCGCGGTATCCCCCTGGACTCCGCGCTCCAACACAGTCGTCTGACTGTCGTTGAAGATGTAGTGCTCGGTCGGCTCCGGCGGTTCCGGCGCCTCCGGCAGCCTGGTGTCTCGCATGGCGTCGATTATGCGACGGAGAGCGACTCGGACGACCAGTTGCCCTGACGGACGGTGGTGGACGCCGTCGCGGCCTTGAGGCGACCGTCACGCAGGATCTTCCAGCCGGCGCCGGGCCGCCCTCCGCTTACGCCTGCGCGCCGCGACGCATCGGGATCAGGCAGGGGACAGCCCTTGGCTAGAGCGGATCGCTTGCCGAGTCCGCGAGCCGGCGTCGTGCCGCGCGCGCGGCAGGCAGGGCCGAGGCGGTTGCGGCGATCGTTACCGCGACGGCAATGACCAGCAGCAGGGTCACCGGGCCGGGTTGCCGGGCGATACCGGCCCCCCAGCCGCTGGTGCGGCCCTGGAGGTCGATGAACCACTCGGCGGCGAGGAGGCCCGCTGCCGTGCCGGCCAGCGCGGCGGCCAGCGTGACGAAGACGGTGCCCGAGACGATGACAGCGGTGATCTGGCGGGGAGTGAGGCCGACGGCCTTGAGGGCGAGCAGATCGCGGCTGCGGTCGCGTACGCCGGCCCCGACCGTGGTCGCGAGCTCCGCCAGCCCGATCAGGATCAGCACCGCGATCAGACCGATGGTGACGGCACGGACCGCCGACAGCTGGTCGGCGGGGTTGGGGACTTCCCGCACTTCGAGACGGCCGGCCGACGCCTTGGTCAGGGCGTCGCGCACCACGCCGGGGTCGGCTCCCTGGTGCAGGACCAGGTTGTAGAAGTCCGGGTGGGGCGGCTGAGCTGCCGGGGGCGCTGCGCCTGCGGTGTCGTCGTCGCGCAGGGTGTCCAGGGTGGTGGAGACGACCCGGCCGCCGTCGGCGGTTTCGATGTTGCGGCCGACGAGGTGGAGGACGTGCGGGCGGCCGGCGACGGTCATCCGGACCCAGTCGCCGACGTGTGCGTCCAGGAGGTCCAGCAGGCCCTGTCCGGCGATCGCTTCGTCGGGGCCGTGGGCGGCGCGGCCTTCCACGACGGCGAAGGGGTAGGGCTTTGCGTCCGTGCCGAGCCCACGCAGGGTGATGGTCCCGGTTTGTCCTGGTACGAGGGCCTGAACCTCGGCTCCGGGGTAGGCGGTCATCCGGGGCTGGGAGGTGAGGAGTCGGCCCAGTTCGCGTGCGCCGAGGGTGTCGGAGCGCGCGGTGAGCGCCGCGGGCAGGCCGACGTTCTCGGGGTGTGAGGTGAAGCGGTCCAGGGTGGTCCAGGCGCCCAGCGCGATGGTGATGAGCAGCAGCGGGACCGCGAGGCGTGCCACGGCCGCCGAGGAGCGCAGCGGACGGTGGAAGGCGCCCCGCCAGCCGAGGACCAGGGCCGGGGGGATCCTGAGGCCGAGCGCCCGCCGGGTGATGCCGGAGGTGCGGCCGCCGCCGGACGTGGCGGCACGGGCGACGGGCACCGGCGGTACCCGCCCCGCGCGCCACGCGGCCAGACAGGTCGCCGAGCCGATGAAGACCACCACACCGCCGGAGATCACCAGGGTCAGCCAGGCGTGCCCGGGGAGCTGCCGCCACAGGGCCGTCGCTTCGCCGATCCGGCCGGGGACCAGAGCGCCCAGCGCCTGGGTGAGCAGTGCCCCGAGGGCGACACCCAGCAGCGCGAAGCCGAGGTGCAGGGCGAGGAACATCCGGACCACCTGGCCGGGTGTGAACCCGATGGCCTTGAGGATCGAGATGTCCCGCAGGTGTCCGCGGATCCGGGTGCTGATGGCGCCGCCCACCGCCAGGGCGGCGGCGAGCAGCGCGCCGAGCCCGAAGAGACCCAGCAGCCGTCCGAGAAGCTGGTTGTCCCCCTCGGCTTCGGCCTTGGCCTGCCGCCAGGTGGAGACATCGGTGATCTGGTCGGCGCCGAGCCGGGTGACCGCGCGCTGGACGACATAGTCGGTGTCCGCGGGGTCGGTGAGCTGGAGGCCTATGGTGCGGCCACGATGGTCGCGGCCCGTATCCGAGGCGGTGAGGGTGCCGGGGAGCACCCATGCCACACCTGGGGATTCACCCGCGCGGAAGGCGACCTCGGCGGTGTCCGCGACGCCCACGACGCGCAGCCGGGCCGCGATCCCACTCAGCACCAGCGCGTCACCCGGCTTGGCCCACATCGCACGGGCCACCGAGCTGTCCAGCACGATGCCCTTGGTGGCGCCCGCATCGGTACCGGCGTCGAGCCAGCGGCCCGCAACGATCTGGGGCGCGGCGGTGGCGGGGCGCTTCGCCACGCCGCGCAGCTCCAGGGTGGCCCTGGCTCCGCCGGGCTGGAGGCTCGCGGTGGTGCGGACCGTGGGGAAGGGGCCGGAGGTGGCGCGTACCTCGTCCAGTCCGGCGAGCGATCCGGCGGCGGTACCGGCTCGGGTGTGGATCCATACGTGGGCGCCGGAGGACTGGGTGAAAGCCCGTTGCCAGGGGTCGGTGGCGTAGGCGAACAGTGCGGTGGCCAGCAGCAGCGAGATGGTGATCCCGGCGGTGGCCAGCACGATGAGCACCGCGGCCGGCCGGTGTGCTCTCAGATGCGCCCGTGTCCAGCGTGCCGCCGCTCGCACGGGTCAGCCCTTGAGCTTGAGTACGTCGGCCACACCGGCCGCGGGACGGTTCCGGCTGCCGCCGAGGTGCGCGTCGTCGGCCACCTGGCCGTCGTAGAAGCTGATCACCCGGTCCGCCGCGCTGGCCATCCTGGCGTCATGGGTGACCAGCAGGATCGTCTGCCCGCGCCGGTGGAAGCGGGCGAGCAGCCGCAGCACTTCCCTGGTGCCCTTGCTGTCCAGGCTGCCGGCCGGTTCGTCGGCGAGCAGCAGGCTGGGGGTGTTGACCAGGGCGCGGGCCAGCGCGACGCGCTGTTGTTCGCCGCCGGACAGCTCGCCGGGGGTGCAGTTCTCCTTGCCGGTCAGGCCCAGTTCGTCGAGCAGCTCACACCGGTCGGTGCGGGCCTGCCGAGGGGATCTGCCGGCCAGCAGTGCGGGGAGTTCGACATTGTCGGCGACGCTGAGGTTCGAGACCAGGTTGAAGAACTGGAAGACGATGCCGATGTGGTGGCGGCGCAGCTCCGCCCAGCGTGCCTCGCTGCAGGCGTCGACCTGGCGGCCGTCGAGCCAGAGTGCACCGCTGTCGGGCCGGTCGAGGCCGCCGAGGAGATGCAGAAGGGTGGACTTTCCGGCTCCCGAGGGGCCGGTGACGGCGACGAACTCGCCGCGCTCGATGCTCAGATCGACGCCCCGCACCGCATGCACGGGCGCGGCCCCTTCCGGCCGGTGGGTCTTGACCAGGCCGGCTGCCCGGACTATCGGGCCGGACGGCTCGTCCCGGTTCATTCCAACTCCTCTTGACAGCGCTCCAGCCAGTCGAGATCCGCCTGCAGATGCAGCATCGCGCCCTCGATCAGCAGCTGCCCGACCCGGTTGTCCCGGTCCTCGGCCGCCGCGAGTTTCGACAGGTCGCGCATGGTGTTGAGGTAGTGGCGGCGCTGCTTGTTGATCAGGGCGATCTGGTCTGTGGTCCCGGTGTGGGGGGCCAGGGCGAGCTTCATGAAGAATTCGTCCCGTACCCGTGGTTCGGCGGTGGATTCCTCGAACCACGCGTCCACCGATTCGCGTCCCGCTTCGGTGATCCGGTAGATGCGCTTGTTCGGGCGGTCCGACTGCTCGACGTCCTCCCCTTCGATCAGGCCCGCCTTCTCCAGCCTGCCCAGGGTGACGTAGATCTGGCCGACATTCGGCTGAGGGTATGCCGCGCCCAGAAGGTTCTCAAGGGCCTGTTTGAGTTCGTAGCCGTGTGCGGGGCCGCTGACCAACAGCGCCAGGAGTGGCAGCCGCACGCTCTCGCTCTCCCTCTCCGCCCTAGTTGACGGTCATCTGCACTCATCCGGCTGTGCGCCGGGTCGCCGTCGTATCTTCCTGCACCATCTAGTATCCCGCATGGCTAACAGGTATACATGGGGCGGGCTGTCGGTCCCGCGTCCCGTCGACGCCTGGTACGAGGAGGAGCCCATGCGGTGGAAGCGTGCCGCGGGAAGGGCTCTGCTGGTCTGCTCGCTGCTGTTCGCGGGCCATACCGGTGCGCAGGCCGGGGAGCCGGCCGGCGGCTCGGACGGGCGGGGCCCGATCACCCTGGTGACGGGCGGCGACCTCACGGGCTATTTGCGGGGTGTCCTCGACGGCTGGAACGACCACCACCCGCGCGAGAAGGTGACCCTGGTCGAGCTGCCGGACGCGGCCGACGAGGTGCGGGCGCAGCTGGTCACCGAACTGCGCTCGCGCAGTGACCGCTTCGACGTGCTGAACATCGACGTGGCATGGACGTCGGAGTTCGCGGCCGCGGGCTGGATCAAGCCCGTGAACGCCGAGCAGTTTCCGCTGAAGCACTTTCTTCCGCCCGTGGTGGACACCGCCACCTTCCGGGGGCGGCTCTATGCGGTCCCGTATGTGACGAACGCGGGCCTGCTCTACTACCGCAAGGACGTGCTCGCCCGAGAGGGTGCGCGGCCGCCGCGCACCTGGGCCGAGTTGGAGCAGCTGGCGAAGACGGTCGCGCCCAAGTACGGGATGGACGGTTACGCAGGCCAGTTCCTGCCGTACGAGGGGCTGACCGCCAATGTCGGCGAGGCCGTCCAGTCGGCGGGCGGCGCGGTGCTCGCGGGCGAGGGCTCGCGGGTGACGGTGGACTCCCCCGCGGCTCGCCGGGGCCTGTCCTTCCTTCTCGACGGGGTGCGCGAGGGCTGGATCCCGCAGCGGGCGCTGACGTACAAGGAAGAGGAGTCCCGCAAGGCGTTCCAGGACGGCCGCCTGCTGTTCCTGCGGAACTGGCCGTATGCGTACGCGCTGGCCAACGCCCGGTCGTCGAAGGTGGCGGGGAAGTTCGGGGCGATGCCGCTTCCGGGTCCCGACGGGCCGGGCTCCAGCGCGCTGGGCGGTTCCAATCTTGCGGTCAATGCGCAGTCGCGGCATCAGAAGACGGCCACCGAGCTGATCTCCTATCTGACGACCGAGTCGGTCCAGCGCCGGGTGCTCACCGAGGGCGCGCTGCCACCGGTGTGGGCCGATCTGTACGCGGATCCGGAGCTGGTGCGTCGCTTCCCGTACCTTCCGACGCTCAAGCGGGGCATCCTGGCGGCCAAGCCCCGTCTCAAGAGCCCGCACTACGACCAGGTGAGCCTGGCGGTACAGGCGGTCATGCACGATGCACTGCTCCATCGCCGGAGCACGGACGCCACCGTCGCGCGGCTGACGCGGGAGCTGCGGGCCATCGTCGGCCGCGGCTGACCCTTCGAGGCTCCTCGCGGGCCCACCCCTCTCTTCTACTTACATGTTAAGTACAGGAGAGCTACGCAATCTCCCGTAAATCCGGGCATCTCACAGCGGGTTTCGACCTTTTCGTTGACACTCAAAAGACATCCCTACTTAACATGCATGCATAACAGCGATCGCAGCCGCACGGAGCGCCCGCACGCAGCCGCACGGCATGCCCATGCAAGAACGGGATCACGGCAGATGCTCATAGCCACGGCAGGGAACGGCTCCTCGGCCGACTCCGCGCCCTCTCCCTCCCTCCCCGGTCCGGCCTCCCCCGCGGCCGCCACCGGAGCCCCGTCCCAGGACCCGGCACAGCGCTGGTGGCGCGATGCGGTGATCTACCAGGTCTACGTCCGCAGCTTCCTCGACAGCACCGGCGACGGCATCGGTGACCTGGCCGGCGTCCGCACGGGGTTGGCGTACCTCAAGAAGCTCGGGGTGGACGGCATCTGGCTCAGCCCCTTCTACCCCTCCCCGCAGCACGACCACGGCTATGACGTCGCGGACTACCGCGAGGTGGACCCCGTATACGGCGACCTTGCCGAATTCGACCGCCTGGTGGCCGACGCCCACCGGCTGGGCCTGAAGGTGCTCCTGGACATCGTCCCCAACCACTGCTCCAGCGAGCACCCGTGGTTCCGGGCCGCCCTCGCGGACGGCCCCGGCAGCCCGGCACGGTCGCTGTTCCACTTCGCCGACGGGCGCGGGGAAAGCGGCGAGCTGCCACCCAACAACTGGCGGGCCATGTTCGGCGGTCCCGCCTGGTCCCGGGTCAAGGGTGCAGACGGGCGCGAGGGCCAGTGGTACCTCCACATGTTCACGCCCGAGCAGCCCGACCTGAACTGGCGCAACCCCGCCGTGGCCGCCGACTTCGACCAGGTGCTGCGCTTCTGGCTGGACCGCGGTGTCGACGGCTTCCGCATCGACGTGGCCGCCGGGCTGTTCAAGCACCCCGAGCTCCCCGACTCCCCCGACCCCTCGGCCGACGAGCGGACCCGCGACTCGGTCAACCCCCTGGCCTGGAACCAGCCCGAGGTGCACCAGGTGTGGCGCGACTGGCGCGCGGTGTGCGAGGAGTACACGGCCCGCGACGGCCATGACCGGCTGTTGGTCGGCGAGGTCTCCGTACGGACACCGAGCGAGCAGGCCGCGTACGTCCGGCCCGACGAGCTGCACCAGGCGTTCTTCTTCCACCTGCTGACCGCGCGCTGGGACATCGACACCTTCCGCCGGGTCATCTCCGAGGCGCTGACCGATATCGCGGACACCGGATCCACCGTCACCTGGGTGCTCAACAACCACGACCAGGTCCGGACCGTCACCCGGTACGCGGCCGAACCGGGCGGCCGGGCCGAGGAGGCCGCCCCGGGGGGACCTTCCGGAGAAAGCCCCGAGGTGGCGGCGGCGTCCCCAGCGGCAGCCGGGGGAGAATCCGGGGAAGGGCTGGGCCCCGCGCGCGCCCGCGCCGGCGCCCTGCTGATGCTGGCCCTGCCCGGCGCCGCGTACCTCTACCAGGGCGAGGAACTGGGCCTGCCGGAGGTCGTCGACCTGCCCGACGAGGTCCTCACCGACCCGATCTTCCACCGTACGGGCAGCCGGGAGCACATCCGCGACGGCTGCCGGGTGCCGCTGCCCTGGTCCGGACACGCCTCCCCGTTCGGCTTCACCTCCGGTACCGACGCGGCGCGGCCGTGGCTGCCGCAGCCCGAGTGGTTCGCCGACCACGCCACGGACCGGGCGCTCGCCGACACCCGGTCGTTCTGGCACCTGTACCGCGAGGGGCTGCAGCTGCGCCGCAGTCTTCCGCAGCTCGGCGAAGGCACCCTGCGCTGGCTGGAGTCCCCGCCGCAGGTGCTGGCGTTCGTCCGTGGCGACGGTCTGGTCTGCGCCGTCAACTTCGGCACCGAGCCGGTGCCGGCTCCCGTACCGGGTGTCCCGCTGCTGACGAGCGGTGACTGCCCGGCGGGAACGCTCCCGGGCTCCACCGCCGCCTGGTGGATGCACGCGCCCGCTCACCGTTAGCGCCCGCTCCCCGTCAGCCCCCTCCCCGCTAGTCCCCCACCCTCCCCGTCAGTCCTCCGAAGGGAACCCACAATGAGACGACCCGCAGTACGACACTCCCGAGCCGCCGTGTCCGGCGCCGCTGTGCTCGGTCTGGCGCTCGGTGCCACCGCATGCGGCGGCAATGTGTCCGCCGGGGGCAAGAAGCAGGAACTCACCGGCCAGACCGTGACCGTGGCAGGCGTCTGGACCGGCGTGGAACAGCAGAACTTCAAGAAGGTCCTGGACGCCTTCTCCGAGAAGACCGGTGCAAAGGTCACCTTCGCGTCCACCGGCGACAACGTCTCGACGGTCATCGGCAGCCAGGTCGAAGGCGGCAACGCCCCCGATGTGGTGATGGTCCCCCAGGTCGGCGTGCTCCGGCAGTTCGCCAAGAAGGGCTGGCTGGCTCCCCTGTCGGCGGAGGTCGGCGCGGAGGCCGACAAGAACTTCGCGAAGGTCTGGAAGGACTACGGCACGGTCGACAAGAAGTACTACGGCCTGTACTTCAAGGCCTCGCACAAGTCGACGGTCTGGTACAGCCCGGAGGCGTTCGACCAGGCCGGGGTCACCCCCGCGAAGACGTACCAGGAGCTGCTGAAGTCGGGCCGTACGCTCTCCGACTCGGGCGTGCCGGCCTTCTCCGTCGCGGGCGAGGCGGGCTGGCCGCTGACCGACTGGTTCGAGAACATCTACCTCTCCCAGGCCGGCCAGGAGAAGTACGACAAGCTCGCCGCCCACCAGATCCCGTGGACGGACCCCAGCGTGGTCAAGGCGCTCACCGCGCTCGGCAAGCTGTTCAGCGACAAGAACCTGGTGGCGGGCGGCGGTTCGGGCGCACTGCGCACCGACTTCCCCGAGTCCGTCCAGCAGGTCTTCGGTCCGGAACCGAAGGCGGCCATGGTCTACGAGGGTGACTTCGTCAGCGCGCTGGTCACCGATGAGCTCCACAAGGAGGTCGGCAAGGACGCCAAGTTCTTCCCCTTCCCCGCGGTCGACGGCGGCAAGGCGCCGGTGGTCAGTGGCGGCGACGCCGCGGTGGTGCTCAAGGCAGGGAAGAACAAGAAGGCCGCGATGGAGCTGGTGAAGTACCTGGCCACTCCCGAGGCGTCCGGCGTCTGGGCCAAGGCGGGCGGCTACATTTCGCCCAACAAGAAGGTGCCCGCGGACGCTTACCACGACGAGGTCGCCCGCAAGGCCGCCACCTCGCTCACCGACGCCGGGAACTCCGTGCGCTTCGACATGTCCGACCAGGCCCCCGCGGCGTTCGGCGGCACCCAGGGCGCCGGCGAATGGAAGCTGCTCCAGGACTTCCTGCGCGACCCCTCGGACCCCGAAGGCACGGCCCACAAGCTCGAGGCCGCAGCGGCCAAGGCGTACGGAAAGTAAGGACCGGGGCCCGATCCATGCCTGTCACCACTCCCGCGGCGGCGCCCGCCACCTCGCGCGCCGCCGCGCCCCTCCCTCCGGGCGGCACCACCGGCGGCACCACCGACCCCGTGCGGCGCGCCGTCCGGCGCCGCCGCCGGATCGCCGCCGTGTTCCTGCTTCCCGCGCTGTTGCTGCTGGGTGCACTGGTCGCGTACCCCATCGTGTTCTCGGTCATCCGCAGCCTGTACGACGCCTCCGGCAACACCTTCGTCGGCGCCGGCAACTACACCGCGATGTTCCAGGACCCCGCCACGCTCCGAGCCATCCGCAACAGTGCGATCTGGGTCGTCTTCGCCCCCGCGCTGCTGACCGGGCTCGGTCTGGTCCTCGCCGTGCTGACCGAGAAGATCCGGTGGAAGACGGCGTTCAAACTGCTGATGTTCATGCCCATGGCGATCTCCTTCCTCGCCGCGGGCATCATCTTCCGCCTCGCCTACGAGCAGGATCCGCAGCGCGGTGTGCTCAACGCGATCACGGTCGGCATCCACGACAAGGTCCAGGGGGAGTCCGTCTCGTTCCCCACCGCCAAGGCGCGCCTCGGCGACAAGCGCCTGACCAAGGGCCACGACGGTTCCTACCGCACGGCGCACCGCACCGGCCCGGGGAACACCGTCGACCTCGGTCTGGTCGGCGTCGCGCCCAAGGACATGCCCGCGCAGGCACGGCCGGCCGCCGGGGCCGCCAAGTCCCCGGCCGGCCACGGTGAACTGCGGGGCGTGGTCTACCTCGACTTCACCTCCGGCGGTGGCGGCACACCCGGCACGGTGGACCCCCGCGAACGCGGTCTGCCGAAGCTCGCCGTCGAGGCCGTCGACTCCCACGGCAAGGTCGTGGCGACGACCACCACCGCGGCGGACGGCTCCTACCGCCTGCCCCGTCTGGCTCCGGGGTCGTACGCCGTCCAGCTCCCCGCCCGGGACTTCGCCGCCCCCTACGAGGGCATCTCCTGGCTCGGCCCGGCCCTCATCACCCCCGCCATCATCGGCGCCTATATGTGGATCTGGACCGGCTTCGCGCTCGTCCTCATCGGCGCCGGACTCTCCTCGATGCCGCGTGACGTCCTGGAGGCGGCCCGGATGGACGGCGCGAACGAGTGGCAGGTCTTCCGCAGGATCACCGTGCCGCTGCTCGGCCCCGTCCTGGGCGTGGTGTTCGTGACGATGGTGATCAATGTGATGAAGGTCTTCGACCTCGTCTACATCATCGCTCCCGGTCCCGTACAGCAGGACGCCAATGTCCTGGCCCTGCAGATGTGGCTGGTCTCCTTCGGCGGCGGCAACAACCAGGGCCTCGGCAGCGCCCTCGGTGTCCTGTTGCTGCTCCTGGTGGTCCCGGCCATGTTCCTCAACATCCGACGTTTCCGCAGGAGCCAGTCATGACCACCGTCCCCGGAACCGCAGCGTCCCGCAGGCGGGCGACGGCACGGCCGGTGAAGCGTCTCAGCCGCGGCGCGATCCAGCTGTTCCTGCTCCTCATCGGCCTGGTCTGGCTCACCCCTGCCGCGGGACTCTTCCTCTCCTCCCTGCGTACGGAGGAGAAGAACGCGAGCAGCGGCTGGTGGACGGCGCTCACCGCGCCCGGTCAGCTGTCGCTGGACAACTACACGGCGCTGCTGAAGGACTCGGGCATCGTCCAGGCGTTCTGGAACACCGTGCTGATCTCGGTGCCCACCACCCTCGCCGTGGTCGTGATCGCCGCGCTGGCCGGCTACGCCTTCGCCTGGCTGGAGTTCCCGGGCCGGGACTGGATCTTCCTGGTGGTGGTCGCCATGCTGGTGGTGCCGGTCCAGATCGGACTGCTGCCGGTGGCCAAACTGTTCGGCGCGCTCGGTCTGTTCGGCTCCATCCCGGGTGTGGTCCTCTTCCACACCGCCTACGGCCTGCCGTTCGCCATCTTCCTGCTGCGGAACTACTTCGCGGAGATCCCCAAGGAGATGCTGGAGGCCGCCCGCATGGACGGCGGCGGGGAGTGGCGCATCTTCTCCCAACTGATCCTGCCGCTGGGCCGCCCGGCCATCGCCAGCCTGGCCATCTTCCAGTTCCTGTGGGTCTGGAACGACATGCTGGTCGCGCTGCTCTTCGCCGACAACGCGTCACAGCCGCTGACGGTGGCCCTCCAGTCGCAGATGCGGCAGTTCGGCAGCAACATCGGGGTACTGGCACCCGGCGCCTTCCTGTCGCTGATCGTGCCGCTGATCGTGTTCTTCGCCTTCCAACGGCACTTCGTGCAGGGGATCATGGCGGGTTCGGTCAAGTAGCCCCTCCACTGGCGGTGCGGTGACCGGGCCGTCCGGAGGGGGTCGTGCAGCACGGGCGGGGCCGGCCGGCCGGAGGGGCTGTTGCAGCGCGGGCGGTCGGGGCCCGTCCGCGCTGCATTAATCGCTCGTCTCCGCCGCCTGCCGAGGTTAGGTTGGCTCGATGTCTGCACTGCAAACCGAGCGCCTGCTGCTGCGTGCGTGGCGGCCTTTTGACCTTGCCCCCTGGGCGGCGATGAATGCCGATCCCGAGGTCCGCCGGCACTTCCCCGAGGTACTGACACGCGAGCAGAGCGAGGCGGCCGTCGCTCGTTTCCAGACCGGTCTCGATGAGCGCGGCTGGGGGTGGTGGGCGGTCGAGGTGCGCGCCACCGGCGAGTTCATCGGACTCACCGGACTGGATCCGGTGGAGGAGGACATGCCCTTCACCGGAGTGGAGGCCGGCTGGCGGCTGACCCGGGCGGCCTGGGGGCACGGTTACGCCACCGAGGCCGCCGAGGCCGCTCTGGCCTTCGGCTTCACCACCCTCGGCCTGCCGGAGATCCTTGCGGTGACGACCGCCACCAACCTCCGGTCCCAGGCCGTGATGCGCCGTCTCGGTATGGCCCGCGACCCCGCGGACGACTTCGACGATCCCGGCGTACCGGACGGGCCGCTGCGCCGGTGCATGGTGTACCGGATCTCCGGTGAAGCGCAGCGGGCGAAGAAGCAGCGGACGTAGTGCCGCCCGGGGCGCCGCGATGCGGCCGTACGGCGCCCCGGCGACCTGCGTCACCGGCCGGAGGGTGCGGCGGCCTGGGGCGACAGCGTCTTCCCTCCCGGCGGCGACAGCGTCTCCAGTCCCGCGGGCAAGGGCTCCGTGTGCACGACGCCGAGCCGTTGCGTCGCCCGGGTGAGAGCGACATAGAGGTCGCTGGCCCCGAGTTCGGCCGGTTCCACCACGATCACCGTGTCGAATTCCAGGCCCTTGGCCTGCCGTGGGTCGATGAGGACCACCGGGCTGGTCAGATCCGGGGAGGAACCGGCGGAGGCGGCCGGGAGGGCGGCGGACAGGGCCTCGTGGCGGGATCGCGGGGCGATCACGGCGAGGCGGCCTTCCTCATGGGCATCCCGGGCGACGGCCTCGGCGACGGTGCGCGCACAGTCGTCGGTACGCTGCGCCCATGGGGGAACGCCGGTGGAGCGGATCGAGCGCGGCGGTTCGAACGCGGGGTCCGTGGACCGGGGTACCTGCGCCGCGATGTCCATGATCTCGGTCGGCGTGCGGTAGTTGACCCCGAGTCTGACATGGTGCCAGCGTCCGCCGGTGTACGGCGCGAGGATGCTCTCCCACGAGCCCAGGCCGCCCGGCTCGGCGGTCTGTGCCGGGTCGCCGACCAGGGTCATCGAGCGGGTGGGGCAGCGGCGCATCAGCAACCGCCACATCATCGCGGACAGCTCTTGTGCCTCGTCCACGATGATGTGGCCGAACGCCCAGGTCCGGTCGGCCGCCGCGCGTTCGGCGGCGGTGCGGTGGTCGGCCTCCTCGTGCCGGTCGGCGAGCCGTTCCGCGTCCAGCAGGTCGTGCGCGGCCAGTACCTCGGAATCCTCGTCCTCGCGGTCCTCGAACTCCTGGGTACGGGAGCCGTAGGAGAGTGCGAGCACACCCTGGGCGTACTCGATCTGCTCCTGGCGTTCCGCCTCGGCCGCGGCGCGGGCCGCCGAGTCGTCCTCGCCGAGGAGTTCGGCCGCCTCGTCCAGCAGGGGGATGTCCGCGGGAGTCCAGTCGCCGTCCGCGCGGCGGATCAGGTCCGCGTCGGCATCCGGTAGATGGGCGGGGTCGGCGAGGAAGTCGCCCACCAGCCCCTGCGGCGTGAGGGCGGGCCACAACTCCTCGATGGCGCGGTGCACTTCGGGGCTGGTGGCGATCGCCTTGCCGAGCTGGGCGAGGTCGTCGGGGCCGAGGAAGTTCGGCCCACCGAAGGGGTCGGCGCCCAGCCGGTCGGCCAGTTGTGCGGTGAGCGCATCGATGATGCGGAAGGCGAAGTGGGGACGGGCGAGGTTGTGCGGCAGCTTGGTCTCCCGTGCGAGGCGACGTGCCTCATGCGCCATGTCCGTGTCCAGCCGCAGTTCGCCGTCCTCGTGGTCGATCACGATCTCGGGGTCGGGCAGGGCCTGCCGGTCCCGTACGCACTCCGCCAGGGCGTCCGCCATCTCCGCACGGCCCTTGATCCCGGCGGCCTCGGCGGTGTCGGTGCCGGTCGCGGTCACGCCGGGGAAGAGCTCACCGGGCGTGGCGAGCAGCACACCCGTCTCGCCGAGCGAGGGCAGCACCTCCTCGATATAGCCGAGGAATGCGGGGTTGGGCCCGACGATCAGCACGGCGCGGCGGGCCAGCAGCTCCCGGTGCGCATAGAGCAGGTACGCGGCGCGGTGCAGCGCGACGACGGTCTTGCCGGTGCCGGGCCCGCCCTCCACGACGAGGACGCCGCGGTGCGGGGCCCGGATGATCGCGTCCTGCTCCGCCTGGATGGTCTGCACGATGTCGTGCATCCGTCCGGTGCGCGCCGCGTCCAGCGCGGACAGCAGGACGGCGTCCGCGTCGGCGCTCTCGTACCCGGTGCGTTCGGTGTCGTCCAGGTCGAGGATCTCGTCATGGAGGGCGATGACCCTTCCCCAGACTCTCGGCTCCGCTAGAGCAGGGGACACCCCGATCCTCTCGGTCGTAAGGTGCCGCCTGCGGCGCAGCCCCATCGGGGTGTGCCCGGTGGCGAGGTAGAACGGGCGGGCGGCCTCGGCCCGCCAGTCGAGGACCAGCGGGGTCCGGTCCGCGTCGTCGCGCCGGATGCCGATACGGCCGATGTGGTGATCGCGGCCGTTCCGGAATACCAACCGGCCGAAGCACAGGCCGTTCTCGCCGGCATCGAAGGCGGCCAGCAGGCCCGAGTGCTCGGCCACCAGCACATCGCGCTCCAGCCGTGCCTGGGCATGGTTCCCGTCCAGCGGCAGGGCTGCGTTCACCGCCGTCTCGGCTCCGGCCCGCAGTTCGGCGAGGCGTTCATAGAGCAGATCAATGAATTCCTGCTCCTGCCGCAATTCCTCGTTTGACAATTCAACTCCGCTCGGGTAAAGTTCGTTAATGAAGTTGGGCTTACTTCATTAGCTTGAGGAAGACACAGAAGCCCTCAATATACACAGAGAAATACCCCGGCCGTCAATTCGGACCGGGGTATTTCTCTGTGTGCCGCCGGAGCTTTTACCCGGGCGTCAGGCGGGCCGCCGCACCCCTTCCGGCGGAGCGGGGCCGGGCGCGCGCGGCGAGGCCGTTCACCGCTTGTGGGCGACGTCCACGATCAGCTGGTGACCGGACTGGACCACCCGGAACGGCAGCTTGGCACGCAGCCCCAGGCCGACCTGGGTCTGGCCTTCGAAGCTCGCCCCGAACTTGGTGTCCGTGAACGTTTTGTATCCGGTGATGTTCACCCCCGGGAGCGACTTGCCGGCCGTCCCCGCATAGGTCTGCTTACCGGTCACCGGGTCGTAGCTGGACGCGGACACGAAAATCTGCAGGATGGCTCCGCCCTTGACGGGTATCCGCTCGCCCGAACCGTCCTGATGGAACGCATCGACGTAACCGACGTGGTAGCCGAGCTTGCCGTTTGCGCCGCTGATATCGAAGACCATCCGGTCGTAGCACGCGGTGTGGCTGGTCTTGATGTCCGTCAAGGGCTTGGTATTCGCGGTCGTCGCCGACTTGTCGCCGCTGCCCCAGGTGGTCGAGCAGGCCACCGGAGCCTTGCCCGCCGGGCCGGTCGCAGCACTGGCCACTGTGGCCGTGCCCGCCACCCCTGCGCCCGCCAGCACGAGCGCCGCGGCCGCTGTCCCCAACCGTCGCATAATTGACCTCCGAAGAAGAGTGCATACAGATGCGTGCGGTAGGACGGGCGGGGGTGCGGGGGAGTTGTCCGCCGGCCGGCATGTGGCCGACGAAAGGGCCACGCTGTCGCAAAATCGGGGTGGTTGATCAGCCGGGCCTTCCGGCCCGGGCGCCGCCGCCCCCGGTTCCTTTGCCGGGGCCGGTACCGCGCTGCGGCGTACCGTCAGGCGTCGACCACGTCGACGGTCACTCCCCTGCGGCGCAGTTCGGCGAGTTCCCCGGCGGGCGCGCCGGGGTCGGTGACGATCCGGTCGTAGCGGGCGATGTCGCTGTAGGCATGCGTGGCGGTCTTGCCGAACTTGGTGTGGTCCACCAGCAGCAGCGACCGCTGTGCGCAGTCCAGCATGGCTTCCTTGATCTCGGCGTAGTCGCGGATCGGGTGGAAGAGCCGGCCGCCGAGCACGGACACCGCGGACATCACCGCGAGGTCGGCGTGGAGACGGCCGAGGGCGCGGAGTACCTCGGGGCCGACGCAGGAGCCGAACTCGCCGCGGTAGCGGCCGCCGAGGAGGGTCACATCGGCGCCCGGGGTCTCGTCGAACAGCCGGGCCACACCGAGGGAGTTGGTGACCACGGTGACCCCTTCGGTCCGCGCGATCCGGGCCGCGAGCGGGAAGACCGTGGTCGAGTCGTCCAGCACGAGGGTGCTGCCGGGCCGGATCTCGTCGGCGACTGCGGCACACAGCGCCTCCTTCACCGGGCGGTTCACGCCGATGCGGAAGCGGGTGGCGGTCTCCATGGTGAGGGTCGGGAAGGGCGCGGCCCGGCCGCGTTCCTTGCGCAGCAGCCGGCGTTCGGCGAGCTGGTCCAGATCGCGGTGCATGGTCGCGAGGCTGACCCCGAAGTGTCTGGCCAGTTCGTCGATGCGCACGTCTCCGTGCTCGACGACATGGGCCAGTACGTCCTGCCGTCGCCGGTCGACCTCGGCCAGCGACGACCGTGTGGAAGCCATCGGGGCCGCCCCTTTCCGGTCGGACAGCGACAGCGCGGCTACCGCTGCGGGTAGATGACGGCTTTGACGGCAGTCGCGTCGTGGGTGGCGACGGTCAGTGCGCTCTCGGCCTCGGCAAGACCGTAACCGTGCGAGACCAGGGAGTCGAGCCGGACCCTTCCCGACTCCACCAGGGACATCGCGGTGGGCCAGGTGTGGGCGTAGCGGAAGGTACCGGTCAGTTCCAGTTCGTAGTTCTGCACCCGGCTCACGGGCAGCGGTGCCTCGGAACCGCCCATCCCGATGAGCACCACCCGTCCGGCCCGGCCCACGGTACGGATCGCCTCGCCGCTCACGGCGGGCACGCCGGAGCACTCCAGGAGGACGGTGGGGGTGTACTCCGCCTCGGGCAGCGGTGTGCGGGAGACATCGAGGGCCGTGGCGCCGGTGGCCCGGGCGAGTTCGAGGCGGTGCGGGAGGACATCGGTGACCAGTACCTCCCGTGCGCCGAAGGCCCGTGCCGTCTGGGCGGCGACCAGGCCGATGGGCCCGGCGCCGGTGATCAGCACCCGGTCGCCGGGGGCGACGCGGGCCTTCCGGCAGGCCCAGACCGCCACGGACAGCGGTTCCAGCAGGGCGGCCTCCTCGATGGTGAGGGCATCGGGGACCTCGTGGGCGAAGTCCTCGCGTACGGCGAGGTATTCGCAGAAGGCGCCGTCCACGGGCGGCGTGGCGAGGAAGCGCATGTCCGGGCACAGGTTGTAACGGCCCGGACGGCATTCACCGCAGCTGCCGCAGGGCGTGCCGGGCTCGATGGACACCCGCCGCCCCACCCGGCGTTCGTCGGTGCCCGGACCGCAGGCGACCACCGTGCCGGCCGCCTCGTGCCCGAGCACGAGTGGTTCGCGTACGACGAAGTCGCCGATCCGCCCGTGCCGGTAGTAGTGCACGTCCGAGCCGCAGGTCCCGACCGCCTCGATGCGGACCAGGATCTCTCCCGGGCCGGGGGCGGGAACGGGACGTTTCTCGATGCTCAGCTGCCCGGGTCCGTGCAGTACGGCGGCACGCATGGTGGCGGGAATCCCGGATGTGGTGGTCATGGCGGGGTCACGGCTCCCTCGGGGGTGCGGGGGTGGGGCGGGGCCGTGCACAATCCGGCTCCGGACCGGCGCGCCCCTGGATGTCAGCACGGTACCGCTTCTTCTTTTATCAGAGGAGTCTTGACTTCGCACAAAATGCGAGAAGACTTGCCCCGGCTCACCGTCTGCCGACGCAGCCGGCGGTGTGCCCTCCCCCTTGCTCACCCGATCACGCCCAGCCCCTGGAGAGCCCATGAGCAGCCCCGCTCGCCCCCGGACGGCGCGGACACCGGCCGCCGGCCCCCCGTCGGCCGTTCGCAGCCACTCCCGATGTGCCCGCCTGGGCATACCCCCGGCTCTGGCCTGGGGATTCCTGGGAGTGCTGCTGTTCATGACCGGCGACGGCGTGGAGACCGGCTTCTTCTCGAAGTACCTGGCCGATCAGGGCCTGGCCAAGGCCGATGCGGCGGCGGTCATCGCCGTCTACGGCATCACCGTCGCCCTCGGCGCCTGGCTCTCGGGAGCCCTCTCGGACCTGTGGGGGCCGCGGCGGGTGATGGCCGCCGGCTTCGTCATCTGGCTCGTCTTCCAACTGCTCATGCTGACGGTGGCGCTGCCGTCCATGAACTATCCGCTGCTGCTGCTCGTCTACGGGCTGCGCGGGTTCGGATATCCGTTGTTCGCCTACGGATTCCTGGTGTGGGTCACCGCGGCGACCCCGCCGCAGCGGCTGGGAACGGCGGTCGGCTGGTACTGGTTCGCCTTCACCGGCGGCCTGCCGACCCTCGGCTCACTCGTCGCCAGCGCCACGATCCCGATCGTCGGCTCGTACCACACCCTGTGGTTCGCGCTCGGCCTGGTGCTGCTCGGCGGCCTGCTCGCCCTGCTGCTGGTGCGCGAGCCCACCGGCCGCAGCGGACTCGCTCCCGGCCGCGGGCATCCGCTCGCGACCCTGGCGGGCAGCGTCTCGATCATGCGGCGCCGTCCCCGGGTGGCCATCGGCGCCGCGGTCCGCGTCTTCAGCACCGGTTCCCAATTCGGTTTCCTGGTCTGCCTGCCGTTCTTCTTCACCGAGACGGTCGGCTTCAGCACCTCGGCCTGGCTGCGCCTGCTCAGCGTGATGTTCGCCGCGAACATCTTCGCCAACCTGTTCTTCGGGGCCGTCGGCGACCGCCTCGGCTGGCAGCGCACCATGACCTGGTTCGGCGCCGTGGCCTGCGCGATCACCTGCCTGGCGCTGTATTACGTACCGGTCGTGGCCGGCCCGCACTTCGCCGCCGCCGCGGTGGCCGCCGCCCTCTACGGCATCGCCCTGGCCGGCTACGTACCGATCTCGGCCCTGGTTCCCGCACTGGCGCCACGCCACAAGGGACAGGCCATGTCCGCGCTCAACCTGGGCGCCGGAGCGAGCACCTTCGCCGGCCCCGCCATCGTCGCCCTCGCCCTGGGCCCGGTCGGGGTGGAGGGCATCGTCTGGATCTTCGCCGCCCTGCACCTCGCCACCGCCGTCGCCATCCGGTTCCTCGAACCCGACCCGGAGTTCCTGACGCCCGACGCCCCACCGGCCGTCGAGGACACCAGCCTGCCCGCGGGACATCACTGACGGCCGAACCCGATACCCGTTACGCGGACGCCTGCGCGGCGGCCCGTTCGCGGGCGGCCGCGGCCCGTGCGGGGTCGCCGAGCTGTTCCTCCAGCCGGGCCTTGGCCGACCAGTTGTACGGGCAGACCGGGCGCAGGTGGATCCGTTCGCTGAGCAGGGTCCGCGCCAGGTCGGCCCGGCGTGCGCGCAGGGCTGCCTCGACGAGGGTGCGCTGGATCGCGTCCCGCTGGGCGTGGCTGCCGCCGAAGGTGTTCAGGCGGTGGCGGACGGGCAGCAGCAGATCGACGGCCCGGCCGTAGTCCTGCCGGCCGTAGGCGATCAGTGCGCGGCAGACGGGCAGTCCGACATCGGCCGTCATCGCACGGTTGGTGACCCCCCGCTCCGCCGCCACCCACTTTTCCCGGTCCTGGACGAGGCGCTGTGCCTGGGTGAAGCGGCCTGCCCCCACATAGGCCATGACCGCGTGTGCGTCGTTGAAGGCATAGTGCGGGCCGTCCTGGCGACTCTCCCAGGCGTCGGCGAGCCGGGCCCACCGCGCACTCTGTTCGTCCTGCGCCAGGTACAGCCGCCACAACAGCGCCGCGGCGTCCAGCAGTTCCATCGCCACACCGGCCGAGGCGTCGTGGTGGAGCGCGGAGTCGTAGATCTCCAGGACCCGGTCGGTGGCGCCGGTCTCCAGTGTGTAGAGGGCGTAGTGCCACCAGTTGTGGACGGTGAGCAGGCTGCCCCGGGCCCAGTCGTCCTTACGGGCGTCGAGAAAGCGGATCCCGTCCGCGAAGCGTCCCCGCATCTCGTAGGTGTGCACCACGCTGTGGATGCCCCACACATCGCCCGGATGCCGCGCAAGGGCCGCCAGACCGACCTCCTCCGCCCGTTCGTAATGGCCCGACTCCTCCAGGCCGAACGCATACATGCCGAGCAACGGACCGTGATGGGGGTCGTCCTCGTCCCAGGCGTCCAGTGCTCCGCCGACACGGTCCCGGAGGCTCTGGGCGTCCCCCGTGAGGAAGTCGTGCTGGTGGCCCGCGAACAGTGCCAGCGCATCGCGCGGGAAGGCGACGGAGAGGTCACCCAGGAGGCGGCCGGCGCCGTGCAGGTCGCCGTCCAGCCATGCCGTTGCGGCGGCGATATGCATACGTTCCCGGGGCGTCAGGCGCTCGGAGTCCAGGCCGCAGCGGAACTGGACGAAGCGGTCGCGTGCCGCGGCTGCGTCCCTCTCCTCGGTGCCCAGCACCCCCAGATAGGCGGCCAGCGTCCGCCCCATCACCGACCGCGGCGAGGCGGCCAGTACCGCCTTCGACGACTCCACGACCCGGGGCCGGAAGAACAGCAGGTCGTCCAGCGCCTGTTCGTACCGGTCAGCGGCCTCGGCGCCGGTATCGCTCATCAGATGCCCTTGTCGGTCCGCTGTCATGGTGGCTCCTGCGGGTGAGTCGGGAGGGGAGGGACGGAGGGAGAGGGACGGGAGGAGGGGGCGGAGGGGGCTCGTCGGGCGGCGGCAGGAACACCCGGTTGCCCTTCCCGGCCCGCTCCGCCGTCGCCGTCCTCATGTCTACCCGCTCCGCCGCCCGAGCCGCGAGGACATCTCGCTCATGGCGTCGCCGGTCTCCGCGCCGCCGGCCTTCGCGCTGCCGGTCTCGCGCTGCGGGTCTCTGCGCCGCCGGTCTCTGCGTCGCCGGTCTCTGCGCCGCCCGGAAACATCCGCTTCATCTGGGAAGACGTTGCGGGAAACACGCGCTCCCTAATCTCCCCACCACCGCACTCCCGCTTCGCCGATGTCCCCGCACACCACACGGTCTCCCCGGCCGTGAGCGTGACATCACGTCGCATCACGTCACATCACCCCGCATCACGTCACATCACCTCGCCTTCCCACTGCCCCTCAGGAGGTCCGGCATGAGCGTCGAGCCACAACTGACCGTCCCCGACGACAGCCCCCGGCCCGCCCCCACCGACGCGCCGGCCGGCAGAGCAGCCGACGAGACCCTGGAGGACTACACCCTCCGGTTCGCCCCGCGCAGCTACCGCCGTTGGACGCCGATGGTCGTGGCGACCACGGCGCTGGGCGGCATCGCCTACATGGCCGACTTCTCGATCGGCGCGGGCATCGGACTCGCCCATGGCACGGGGAACGCCCTGGCCGCCATCCTGGTCGCCGCGGTGGTCATCTTCATCACCGGCTTCCCCCTGGCCTACTACGCGGCGCGCTACAACATCGACCTGGACCTGATCACCCGGGGCTCGGGCTTCGGCTATTACGGGTCGGTCCTGACCAGCGTCATCTTCGCCAGCTTCACCTTCATCTTCTTCGCCCTCGAAGGCTCGATCATGGCGCAGGGCCTGAAACTGGGCTTCGGGCTGCCCCTGTGGCTGGGTTATGTGATCTCGACCTGCATGGTCATCCCGCTGGTCATCTACGGGATGAAGGCGCTCAGCAAGCTCCAGGTCTGGACCACCCCGATCTGGCTGCTGCTGATGGTGGGGCCGCTGCTCTACCTGGTCGCCACGGACCCCGGCACGGTGCACACCTTCCTCTCGTACCGGGGCGCCCACGGCGACGGCGGGATCAACGCCGCGTCGGTGCTGCTGGGCGCGGGCGTCTGTCTGTCGCTGATCGCGCAGATCGGCGAACAGGTCGACTACCTCCGCTTCATGCCGCCCAAGACCGAGCGGAACCGGCGCAGTTGGTGGACGGCCGTGGTGATGGCCGGCCCCGGGTGGGTCGTGCTCGGCGCGCTCAAGCAGGCCATCGGTGTCTTCCTGGCCGTCTACATCCTCTCCGAGGTGGGCGCGGCCTCGGCCACCGAGCCGATCCAGCAGTTCACCGGCGCCTTTGCGGCCATGATGCCGTCGTGGCTGGTCATCCCGCTGGCCGTGATCCTGGTCGTGATCAGTCAGATCAAGATCAACGTGACCAATGCCTACTCCGGTTCGCTGGCATGGACGAACTCGTTCACCCGGGTCACCAAGCGCTATCCGGGCCGGATGGTGTTCGTACTCGCCAATCTGGCCTTCGCGCTGATCCTGATGGAAGCGGACATGTTCAGCTTCCTCAACACCATCCTGGGGTTCTATTCGAACTGCGCCATCGCCTGGATCGTCACCGTCGCCACCGACATCATCGTCAACAAGTACCTGCTGAAACTCTCCCCGCAGGCCCCCGAGTTCCGCCGCGGCATGCTCTATGCGGTCAACCCGGTCGGAGTGGTGGCTTTCACCGCCGCATCCGGCCTGTCGATCGCCCTGTACTTCCACGCTCTGGGTGACACTCTCCAGCCGTACTCACCTGTCGCGGCCGCAGTGATCGCCTTTGTCCTCACCCCCCTGACGGCTGTCCTGACCAAGGGCCGGTTCTACCTGCGGCGCACCACCGACGGAATCGACGCTCCGCTGCTGGACCCGGACGGCAACCCCAGTCCGGCCCGGTACGAGTGCCATGTCTGCCGGCAGGAGTTCGAGCGTCCGGACCTCGCCGCCTGCCACCAGCACGCCGCGGTGATCTGCTCACTCTGCCTGAGCACCGACCGGACGGGCGCTCATGTCCTGCCGGCGGCGCCCGCTTCCTGAGGCGGCGGCATGCCAGGCCACTTCACCCCGGAAATGGCCGTGCGCGGCATCGTCGGCCGGGCCAATTCCCGGCGCCGCCACCCGGTCATCCGGTCATCCGCCCGGAGCGGTGTGCCGTACCTGTTGCAGAAAGGTCGCGTTGTCGGGCGTACGCCGGACCTTTTCGAGCAGGGACTCCGTGTTCGCCTGACCGTCCCCGGCCCGTAGGGCGCGGCGGAGTCGGCGGATGGCCGTCAACTCGGCTTCCGGGAGGAGCAGTTCCTCGCGCCGGGTGCCGGAGGCGGTGACATTGACCGCGGGATAGAGCCGCTTGCCCGCGAGCGTACGGTCCAGACGGAGTTCCATGTTCCCGGTGCTCTTCAATTCCTCGAAGAAGTAGTCGTCGGCCCGGGAACCGGTCTCCACCAGGGCCGTGGCGAGGATGGTCAGGGAGCCGCCTTCCTCTGCGAGCCGTGCCGCGCCGAAGAGCCTCTTGGGACCGTGCAGCGCGGCGGCGTCGACGCCACCGCTCAGGGTGCGGCCACCCGAAGCGGCGGCGTTGTTGTGTGCCCGGCACAGGCGGGTGAGGGAGTCGAAGAGGATGACGACGTCCTGTCCGTGCTCAACGAGTCGCTTGGCGCGTTCCACGGCCAGTTCGGCGAGGGCGATGTGCTCCTTCGCCGGCCGGTCGAAGGTCGAGGCGAGCACCTCTCCTCGTACCGAACGGCGCATATCGGTAACTTCCTCGGGTCGTTCATCGATCAGCACGACCATCAGCCGCGAGGCGGGGTAGTTCTCGGCGACGGCGGCGGCGAGTTGTTGCAGCAGCACCGTCTTCCCCGTCTTCGGGGGTGCCACGATCAGGCCCCGTTGGCCCTTGCCGACCGGTGCGATCAGATCGACGATGCGCGGCGCGAGTGCGCCGGTCACACTTTCCAGGCGCATGCGATGGCGTGGGTGCAGTGGTGTGAGGTCACGGAAGTGCGGCCGCCCGCGGACGGCCTCCGGCCTTCGTCCATTGACCGACTCGGCCCGGGAGAGCAACCGAGGCCGCGTGCACGTCCCTACGACGAAATCCCCTTTGCGCAGTCCCGCTTCACGGATCAGCGATGCGGGCACCCGGACATCGCCGGACGAGGCGAGGCAGCCTGCCGCGCGGAGGAAACCGGCTTCTTGCCGGTCGTTCGGGAAATCCAGGACCCCGGCTGCCGACACCTCGGGGTTCCCGGAGGCCACGGTCGCGGACGCGGGCGGTTCAACGGCGCGGGAAGCGGAAGGCGAAGGGGAAGGGGAAGGGGAAGGGGAAGCAGAAGGGGACGGGGACTGGGAGGCAGGGAGAGTGGCCGTGGCGGGCCGCCTGCTGAGATGGGTACCAGTGGTCATGAGAGTCCTCTCGGGAGGTTCGTCTGCGGGTCGGCAGGGAGGGGAATCCGGCAGGAAAGGGCGGTGAGTTCACGCCCTGCCGGCGGTCGGAAAAGCCCCGCGACCGGAAAGAAAGGTGATGCCGCATCGCCGGACTGTGTCTATGGAGCAGCCGGTGCCTGCTGGATCGCCGGTCGAGAAGGACGGACGCAACAGCGATGCGCAAGCGAAGGAAAAGAAGTGACGTACGGGCGCCGGAAGGGCGGCAAGCACACATACGTTCTGTTCGCACGGTACCACACGGCCCGGCCGATGCGGCTGGGTGCAGACGAGTTCTATGCTGAGGGCAATGTTCGCACCTCAGGGTCCCACTCTCCGTGAACTCGCCGTGCAGGCGCTGTCCTCCGTCGAGCGCGGCTATGACCTGCTCTCACCGGCATTCGACCACACGCCGTTCCGGACCCCGGACGCGATCCTGACGCCCGTGTCGCGGGCGCTGCAGAGACTGGGGCCGTTCGACAGCGGCCTCGACCTGTGCTGCGGCACCGGCGCGGGCATGGACGTACTGCGGCAGACCTGCCGGGAACAGGTCACCGGAGTCGACCTCAGCGCGGGGATGCTCGCCCAGGGGCGCACCCGTGAGCTCCCGGCCGCGGGCGCACCACGCACCGCATGGGTGCGCGCGGACGCACGGGCACTCCCCTTCGGACCGGTCTTCGACCTCGTGGTGAGCTTCGGTGCGTTCGGGCATTTTCTGCCCCGGGAACGGCCGGGGCTGTTCTCCCAGGTGCACTCCGTGCTGCGCCCCGGCGGCCGGTTCGTCTTCCCGATCGGGGCTCCGGCACGCCCGGGATCGCCCGGCTACTGGGCATTGCTGGCTTTCGACACGGTGATGCGGGTCCGCAACGCGCTGTGGCGGCCGCGGTTCGTCATGTACTACCGGACCTTCCGGCTCGCCGACGTGCGAACGGAGCTGACGCGGACCGGATTCGATGTGCAACTGCACGCCCTGCCGGAGCTCGGCCGACGCCCCGACGGCAGCCCACGGTGCCGGCTGGTGGTGGCCACCCGGACCGCCTGAGGGACGGATGCGCCGTCACCCGCGAAGAGCCGTGACGTCGGCAAGCTGCGGCGGGAGTTCATGAGTGCGGGCTCACGGACCAGCGCGCGGGGGCGAGCTGCCCGGCCACCTCACGGTTGATGCAGCGCGCGGGGGCGAGCTGCCCGGCCACCTCACCGTTGGCGCAGCGCGCGTCGACGTGCCGGCGGCCGCCGTCCCTGCGCGGTTCAAGGGGCCGTCCGGCACGCGGCGGACAGCCGGCGGAGGGTTACCCGCATGCCGGCGCGGTTGTGTGCGGCGCGCCGGGCTGCCGGAGTGCCGGTGAAGACCAGGCCCAGCATCTCGGCGGCCCCACGGCGCCACCCGTGGCGGCGGCGGTCGATCCAGTATTCGGTGACCAGCGTGCCGCGCTCCGTCGGGGTCAGGCGGTAGCCCCAACGCGCCACCGGCAGGCCGAACGTGGTGTTGTCGAAGGCGAACTCCCGGCCGGGGTCGGCGATGACGATCCGGCAGGTGGCGAACCAGATCCAGCAGGCCTTCCGGTTGACCCCCACGAAGCGTTCCCCGCGGGGCCACACCCAGATGACCTCGGGACTCCACTCCTTCATTCGCCGGATGTCCGCCAGGGCCGCATAGACGGCGTGCGGCGGGAGGGGGATTTCCAGGGATTCCTCCAGGCTCCACACGCGGGCGGTCACTGCACGCCCTCCGGTATCGACGAGCCGTGGATCCGGGCCGTGACGACCGCGGCGGCATCGCGGACATGGCGGATGAGGTCTGCCGTGTCGGTGAGGCTGGTGAGGTGTCCGCACCCCGGCCGGATGATGAGGCGACCGTCGCGGCAGGCGCGGAGGAAGAGGCGTTCATGGCGACGGAAGTGGTCGCGCTCGCCGTTCACCAGCCAGACCGGGCCCGGATACGCGGAGAGCGACGCCATCGGGTCCATCTCGCCCACGGCCTTGATGATGCTCGGAGTGATCCCGCAGCTCAGGCCGCCGGAGACCATGGCCTGCGCTTGAGGAGGGGGCAGGGCGCGGCGGAACGCGAACGCGCTGAGCCGGTCGGCCTGTTGGGGGTGCCGGGCCGCGAGCCGCGCCGCTCCCCGGTAGACGGCGCCGAACAAGCCCCGCGGGAGCGCCGTGCAGCCCATCGCGACCGTGCCGAGGACCCGGTCCGGGTGGGCGGCGGCGGTGGCGATCGCGACATAGCCGCCCAGCGACAGCCCGACGAGCATGGCCCGGCCGCCGAGTGCGTCCACGGCTTGGTTCACCGCCGCCACGGCGCCGGGGATGCTGAACGGCTCACCTCGCCGGTCCCCATGACCGGGCAGGTCGGGCGCAGCTGTGGGATGACGCTGTCCGATGGCGCGGATCACGGGGCGCCACATCGTGCCGCTCACCCGCATGCCGTGCACAAAAACGAGGGGCAGACCGGCTTCCTTGGATTCCATGCCCGGCACGCTACCTCAAATGCAACGCAACGTTGCGTTGTTTTTCGCTGCTACTCTCCTCTCATGAGCGAGGAGCGGAACGGGACACGGCGCGGCGGCGGCCCACGGAAAGCGCGGGAGATCTTCGACGCCACACTGGAGCTGCTGGCGGAAAAGGGCTACGAGGGGCTGACGATCGAGGGAGTCGCCCAGCGATCCGGCGTCAACAAGACCACGATCTACCGCTGGTGGCCGTCCAAAGGAGCCCTCCTCGGCGCCGCACTCATCGGCGCACGCCAACTGGAGCTCACACCTCCCGACACCGGCAGCCTCGAAGGGGACCTGGAGGCCCTCCTGCGCACGATGACGACCCTCCTCACCACGCGGCCCGCCTCCGACATTGCCGTCGCCGTACTGGGCGCCGTCACCCACAGCCCCGAACTCGCCTTGCACGTCAAGGACTTCTTCGCCGACCGGATCGCCCGCGAGCAGGCGGTTTTCGACCGGGCCGTCGCACGCGGCGACATCGCGGCGGACACCGATCCCATGCTGCTGATGGACCTGCTGGCCGGGGCCGTGTGGGTACGCGTCGTGCTGCGCCGGCTCCCGCTCGAGAAGGACTTCGTGGCGCGGACCGTGCGCACCGTCCTCAACGGGGCGCGCGGCGTCGACTGAAGCGGAGGCGGAGGTGGAGGCGGTCGACGCTGCGGGCCACGGCGGGAGGTGATGCTGCCTCCGTTTCGGTCCGCTGTAAAGGGTCTGTTTCGCTATCAACTACAACTTTGCCAACTCTTGGTGTAGTTGCAACAGATTTCACACCAGTCTCATACGCAACAGCGACGCACCCCTCACATGGACGCGTTGCTTCCACATGGCTGGGCGAGAGGCAACAGCACGATGACAAAGAGCAGAACGATCCGCCACGGAAGCCGGCTGCTGGCGCTGTCCACGGCGTCACTGGGTCTGGTCGCGGCGATGGCGATACCGGCTGCCGCGGACGACGGGCCCACCCGGGAGCAGCTCAAAGCCGACTGCGCTTCCGGCGAAGGCAAGTGCAGCTTCAACGAGCCGACTCTCGGCAAGGCGTACCTCGGGGACTTCCGTCAGGTCTCCAACTCCCTCTACAACTGCAGCACTTCGGATGCCACCCAGTCGATGGGCTGGGCGGACACGGTGGGTTCCACGGACTCCGCCGGCGTCTCCGTCACCGCGGGCGGAAACATCGCCGGCCTCATCGACCTGAGTGTCACCGCGACCTACAGCCACACCTGGTCGAGCTCGCACACCGAGAACAGCTCCCTGAACATGACGGTGAAGCCCGGCGAGGTGGGCTGGATCTCCCGCGCCCAGGTCATGCAGACCGTCTCCGGTACCTGGCAGACGCACTACGACAGCCCGAAGTGGGGTCACTACTTCTGGTTCGTGCCGGACACCGTCACCGGGCCCGCGCCCAACGGAACGGATGGGCAGAGCAATGCGGTGACCGTCAAGACGCGCAAGATGACCACGGCGGAGAAGAACTCCTGCTCTGCCGAGGCGAAGAAGGGCCAGGCGTTCGTGGTCAAGCGCTGAGCTGACCACGACGGAGCCGCCGCACGGTTGCGCCGGGGGGCCGCCCCGCGCCTTCGGGCACGGGACGGACGACCGCAGCCGTCGGCCACCGTGCCTCCCGGCTCGTGGGAACGAGCCGGGAGGCACACTTGTTCCTGAGGACGCCGTCACCGGCGCTGCGCGCGGCACCCGCCCGTAGGCTCCGCCTGTGCACTTTTCACGCCCCCTCGCCGTCGGCGCCTTCGTCCTGGTCATGGCGCTGAGCACGGCGTGCTCCGCCGCCCGCGCTCCGCACGCCGCCGGTTCCGGGACACCGGCCCCGTCCGGCGGGGCGGCGGTCCCCACCGCGGTGCGGCCACCGACGGCGAACGCCGTCTTCGACTATCAGCTCGGCGGCGCCTATCCCCCGCCCGCCGGGACCCGGGCCGTGTCCCGCGACCGCACGGCCCAGCCGGCCCCCGGTCTCTACAACATCTGCTACGTCAACGCGTTCCAGGCGCAGCCCGACGCGACCGGCCTCTGGCAGGACCGTCACCCCGAGCTGCTGTTGCGGGACGGGCGGGGAAAGCCCGTCATCGACGAGGACTGGGACGAGCCCTTGCTCGACATCTCCACCGGCGCCAAGCGACGGGCGCTCATCGACGTCGTTGGTCCCTGGATCGACGGCTGCGCCAAGGCCGGTTTTGACGCCGTGGAACCCGACAACCTCGACTCCTACGAGCGGTCCGGCGGCAGGCTCACCGCCGCGGATGCCGCGGCCTTCGCCCAACTCCTGGCCCGCCGCGCCCACCAGCAGCACCTGGCCATCGCCCAGAAGAACACCACCGACCTGCTGCCGCAACGCCGTCACATCGGCTTCGACTTCGCCGTCGTCGAGGAGTGCACCCGCTACCACGAGTGCAAAGAGTTCGCCGAGGCCTATGCCGACAAGATCTTCGTCATCGAATACGAGGCGAAGGATTTCACCGCGGCCTGCCGCGCCTGGGGGAAGGCCCTCTCCATCTCCCTGCGCGATCGCGATGTCCGCTCCGCCGGTGCCGAGGACCATGTCGCGGAGCACTGCTGACGGCGTGCCGCGCGACGACGTCGCCCACTTCGACCCGTTCAGGTCCCCGGAACAGCCCGGCACCAGAGACGGGCAACGGCCTGCCGCGGGCACGGCCCAGGGCACCGGGGAGCCGGTGGGCGGTGGGCGATGGTCGGGAGCCGGTGGGCGGTGGGCGGCGCCGGTGGGCGGTGGTCGGTGGGCGGCGCCGGTGGTTCAGTTGCGCTCGGTCGGTTCACCGCGGCCCGGACCTGACGGCTTGTCGCGGACCGGATCGGTGGCGCCGCCCTGTCCCCGAGACGGCTCGGCGCGGCCCGGCCCGGGCGGATCATCGCGGCCCGGTCCGTTCCGTTGCAGGTCGGCGCCGGAGAGCGGTTCCAGCTCGCCGTGGGTGTCCAGCCAGTACAGGAACGCCACGGCCGGGCAGACGAGCACCACGGCCACAAGGGTGACCAGGCCTACCCACCGCAGGCTGCTGGGAGCACCGGCGCCCTCGGCCACGGTCAGCGAGGTGGGGATGAGATAGGGACGTTGGGCCGCTCCCCAGGCGATGACCGCCGCGGCGACGACGCCGACGGCGGTGAGCCGGGACCAGGCTCCGGACCGGCGCAACAGGAGCCACCCGGTGGCGAGGGAACAGACTCCGGCCAGGATGACGAGGCCGAGGCCGACGCCGTGGGTGAGTCCGTGCCAGACGTGCGGGGCGTCGCTCCGGGTGACGGTCAGCATGATCGCCGCGAGTACGGCGAGCGCGACGAGGCTGCCCAGCGCCCGCCGCCGGAAGTAGCCGACGAGGTCGGGCGCCCCGAAGCGGGCGGCGTCCGCGGCCAGGAACACGGCGCCGAGGAAGGCCGTCGACACGATGGCGATCAGTCCGAAGAGGATGGAGGTCGGGTTGGCCCAGGCATGAGCCGATGCCTCCGTTCCCGGTACCGCCCGTCCCGAGGCGATACCGCCGACGGCCGCGCCGAGGAAGAACGGGGTGAGCAACGAGGAGAGGGCGAAGACCGCACCGTAGAGGCGTCGCCCCGCGATGCGGTGGACGGGCTTGCGCAGGGCGAATCCGGCACCGCGCAGGACCAGCCCGATGGCGGCCAGGGCCAGGGGGAGCCACATCGCGGAGAACACGGTCTGGAAGAGGATCGGGAACCCGGTCCACATGATGACGAAGAGGAAGACCAGCCAGACGTTGTTGACCTCCCACACGGGGGCCATGGCATGGTCGATCAGCCATCTGGGGCGCTTGCCGCGCTCCGCGCCGCCGGCGGTCAGGTCCCAGAACCCGGCTCCGTAGTCGGTGCCGCCGGCGCAGGCGTAGGCGGCCACGGCGAGCAGCATCGCCACGGCGATGACGGCGGCCATCACGGTCGGCCGTCCTCGGCCGGTTCCGGTCCCGTTCCACCGGACGGCGGCGGGCCGCCGGCCGGCACCGGCGCGCGCGGACCGTAGGGGGTGTCGGTCTCCGGTCCCTCGTGCCGCTCCCCCGCCGCGGGTCGCGCGTCGGCGAGCCGCCAGCCGGTACGCATCTTGAGCAGCACGGCGAGCAGCGAGCCGAAGATGAACACATAGACCACCATCACCAGGCCGAGCATGATCCACAGACTGGTGGACCGGGTCGCCGTCACCGCCTCGGCGATCCGCATGTGCTGGTAGACGATCCAGGGCTGGCGTCCCACTTCGGCGGTGACCCAGCCGCATTCGACGGCGACGACGGAGGCGACACCGGCGCACGCCGCACCGCGGAAGAACCACGGTGACCGGGGCAGCCGGCGGCGCCGCAGCCGGCACCAGCCGTACCAGAGGGCGAGGAGGAGCAGCAGCGAGCCGATCACGGCCATGAGGTCGAAGGCCGCGTGGGCGATGGTGGCCTGGGCCGCCGTCGGCCGGTCGCTCGCCGGGACGGAGGTCAGTCCGGTCACCTTGGTCCCGGGTCTGAACCCGGCCAGCACGGAATCGAATTGGGGGATCTTGATGCCGCCGGAGACGGTGCCGTCGGGGTGCAGACGGCCGAAAATGTACTCCGGTACGTGGGTGCCGGTCCGCCAGACGATCTCCGTCGCGGCGAACTTCACCGGCTGCTTGTGGAAGACCGACCGGGCGATGGAGTCGCCGAGCAGCAGCTGCACCGGGGTGAACACCGCGGCGAGGGTGAAGGGAACGGTGAAGCCGAGCCGGTGATAGCGGTCGCGACGGCCGCGCAGCCAGCCGACGGCGTAGACGCCTGCGACGACGTATCCCGCGGTGACCAGCATCGCCACGACGAAGTGCCAGTACTGGGGGCCGAACATGGGGGTGAAGATCGCCGACCAGATGTGGACGTCCACCGGCTTGCCGTCGGCATCGAGGGTGAAGCCTTGGGGGGTGTTCATCCACGAGTTGGCCGCCAGGATTCCGAACGCGCCGAGCAGGGCGGCGGCCGGGAGGGGCAGGCCGAGCAGGAAGTGGGTGCGGGGCTTCAGCCTCCGCCAGCCGTAGAGGTAGATGGCGATGAGCACCGCTTCGAGGAAGAACGCCCAGGCCTCGACGCCGAATCCGATGCCGAAGACGCCGCCCCATGTGCCCATCAGGCCGGGCCAGAGCAGCCCGAACTCGAAGGACAGCACGGTACCGGTGACGACACCGACCGCGAACTGCACCGCCATGACCGCCGACCAGCGTCGGGCGAGGAGCAGTGCCACGGGGTCGTTCCGGCGGAGGCCGCGGTGGTGCATCACCAGGGTGATCAGCGGCAGCGCCACGCCGAGCGGCACCAGGATGATGTGGGACGCCAGGGTGAACGCCATCAGCTGCCTGGCCGGGAGCAGTTGGGCAGGAGCGTCCGCCAGCAGTGTGACCGTGGTGTGCATGCCTCCGTGCCTTTGCTGCTCGGGACGTTCAGGAGCGGGCCGCCTCGGGGTCGCCGACGGGCGGGTCACGCCCCCGGCCCGGTCCGCCGGGCGGGACGTCCCGTGCCTGCGCCGGCCTCGGCTCTCGTGCCGCACCGGCGGTGGAGTTCACGATGCCCTGCCTCCTCGGTGCTCGGCCCCGTCCCGCGGGCTCAGCGCCGGTCGCGCCCGGCTCGTCACAGAAGCACCGACGGGCCCGGGCAGCACGCACCGCGGGCCCGCTTTGAGCCGTTGGGCCGATGATCTTCGCTCGGTCGGCCCAGCCGGGGCACGGAGAAGGGCAGGGGGTGCGGCAGTTCAGGACCGCCGCACCCCCTGCCCCAGGGGACCAGGACTCTTCTCTTCGCCGCTCTCCTCAGTGCGGCGCCGCGCTACGCCGTCTCATGAGCGGCGGTGCCGTTGATCTTCTCTATCGCTTGGCGAGCCTGCTCCTGAGGAGAGCGGGACGGCAGGGGCGACACCGTGGTGGACGCCACGGCGGGCTGCGCCCGCTCCTGTGCCACTGTCTTGGCATGGGGGGCAGGCGGGCGGATGCGCAGCCGCTGGCTGGCGGCCTCGTCCAGGGTCACCGGGCGCTTCCAACGGGCAGCCAGCCGGGCGGCGTCCTGACCGAGCGCGGCAACGTCCTCCCACTGCAGACGAATCACCAGGGATACTTCGGCGTCTCCCTCCGGCAAGGCCTGGAGCTGCGGGATACCAGGGTCAGTCATGGTGCCCTCCTCACATCGTGGACCGGTGCCCCACGGGGCACGGATATGGAGAGATACGGAGCGGCCGCCGCCGTCGTTCAATTCCCGCCACCGGAAGGTGATTTCCGTGGAATCCCCCTGATGTCCGTGGGTGACGATGCCTGCCGACGACGCCTGCCGACCGCGCCTGCCGACCACGCCTGCCGACCGCGTCGGCGGCCGCGCACCGACCGTCATGCGGCAATGACCGTCAGTTTCGGTGCGGGAATCGCCGGTGCAGTGGTGCGAGAGCCCGGTTGCCGGACCGGTTCCGGGGGCGGTGACGCCCAAGGGCTGTCCGCTCGGGAGAGGCCGCGTGCGGAGGTGCGGATTCCGTGGTGCACGATGGTGGGCGGAACGGTGAGCGGGTGATGACCGGTGATGAGTCTGCAACGGCTTCTCGGCTCCGTCGGGCCGGCCGTGCTGTCGGGGGTGCGCGCCCCCGGAGGCACCGCGGTGCCGGTGGGCGATGTGGTGATTGCCGAGCCGGACGGCGGTTTCGATCTGCGCCCGGGGGACCTCGTCCTCGGAGTGAATCTCACGGATCGCTCGCAGGCCCTGCGGCTGCTGGCGTCGTGCGCCGCGCGGTCGGCCGGCGCTCTGCTGCTCAAGGCCCCGGCGGCGGTCGACGAAACGGTGGTCACGGCCGCGAGCGCCGCGGGGCTGCCCTTGGTGCAGGTCGAGCAGCAGGCGGGCTGGGCGCAGGTGGTGTCCCTGCTGCGCGCGGTGCTCGACAGCGAGGGTTACGCGGACTCCGGCACGAGGGCGGTCGGCACCGAGGCGGGTGATCTCTTCGGGCTGGCCGACGCGATCGCCGCCGTGATCGATGCGCCGGTCACCATCGAGGACCGCAGCTCACGTGTCCTTGCCTACTCCGCCCGTCAGGAGCGCGGCGATGAGGCGCGGGTCGCGACGATCATGGGACGCCACGTCCCCGACGAGGTGAACGCCCACTTCCGGCGGCACGGCGTCTTTCACAAGATCGCCCAGGACACCGAACCGTTCTATGTACCCGCGGTGGTGGAAGGGACCAAGCCCCGGCTGGTGGTACCGGTACACGCCGGCGGGGATGTGCTCGGCTCGATCTGGGCGATCGTGCCGGGACCGGTGCCCGCCGAGCGGGCCGAGGCATTCGCCGACACCGCGGCGGTGGCCGCCCTGCATTTGCTGCGTCGGCGGGCCGGCGCGGATGTGGAGCGCCTCGTCCTGACCGACATGGTCGCCACGGTGCTGCACGGCCAGGAGGGATCGGCGGACGCGGCGCGGCGCCTGGGACTCGCCGCCGGCCCCTGGCGGGTGATCGCTGTAGGGGTGCGCTGCGAGGACGACGGCGAGGCGGAGCGACAGCGACTAACGGTATGGGAGCGTATGTCCCGGTTCCGTGGGTCTCGCCTTCGGTCCCCCGCGGCAGTCATCGGCGGAGTGGTGTACGGGATCGTTCCGGCGGAGATGGCCACCTGGCCCACCGACGGGGGGCCGGCGTGGCTGGAGACCCTCTGCGGAGCCGCCGGGCAGCCCGCCCCCCTGGTCGCGGTCGGCGGACTGGCGGCGTCGGTCCCCGGGCTCGCCCGCTCGCGTGAGCAGGCCGACGACACTCTCGACCTGCTCCGGACGGGCCTGATCGCGAGCACCCGGGCCGTCCACGACGAGGTGTGGGCCACGGTCGTGCTCCGCCATGTCGCACGCTCCGCCGCGGCGGCACGGATCACCGCCGTCGGACCGCTGCAGCAACTGGTGGACCACGACCATGCGTACGGCACGAGTGGTGTGACAACTCTTCATGCCTGGCTGCAGGAGATGGGCGACCCACGGGCCGCCGCGGCCCGCCTGCGCATCCACCCCAACACCCTGCGGCACCGGATGCGCCGCCTCCAGGACGTCGTGGCGCTGCCACTGGACGATCCCCAGGTCCGTACCGCGCTGCTGCTCCAGCTCACCGCCCGCCAATACGGCGGGGAGACCGACGCCGAGGCCCATTCGGGCTGAGCCGCCGGCCGCCTCCCGTTGTCCCGGTCCCACTGCCGAGCGCCCCGAGACAGTGCCGATCGAACGATGACGGCCCGTTCCCCCGCCGAAACCATGGCTCCACCCGCAGCTCACCGGGCACCAATGGATCCCATGGAAGGACGGTGGCATGACATTCGGCATTCCCCGCGAGACCGAGATCGCCGTAGCCGGACACGGAGCGGCAGCGACCGCCGTCGCGGACGTACGGCCGCCGGCCGGCCCCGGCGCAGCGGCCGGAGGTCCCGACCCGGCCGCACCCCCAGAGGTCCCCCCGGCCGGCGGCTCGGCGTTCGACCACCACGGTGGGGAGCCGTACCGGGCCGGAACACCGCACGCCCAGGCCCGCATTGATCTCGCGGCGATCCGCGCCAACGTCAGCCGGCTGTGCGATGCGGCGGGCTCCGCCGAGGTGATGGCCGTGGTCAAGGCCGACGGCTACGGGCACGGCATGGTCGCGGCCGCCCGGGCGGCGCTCGCGGGTGGCGCCACCTGGATCGGCGTCGCCGGGATGCGGGAGGCGCTGGCACTGCGCGCGGCCGGTGTCCCCGGCCGGCTGCTCGCCTGGCTGCTGACGCCGGGTGACGACTGGAATTCCGCGGTGGCCGCCGGGGTCGAACTGTCGGCCGGTGCCGACTGGGCGGTGCGGGCGGCGGTCCGGGCGGCGCACGCCGTGGGCCGGCCTGCGCGGCTGCACCTCGAGGCGGAGACCGGGCTCGGGCGCGGCGGCGCCACGGCGGGCGACTGGCCGGCGCTGGTGGAGACGGCGGCGCGCGCCGAAGCAGCCGGGTCCGTCCGTGTCGTCGGCGTGTGGTCGCATCTTGCGCGGGCCGATGAGCCCGGGCACCCCGGCTGTGACCGGCAGTTGGCGGACTTCCGCAGCGCTGCCGAGCTCGCCCGGCGGGCCGGGCTCACCCCCGAAGTCCTGCACCTGTCCAACTCGGCCGCCACACTGACCCTTCCGGAGGCACACTTCGACCTCGTACGTCCCGGGCTCGCCGTCTACGGGCTGAGCCCGGTGCCCGGCCTGGCCGGACCGGCGGAGCTGGGGCTGCGCCCGGCGATGACCCTCACCGCACGGCTCGCCTCCGTCAAGCGGGTACCCGCCGGGCACGGCGTCTCCTACGGGCACCGCTATCGCACCCCCCGCGAGACCACGCTCGGCCTGGTCCCCGTCGGCTATGCGGACGGCGTTCCCCGGCATGCGTCACAGGCCGGTCCGGTGCTCGTCGCCGGCCGACGGCACAAGGTGGCGGGCACCGTGTGCATGGACCAGTTCGTCCTCGATCTCGGCGATGTGCCCGCCGCCCCCGGAGACGAGGTCGTGCTCTTCGGGCCCGGCGACCGCGGGGAACCGGGCGCGCAGGACTGGGCCCGGGCCGCCCACACCATCTCGCACGAAATCGTCACCCGTATCGGCGCCCGCGTTCCGCGCACCTATACCGGCGGCACGGTTTCCGACGCCCGCTGAACCGACACCGACCGCCGTTCCGCCCGTTGGACCACCGACACGGTCCGCCCCTTGCCTCACCTCCGCCCCGACGAGAGGGCCCCACCATGACGTACCGGCCTCCAGCGTCCCCGCCACGTCCCACCGGCCACGACGACCCCGGTGCCGCACACCTCCACCGGGGTCTGCAGCCCCGTCACATCCAGATGATCGCCATCGGAGGAACGATCGGCGTAGGACTCTTCCTCGGTTCCGCCCAAGCCCTCCACGAGGCCGGTCCGGGGCTGCTGCTCACCTACGCGCTGGCGGGCGTGGTCGTCTTCTTCGTGATGCGGGCCCTCGGTGAGCTTCTGGTGTACCGGCCCGTGTCCGGGTCGTTCGCCACCTACGCCGAGGAGTTCATCGGCACATGGGCCGGGTTCGCCACCGGCTGGAGCTACTGGCTGATGTGGGTCGTCACCGGTACCGCGGAGCTGACCGCGGCCGGGATCTACGTCCGCTACTGGTGGCCCGGTGTGCCCCAGTGGCTGCCCGGCCTCATCGCCCTGGCGGTCCTCGGCCTCGTCAATCTCCTGGCGGTCCGGCTGTTCGGGGAGTTCGAGTTCTGGTTCGCCATCATCAAGGTGCTCACCATCGTCATCCTGCTGATCATGGCCGCGGCCATCCTGGTCTTCGGCTTCGGTCCCCTGGGGAACACCGCGTCACTGAGCAACATCTGGACGCACGGTGGTTTCTTCCCCCACGGCACGGCCGGACCGCTGCTCGCCCTCCAGGTCGTCGTCTTCGCCTTCGTCGGAGTCGAACTGCTCGGTGTGACCGCCGGGGAGAGCAAGGACCCGGAAAGGACCCTGCCCTCCGCCGTGCGCCGGGTGATCTGGCGGATCGCACTGTTCTACCTGGGCGCCCTCACCGCGGTCATGGCGCTGGTCCCCTGGAATCAACTCGACCCGGACACCAGCCCGTTCGTGCTCGTCTTCGCCGAGGTCGGGGTGCCCGCGGCCGCGGGTGTGGTGAACATGGTCGTGCTGACCGCGGCGCTTTCCTCCTGCAACAGCGGGGTGTTCTCCACCGGCCGCATGCTGCTCACCCTGGCCCGGGACCGGCACGCGCCGGCCGTGTTCGGAAAGGTCAGCCGCCAGGGCGTCCCCGCCGCGGGCATTCTCGCGTCCATGGCCGTCATGCTGCTGGGCGTGGCCGCGAACTACTTCGTCCCGAAGGAGGCCTTCGCGTACGTGACGAGCGTGGCGACCATCGCCGCCGTCTTCACCTGGGGAATCATCGTCTGCGCCCATCTGCGCTACCGGGCGGCGGTCCGCGCCGGTCGGCTGGGGCCGGTCGCCTTCCGTATGCCGCTGGCGCCGGCATCGAACTACTTCGTCCTCGCCTTCCTCGGCCTCGTCCTCGTCCTGCTCGCCTTCGACGCCGAGACCAGAATCGCGCTGTACGTGGCCCCGGTATGGGCGGCGATCCTCGTGGCCGGCTATCACTTCACCCGGCGTACCCGGACCGCAGGACCCCGGAGCGCGGTACCGCCCGACGAGGAGAGGCCGGAGCCGTCACGGCTCACCTGAACTGATGCGCAGCAGGTGGCCCTCCTTGCCGACGCCAAGAAGCTACGGAAGTCGTCGTATGCCATGGGTGCTGCTTCGTGGGCGGGTGCCGGGGTCGGACGGTGGGCTTGACCGCTCGGGCGGCGCGCATGCCGTCCCGCCGCTTGGGGCGGCGCTCCTTGCCCCCTGCTCGTCGGGTCGGTGGATGACGCCGTCGCTCCCGTCATTCCCACGATCAGTCGCACAGCGGTCGGCTCCCTCGGTTCATCGGACGGCGCAACGGTCCGTGCGACACCGGCACAAGGCCGGAAGAGCCCGTCGCGCCGGTGCGCGACAGGTCAAGGCCGGTGGGCACGCAAAGCCGGCGGGCAGCGGGCAGCGGGCAGCAGGCAACAGGCAGCAGGCAGCAGGCAGCAGGCAGCAGGCAGCAGGCAGCAGATGAGGGTGCACCGAAATTTTCGGTCACCGCGTCGTCACGCCGGATTTGCTCCCGGTAAGCCCGCATGCTGCCTGACCGGCTCTTTCCTCCCTCACGCTGGGCGCGAGCCACCCCTTCGAAGCGGCACGCTGAGGAAGACGTTATGGACGGAAACGGACCCGCTGACATCACCGAGGTCCCCTTCAGGGCCTCCGCGGGAGCCCCGCCCGGCGCGGAGGTCCTCGGCTTCGGCGATCTGCTCGCCCGCGCACGGCGGCATGACACCGACCCCTACGCCACCAAGCGCCTGGCCTTCCACGAGCTGATCGCGGTGCGCACCGGCACCCTGCGCTGCTCCGTCGACTTCACCGAGCACGAGCTGACCCCGGGCAGCTGGCTGTGGGTGCGCCCCGGCCAGATCAGTCAGTACCGCTCCGACCTCACCCTGGCCGAGGGCAGCATCGTCCTCTTCCTGCCGGGCTTCCTGAGCCCCGTCACCGCGGATGCCGCCCGCATCGATCAGCACGACGGGGCGCTGCCACTGGCCCCTCAGGGCGCGGAGGGGGATGCCGTACGCCGGGTCCTGGAGCTGCTGGAGGGCGAGTACCGGCAGCTGGCCGGCCTGCCCCTGGAGGTACATATCGAGGTGGTGCGCCATCTGCTCGCCGTCCTCGTCCTGCGGCTGGCCCAGGTGCGCGGCGCCCAGGGCCGCGAGGAGGCGGGCGGTGCCGCCTTCCGGAGTTTTCAGCGGGCCGTGGAGCGTGACTTCGCCCGCACCCACCGGGTGGACGACTACGCCAGGCAGCTGGGCTACAGCGTCCGCACGCTCACCCGCGCGACCCACACCGCCGCCGGGTGCGGCGCCAAACGCTATATCGACGACCGGGTCCTCCTGGAGGCCAAGCGCCTGCTGGTGCACACCGGCCTCACCGCTACCGCCATCGGCGACCGGCTCGGTTTCCCGGATGCCACGGTGTTCACCAAGTTCTTCCGGCAGCGGGCCGGCGAAACTCCGGCGGTCTTCCGCAACCAAGCACGGGGGAACCGACCGTGACCCGGCGCGGCGCCCGTGGGCGCCGCGGATCTGCACCACCAGAGGTGCCGGGCCCCTCCCTCGGCGGCGGGTACGGGGCGGCGCGGTCTTCCGCGCGGGACCGCGCCACCTCGTTGTGCCTGGGGCCTGCGGCCTGCGCATCACGCCATGCGGCCCGCGGCCTGCGGCCTGCGGCCTGCGGCCTGCGGCCCCGTACTCTCGGACACATGAGGAAAGACCATCACCTTCGTCGTCTGGTCATCGGCGAGGAAACCTGGCTGTGGTCGGTCCGCCACAAGCACCCCGAATGCCGCGAGATTCTCTCGCTCCATCACGACGCCACTCGGGCAACCGTGCGGATCGTCTTCCGTGACCGGCCGGGGCGTCTCGTCCCTGACGGCCTCTTGCACTCCGGCGCGGTCGGCGCCCGCAACCGCGGCGTGCTCAATCTGCACGAGCCGGGCGTGGTCCGCCGGATCTTCGACGAGCTGGCCTCACAGGGCCACTTGCCGGCCCCTGCCAAGGAGCAGGAGCTGGACGGCTGGCCGCTTTACGATGCGCTCGTAGCGCACGAGGACAACGGAACCCGCTGAACACGGGGACCGGGTGGGGCAGTTTACGGCCGGCCACGGGAGGGCCGGTCAGCCGCAGTTCCGAGCGCCTGGCAACCGGCTGAGCCACGGCAGGGAACAGCGGCGCCACCGTCGAGAGGAGGCTCGCCGTACCCGTCGTCGAGATCGTCGCACTGGCCGACGCCGCCCAGGCGCAGGAGATGAGCGAGGCGGGGCATGTGCTGCGGAAAGCTGATCGGCAAGGTCCGAGCCGCGCAGCGTTCGGCGGCTCCCGCATGCACACGGCGGTGCGCCACAGACAGGCTGTCTGTGGCGCACCGGGTGGCAGAAGCTCCGGCCGGTGAGGGAGGGGTGTCCCCTCACCGGTCACGTCCGTGCGGGGTCAGCGACGGCGCCCCCACGCCACGGTGTCGACGACACGGTGGCGGTCGCTGCGCAGGGTCGCAGCGTCCTTGTTGTTGTCCCAGACGTAGTTCCGGCGGTCCTGGTAGACGTCATTGCGGTTGTCGCGGCCGATGCCGGTGTGGACGCGGACCTGGCTGTGGCCGTTCAGACGCACGTTGCCGAAACGGTAGGCGTGCCCGCTCTTGTCGGACAGGCTCCAGCCCTTGATGTTGACGGGTGTGCGGCCGGTGTTCTTGACCGTGACCCACTCCGCGTTCAGGCTCCGGTTCGAGCGGTCGTCCCGTCCGGGGCTGTCGTACTGGATCGCCCCGAGCACCACCGCGGACCGCGTGGCGTGCGGAGCATGGTGGCCGGCCGCACTGGCCGGAAGGGCTGCGGTGGCTGCCAGGGCCGCGGAGCCCAGGACAGCCATGGCAACACGCGAAGCGTGAAGAAACATCGAACCTCCTGCAAGGGGCGCCCTTGTGCGGGCGCCCAAAAACCGGACGCCCGGCCGGTTTGACCGGGCCCCCAAAGATTGACCGCCCGTCACCCCTTGGTGGGGGAAATCCATTTTGGTGTGACAAAACGCGGACATATGCACAACCACACCACGCCAGGCGCGTACGCCCCCGCGCCCACCAGGTCCCCCACAACGCCCCCTACACGTATCCGGCCTGCGGACCGTCGGGCTCGCATGGTGACCTGTCGCGCATTCCCCTGCTGCCAAGAGCTCGGGCTCACGTCGGGTGGCTTGAGTCGGACTGCCGGCCCCTGCCCATGTGATCAAGAGATCCACCAAGGAGGCAGAAGCGTTGCCACGCTCGCCGCACCCTCAACTCATGTGACCGTCACGTCACTTCGGCATCATTCGTTGCCTGCGGCCCCTGGAGCCTCTACGTTGAGCGCGCCTGAATTCAGCTCAGCCCGCCGCTTCTGTGACGGGCTTCGGGAGGGACCCCCCATGCGCTCACGCACCTCCACAGACATCCGCAGACGCCTTTCCCTACGCACCGCGGTGACCGCCGGCCTCGCCGCGGTGGCGCTGGCGGCGACGGCCGCCGCGGCCACGGCCCAGGGCGCCGCCCCGTCCCCGCACGGGCACCGCACCCAGCAGGTCGAGTACTTCACCGGAGCCGGCGGTCACCCCCGGCACACCACCGTCCCGGCCTCGAAACCGGTCTCCCCTTCCGACAAGGCCGCGATCGCCGGCGACGGCGACGTCACCTCGATCGTGCAGAACGGTCCGGTCGGCACCAAGCTCGACGTGGTCTTCATCGGGGACGGCTACACCGCCGACCGGCAGGAGGACTTCCACGCAGACGTCCGCGCCAAGTGGGCCAAGATCTCCGCCGTCGAGCCCTACGCCTCGTACGCCGGGCTGTTCAACGTCTGGGCCGTCGACGCCGTCTCCAACGAGTCCGGCGTCTCCGGGGACCCGACACAGGACGTGGTCCGCGACACCGCCCTCGACTCCGCCTTCTTCTGCGACGGCACCGAGCGGCTGCTGTGCGTCGACACCGGCAAGGTCGAGTCGTACGCCGCCAAGGCCCCCGCCGCCGACCTCGTCGTGGTGCTCGCCAACTCCACCAAATACGGCGGTGCGGGGTACAACGACATCTCCTCCCAGGCCGGTTACGACGGGATCGCCACCGCCTCCTCCGACAACGACCGGTCCGACCAGATCGCGGTGCACGAGACCGGCCACTCGCTCGGCAAGCTCGCCGACGAGTACGACTACGGCCAGTCCGGCACCTACTCCGGCCCCGAACCCGCCGAGGCCAACCTCACCACGCTCTCCGCCGACCAGCTGACCGCTCAGCAACAGAAGTGGTACCGCTGGATCGGCCAGCAATCGCCGGACGGCGGGGCGGTCGGCGCCTTCGAGGGCGGCGGCTACTACCAGTACGGACTCAACCGCCCCACCGAGAATTCGATCATGAGGACGCTCGGCCGGGAGTTCAACACCCCCGGCCGTGAGGGGATGATCGCGGGCTTCTACCGCTACGCGAGCGTGCTGAGCAGCCCCGTGGCCACCGACCGCGCCATATCCCGCACGGCGCGTCTCCATGTCGGTGCACCCGACTCCGCGAAGGTGACGTGGTATGTCGACGGCCGCGAGCGCAAGTCCGCACGGGGCAGGCACACGGTCGTGGTGCGGGCCCTCGGCGTCCCGGCCGACCGCCGCACCCATACGGTCACGGCCAGGGCCACCGACCGTACGGCCGCGGTCCGTGACCCGGCGCTGCGCAAGCAGCTCTCCGGGGCGCTGAGCTGGCGGGTCACCCCCTGACCACCAACTGGCCACGCACACCGGACGAGCAGCCGGTGCCCCAGAGTGCGCAGGTCAGCGCGGTGCCGCGAGGTCCTGGGTCCACCAGGGCCCGCCCGCTCCCTGGACGACACCGATGCCGACTGAGGTGAACTTGCAGTCGAGCAGGTTGTTGCGGTGCATGGCGTCGCCCATCCAGTCGTTCACCGCCGCGGCGGCGGTGCGCGGACCCCGGTCGAGGTTCTCGCCCCAGCTGCTCCACTGATACCCGGCGGCGGTGATCCGCTCGTCGGGGCCGGTACCGTCCGGGGTGTCGTGCTCGTAGTACTGACGTGCCGCCATGTCGGCGGAGTGGCGCCGCGCCGCGGTGTGCAGTCTCCGGTCGATGTGCAGCGGCCCGCAGCCGGCCCTGGCCCGCCGGAGGTTGATGAGCGAGGTGGCCTGTTCTTCCAGGCTGGGCGGGGTGGGGGTCGGCCGGGCGGACGGGGTGGGCGACGCGGTGGCGGTCCGCGACGGGGACGGGGTGGGGGTGGGTGTGGCGTCTGGCGTCGGCGGGGGTGTGGTCACGGTACGGGCCGCCTTCGGCTCGTCCGTCCGTTCGTCCTTCCGTTCGCCCGGCGGCGTACCGAGCGACCACCACAAGGCTGCGGTGACGGCCACGGCGAGCGTGGCGGTACCCGTCACGGCGGTGCCCTTCTTCACCCGGCGGGGCCGGGGCAGCAGCCGCTTCGGCAGCGGGGGCACTCCGGACGCTCCGGACGCTCCGGACGCTCCGGACACGTGGTGCGCAGGCGCCGCGGTGGCCGACGCCGTCGCGGCGGTGGGGGCCAGGGCGGCCGGCGGAGCGAGGTGCGCAGGCAGGGGCAGCAGGGCGAGGCCGGCCAGCAGTCCTTCGGCGGGCAGGAGGTCGTTCCAGTGTCCGGAGCAGGCCGCGCACCGGCGGGCATGGCGGGATATGCGTTTGCGCCAGAGGGCGCAGGGTTCTTTGTCCCAGGTGGCGGTCACCTGGGCCAGATCGGGACATGGCGGACTCGCCGAGAGCGCACGGACCACCACGCGTCCGGCCTCCAGCTGCTCCTTCATCCGCTGCACCCGGACCGCCGCGTGGCGTGAGTCGATGCCGACGGCGGCGACCAGCTCCGGCCTGGTGATCTCCCCGGCGGCCTCCAGCCACCACAGGGACAGCAGTGACCGGTCCCCCTCGTCCAGCCACCGGGTGGCCGCGGCCACTTCACGACGCTGGCCGGACAGTCCCAGTTTCAGGATGGTCAGGTCCACGAAATCGGCGGAGCGGTCGGCCCGTTCCGGCGCCTGGTCCCAGCCGACAACGGGGGTCTTGCGGTCGGCGGTCCACCGGCGGCGCACCTGGTTCATGGCGATCGCCACCAGCCAGGAGCGGAAGGAGGCCGGCTCCCGCAGGTCCGACAGCGACTCCAAGACGCGCAGCATGGTCTCCTGCACCACGTCGTCGACGTCCGCATGGCCGTCCAGTGCGCGCCCCACGACGTTGTAGATCAGTGGCAGGTAGGAGGCGATGAGCTCCTCCCGGGCATGCTCGTCCCCGGCCTTGGCGGCCTCGACAGCAGCCGTCCCGTTTTCCTGCTTCACGCCCATTCACCCTGTTCATTCGTGCGTACTCGTAGCCCCCGCACTCAGGTGACCCCGCGAGCCCATCGCAATAACAGAAAAACCTACGCGGATCCGGGAAGCGGCCGCGCCCCGGGCCACGCGCGCGGCTCAGTCCGGGTGCCGGCGGCCCGGCCAGCCGCCGGGGCAGCCGCCCCTCGACGTGACCACTGAGGGGTTGCGGCGCCGCTGCTGAAGGGGTGCGGCGTGACCGCTGAAGGGTTGCGGCGTGACCGCCGAGGGGCCGCGAAGAAATTCTTGCGAGCTTTTCGTTATCGGGTCCCGCTCCCGGGATCTCCCATGTGCCGGCCCCCACGGACCACGCGCCACGCGGCACCGCCGGGCCGGCAGCTCCCCAGCCCCCACAGGAAACGGAACCATGAACAACGACCACCTGCAGACGGAGTTCCACGACGAAGCCCCGACGGAGGGCGGCCGCCGGGCGAACGGCTCCGCCGCACCGCGGCGTTCCGGCCCGTCCGGCCCCGGCGGCCGCTCGGGGGGCCGGCACGGACGGAGCGGCGGTCAGCACCGCGGCGGCACGCACCCCCGGCGGAAGGCGACACTGCTGGCGGTGGCCTCGGTGATCGTCGTGGGCGGCTCGGGCGTGGCGCTGATACGGCCCGACTCCGGAACCGACCAGGCGCTCGCGGCAGACCAGTCCGCGCCGGCGGCCCCGACCGCCACCACCTCCACTCCCCCGGCGCCGACCGCCTCGCGCCCGGCCAAGAGCCACCAGCCCTCGGCCTCCCCGTCCGAGGCGAAACGGCACGACAAGCGGCACTCCGCGCCCCGGCCGCACACCTCACGCACGGGCCGCAGCGCGGACACGGCCAAGAGCGCAACGCCCCGCGCGGCCCGCCCCGAGTCGGGAACGGGGGCCGCCGCCCCGGCCGGAAGCCGGGCCGCGACGGGCACCGCCGCGGCGTTCGCGCAGAAGGTCGTCGAGCTGGTCAACGCCCAGCGGGCGCAACACGGTTGCGGTCCGCTCACCGTCGACCCCCGGCTGCAGGCCGCGGCGCAGGCGCACTCGGACGACATGGCCGCCCGCAACTACTACGAGCACAACACCCCGGAAGGCGTGGACCCGGGAACCCGGATGACCAAAGCCGGTTTCCCGTGGAGCAGTTGGGCCGAGAACATCTTCAAGAGCCCCAAGGATCCGTCGACGGCGATGAAGGGCTGGATGGACAGCCCGGGCCATCGCGACAACATCCTCAACTGCTCCTACAAATCCACCGGAGTGGGCGTGAACCTCAGCGCCAACGGCCCGTGGTGGACCCAGGACTTCGCCACCCGCTCCTGACCGGCCCGGGACGCCTCGGCGCCGCCCCGCCGCTTCTGCGGCCGGGGCGGTGCCGGGGTTCGAGCAGTCCGGGCCGGGGGCCGGGCCGGACTGCTCGCAGCCCGCGGCCCTGCGGGTCAGCCGCCCGCCGGGGCGAAGGTGCGCCCGAGGAAGCCGTCCAGGCTGCGGCGGGCCGCGTCACCGTGCGGACCGGCGAAGATCTCGGCGGCGTGGAGGGTACCGGGCAGGACCGTGACCTCGGCCTTCGGGAAGCCGTGGGCGACCTCGCGCAGCTTTCCTTCGTCGGAGAGCGGGTCGTCGGCGGTCCCCAGGAGCAGCAGTTCGCCGTCGTAGGACGTACCGCTCCCGGCGGCGTAGCCGCCCAGTGAGGCCAGCGGGCTGATGCCGGCGACTCCGGCTGGGCGGGCGGCGCGGTCCGTGAGCATGCCGAGCATGAGCGTGCCACCCAGGCAACCGCCCACCCACGCCACACTCGTGGTGCCGCGCGACCGCAGCAACCGGGTCGCGTCGGCCACGGTCCGGCGGCGGTCCCCTCCCCAGTCGAAGGTGACGACGTGGTAGCCGCCGGCCGCGAGCCGCTTGGCCTCGGCCGCCCATTCACAGGCATCACCCCAGGAGATGGGGGCGAAGACGACGCCGTGCGGACCACTGCCCGTGGTGACCAGACGGCCGCGCCCCGGGGAACCGGGCAGGCGGTACGCGGTGGCGCTCCGGACGCCGCGGAAGCACGACGGCAGCCGGTCCGGTGCGGCGCTGAACTCTGCCATTCCGATGGTTCCTTCCTCCCCGGAGCGACGGGTTTCCGCCATCGCGCTCTCTTGTGGGGCCGTGTCCCCGGCGCGGCCGGCGCAGGCGGAGGCGCCGGTCAGAGCGAGAGCCAGGACCGCCGTCATGGCCAGGGCACGCCTCGTCGCACGCTGAAACATGGGAGAAGCATAGAGAGAAAGCATTGGGAAAAGCTATATTAAAAGGTAACTGGAAAGCTTTTCACAGTGTCCACATCTGGCGACCACACAGTCTCCCCAGGTCAGAACGTGCCTGTCCGGGCGGTGGGATATCTTTGACCTGAGCTATGAGGAAGAGGGAAGGCGGTTCGCGGTGGAGCCTGACCACGTAGACGAGATCATCTCGGCATGGGGACACGAGCTGCCCGAAATCGCCGGTCTCCCACTGGAACTCGCCAAACGCACCGCCCTGTTGGTTTCGGCATTCGACGTCGCCGCAAGCGCCGAACTGGAGAAGCTGGGGCTGACCCAGGCCGAGTACGGAGTGCTCGCCACCCTGCGACGGATCGGCGCTCCCTACCGCCTCAAGCCGACCGAGCTCACGCACGCGCTCCTGCTGTCCTCCGGGGGCACCAGCAACATCATCAAGCGCTTGGTGGCCGCCGGCTATGTCACCCGCGCGGCGGCCGAGGACGATGCGCGCAGCAGCTGGGTGCAGCTCACGCCGAGCGGGGTGGAGACCGCCGAAGCGGCGGTGCGCGCCACCACCGCCGTGCACGCCCGGCTCGTCGACCGCATTCCGGAACGCACCGCGAAGGCCCTCAGCGAGCAGCTGCGGATCGCGCTCGCCGCCATCGAGGAGGGCGTGCTGATCCGCCGCTGACGCAAGGGCGTCAGCGGTCGGCCAGCCGGTCGCGCAGGTCCTGTGCCCGTGCCAGCAGCCGCGGCAGTCCGGCGTACACCAGCTGCCCCCGCCGCTTGGCGATCCGCCCGCCGACCATCACGGTGTCGACGTCTGCGCGATCCATCGACGACACGACGGCCGCGGTGGCGTCGTACACCGGCGCCACACCGGGCCGGTCGGTGCGCAGCACGATCAGATCCGCCTGCTTGCCCGGGGCCAGCGAGCCGATGCGGTCCGCCATCCCGAGCGCCTCGGCGCCGCCGAGCGTGGCGAACTCCAGGACCTCCCGGGCCGTGAGCAGGGGTGCGTCCGGGCCCGCATGGCCTTGCAGGGCCGCGAAGCGCGCGATCTGGAAGGCGGCCCGCAGCTGCGTGAACATATCGCTGGGCGCGGCGACTTCGACGTCCACGCTGAGGCTGGGCCGCAGGCCGGCGGCCGCCGCCTCGGCGAACGGGGGCAGCCCATGGCCCATGGTCATTTCGATGGCGGGCGCGACCGACAGTGCCCCACCGCTGTCATGGATCAGCTGCAGCTCACCGGCGTCCATCCCGGTGCCGTGGATGAACACCGCTCCGGGCCGCAGTACGCCGAGGCGGCGCAGCCGGGAGACCGTGCTGCCGCCCCGGACGTGCAGGGCGGTCGGCAGGTCCAGTTCCCGGGCCAGGCCCCAGCCGCGCCGGATGGTCTCGTCGCTGCCGGCCTCGGCGTTGAGCGCCATGGTCACCAGGCTGTCCTTGGCGTGCAGCCGACGGGTACGGACCCGGTGGGCGTCCTGTGCCGTGCCGTGTCCGTAGGCGAAGACACTGCGCAGCCCGGAGTCGGTGAGCGCATCGAGCAGCGCGTCGGTGTGCTCCTCGGTCGGCTTGGCGATGTTGGAGATGTCCTGGACGGTGGTCACCCCCGCGTCCAGGGCGCCCAGCGCACTCAGCAGGTTCCCCAGGTGGAGGTCGTCGGCGGTGAGCCGGGGTGCCAGGGTGTGCAGGACGGTCGCGAAGTACTGGTCGAGGGTCTGGTCGGCGCCGCTGCCGCGCAGCGCCGCCTGCCACATGTGCCGGTGGGTGTCGACGAAGCCGGGGAGCACCAGGCACCCGTGGGCATCGATCCGCTCGTCCACCCCCGAGACGTCGATGCCGGGGCGTACGGCGGTGATCCGGCCGTCCTCCACCAGGATGTCGGCGGACGGCAGTTCACCGAGGGCCGGGTCCATGGTGAGGACACGGCCCCCGGTGATGAGCGAACGAGCGGTGCTCATGCAGTGCCCCACCCCTGGGGCGGTGCCAGGCGGCCCAGCTGGAGGTTCCAGTATTCGGTGTTGCGCCGGCAGCGGCCATCGGGGGCGAAGAGCAGGATGTTGGACTCCAGGAAGGTGACCCAGTGGTCGCCGTCCGGGTTGATGGCGGGGGCCTTGAGGGTGACCCAGAGTTCGACGGCCGCCCGGTTTCCGGTGACGACGGGGGTGCCGTGACGGCCGCTCATCTCGCTCTGGCCTGCGGTGATGTCGCGCCAGTAGCGGCCGATGGCGTCGCGCCCGCGGAAGGTCTGCGCCGGGATGCCGGGCACCGCCTCGTAGACGGCGTCCGGGGTGAAGAGCCGGACCGCGGCGGTGTCGTTCTTGGTCCGCCAGGCCTCCAGATAGGCGTCGGTCCAGCGGGAGACATCGGCGGCGGTGAGCCGGCCGGTCCGCTCGGCGGCGTGTGCGGCCGGTGTCACTGCCGCCAGGGGCAGGGTGGCGAGGCCGGCCCGGAGCAGGGTACGGCGGGGGGTTCGGGGGTTCACGGGTGTTCAGTGCCCTTTCCGTGCGTACGGGGTGGCGCGGCCGGCCGGCCCGAGCGTGCAGCCGGGCCGGCGGCGCGTCATGCTGCGTCCTGCAGGCGGAGGGAGAATTCGATGCCGTCGCCCAGCGGAAGCTGCTGGGAGAGGTAGCCGTTTCCGGCGGTGCGGACGTGGTCGGTGAACTCGGGCGGCAGCATCGGCAGGTTGTCGGAGACGACCAGGGAGCCGGCCCGCAGTGCGGGTTCGAGCACCTTGAGGACCGGCAGATAGAGCTCCTTCCATCCGTCCAGCAGCACCAGGTCGACCGGACCGGGAAGCGCGGCGAGCTGGTCGCGGGCGTCGCCGGTCCTGATCTCGGCGTAGGCATCGAGCCCCGCGCGCGTCAGGTGGCCGCGCGCCCGGTCGGCCTTGCCGGGGTGCAGCTCCGAACCGATGATGCGGCCACCGCCATTGTCGCGCAGCGCCGCCGCCGCATAGAGCGTCGAAGCGCCGAAGGAGGTACCGAACTCCACCACGAGGGCCGGCCGCAGGCTCCGTACGAGCTGATACAGGAACGTGCCGACCTGCGGGTGCACGGGCAGCGCTGCCCGGGCGCACAGCTCGGCCGCCTGCTGGGCGGTGGGCGGCTGCGGCCAGTCGGCCGCGGTGGCGTAGGCGCGCTTCATCACGTCCGGATCGTTGTGCTCGGCGGTGCGGGCGATCTCGTCCAGGACGGCGCCCACCCGCGCGTCGTCGAGCCCGGTGGGTGGGGTGGTCATCGCTGTGCCCTCCCGTCCCGCACGGCGGCCGGCAGCGCGGGGTCGAGGTAGCTCTGTGCGTTGTAGATGGTCCGGTCGGTGTCGAGGATCTCGCGCCGGCCGTGCATCACCCGGGTGTTGTCGATCAGCGCCAGGTCACCGTCCTGCCAGTCGAGTTCCTCGGTCAGTTCGGTGGTGAGCCGGCGGAATTCGGCGAGCAGTTCCTCGGGAATCCCGGTGCCGTCGGCGAAGGTGATGCGCGGGGCCTCGTAGTTGTACGAGGGGCCGAAGATGCTGTTGGCCCAGGCGAGCCGGCTGCCGAAGAGCGTGGCACGGGCGGCGCCGGTGCGGAACGCGTAGTGGAGGGAACCGTCGTCATGGAGCTGGAGGGTGGTGGACACGTTCCTGCCCACCAGCTCCTTCATATCGGCGAAGGTGATGTCGTCGAGCTTCTTGCGGCCCTCGGTCTGGTGGCAGACGAACGCCTTCCACTGGGGCTCCGCCACCCGGCGGCTGTACATGATGTCCTTGATGCCGAAGACCGCGCGGGCCGTGTCGCCGGCCGCGTCCCAGACCCGGTAGCCGTCGCAGACCGTGGTCTGCGAGCCCCTGGCGGCGGCCTTCTCGCACAGGAACCAGGTCAGGTCGGGGCCGAAGGGGCTGTTGCCGTTCTCCAGGTGGAGGCCGACGGCGCCGGTGCCCGCGTCGACCTTCTGCGCGACCTCACCGCCGTGGAAGGAGCGCGCCGGGTCGAGGGTGATCCGGCTGGAGTGCGCCTTCACGAACGAGGTGAACTCCGCCAGGTCGGTGTGGAAACCGCGGAAGAGCAGGAAGCCGGCGTCGGCGAGCAGCCCGGTGACCCATGCGGGGTCCAGTGCACGCAGCGTGCGGTCCCCGGCCGGTTGCACGAGCCGGCCGGTGGCGGCGCCGTAGGGCCGGACGTCAGCGATCGTGGTCATGCGTCAGCTCCTTGGTGGTCGTGCAGCGTTCCCTCGGTCAGAGCGGTGCGGATGGCTGCCCGCATGGGCCTGCCGGTGACGGTGAAGAACCTGCGGTAGAAGCGCTCGCCGGCCACCACGAGGTGCGGAACGGCGACCCGCTCCACCTCGGAGAGGTGCACCTCGCCGAACTCCCGGACGGCCGCCTCGGCCGCCGCGAGGTCGGTGGACTCGTCGACGAGGAAGAGTCCGTGGAGGACGGTGAGCCCGTCGCCGACCACCGCGACGGCGCGGACGAACGGGAGTTGGGCGTATTGTGCCTCGACCCACTCGGGAGCCACGTTGCGGCCCGCCGCGGTGATGATGACGTTCTTCTTGCGTCCGGTGATGCTGAGGAACCCCTCCTCGTCGAGGTGGGCCAGGTCTCCGGTGCGGAGCCAGCCGTCGGCGGTGAGGACGAGGCTGGAGGGGTCGTCGCGGGTGTAGCCGGCGAACAGCGAGGTGCTGCTGACCAGGAGTTCGCCGTCGTCGGCGATCTGGACGCGGACGTGCGGCAGCGGGCGGCCCACGGTGCCCAGGCGGCGGGCGGCCGGGGTGTTCCAGCTCACCACGGAGCTGTTCTCGGAGAGGCCGTACCCCTCGTGCACGGGGAGGCCGTGCTCCTCCAGGCGGCGCAGCAGCTCGGGGTGCACGGGCGCACCGCCGCAGCAGATGAGCGGCGCGTCGGGAGTTCCGAACAGGGCCGGTGCCACCGCCCGTCCGCCGTCCGCGGCCTCGTCCGCGGCGGTGGCGAAGGCATCGACGAGCGCGGGTGTGGCGACCATCGCGGTCGGCCGGGACGCCGCCACATACGGCAGGGCGTCCGCGGGGGCCTCCGCAGCGGTGCCGACCAAGGCCTTGCCCGGCGGCATCAGGACGAGCGTTCCGCCGTCGAGCAGCACCATGTAGAGGCCGGTGACCTGCTCGATGAGCAGGCTGAACGGAACGAGGGAGAGATAGCGGGCGAAGGCCCCACGGGGCATCACCGACCGTAGCGAGGCCAGCAGTTCGTTCAGCGCCCCCGCCCGGATCCGCACGCCTTTGGGGCGCGAGGTGGTGCCGGAGGTGTGGATGACCTTGCACTCCCAGTCCGCCCGGCCGGCGTCGGCCGGCGGCAGCACCAACGGCGCGGACGGCACGGGCTCGTCCGTGGACAGCGGCAGCACCGTGCAGTGCGGGCCCAGGACCCGGTCTCTCCCCCACTGCGTCAGGCGCTCCTGACCGGCCGCGTCCGCCAGGCACAGATCGGTCTCCTCCAGGAGGCCGGCGGCCTGTTCGGCGGAGAAGGCGAGCGGGACCGGCACCTCGATGGCGTGTGCGGCGATCACCGCAAGGTCGGCGACCACGAATTCGGGGGTGTTGCCGCAGACCACACCGATGCGCAGTGGCCGGCCGTCCCCGTGGCCGATCCGGTCGGCGAGGTCCGCGGCCCGGCGCGTGACCTCCTGGTAGCTGAGGGTCCGTGCCGCGACGCCGTCCTCCCCCAGTACCTCGACCATCGGGCGGGCCGACTCACCGAACCTGACCAGGCTCTCCCTAATGGCCCGCATGCCCGGCCACCTCCATGGCGCTGATGCTCAGTTGGAGATCGGTGACCGAGTAACGCCCGGTGGTGTCGGAGAACAGCCGGTCCAGGGCGTTCAGCGCGATGACGCCGACCTGCGGCTGGTGGTCGTAGTACGAGCCCCAGCGCGCCGCCTCGTCCGGAGACAGCCGACCGGGGTCGGCGGGCCCGAACGGCACGAAGCAGATGCCGGTACGGCCCAGCGTGGTGATCAGGCTCCGGGTGACGGTGCACAGGATGTACTCCATGCCCAGGCACCAGGAGATGATCGGTGTGGCTCTGATCAGTTCGCGGCCGACCGAGACGCGGCGGGTGGCCAGTGCCCCCACCTCCACCACCCGCCTGCGGTCCACCGTGACCCCGAGGTGGGCCAGTACGGCGGCCTCGACTCCGGTGTCGAGATACCGCTCGGAGAACAGTTCCTGCTCCCTGCCGAAGGTGAGCCCCGCGCAGGCCAGTGGCGGGCAGGGCTCCGCCGCCCCGCCGCAGGCCGGACGGGCGACGATGAACGAGTCGGGCCGGGGCGCCACCTCGGCGCCATATGCCTGGGCGTACACCTCACGAGCGAGGTCCGCGGCGTCCAGCCATGAGCTGGTCGCCCGGTGTGCCAGATCGATCTGCACGGTGCTCCCCCTTCCCCGGCTGCCGGCTCTACTTGGTGCCGACGACCAGAGAGACGGATGAGGGCAGTGCGATCCGCTCGACGGTCTTCAGGCCCGCCCCGGTGAGCCACCCGGAGATCTCCGGCAGGCTGTAGGTGCGGTCGCCGGAGCAGGCGTACATCGCCAGGGAGAACGCCGCATTGTGCTCGTCGAGCTGCTCGCCGCGGACGTCCTCCAGCACCACGATCCGGCCACCGGGCCGCAGCGCCTTCGCGGCCCGCGCGATCAGGTCCCGGTTCTCCTCGTCGGTGTGGTTGTGCACGATCTCGAAGAGGAAGACCACGTCATATCCGGTGCCGAGGTCGCCGCTGAGGAAGCTGCCGCGCTGGAGGCTGATCCGGTCGGCAAGCCCCGCCCTCTCGATCGCGGCTCCGGTGTCGGCGAGCGCCTCGGGCAGGTCGACGATGGTCGCGGAGAGTCCGGGGTGCCGTTCGCACATGGCCATGGAGTGCAGACCGTGCGAACCGCCCAGGTCCAACAGGCGCCGCGCCCCTTCCGGCAGCGGTACCGCATCGACGATGGACTGCACCGTCAGGCGCGACTTGACCCGCATGTACGCGGAGAAGTCCCGCCCGGCCTCGGGGTTGCCGGCCCAGCGCTCCCACAGCGACCGGGCGGGCTTGCCGTCCCGCACGGCCTGCGGCAGATCCCACATGACGTTGGTGAGTTCGTAGGCCCACAGCAGCGCCGGGGTGAAGTCGTACTCGGCGTCCTTGCCCAGCCAGCGTTCGGCGAGCGGGCCGTTGCGGTAGCGCCCGTCCTCCAGGGTGAGCCAGCCCAGGACGGCGGCGACATCGGCCACCGCCCGGGTGCCGTCCGTGCTCGCGCCGATGGCCTTGGCCAGCTCGTCGAGGGTCTGGGGACCGTCCTCCTCCAAGGCGGTGAAGATGCCGAGCTTGGCGGCGGAGGTGAGTGCCGCGTAGCGGATGGTGGACCCGATCACCTCGTCGATCGGGTTGCCCGCCAGCTCGGCGTCGGTGGTGGTCTTGAACATGGCTGATCTCCTCGGGATGGCAGGTGACAACGGCCGCGCGGACGGTACGCGGCCAGGACATGCCGTGCTCGCGGCGGCCCGCGGGCCCGGTGAAGGTGATGGGACTGCCGAACGGGGACGAGCTTCAGCCGGCCGGCCGGGGAGTGGATACGCCCGGGGGCGAACCGGCTCCGGCCGTGCCACGCGGGCGCGGCGAGGTACTCCGCGCCGTGGCGGCCGTGGTACTGCACACCGGTGGACGGGCCCACCGGGTGGTGTTTCCGTTTTCGGGCCCGGCCGTGGCGCCCCTTGACGACACCGCACCCCGGCCGGAAACGCCACCGGCGATCCGCCGCCCGGACATCGCGGAACCCTCGTATCGGGCCCGGCTCTTGCCCGCCGACTTCGTGTGCGAGGCCGGTGCGGGGCCCGGCGGCAGTGTTTTCAGCGGGGGGTGCAATCGGTGGGAAAGGTGCGGTGCGGGGCCGGGTGATCAGGCGTGACGGAGCGGTGCCGCGGGCCCCGTCACGGTCTCCCGGAACGCGCCGGGCCCGGCCGGCCCCGGACGCACCCGGACGGGAAGCGCCCAGGGCCGCCCCTGAGCGGAGATCGAGGACCGCCACGGGATCCGCGACCGTCCCCTCGGGAACCGAGCGGCTGACGGCATGGTCGCTTCCGCGCGCCTTTCCCTTCGCCGGACCGTCGTTGTCGGGGCCGGCGTGGCATGAGCCACCACACCCCCGTGCGGCAGCCGCCCCGATACCGGCGTGACGGCTGCACGCTGGGTCGCGGGTCACCCTCGGACTGCGCGTCCGCGTACAGCGCCAGGTTCACCTGACGGCCGTTCATCGGGTCCCCCTCCCCGGCGCAGCAGCCTCAGTACGCGTCGTGGACGGTCAGGCGGAGACCTCGTCGAACCCGACGGCTGCCCGGCCGGCCCGGTGAACGTGGGCGGTCTCGGCGATCCGGCGGCCCAGCGCCTCGGCGGTACGCAGATCGCTGGCGCACGGGGTGACCTCGGCCGACTCGTCGTTGTTGGACTGCGACATGGCGCCCAGCCAGCTGCCGAGCCGGTTGAGGTCCTCGGGGCTACCGGAGGAGGTGTTCCAGCCGCCGTACTCCGCGAGACCGACCCAGATCATGCCGTGCTGGGCGGCGAACAGCGTGATGTCGATCAGCGCGTTGAGCTTGTCGCCCGCCATGTTGCCGCTGTTGGTGAAGCCACCCGCGATCTTGTTCTTCCAGCGCATGTTGTCGCCCCAGACCTGACTGGTGGCCTCGACGAACGCGCGGAAGACGGCGCTGCTGCCGCCCATGTAGGTCGGCGTGCCGAAGATCAGGGCGTCGGACTCCTGCAGCACCTCCCACAGTTCGTCGTTCAGCTCGGCGAGGGAGACCAGGCGTACCTGAGTGTCGGGAACCTTCTCCGCACCGGCCGCGACGGCCGCCGCCTGCTTTGCGGTGTGGCCGTATCCACTGTGGTACGCCACCGCAACCTTGATCTGCATGCTTCTCCCCCACCCGGGATCAATACGATGTTTAGCTTTCACTAAAGCTGTTCAGAAAGCTTTAGGTGCTGGTTACGCTATCCATGCCCGCACTCCCAAGGCAAGCGCCTCCGGACAACACCCTGAAAAGAACAGGTAAACCGGCAGGTCGGAATAGTTCACCCGGCCACCTCCGCTTCTGCGCTCCCCACCCCCTGTGCGAGGCACCGGACACCCCGTCACCGCGACTGGCGTATCGGCACCTTCAACCGGGCGGCGAAATCGGACACCAGGGCACACCTGGCGACCAGGCGCGCATGGGGGATGCCGGCAGCCCTGGGCCGGACCGGTGACGCCTCGTCAAATGGATTCACGGCCGGGCCACTTCGGCACCACCGGGACGGGAAGAGCGAGGCGAGGTGCCCACCAGGAGGGGAGGTTGACCTCGCCCACGCGAAGGGGCCCCACTCACGAGAAGAGGGCCTCACCCGCAAGAAGGGGGCCTCACCCGCGAGGAGGGGCGAACATACCCCCCCTTGCACCGCGATGTGACGCGCGTCACACCATACCGTGTCATACCGCGAAGCGGCCTCATCCGTATGCAGGGTGACGGGCCCGCAAGGGGCCCGCCGCTACGGGGAAAGGACATCACGTGCGTAACAGGCGAATCCTCACCACTGCGCTCGCTGCCGCCGCGCTCACGGTCGTCGGACTGGGCGGCGCCGCTCAGGCACACGCCGCCGGCGGAACCGAGGCCGCACCGGCCGCCTTCCACCTCCAGGCCAAGCCGATGGACGGCCCGCCCGGAACCGTGTGGACCGGCAAGAAGTTCTGGACCCTCAGCGGCTGTCAGGCGGCGGGCACCGACCTGGTCAGCAGCGGCAAGTGGGCCGACCCCTTCTGCGACGGCTCGGGCCTCCAGTGGGACCTGTGGGCCCGGCCCCTGTAAACCCTCCGCCGATTCCGGCAGCTCACGGGTAGTCGCAGACAGCGGACCCGAACCGGGCGGTCCGTCCCGCGCAAGGCCGCGGGCACGGGGGGGGCGGCCGCCCGGCCACGAGGGGGACGGCCGCCCGGCCGGTCACGAGGGGGACGGCCGGGCGGCCAGGACGGACAGTCGGGCGGCCAGGAGGGGGACGGCCGCTCACGCCGGGGGGAATGAAGGCATGACACGTACGACGGTCGTCGTCTCAAGGGCCACCGGGACGCCCCGGAGCACGCCGACGTGGTCTACGTAGGGCGTGCGATGCACCGGGGCGGCCGGCGCCTCCCGGCGGCGCCGTTGGCCAGTCCGTTCCGCCCGGGCCGGGACGGGTCCCGAGCCCTGCGGGACGCGGAGTCGCCGAGCCGGGCCCGCCGGCTCGGCGAAACCCGGCTCCAGGTCACCCCCGGGGGCCGGCGGCACCGGCGGGAATGTGCGCGAGGGCCGCGCTCGATAGGCGATACCGTCCGTTCGGCACATCGCCGAGGGTGACATGGACGGTGAGGGGGCCCGCCCATTCATATCCACGCTCGGCGGCGTGCCGGGCCAGCACATCGGTCAGGTGCCGTCCCACCTGCCCGCCGCGTGCGGCCAGTTCATCGTGCACCCGTGGTGCAAGCTCGACGGTGTAGTCATTGGGCACGAGGACGCGGCTCTGGCTGCAGACGACCGCACGCTCATCGCACTCCCGCCGCAGCGCGTCGAAGAGCTGAACCGGGTCGTTCCGGAAAATCTTGGCCAGTAGCGCGCTCTCGTACTCCTCCACCACACGTTCCCAACGCATCAGCCATCCCATGGAGATCGTCTGCCCCGGGGCGGGGTGCGTATGCCGGCATGAGGCCGGTCCTGGCTCGTCGGAGACCCGCAAGAGGCGAGGCGGCGGGCCGGCCGTCCGGCCACAGGGAAATCCCTTGGCCCCCCTTGCACGGACAGCCACAATGGACGGGTGCCGATCATGACATTCCCGGAACCCGGTGTCCCGCCCGCACTGCGTACGCAGGTGGCGGAGCTGCGAGACGAGGCCTGGCCCCCGAACTCCCCTTCGGCGCCCGGTACGTTCGCCCACGACCCGGCCTTGCAGCCGGTGTCGATGCTGCTCGTCGACGGTGCCACAGTGCTCGCCGCACTGGACATCCTCACCAAGCAGATCGTCCATGACGGCGAGCGCTACCGGGCCGCGGGGCTGAGCACGGTGGTGACCCGTGGCTCCGCCCGCGGTCAGGGCCACGGCCGCCGTCTGGTCACGGCCGCCCACGAGGCAATGGCAGCAAGCGGCCCGGACCTCGGTCTCTTCACTTGCGACCGCCCGCTCCGGCCCTTCTACGAAGGCGCGGGCTGGCACCATCTCCCCGGCGCGGTACTGATCGGCGGGACGCCCCTGGCCCCGTTCCCCAGTGACCGCCCCGGCTTCGACAAGGTCACCATGGCCGACTTCTTCTCCCTCCGGAGCCGTCGTCACCGCTCCGCCTTCCCGCACTCCCGCATCGAGTTGCACCCGGGCGAGATCGACAAGCTCTGGTGATCTCCGCCGACGAGGGAGCGCTCGGACGGGGTACGTAGCGTCCAAACAGCGGGAACGCGGAAGATTCATGGTCGGTCACCGGGAGTTCCGCAAGACGACCGGTGACCCGCCGGACGTCTGCCCTCGAAGTCGTCTGCCCTCGAAACCCCCGGCCTTTCCGTAAGGCTCAGCCGCCCGGGTGCCCCTGCTGCCTCATCGTCCGGGGCCAGGACGTGGTGCGGTGGTGACCGACCCCATGAGGCGGCGTGAGCGTCCGGCACCGGCTCACCCCCACACCCTCACGCCGACGAAGCCTTCGACCGCACCGAGTCGAGACACCCGTATCGCCGTATCGCCGGGCCGGGGTGGGGTGCGGCGTCATTCGTGCGCGGAACACCCCGGGGAAAACCTCCAAAACCACCCCACCAACACTGTGCCCGCCGAGACGATCATGGGGAGGTATGGAGGCGCAGACTTGCGGACACGGTACGCGCTCCGGTGGCGGCCGCTCCACCTCCGCGACGAACTAGATGAACCGGACGAACTGAAGGACGTGCGTCATGAGCGAACGTGTCATCACCCCGCGCAGCCGCGGATTCCTCTTCCTCGACTCCCATCCGGCCGGCTGCGAGCGCCTGGTGCAGGAGATGTGGCAGGCCGCCCCCTCGCCCAGCCATGTATCGGACGACGCTCCGGTGGCGCTCGTCGTCGGCTCCTCGGCCGGCTACGGGCTGGCCGCGACGATCGCCGGCCTCGCCCATACGGGGATCCGCGGCATCGGCGTCTGCTTCGAGAAGGCCCCCACCGAGCGCCGCACCGCCACGGCCGGCTGGTACCGCACCGCCGCCACCGCTGAACTCGCCCGCCGGCACGGCCAGGAGATGGTGTTCCTCAACGGCGACGCGTTCTCCGACGAGATGAAGGAGCAGGTCTCCGATCTCCTCCGACAGCGTTTCGGGCGGCTGGACCACCTGATCTACTCGGTTGCCGCACCACGGCGCACGGACCCGGAGACCGGTGCCGCCTACGCCTCGGTCCTCAAGCCCATCGGCGAGCCGTACCGCACCAAGACCCTGGTCTTCGACGGTGACGGAACTCCGGAGGTCAAGGAGGTGGAGACCCCGCCGGCCGAGGGGGACGACATCGAGCAGACCGTGGCGGTGATGGGTGGCGCGGACTGGGAACGGTGGGTCGACCACCTCGCCGACCGTGGTCTGCTCGCCGACGGATTCACCACGGCCGCCTTGTCGTACATCGGCTCCCCCCTGACGGACGGGATCTACCGTCAGGGCACCATCGGCGCCGCCAAGTCCCACCTCGAAGCCACCGCCAGGGCGCTCGACGAGCGCCTCGACAAGCTGGTCGGCGGCCGCGCGGTGACCTCCGTCAACGGCGCGGCCATCACCCAGTCCTCCACCGCCATCCCCGGCATCGCCCTCTACCTCGGCCTGCTGCGTGGCGCGCTCGGCGAGGGGATGGTACCGCCGATTGCGCAGCTGGCCGGCCTGTGGGACCAACTGACGGGCGTCCGGCCGCTCGAAACCGATGAGGACGGCAGGGTCCGTCTCGACGGCTGGGAACTCAACAGCGCGGTCCAGGCCGCCGTCACCGAAAGGTGGGAGTCGGCCACCACCGAGACCATCACCCGCCTCGCCGACCTCGACTGGTTCCACGCCGAGGTCCAGCGCCTCTACGGTTTCGCGGTACCAGGCATCGACTACACGGCCCCGACCGCGATTCAGGTTCCCTGGCCGAACGCCATTTCCTGACTGGCCCCGGGAGACCACGGACATCACCGAGACACCGGCACCTCCGACACCACCGCCACCACCGACCGGAATTCTTGTGGTGGGGTGGGTTTGGTGTAGCCGCCCCCGTCCTCCCTGATGGGACCTGATGAGAGCTGACGGGAAAGGCGACTTCGCCGGGTGGACGAGAGGGTGCACGCTTCACGCGGATATTCCGCCGCGACAAGGTCACTTTTGCTGCTGACGGGCGAGTCCTGAGCGCGGGCTACGCGGGGCAGTTCCCGGCTTGCGCGACGCATTCGATTCCCTCGTCAAGGAATTCTGGCGGCGAACCATTCGCCGCCGAGGCGGCCGGTTCCTCATAGGGACAATCGGGCGGTCCAGCCGTGGCGCTATCCACCACATCTCCGGGGGCCGATCGGTCAACCCGGCGTCCGCCGCGGCACACCGCTGTGCGCTCAGGCCGTGGCTCATCGGCCACGGCCTGGCCGGTCACGCTGAGCCGCGCCCCCGGCGGGGAATGACCGCGGTCACGGTTTTACCGGCCGGCTCTTTCGTGATCTCCACGGCGCTCGCGATGCGGCAGACCATGGACCATCCAAAACCGCCGCCCTCACCGGTGACATCCGGAGTGCGGGGGCGAGGGAGAACCGGGCTGGAATCGCCCACGTCGACCACCACCGACTCCGGGCCCGCCCTCAACCGCAGCGTGCAAGTCTTTCCGCCTGCGTGCCGCACCGCATTGGTCACCAGCTCGGAGACGACCAGGATCACCGCCTCCCTCGCCTCCTTCTCCGTGGCGGGCTCCATTTGCTCCAGGAAGGTGGCGGCAAGGCGCCGTGCGGGCCCCACAGCCTCGGACCGGCAGTCGAGTTGAAGCTCCAGCACCGGCGACGCCGTCATGGTGCGAGGAGCCTCGGCGGTGCTCATGATAAAGCTCACCTCATATCGCGTCGTCTTGCCTTCAGGCCGGAAAGAGTTCCCTCTCCCCCGGCTGCCAACCACAATTTTCCGAGGTCGGACGAAATGGTTTGTTCGCCCCGACGGTGAAAAGCCAGCCCCGCACCCGTCCCGAGCGGACAAGGAAAAGCGGAGCGGTGTGGAACACCTCACGCCACCTCGGCAACTGGACGGCGAGGACGGTCACCACTATGACCATGAGGCCTGCCGTGCACCTCCAGCGCCGAAATGATCAGCGCAAGAAGCAGCACCGGCAGAAGCGGAACCACCGTCATCATCCTCCGGACAGTCGCGTGCCCGCATCCGCCGCAAACAATCGGACATTACCCCTGTTTGCTTGATGGGCCGATGGGTAAAAGCCGATCTCTTCTGCCCTTGCATGCAGGGGAAGAAGAGTCTTCCGCATTGCTCGCCGAGCCCGCCGCGGGCTGCCGCGCCGGGCTCGGCATCGACCGGCAGATCGCCGCTACCTCCATGCGAACAAATGCGGACATAAACTCCTATAGCCTCTATAACCCCTCATGCTTCACCGCGTCGAATGACGCGCGCCCCTCGGCCATGTGACGGCCACTCCCGGCCGACGTGTGACGGCCACACCCGCTCGGCGCCGGAGGGCGGCCGCCCCCGTCCGGCCGGGACGAGCAGTGGCCCGGCCCCGGTCCAGTTGCCCACGCTGTGTGTGGTCGCCGCGGACGGCTGCCCTCGCCGATGCGTCCGCGTCTTCATCCGGGACGACACCAGCCTTGCCCCGATGAAGACCATCGCCGTGGCCGCCAGATACCCCAGTTCGAGCACCGCGGCATGGGTCGGGGCGACCGTCGCCGACCAGCCCGCGCCACGCTGCACCCCCTCGAACACCACTCGGTTGACGCTCAGGAAGGCCACATGGGTACCGATCGCCGCCCACAGCGGCGCGGACCCCGGCGCCGTACGGGCGGCCACCAGCGTGAGCCCGAAGACCGAGAGCAACACCAGGTAGGCGACCGGATCCTGCCCCTCGGGGGTGAGACCCATCGGCGCGGACGCCACGCCCACCAGTGGGGACACCCCGGCCTGCACCACAGTGGATGCCGCCGGCACCAGCAGGAAAACCGCCGTCACCCCCAGGGCGGAGACCACTCCGCCGAGCCGGTCGCGCAACGAGGCCCAGGCATAGCCGCGCAGCGTCGCCTCCTCGGGCAGCGCCTCCAGCAGCACGGCCACCACGGCATTGCTCACCAGGAACGAGGCAAGGGCTGCCGGGTCCAGGCCGGCCCAGCGGACCCACCCGAGCGCCGTCCCGGCCCCGAGCACGGCGGCAGCACAGGAGAGGGTGACGGCCAGGCCGCGGAAAAAGCCGAGTGGCGCGGAGGAAAGGGGCCCGAGCCCCAGCGGACCGCACCGTGCCGACCGGACGGCCCGCAACCCCATAACGGTGGGGACGGCCAAGGCGCTCACCAGCGCGGCAGGCAACAGCTGCCGCACCAAGCCGTCGGCACCGAGCACCCTGGCGAGCGCCTCCCCCAGCGCATTCCCCGCTCCCAGTGCACACGCCATCACCGCGCCGCCCAGGAGCGCTCGCCCCCAGGCCCGCCTCGCAGAGCCCCGAGCCGGCGTCGTGCCGTACGTCGTAGCCATCGGCTCTCCCTTCACGTTCGGCGGGAGGGCGTCCGAGTGCATCCAGGTGCGTCCGAGGACATCCGGGTGCATCCGGGTGCGCCCTGATACGCCCTGGTACGTGCGCCGGAATGGTCCCTGCGCATCGAACCGGGCAGGTGGTGGGGTTCCTCACCCCGACACCGGGCACCGGGCGGGCACCGGACCGCCGCACCCCGCAAGCTCTTCGAGAGCTACGTGTGCCCGCGGCATCGACCATGAAGCCGTCCGACGGCGCGCTGGACACGAACGGCTCCTCAAACCCTCCTGCGGCATGACCTGCCGCGGCCGGGGACTACATCCCTCGGCCCAGCAGCCGTACGCGAAGGGCAGAGCGGACCGATGACGGCAGCGGAGGAGAACGGCGCCATGCCCTCCACACCCTTCGTGCACTCCGCGCCCTCCGTGCGCTCGGTGCCCTCCGTACGGTGCTGCCCGGCGGCACCCGGACGGGCATGGGCCCGGCTCATTCGCCCGCCCGCGCCCGGCGCAGCTACGGCCGGCTACTACCCCTTGCGAGCCGTACGCGCACTCGCAAAAAGCCTCAAAGGGGCATAGATGGCAACGGAAACGATGAATGCGATGTAGTACGCGAGATCGGCGCCATGCAGTGCGGCCGCGACCGGGCCGACGAACAGGGTCGTGTCCATGAAGGGCACGGCTGCGGCGAACGCGACGACAAAAGCGAGGCACGCGGGCCACCACGGCTGCGGACGGGCGAACTCGGCAGCGACGTCGATCGGCGCGCCACGACGGGCCTTGGCGCGCAGCCTCGCGTCGACGAGCACGATGCCCACGAAACCGGGGATCCAGTAACCCACGAACAACAGCAGGTTCTGGAAGCGCACCGCGGTGTCCGCGGCGTGCATCCACAGCACCAGTAGAAAGCCGAGTACCGCCGCTGCCGCCGCGGCGAGCGGCCGGGGTATCCGGATGCCGGCCGTCTGGAGCGCCAGGGAGCCGCTGTAGTCGTTCATGGCGTTGCTGCACACCGCCGCGGCCGCAATGGCCAGCAGGCCGAAGGCGCCGAGGACCCCGCCGCCCAGCAGTCCGTGCACCCCGGCGGCGGTCTGATCGGTGAACAGCTCGGCTCCCCACAGCCCCAGCGCCTGGACCCAGGCGAACGAGAGCACCATGCCGAGCACGGAGTACCAGAACATCCTGGGCCGGGACGTCGCACGGGGCAGGTAGCGGCTGAAGTCCGACGCGTAGGGGGCCCACGAGATGGCCAGACTGAGCGCGATGGTGCTGGTCAGGACGAAGGCACCCAGACGATCCGCGCCGTGTGCGGAGCTCGATACGGGAAGCGGCACCCCGGACAGCAGCTTGACGCTCAGGATCAGGAATGCGGCGCCCAGCACGAAGGTCATCACCGTTTGGAGCTGATGGAGCACCTCGTAGCCGAAGACGCCGACGGCTCCCTGGAGCAGCAGGACCACCAGCGCGCCCAGCCAGAACGGCCAGCCGAGCAGCTGGGCCAGCGCCTCACCGCCGAAGAGGCCGATCAGCGCATCCCAGGCGACGGAGGAGAGCCACTGCATGATGCCGGGCAGTGCCACACCACGCCCGAAGGCCAGCCGTGACAGCGGTAGCTGACCGGTCCCGGTCTGGCTGCCCCAGGTGCCGAGGTATGCGGCGGGCACCGCGCCGACGATCGTGCCGAGCACCATGGCCGTCAGGGCCGTCCAGAAGTCCAGCCCCAGGGAGATGCCCACGGTGCCGGAGAACACTCCGGTCATCGTGAGGTTGGGGGCGAACCATACGGTGAAAAGGCGGGCAGATTTCCCGTAGCGGTTGCTTTCGGGCACCGGCTCGATACCGTGCCGCTCGACCGCCAGGTCACCGGTCCGGGCAGGCATCCGCCCTCGGAAGGCGGATTCTTCGATGGTCATGACTCTCCAGGCTCAACAGATGCGCCGCCCTACGGTAGGCCGGACCGCCGGCCCGCCCGTCACGGCCCCCTGGCACGGCGCCTCCGGCCATGGCCGAACGGAGGTATGGGCCGCCCCAGAGGGCTGTCGGTGATCAGGATGACCTGAGGGACCTGAGGGGCCTGAGGGACCTCAGGTTCAGGGATCAGGGATCAGGGATAGGACACCACCGTCGACGGCACCGTCGAGGTACCCGAGGTGGGGGCGCCGACGCCGTTGATCACGTGCTCGTACTGCCCCTTGCCGCCGAGGGAGACCACGAGCAGACCGTGGAGCTTCACGCCCGGCTTCTCCGGGGCCTCGAAGCCGTGGTCCTGGCGGACGGTGGGATCCACGTTGTAGTAGCAGTAGCTGCCCAGGCCCCACCCTTCGTGCGTGGTCACCTCGTCAGCGATCTTGTACGCGGCGTACCCCTTGGTGCTGCCGTTCTGTACCGCGGCCTGGTTGGGTGCGTCGTACGCCTTCTCGTTCTGGAAGAAGACCGTGCGTCCCCGCTCGCCGCGCCACTCCACGTCGTACTTGTTGAAGTGCTCGACGAAGAGCCCGGTCGCCAGGACGTCGTCGCCATTGACCCGGACCCCGTAATCGGCCCGGTTGGTCTCCCAGCCCACACCGTCCCCGTGGTCGGCGCGCCAGACCCAGGTGTGATCGACGATGGTGTGGTTGCTGTTGATCACCATGCTGGTGGTCGCCTTCCCGGCGCCCGCCCCGCCGATCCGGAGGAAGACGTCCTGAACCGTGGTCGGATTGGCGGCGTGGCTTGCGGAAGCGCCCTCGGGGCCGACCTCCAGCAGCGTGGTGGAGTTGACCGGGCCGGCATCGATCAGGAATCCGGCGAGCCGCACACCGTCGACGTCGGCGACCTTCAACGCCGTCACACCGTTGTCCGGAACGAGGGTCGCATACCCCAGCCCCAGGACCACGGTGTTCGCGCGCCGGACTTCGACCGGCCGGTCGACGTGATAAATCCCGGGCGTGAGAAGCACGTTCAGGCCCTGTGCCAGCGCGGCGTTGAGGGTCGCCGCGTCGACACCGGGCTTGGCCACATAGAACCCGTACCTCGCGCCGCACCTGTGGTGGGGCGAGGAGCAGCGCGAACCCGGCCACCCCGGCCGCCCCGGCCGCCCCGGCCGCCCGGACCTGAGCCGGCGCCCCAGGTCCTGAGCCGATGTCCTGGTCCTGCGCCGACGTCTCAGGTCCTGAGGGGACGTCCAAGTCCTGAGGCGCCCGTGTCGCTCCCGTGCGCACCGCCCGCCGCCCGCCCCCTGCGGGGCTGTGCGGTGCGTCAGCCCAGGGCCCGGTCGAGGTTGAATGCGGCGCTGATGAGGCCGAGATGGGTGAAGGCCTGGGGGAAGTTGCCGATCTGTTCGCCGGTGTGGCCGATTTCTTCGGCGTACAGGCCGAGGTGGTTGCCGTAGGTGAGCATCTTCTCGAAGGCGAGCCGGGCCTCGTCCACCCGGCCGGCGCGGGACAGCGCCTCGACATACCAGAACGAGCAGACCGAGAAGGTGCCCTCCTCGCCCCGTAGCCCGTCCGGGCTGCGGCGGGGGTCATAGCGGTAGACCAGGGAGTCGGACACCAGCTCCTCGCCCAACGCATCGAGAGTGGAGAGCCATTTCGGGTCGGTGGGAGAGATGAACTTGGCCAGCGGCATCATCAGGACGGACGCATCGAGGACATCGTCGCCCTCGTGCTGGACGAATGCCTTTCGCCCGCTGGACCAGCCACACTCCATGATCCGCTGGTAGATCGCATCGCGGGCATGGGCCCAACGGGGCATATCCGCCGGCAGGCCCCGGTGCATGGCGATCCGCATCGCGCGCTCGATCGCCACCCAGCACATCAGCTGCGAGTACAGAAAGCGCTGGGCTTTGCCGCGCGTCTCCCAAATGCCTTCGTCCGGCTGGTCCCAGTTGTCGCACACCCAGTTGACCAGGGTGCCGACGGTGGCCCAGTGGTCGCTGGACAGCGGCTGACCCCATTTGTCGTAGAGGTAGAGGGAGTCGATGAGGGCACCGTAGATGTCCAGTTGGAGCTGGTTGACGGCCCCGTTGCCGATACGGACGGGCGAGGAGCCCAAATGGCCCTCCAGGTGGAGGAGTTCTTCCTCGGGGAGTTCGCTGCGGCCGTCGATGCCGTACATGATCTGCAGCGGACCGTCGGAACCGTTGTTGAGGCCGATGTTCTCGGACAGGAAGTGCACAAAGGCTTTGGCCTCGTCGGTGAAGCCCAGTCTGAGTAGTGCGTAGATGCAGAATGCGGCGTCCCTCACCCAGGCATAGCGGTAGTCCCAGTTGCGCTCGCCGCCGATCTGTTCGGGCAGGCTGGTCGTGGGAGCGGCCACGATGGCGCCGGTCGGGGCGTACGTGAGGAGCTTGAGAGTGAGTGCGGAGCGGTGCACCATCTCCCGCCAGCGCCCTCGGTAGCGGGAGCGCGACAGCCAGGTGCGCCAATACCGGACCGTCGCACCGAACAGTTCTTCCGCCTCCATCAGCGGACAGGCCCTCGGCTCCACCCCGCCGCCGATCCGGTCGAGCGCGAAAACCGCGGACTCCCCCTCGCCCAGCATGAACGAGGAAGTGGCGTCCGGGCCGTCGATCTCCACCGGAACGCTGGAGGTCAGCGCCAAAGAGAGATCCGGGGAGTCGAATACGGTCTGGCCATGCCGCGTACTCACGGTGTGCGTGCTGCGCCCGTAGTCGAAGCGTGGGGCCACCCGGGCGGTGAACGGCAGCGCCCCCCGCACACAGAGCACCCGCCGGATCAGCCGGTGGCGGTCCGCCTCGTGTGAGTCGTCGACGATCGGCATGAAGTCCTGGACCTCGCCGACACCGTGGTCCGCGAAGAACCGCGTGATCAGGATGTTGGTGTCGGGGAAGTAGAACTGCTTCGTCCGGGCGGGTACGTCCGGGGCCAGCTCGAAGGCGCCGCCGCGGTCGGCGTCGAGGATCGCCGCGAAGACACTGGGTGCATCGAATCGTGTGCAGCAGTACCAGTCGATTGTGCCGTTGGTGCCGACGAGTGCGGCCGTACGCATGTCCCCGATCAGGCCGTGCTCGGCGATGGGGGTGTAGCGGAGTGCGTCCGCCTTGCTGGGGCGGAGGCTCACAGCGGCGGTCATGCGACCTCCCCGGGCGGGGCTGCAGGAGCAGTTGATTCAGGTTACCTCCGCGCCATTGCGGGCGGCGAGCGAGCGGTGCGCGCCCGAGGCAGGCCCCGGTCGCGTCACTGTGCGTGATCGATGTTCACGGCGGGAGTCGGCGAGGTCGCTGCGGCAGCCACCGGACCGGTTCTGGATACGTTGACTGCCCGGAACGGCCCAGAACTGCCCAGAGCTGCCCGGGGTGCCTCCGGTCAGTCGTACCCACCGCGTGTTCCATGCCGGCGCCGCACCAGCAGGCTCCCGAGGGCGGTACGCCGGTGCAGGACCGCGCGCCCCGCCCGGACCGTGGCGATCAGGCCCGGACCGTGGCGATCAGGCCCGACCCGCGCAGTGCGGTGGTGTGGGCGGACACGGTGGCATCGCTGACGGTCAGCCGCCGGGCGAGGTCGCTGGTGGTGTGCTCCTCCGCGAGCAGGAGCAGGAGCTCGACACGCGTGCGGCCGAGCACCGCGGCGAGCGCGTCGTCCGTGCCATCCGCCGCGGCCGGCGCAAGCGGCACCCCCGGACCGGCCGGGTACGTCAGGGTCAGGGGCCGATCGGGCAGGGGGAGAGGAGGGGGCGGCCGGTCCAGTGGAACGTGGGCAGAAGCAGCACGGCGCGCCCCCGTAGCCGGATGTCCTGCTCGTACGGTGCGTCGAACTCCCAGCAGCTCTCGTGCAGCCGGCCTCCTTCCGGTCCCGAAGGGTCCTCCCACCGTCACCTCGCGGCTGGGCGCGGTGTCGCGGCTCCCGGGCCGGCCTCGGCCTCAACGCGGTGTGGAGGCCCGGGTCTTGGTACCCCCGTAACTGCGGGGCCGCCCGCTACCGGCCCCCTCCCCCCGGTGTCCCTCTCTCCCCCCACCACCAGGATTTTCCGGCCCGGCCTCTCGCTCTGCACCCTTCCGCCGTAGGACGATGGCACGCTCATCCCGCTCATCCCGCTCGTCTCGCACCTGCCCCCGTCCCGTACGCCCGTGCCCTGGGAAGGACCCGGATCATGAGCAGACCGACTGCTGCACACAGCCGCCTCACCCTCCTGCTCACCACCCTGCTTGTCGGAGTGTCGCTCGCCCTCCCGCCCGGGTCCCTCGCACACGCAGCGGGTGCGCCGGACGGCCCCGCTCACCCAGCCGCGTCGGCGGACACCTACTGGACCGCGCAGCGGATGCGGGCCGCAAAGCCCGCCGTCGTCACCAGGAGCGCAAAGGCACCCCGCCCGGCAGCGGACCCCACTCCGCCGAGCCACCCGTTCGACGGCCTCCCCCAGGTGGGGACCTTCTTCTGGACGGACGGCAGCAACACCGGCCGGTTCTGCGGCGGCACCGTCGTGCGCAGCCCGCATCGCGACCTCGTGGTCAGTGCCGCACACTGCCTGCGCTCCCCCAACCCGAAACGACACTTCTCGTTCGTGCCGCAATACCACGACGGGCTCACACCACACGGGATCTACCCCGTCGACCGCTTCTACCTCGACCAGCGGTACTACGACCTCGGCACCAACGCGGGGGCCCGCTGGGACTACGCGGTGGTGCGGCTGGGGGCGAGGAACGACGGGTGGGAGGTGGAGGACGTGACGGGCGGCTTCGACCTGCTCCCGTACCCGGGGTACGACCACCGGAAGGTGCGGCTCATCGGCTACCCCGGCAACAGCGACACCAGCCACCCCAAGCCCCTGGACTGCACCTCCTCCACGCATCGCTACACCAGCACCGACCCGGCCGCCCCCGGAGACTTCCTGGAGATTTCCTGCGCGGGCTATATCGGCGGCACCTCCGGCGGGCCGTTCCTGGTACGGGACTTCACGGGCTACGCCCTGATCGGCGTCATCGGCGGCTACCACACCGGCGGCGATTTCCCGGACGTCTCCTACAGCTCATACTTCACGACCGACACACTGGCGCTCTATGCGCACGCGGTCCGCGGCGATACTCCTGCCGCACCGCGCCAGGATCCGCCGTCGAAGTGAACGTGGACATCTCCGGGCATTTCCTTGAGCCCTGTTAATGTCGGCCTTGCTGTCGGCCTTGCTGTCGGCGTTAATGTCAGCGATGGCTCATGGCTGGTTTCCCACCAGACCCGCAGTGGAAGGTGACGCCCGTTGGTGCCGTCGTTTCTCTTGTCCGTGCTGAACCGCCTCTTCGGCAATGAATCGTGGCGCCGGCTTCATGCACAAGCGGCGCTCTGGGTCACGCTGGTCATGACCGCGGTACTTCTCGGGGGTGCCGCTCTGGTCGTGGTCGCCGAATCCGGTGCGCCGCACGCCAATATCACGTCCTACCCGAGGGCTTTGTGGTGGTCGATCGAGACGGCGACCACAGTCGGTTACGGGGATTTCTTTCCGGTCACGCTGTGGGGCCGCGTCATCGCTTCCCTCTTGATGCTCAGCGCCATTACGGCGTTCGGGGTCATCACGGCAGCCCTCGCCACCTGGTTCGTCGGACGCGCGGAGCAGGACGTGCTGCGGGTGGGCAAGGCGGTGGGGAATTACGCACGCGAGGACGCGGAGGCGCTCCGCTCGGAACTGCATACGCTGCACGCACGCTTCGACCACGTGGAGAACCTGATCCGGGACAAAGGTTCCCACTCCCCCTCTTGACCGAGGAGCGTTGCGGTCCTTGCCTTGGCTCCTTGCGTGTCTCAGCGGGCGGTTGCTTGTCTAAGCTGGTGGCCGTGATGGATTCCGCTGATGTCCGCCGTATCGCCCTTTCCCTGCCCGAGACGGTGGAGAAGGTTGCCTGGGAAATGCCGACATTCCGGGTCGCCGGAAAGATGTTCCTCACGATTCCCGACGATGAGACATCGTTCGCCGTGCGATGCCCGAGGCATGAGCGGGAAGAGTTGATGGCCGCGGAACCGGCGAAGTTCTGGGTGCCGCCGCACGAAGCCGGCTCCGCCTGGGTGAGGGTACGGCTGGCGGAATTGGAGGACATCGACGAACTGCGGGACATCCTCGTGGACTCCTGGAAGCAAGCAGCTCCCACGCGGCTCGTGGATGCCTTTCCCCGGACGGACTGATCCGACGGGGCATGGCCAAGCCAACGCCGCACGGCTCATCGCATCGCATTTCATCGGACGAGGGCCGTCGGCAAGGCCGCCCCTCAATGGCGGCGGCGCAAGTCGCTCCAGTCCAGCGCCTGGGACGCCGTCTGCTGGGAACGCTCGGCGGCCTCACGGGCTTCGGCGAGGATGTCTCCGTGCTCCTCGACGAGCTCTTCGTAGATGGGGGTAGGGCTGGAGTTGTGTGTGGAGGTGGTCATGTCGGTGTCCCGTTCCCTTGAGATTCTGTGACTGCGGCTTGATGGCTTCTCGCCGCCTGGGAAGTAGGGAGCACCACAGTTGCATAGTCGGTGCACAAAGGGAGGTTGTCCCCACTCGTCCGCCGCTCCCCCGCGCGGGCGCTGGACATCGTGTCATGAGCGCGGCGAGCACGCAAAGATCATCCCAGTGCCCGAGACCCCTGCACGCTTCACTCACCCCACAACAGCAGGTGAGGGGACGATTCGCGTCAAGGACCGAAGCCCCCCCGGCCCGCGGGGACGTCCCGGACGATCGGTCAGCTGACCTGCGGTGGGTTCCCTCAGCGCCCAGCTGTCTGCTGGCAGCAGTCGGCAGTCAGCGCAGGGCGACCGCCGCGCCCGTTCGTTCGGTGGCGATCCTGACGGCGAAGCCCGCCAGCGCGGTGCCCATCACATAGCGGTGCAGGCGCTGCCAGAGCGGGTGCCGGGCGAAGAACCCGGCGACGGAGCCGGCCGTCACGATGAAGAACGCGTTGCCCGCGACCCCCACCGCGATCTGGGTCAGCCCCAACAGCAGTCCCTGCAGGCCGACATGGCCGTGCGCCGGGTCGACGAACTGCGGCAGCAGCGAGATGTAGAGGATGGCCACCTTGGGATTGAGCAGGCAGGTGAGGAAGCCCATCAGGAAGAGCTTGCGGGCCCCGTCCTGCGTCAACTCCTGGGCCGCGACAGCGGATCGGCCGCCCGGCCGGACGGCCTTCCAGGCCAGCCAGAGCAGGTAGCCGGCTCCGGCCAGCTTGATCGCCAGGTAGATCTCCGGCACCAGCGCGAAGACGGCGGCGATACCGGCGGACACGGCGAAGAGGTAGACCAGGAAGCCGAGGAAGACCCCGGCCAGCGAGATCAGCCCCGCTCGGCGGCCCTGGGCGATCGAGCGGGAGACCAGGTAGATCATGTTCGGCCCCGGCGTCAGCACCATGCCGAGCTCCACCACCGCGATCCCCGCTATTGCTCCCGGCCCGATCACAGCGCTACCTCCGTACACACGTTCGCCTGGACGCAACCTAGCAGCCCACGGCCACGTGCAGCTCGGTGTGTCGAGCCGCGACAGCTGTCACCTCGCCACGCAAACTGTCACCAAGATCGAGACCGGAGAAGTCGCGGCACGAGTTGACCCTCGCACAGCGGAAGACATGGCAATGAGAACACCGGCTGCGAGGAGGAGAGGCCCATGGCCGTTTCTTCCGCCGCTCGTTGAGGAGGTCGTGGGGAAGAGAACGCCGTTGGTGTCCCACTCGGGGCTTGTGTCGGACGACCAGTGAGGCCGGGTCGAGCCGTTGCTGCCGACGCGGCAACAACGGCTTCGCAAGCTCGGCCGTCCACCACTCGATGACCGGGGATGCCTGCAGGGGATCCTGTTCGTGCTGCACACGGGGAGCCGACGGCCGGCGTGGGGGTGGACAGGGCGCCTGCCGTCCGTCCGCCCCTCGGGCAGCGGGTGGCGAGTGCCGGTCATCGGCCGACGCTCATCTGCCCCGGGGCACGGGCTTCAGTGCGCGATGCCGTCGATCAGCTCGCGGGCGCCCTGACGCAGCAGGGCGACGGCCACGGACGTGCCGAGCGTCTCCGGGGTGAGCGGGCCTGCCCATTCGTGCGCATGGAGGACCGTCTTGCCGTCCGGGGTGAACACGCAGGCCCGCAGCGACAGTTCGCCACGCCGGTCGGTCTTGGCGTAGCCGGCGATCGGGCTGTTGCAGTGGCCCTGCAGCACGTGCAGCAGCATGCGTTCGGCGGTGGTCTCCTGGAAGGTCCGGGGGTGGCCCAGGCCGCTGACGGCATCGATGGTGTCGGTATCGTCCTCGCGGCACTGCAGCGCCAGCACGCCCGCGCCGATGGGCGGGCACATCTCGTCCACCGACAGGATCTGGGTGATCACGTCCGTACGGCCGATGCGCTCGAGACCGGAGACGGCCAGCAGCAGTGCGTCCGCCTCGCCGGCCGCGAGCTTCTCCATACGGCGGTTGGCGTTGCCGCGCATCGGCACACACTGCAGGTGCGGATGGGAGGCGGCGAGCTGGGCGATCCGGCGGACCGACGAGGTACCGATCCGGGTGCCTTCGGGGAGTTCGTCGAGGGTGAGCCCGCCGGGGTGGATCAGTGCGTCCCGGACGTCATCGCGTGCGAGGAAGGCGGCGAAGGTGGTGCCGGCCGGCAGCGGGCGGTCACCCGGGATGTCCTTGACGCAGTGCACCGCGAGGTCCGCCTCACCGGCCAGGAGGGCGGCGTCGACCTCCTTGGTGAACGCCCCCTTCCCCTCGACCTGGGACAGAGCGCCCATCCAGCGGTCGCCGGTCGTCTTGACCGGGACGACCTCGGTGGCGATGCCGGGATGGAGGGCACCGAGTTCGGCGCGGACGCGCTCCACCTGGGCCAGGGCCATCGGCGAGTCGCGGGAGACGATACGGATCAGTTCAGGGACGGACATGCGCCCACGATAGACCGTCAGGTCCGCGCGGCCCGCCACCAACGGGCCCGGCCCGCCCGCACTTCCGCACCGCACGGTACGGTCCCCGCATGACCCGATCGACCGAAGCCGACACCCTGCCGTCCGCTGTCGCCGCGGACGATCTCGACCGCGCCGTGCAGCTCGCGGTGGCCGTGCTGCGCGAGGCGCCCTCGGCCGCGTGGGACGGCAAGGCAGGCTCGCTGGAGTGGGACTGCTGGGAGACCGTGGAACACCTCAGCGACGATCTCTTCGCCTACGCCGTCCAACTGGGCCCCCGGAGGCCGCCGTTGGAGGGCCCGGTGCCGTTTGTGTGGGAGAGCCGGCGGCCGGGCGGTCCCTCGAACGCCGTGCACGCCGACCGTGCAGCGGGTCCGGCCGGGCTGCTGCAGGTGCTGGAGGCGAGCGGCGCTCTGCTGGTGGCCATGGTACGTACGACGCCGCCGCGGGTGCGTGCCCACCATGTGTTCGGGGTCTCGGACCCCGGGGGCTTCGCCGCAATGGGCACCGTGGAGACGCTGGTGCACACCCACGACCTGACGGAGGGGCTCCAGCTCGCCTGGAACCCGCCCGCCGACGTATGCGCACGGGTGCTCACCCGGCTGTTTCCGGATGTCCCGGAGGCCGCCGATCCCTGGCGCACCCTGCTGTGGGCCACCGGGCGCGCCGAACTGCCGGGGCGCCCTCGCCGCACCGCCTGGCGCTGGTACGGCAGCGTTCGGGGATGACTCGGGCACAGGGTACGGCCCGGGCGATTGCGCCGGCCGGGTGAGCGACGGGCGCCGTCACCCCGCTGGGCCTCCGGCCCTTCGTCAGGGTCACCAGTCCGGAGCCGAACGAATATCCGACGAAGGTGCCGTCGAGCCAGCTGCCGAGGAATCCGCGGCGGGTGTCCGGTGCGTATTCGGCGATGTAGGTGGTGGCTCCCGCGTATTCCCCGCCGGTGGGGAACCCCTGGACCAGACGGCAGATCAGCAGCAGAATCGGCGCGGCGAAACCGATGCTGTTATAGGTGGGCAGAAATCCGACGGCGAAGGTGCTGATCGCCATCATGATCATGGTGGCGGCGAGGACGCGTTTTACGGCCGATACGGACGCCGAGCGGACCGAATACCAAGCCACCGAGCGGCCGGACGAGAAATGCCGCAGCAAAGGTGGCGAAGGTCGACACGACCTGGGCCCCGGGGAGCTCGACGGGAAGAACACCTTGCCCAAGGTGCCGGCCAGATAGGCGTAGACCCCGAAGTCGAACCACTCCATGGTGTTGCCCAGTGCCGCTGCCGACACCGCCTTGCGTACGGCGGGCCTATCGGTGATCGTCACATCCTCGGCGCTCAGCGGCTGTTTACGGCGGCGCAGCAGAATGCGGAGCATGCGGTCGGTGGCGGGAGTACCTCCACGGGCCGGCTTCCGGCCCCTTCCCGGTTTCGACGGCCCTTGGCGTCCAGCGCTCATTTCATCCCGTCACCAGGGCGAAAAAGGGTTGCTCATAGGGTTGCTCATGATGGCGCATCGGCACAGCGTGGGCTCGGCTCACCCATAGGTTTCTCCGACGGTTCATTATTTCCCCGGGCAATCCGTATCGATAGAAGGTCACGGCGCCGCGTGTCGCCCGGGCTGACAGCCGTCGGCTTCATGGCCGCGGACAGAGGCCCGCCCCCTACAGACGCCGCCCCCACAGCAGCGAGCTGTCCCCATGTCTCACGCCTCACGCCTCACGCTTCATGTCTCACGCCTCATCCCTCATGTCTCACGCCCCGTGCCCGCCTCTCCTCGTCTCCGTTCTCCGCCAGGGGTGGCAGAGCGCGCGATCCGGTATGGCCATGGGTACCGGGTCCGGACCGGCAACGCGAAACCGGAAAAGTTGCGCGCTCGGGGCATTACCCCGTTCGCCGAAGACCGGCAGTTCCTAGGGGTCGGGCCGCACTCCCACCGCCCCTCGGGGGCGTGGGTTCCCGCGAGGCCGGCGCCCTCCCGCCCATGACAAAGCCCAGGCCGACCAGAGGGTCGGCCTGGGCTCGTTCCGGGGCGCCTGGGGCACCTCCGGGAGGGGCGGAGAGGCCACCGGGAGAGGCCTCCTGGGAGCGGTCTCTGCGAGCGGTTCCTGGGAGCGGTCTCCTGGGGCGTCCCGGAAGGGCTCAGACGTGTCGGTACGAGGCGAGGTGGGCGAAGACCACAATGTTGTCGACGTAGTCCTTGACCTTCCTGTCGTATGCACCACCGCAGGTGATCACCCGGAGCTGCGCGGTGGAGGCATCGGCGTAGACCCGGTCGTTGGGGAACTTCGCCTTGCTGAAGGTCTCGACGGTGTCGACCCTGAAGGTCGCAATGATGCCGTCCTCGCGGGTGATGTTGATCGAGTTGCCGGGCTTGAGCGATTCCAGTTGCAGGAACACCGCCGGTCCGATCTTGGTGTCCACGTGACCGGCGATGATCGCCGAGCCGCGCTCGCCGGGCGACGCGCCATCTCTGTACCAACCGACGAGATTCTTGTTCATCGGGGGCGGGGCGTTGAGCTGCCCGGTCGGGCCGATGGTCAGCTGGGTGAAGGGCGCATCCACGGCGATCTGCGGGATCGTCACCCGCTTCGGGGCGGACCGGGGCAGGGTCAGATCAGGAAGCGCCGCGGCGGCGGAGGCACTCGGGGTGGCGGAGGATGCCACGGCCGGTTGGGACTGCGGTTTGGGGTCTGCCGAGGTGTCCACGGAGTTGTAGACGAGGAGGGAGCCCAGCAGAAACGCTCCCGCGGACCACAGCAGGCCGCGGCCGACGGGGCGGGACGCGGTGGAGGTCCGGGAGGGGTTCGAATTCGGCTGGGGCGACTGCTGGGCGGTCATGTGCAGGTGCCTTTCATGAACGGGGCGGCGGCGCGACATGAGGGCCACCGGTGATGCAATCGCCGCGGCCACCGTTCACAAGGAACGGTGGCCGCGAGCACAGCGGCCCCCGTATGGGGCAGCCGGATCAGGCCGCCGCAGCGCCCGAGGTGTTGCGACGACGCAGCATGTACGCACCAGCACCGAGACCACCGAGCATCAGCACGGAGCCGGCAGCCATACCGCCACCGGTCGCCAGGCCGCCACCGCCGGTGTGGATGCCGCCGTGCGGCCTGCGGTACTCGCCACCGCCGCCGTAGCCACCACCGTCGTGGTCACGGTCGCCGTAGCCACCCTTGTCGCGGCCGCCGTAGCCGCCCTTGTCGTGGTCACCGCCGCCACGGCCGTGGTCGCGGTCGCCGCCACCGCGGCCGTGGTCACGGTCGCCGCCGCCACGGCCGTGGTCGCGGTCGCCGCCGCGCCCGCCCTTGTCGTGGTCGTCGCCGTAGCCGCTGGTCTGGTCCCAGTCGCCCAGCACGGTCTTGGCCGCCATGGCGCCGCCGCCGGTGTGCACACCACCGCTCGGCATCCGGTCGTCGCGGCAGTTGTCATGGCCCCAGCCGCCCCGGCCGTGGTCGCGGTCACCGTAGCCGCCGCGGCCGTTGTCACGCCCGTTGTCACGCCCGTTGTCACGGCCGTTGTCGCGGCCGTTGTCGCGGCCGTTGTCGCGGCCGTTGTCGCGGCCGTTGTCGCGTCCGTTGTCGCGTCCGTTGCCACCGCGGCCGTGGTCGCGGTCGCCGAAACCACCGCGGCCGTTGTCGCGGCAGTTGTCACGGCCCCAGCCACCGCGGCCGTGGTCGCGGTCACCGTAGCCGCCACGGCCGTGGTCACGGTCGCCGCCGCGGCCGTGGTCGCGGTCGCCGTTCCTGTCGTGGTCGTTGTTGCTGACGGAAGAGGTACTGTCCGAGGCAATGTCCGCCGTGATCATGGCGTTCGCAGCGGGGGCGGAGATTGCGAGCACCGCCGTAACGGCGGCTGAGGCGAACAGGGTGCGAGCAGTGCGCATGGGGACATGTTCCTTTCGGTGCGACTGCGAAGGCTGACTCTTTGCCGGCTCATCGGATCGCAGTGGCGACGTGATCACCGTCAGCCGGATCGCAGCCTCGCACCACCGGAGAATGTCGCATTCGAGGGACGCCATGGGCTCTTCGGGTGGCCGAAGGCAGTGGATTCACCCGTTGGATGGCGCGCGTCGTCGGCGTGTCGCGTAACGAGTGGGCTAGAGGTGCTTTTGCGGCCCTCCACGGCGCCATAATTCAGCCCCGAACGAGCCCGTCGAGCGGGCTTCTCCGCGACACGCCGACGACTGCGATGCCCGCGGTGACGCCCACGGTGAGACCCGTGGTGACGCCCCGGCACGACGGCGTTGGACGAGAGGTTTTCGAGAGCGAGCGCCACTCACTCGATGCGGCCGCGGCTGACGGGCCGTGCGTCCTGCGGTCGCACAGCAGCCCTCAAGGGATGCGTCACTCATGCAGTCGCCTCGTGCAGTCGCCTCATGCGCGTCGCCCGTGCAGTCACTTATGCAGTCGCTTCTCCCGTCACTCCGCACTCCGCGAAGAACAGGAGAGGAACTCAACTCCCCTGCAGGGAAGGATCGTTCCGGCGTCCGACGGAGCAAAAGGAGGCCGATCGGAAACGGCGGTCACAGCTCTCACTCCCAGTACGCGTGAGAAAGTCGTACGGCCGACTGGCCGAGCCGGCAGGCAGGCAGGCAGTCTCCTGCGTCCTATGAAAAGGCGAGGCCACCACTCCGTCCCTCACCTCACCTCACCTCAGGCCGTGCTGTCCCGGAGCGCCTTCTCCACGATTGCCTCCAACCGCGCATGGTGTGCCCCGCGCCAGTAGACGCGCCCGCAGGCAGTGCATTGCGCGAAGACGTCATACGTACGCTGAGTGCCGTGCTCAAGGTGCTCCCGGACCGAGTTCTTGTCAGCGTCCGCCAGCCGGCCGTTGCAGGCGGTGCAGCGTGTCCACGGGGCGAGCGTGGGGGCGAAGCGGCCCAGGACGTCCTGGAGTTGGTCATCGGGCCGGTCACTGTAGACAAATGCCCCCGCCCAGATCTCCCGGCGTCGCAGCAACCCCCGGTCCCGGGAGAGCAGTACCCGTCGCTCCTTCGCCGAGAGCGCGGCCAGTGCCGCATCACCAGGGTCCTCGTTCGTATATGCCGCGTCGACGCCGAGCAGCCGCAACCTGCGCGCCAGGGTGCCGAGGTGCACATCGAGCAGGAACCTCAGGGGCGCGCCGGCGATCCGCTGCGGGCGTTCGACGGCGTGCACCTCGACGTTCTCGCCTGCCCCCGGCACATGGGAGACGGCAACCTCAACCCCGTCCACGACGAGTCGCCCGACCTCGGTGAGCGGGACACCAAGCGATTCGACGACATGGCCGAGCGTCGATGAGCCATCGGTCACCACTGGCGCGGGGGCGGTGGTGGTGTGCACCGATGCAACGAAAAGGTGCAGCTCAGGGGCGAAGCGTAGATGGATCTCGGGTCCGTTCACGTCGGACAGCATGCCATCGGGCGGGACTGGCCAGCCAGCGGATTCCGGCCGGTCACAGCAGGGATAACCATGCCTCGGGTGCGCCGCGCCAACCTGCAGTGCCGAGCCACCGGCCGAGCCGGCTGGGTGATGCGGATCGCGATCTCTTCGGCGTGGCGTGGCGTGGCGTGGCCGGGGACCGGCGAGTGCGCTGCCGGCGGAGCCGGAGCGAGCCGCCCGGCACAGCGTCCGGCCACCGCGGGCGATCGCCCTGTCCGGTCCGCCGGCCGGCACGGCCACCTTCGCCCGGGGTATCGCGGCCCAGCTCGGCTGGCCGTTCGTCGAGCTGCTTACCTCCCGTCCGGCCGACGAGGGCAATCTGGCGGCGGCTGTGCGCAGCGCGTTCGCCCGGATCGCGGAGCTGGAGCGGGCCCTCGTCTTCATCGACGAGGTCGAGGAGACAGCGCCGGTCCGCAGTGAGGCCGCTCAGCCGGGCAGGCTGCACGGCGTCACCCATGAGCTGCTGAAGCTCTTACCCGGTTTCCGGGAGCGGGACGAACGGCTGCTGGTGTGCGACCAACTCCATCCGCTCGCTCGACCCGGCGTTCCTGCGCCCCGGCCGGCATCGAGCACGCCGCCCGGGTGGCCGCCCAGACGTCTTTCGAGCGGGGCCTGGAGGCGATCGGCTTTGGGTACAGGCGCACACGCTCGGCTCGGGGCGAGCACCGAGGGCCATCTCGCCGCCATCACCTGGTGCCGGCCGACCGTCACCCCCGGAATGACCGACGAATTCAGCGCCGACATCACCGCCCACGCCCGCCGCTGACGGCCGTACGAAGCGCTGCCCTTGCGAAGCGACGGCCTTACGAAGCGATGGCCGTACGAAGCGGTGGCCGTACGAAGCGGTGGCCGAGCCAAGCTACGGTCGGGCCAAGCCACCGGCCAGCCCAAGCCACCGGCCGAACCGAGCAAAGACCCTACGGAGCGCTACATTCCCGGGGCGCGCGGCCCACAGTGTCGCGCCCCGACCATGGGTATGCCGACCGCTGGCATCCCGACCGTGGAGATCCCGACCGCAACCTCGTCAGCAGCCCAAGTTGTCACCAGGCGTGGTTCCCAAAATCTGCACAAAGCCCTGGTAGCTGTTGATCCGGCTCTGCACCTGACCAGGGTTGCCGCCGTTGCACTCAAGAGAGCCATTGATGCTGCGGATGGTCTCACCGAACCCGGCGCCGCTGACCATGGCCTGGTGCGGGGTCATGGTGCCCGGCCCGGTCTGCGTGTTCCAGTACCAAAGCGCGGTCTTCCAGGCGATGCCGGCGTCCTGCTCCACCAGAGAGGGGTTGTGCAGCAGGTCGATGCCGAGCGCATCACCCGCCGCCTTGTAGTGGAAATTCCAGCTGAGCTGTATCGGACCGCGGCCGTAATAGGCGGCCTGACCTGCCGGGCACCCGTACGGCTGGCCGGCGTCACAGTAGTGGGGGTAGTTCGCGGTGTTCTGCTCCACGACGTAGACGAGGCCACCGGTCTCGTGACTCACGTTAGCGAGGAATGCCGCGGCCTCCTGTCGCTTCACGGCGTCGCTCCCGGTGTTCGCGAACTCCGGATATGCGCTGAGAGCCGCGGTCAGGCCACTGTAGGTGTAGAACGCATTCCGGTTCGGGAACATCTGGTTGAACTGCGCCTCGCTGACGACGAATCCCTCGTCGCGAACGTCAGAACCGCCCCGGACCGCGGCGCAGTCGGAACACCCCACTGCGGCTGCCGCAGGCACCGCCGGAACGACTACGGCCAGGCTCGCGGCTACGGTGGCGGCGCTCAGCAGCGCGACCATACGTGATCTCATGACGGCGCTCCTTCGCGCGGCCGGGCTCCGGACAGGAGGGGCCACGGCGTGGGGGGATGACCTCGCGAACAACGTGCCCTACGAACTACGCCAGTTGCCGTGCCACCGCACTTGCCCTATTGCCGTGTCGCCGTACTGCCGTACTGCCGTGGCGACGTGTCGCCGTATCGCCGGAATCACCTCGACCCCGCCCCCGAAGTGCGGGCCTCGGGGTGCGGGCGATCCAACGACGAGCTCACGGAGCGCGAGCGAGCGAGACGACAACTACTGCACGTGCAACTACACCTGCAACTTCCCCTGCAACCTCAACTGCACCTAGGACTGCGGCCGTGACCACCAGGGTCGCGGTCTAGACCAACACCAGGTTATGGCGCGCATGTTGAGCATGTCCATACCAATGCGTCGATCCATCGGCGCTCACTATTGACGACTGCGCGGCAACTCCCCCCGGATCGAACCCCCCGCCGCCCCGCGAACGGCCCGAGTCGGGCCAACCCGCCCCGGCATCATGGCGTCAGACCAGGTGCTGGCGACGCAACAACACACGCCCTGTGCGAAAGTGGCCCGATGAAGACAATCGGGTTGCTCGGGGGCATGAGCTGGGAGTCCACGGCGGAGTACTACCGGCTGCTGAACCAGTTGACGCGCGAGCGGCTGGGCGGTCTGCACTCCTCGAAGTGCGTGCTCTACTCCGTGGATTTCGCAGAGATCGAACGGCTGCAGGTCGAAGGACGCTGGGAGCAGGCCGCAGAGGTACTCGCCGAGGCCGCCAGGGCACTGGAGTCGGCCGGCGCGGACATGCTGCTGCTCTGCACCAACACCATGCACAAGGTCGCCGACCAGGTCTCCGCTGCCGTGACCGTCCCGCTGCTGCATCTCGCCGACACCACCGCGGACGCCGTACGTGCGAGTGGTCTGCGCCGCGTCGGGCTGCTGGGCACCGCTTTCACCATGGAGCAGGACTTCTACCGCGGCCGGCTCGAAAGCCATGGGCTGGACGTGCTCGTCCCGGACGCCGCCGGGAGAAGCACCGTCCATCGCGTGATCTACGAGGAGCTGTGCCTCGGCATCGTCCGCGAGGAATCCCGGAAGTCGTTCCAGGCCGTCATCAACCATCTCGTCGACGCCGGGGCCGAGGGCATCGTGCTGGGCTGCACCGAGATCGAGCTGCTCATCGAGCCGGAGCACAGTCCGGTTCCGCTCTTTCCGACCACCCGGCTGCACGCCGAAGCAGCCGTCACGCACGCGCTTGCCGACGGCCCGTAATCCGTACGGCCGTCGCGCAGCACAGCAGCACGGATGACGGAGCTCCGTGACCCGCTACTCGACGGGCTCGGCGATCATTGCGGTGGCCACGGAGCGGAAGCCGAGCCGGGCGTAGATCCGAGCGACATCATCGTCGCCCGCGGACAGAAAGAGGGTCTCGACGCCCCGTGATCGTGCATCGGCCACCAGCGCCGCGGTGACCGCGAGCCCCAGGCCACGACGGCGTGCGGCCGGCAGAGTTCCCACTCCGACGATCTCGCTGACCTTCCCGACCGGCTGATGCTGACCGGCACACAGCGCCCTGCCGCCCTCCACCGCGGCGGCAACGGATGTCAGACCGGCACGGATGCGTGCGGCCGAGCGTTCCACCGACCCGTCCCCGGCGCCGGCGCACACCGCCTCGGCCAGTTCCGCCATCCCGGCCACGCCGACTCCGGTCCCGGGCTCGGCGAAGGCCAGGTGAGGGACAGTCAGCGCACTGGGCAGCACCGGATCGTCCGGCCCGACGGTCCGCAGCACCACACCGCCGGCCACCTCGGGCACCTCCGGGGTCGGGACGTCCGGCCCCAGCAGCATCAAGGGATGTGCGTGCACGGAAAGCCCCGACTGCTCGACCGCGGCCCGCAGCCCGGGCGCGGTCTCGGCAACCCACTCGAAACTCTCCGGAATACCCAACTCCCGCTGCCGGACGCGCACCCGGTTCACCTCGGCAGCAGTCACCTCTCCCTGCCACCCCAACGCCGGGCGTGCATAGAACGGCCAGCCCTGCCCCTCCCGGACGAACAAGGTCAGCGCCCCGAAGTCCTCGGCCCGGGCTCCGGAGCGGGGGGCTGCGTCGTAGTACCCCTCAAGGCGTTCCAGCAGTTGATTACGATCGTCCAGCTCCAAGGAAGTCACGCCGCGCATCCAAACAGTCGGAGGCACACCGCTGCCACCGCATTACCGACCGCGTCACCAGACAGCGTTTCCCGAATGCGTCCACCCGACGGCGTTACCCGTCCGCGTTGACCGACCGCACTACGCCGCCGCATGACGTCCGGACGCAGGCCGCTCCGGACGGAACCGTGGACATCTGCACTGCCCCAGCAGCGAAATCGTGCACCAGGCCGTACGGGTGGGGGTTGGAATGGGGGTTGGAATGGGGGTTGGAATGGGGGTTGAGGTCAGGGTGGGGGGGGTGGGGTGAGGAACTTTGAGGACGATCCGGGTTGGGAAGGACAGGTCCGCCAACTCCCCTATCGCCACAAATTATTGGGTCGCAGCGAGGTTTGAACTCACGGCAGGTAGGCTGACGTGGTGTCGCGTAGCGAGTTAGAACGATTGGCCAGGATCCGGATGCAGATCACCGGTGAGACGCTCGAACGCGCCATGGCCGTACTCGAAGGTCAGACGACTTCCCCCACGCTGCCATCCGCATCCGACGCCGCGCCCGATCGCGCCGAAAGCGGCGAGGTCAGCGAGGCCGAGACGGACAGCGAAGGCGCTGCCGGCAACAGGGACAGCGAGGGCCGCGCAGCGCCCGAGGACCGACGGACACCTCCCAAACGTAACCACCTGCGGAGCCTCTGAGCCGAAGAGCCGATCCCGGCCCAGCCACCCGTGAGCGCCACGCGGGAGCGCCACACGTCCTTGCATGTGCGGCAAGCGCAGCGACGCATGGCAGGCGGTCGATTACCGAAGGCGTCCACCGCTGCCATCGCCACTGCGTCCACCACTGCATTCACCACCGCATCCACCGCCAGGCACTGGCCGGTCGATCACGGTGGTGGCGTGCGACTCTCGGCTCCCACGGCGCATCGCGCTCCGTCAGGGCGCCGGCGGCTCGGCGGGGAACAGGATGGGGCTGAGGAGGTAGGGCGCGCGGCCGGGGATGGGCTCGTTGCCGAGGGAGGGCTGCACGGCCTCGATCAGCTTCCCGAGGAGCCCGGTGAGTTCGTCCGGGCTGAGCCAGAGTGTGCCCTGACGGTAGGAGACCGAGTCGCCGACCGGGTTCGCGCCGTCGCGGTCGAGGTAGGCGTTGAATTCGGCGATGAGGACGGCCATGGCGGCCGCGAAGCCACGGCGGTGGTCCTCCAGGGACATGGCCGCGGCGGCGTCGCCGTCGATCGAGGGGCGGTCCTTGCGCAGCCGGTACCGGCGCTCGACCGCGCCGCGCACGCGGTGCTCCTCGGCCACTTCGAAGAAGCCGGCCTCCACCAGCAGGGCGACATGCCGGTAAACGGTCACTTTCGATACCTGGGGCATCCGGGCGCACAGCTCACCCGTGGTGAGCTCAAGCCCGCCGGACAGAGCGTGAACCATACGCAGGCGAACCGGATGGAGAAGGAGATCAACAGTATCCACACCACTACTCTTTCACGAGTGATACCGTTATCGAAATTGAAATCGTTAGCCTGCGGAGGGGCTGAGATGAGGCAGACGACGGGGCGAGCGATGTCCGTGAACGGGCGGTCGGTCCATGTGGAGGAGTCCGGCCGGGGCACCGACTTCGTCGCCTTCGAGGCCGGTGGGGGCTTGGGGCGGACCTGCTGGGATGCGGTGGTGCCGCTGCTGGCCGACCGGGCTCGGCTGGTGACCTACGACCGCGCCGGGTTCGGTCGCAGCAGCCGGACCACGCAGCAGTTGACAGTCGACGACATGGCTGCCGACCTGGTCGCGCTGGTCGACGCGGTGGTACCGGAGCGGGCCCCGCTGGTTCTTGTTGCGCACAGCATGGGCGGGCTGGTCGCCCGTCGCGCCGTGGAGAACCTGGGACCACGACCACGGGGCCTGTTGCTGCTCGACCCGACACCGGAGCGTGCGCCCGTCTACGACACGTACGACCGGACCGTTGCCAACGTCGACCGCGTCATGGGCGTGGCACAGGCGCTGGTCCGGTTCCGCCCACTGGCCCGCCTGGTCAGCGGAAACGTCCGCCGCGTCTTCCCCGCGGACACCTACGCGACCATGCTCGCCGAGGGCTTCGTCCCGGCCGGCATCGCGCAGACGAGGAAGGAGTTCAAAGCCGCAGCCGCGGCCATCCCCCGGTTCCGCGCCGAGCCGCCCGGCTCCCCGACCTGTCCGACGGTCCTGCTCTCGGCATCCCGTCCCGTGAAGGGCCGGGAACAGCAGCACGCCGTCATCGCCGAACACCAACGACGCTGGACCGAGACGCTGCCGGACGGGCGCTTCGAAGAGGTCGACTCGGGGCACTTCATCCAGGCCGAGCAGCCGGCGATCGTCGCGGACAGGGTCACGCACCTCCTCGACCGGACACCGGACCGGCGTACCCCCTCAGACTGACGGCTCCCCACCGCCCACCGCCCACCGCCCAGACGAAGCACCGGGCGGCGCCCACGCTGTCGTCCCCACCCGGCCTCCTCCTCCGCGCCAGGCTTCTCCGTGCCAGGCAGGCTCTACCGGGCACGCCCCGCGAGCCCCCTGACCGGAAGGGTCCGGGCCCTCTACCCGGAACGGCGCGGAGCGCAATCACATACACACATAGCGTGATATCCCTCGCCCTGCGAACGTGTGCCCGGGGACATCAGCCGGGCGAAATCCCTCAAACCTCATGGAGTCAGGGGTCGCGCCAGGAGCGGCGTCTTGAGCATCTGATGCCCCCCGCTGGCCAGCATGCGGACTTCACCCCGGTCACTGATCTCCGCGCGTACGATCCCCGACTCGTCCTCGTAGACCGGATAGCCGCCCGCTCCTGCGCGCTCGGTACGACGCACAATCACCACGTCATCCTCGACGGCAGGTGCTTGAAATACCAGCTCATAGCATTCCGCGTAATCCATCGGGGCCTCCCGACACGACTCGGCAGGTGCTCCGGGCGTCGCTCCCCCACCGCCGCTGCACCTCGGCCCTTCCATCGTCACCCACACCCGCCCGGCGCGCCTGAGGAGGACACCGAGATGACCGGAACCCATGTCGGCGTGCGGGACGGAATCCACGCGGAGCGGAATCCAGCGGGACGCAATCCATGCGGGACGGAATCCTTGCGGAGTGGAATCCTTGCGGAGTGGAATCCTTGGGAATCCATGCGCCGGCACATCTGACCTCGCCATCCGGGCTTGAGATCAAGGTCGTACCAGCGGCGTCGCGCCCCACGCGAGGCCGAGGCCGAGGCCGACCGGATGCGTGGGCCCCGCTCCCGTGCGCTGTCACGGGAGCGGGGCAGGTCCGAGAAGCGCCAGCAGCTCGGATAGTTACGAGAGCCACGGTAGGGGGCACCACTGACAACGGCGGGTCCGGCGGAGTCAACGGGGAGGACGGGGACAGCCACCTCGCCCGGGAACGGTGGGGCGGCGACGGCTTGCGCATGCGGCGACGCCGAGGATGTGGCCACGGCACCAACCACGGCGACGGACTTCAGACCTCACCCGATCGGGGTAGCGCCCGCCCGGCCACGGTGCGATCCTCGTCGGCCTGGGCAGGCCACGAACACAGGGCCGAGCCGTACGGACAGGTGCAGGTGCAGGTGGCTCGAAGGGGGCAGGGGTGGCGGGAAAGCCTTGGTTTTCGCTTGCGACGGTGGTTCTGGATTGCCCGGATGCCCATGCGCTTGCCGAGTTCTATCAGCGACTCCTCAACTGGGAAGTGAAATCCAGTGAACCGGACTGGGTGCTGCTCAGGCGCCCGGACGGAGGCATGGGGATCTCGTTCCAGTCCGAGCCTGGGTATCGGGCCCCCGTATGGCCGGAACGGCCCCAGGAGCAGCAGAAGATGCTGCATCTCGACATCCGGGTCGATGACCTTGCAGAGGCCGAGGCGTATGCCGTGGCAGCGGGTGCGTCACGCGCCGAATGCCAGCCGCAGGACGATGTTCGGGTGCTTTTTGACCCGGCGGGGCATCCGTTCTGCCTCTTCCTTCATTGAAGGAGGGAGCTGTCGGCCTGTTGGGCCTGTTGGGCCTGTTGGGCCTGTTGGGCCTGTTGGGCCTGTTGGGCCTGTTGGGCCTGTTGGGCCTGTTGGGCCTGTTGGGCCTGTTGAATGGTGCCGGCCTGGAGCAGGAGTACGGGCTTCCTTCGTAACCAGGGCGACCGCAGAGCGTGTGGGAAGGGACACATACAGGAAGCGAGGGCGGAGGGAAACGCCGACTGTCCTTGCTGGTCAGGAAGTTGAGATGGCTGAGAGGCAACGGCCGGGGCACCCACTGCGGGCGGGGGTGCGTCGCGCGCGGGTCTGCGTTGTCAGTGTCTGCCCCTAGCATGGCTCATATGTCCCCAACTCCTTCTGCCCCTACGGGTACGCCCGTTCCTGCTTCCGAGGCGAATGAATCGATCCGGCGATTCGTACGCGCCCGTCGCGGTATGGCGTGGTCGGCTCAGGACATGGCGGAGTATGCGGTGCTGCTGGAGATCTGGACACTGGCGGTGCGCTCGGAGGTCGTCGAGGCTGCGTAGCCCCACCCACGGCCAATGCGACGGCCTGTGCCCGGCCTTCCTGGTCCCTGGTTCCTCGTTCCTGGTCCCTGGTTCCTGGTTCCTGGTTCCTCGTTCCTGGTTCCTGACTTCTGCCTCCTGGCTCGTTGGCTTCTGGCTTCCCCTGGGCAGCAGCTGTCCGTGACGCCGCCCGAAGGGCGGTTGCCGGTGAACAAGCGGATGCCAAGGCTGCGTTAGTGGTGCGTTAGTAGATCGGCAGCGGCCGGCACCACGCTGGAGCGCGTCCCGCTGACGAAGGCGGCACCCACGCCATGTCCGCCAAAGCCCATGGCCGAAAGCAACGCGCAGAAAGAGGACTCATGTCCTGGAACAAGGCCTCCGAGGGCGACGCAGACGCCAACGGCACCGTCACGTCCACGTCCCTCACCACCGTAGGCTCCGCTTTACACCGTGGGCGCCGGATCGCTGCCGCTTCGCTGGTCGCCCTTGCTGCGCTCTCGTTGACCGCCTGCGGCAGCGGCGGTGACGACACGAAGGCGAGCACCAAGGTCTCGTCGAGGCCCAATCCCGAGGATCTGGCCAAAGAGGCAGCAGCACTCGGCAACGCAGCGGCCGAACCGGGGACCAAGGACAAGTCGGCACCGAGCCCGAAGACATCTGACGCCGGGAAGAGCAACGACGACGGCTCCGGGGCAGGTGGCGGCAAGGCCAGTCACGACAGCGGGACGAGCGGCAGCAGCGGCACAGGCAGCACGAGTGGTACCGGCTCGGGCTCGGGCTCGGCGGCCGGTACCGGATCTGCGCCCCATGGCAAGGGCGTCAGCGGCACCTGGAACGGCGTCCTCAAGTACGTGGCCCCCGGCAAGCTGACCGTGGCCCCGGCCTCCGGAAGCGAGCAGGCGTTCTTCGTCGGTGCGCAAACCAAGGCCTTGGGGGCTGCTGCCATGTGCGCATCGAACGGCAATGTCACTATCGACGCAGAGAGTTACGGAACCTCCCCCTGCACCGAAGCGCAGTTGGAGGAGGCTGCAAAGATGAACTCCCTCAACGTCCGGGTCATCATCGAGGGCGGCGTCGCGACGAAGGTCGTCGAGCACTACCACCCCTGAGCATCGAGGCTACGGCTACGGCCTCAACTCTCTTCGTGTACGGCGGGGGCGACACGCCGGTGGCCGGTGGCCGGTAGCCGGTGGCCGGTGTGCGGTAGGGATGGCGAACGATCGCCGGTGGCCTGTGGGTGATGGGGGATGGGGGATGGGTGATCGTGGGTATCGATGGGTGACTGGTGGGCTGCAGCCGACGGCTGTGGCTGACCGCGGCGCAATCGTGACGTCCGATTTCCGCCAGCCATGGCGCGGGCGACCCCGCACACTCGGGAAGTGAAAGCAATACACACGACCGAGGAGCGCCATGAACTCCCCCGCGGCGTCCACCGCCACCACCAGGTGCACCACCCTCGACAGCCCCCTGGGCGAGCTACTGCTCGTCGGCGAAGAATCGTCCACCGCGCCCGGCGGCACCGCTCTGGCCTCCCTCTCCATGCCTCAGCAGCGGGGCGCCGCCACCGTGCAGCCGCACTGGCGCCGCGACCCCCGCCCCTTCACCGAGGTCGTCCGCCGGCTCCGCGCCTACTTCGCCGGCGAGCTCTTCCGCTTCGATCTCGAGTTCCGCACCACCGGTACGGAATTCCAGGAGCGCGTCTGGCAGGCCCTCGAAACCATCCCGTACGGCACCACGACCACCTATGGCCGACTCGCCGAGGACCTCGGCGTACCGCGGGCCGACGTACCGGCCCTGGGGGCGGCGATCGGCGCGAATCCCCTGCTGATCCTGCGCCCTTGTCATCGTGTGATCGGCGCGGATGGCTCGATGCGCGGCTACGCGGCGGGGGTCGAACGCAAAACCGCGCTGCTCACGCACGAGGGCGCCCTCCAGCCGACGCTCATCTGAGCCCGGCCTCACCTGGCATCCCTTAGATCATGACTTCTCCCCTCATTTCCCCTGCGGAGGCGGCCGCATACGCCGAACTCCCCGCCCCCGCCCCGCACTGCGACGCCGAACTTGCCGCCCTGCTCAATCTGTTGACCACGCCCGCGGCTCGTATCGCCACGGTGGTCGTCGGGCACAGCCGGGACACCGCGTCGCGGTCGGCAGCGGCGGCGTTCGCCGAAGCCTGGCGTGCCCTCGGGAGGCTGCCGGTGCTCACCGCGGTCGACTGGCCGGAATCCGCCGCGTCCTGGCTCCGGGCAGCGCGTCGGTTCACGGCCGAGGAGCCGGACGCCTGGGTGGTGGCCGCCGCGCCGCTCGGCTGGGCCCAGATGAGCCGCCGGCTGCGTCACAGCACCGGCTGGGACCCGGCGCGCACCTACGGCTTCGCGGCTCTCGGGGACTCCCGCGTACCCGCCCTGGCCGGCCCGGCGACCCTGCAGGGCATGCGCGGTGCCGCCGCCGACGGCAGCACCTGGACCATCGACCGCGGCTGGGTCACCACCGCTGGGGCACCCACCGGCCACCGGCCCGACGGCCGACGGCTCCTCCCCGTGGCACGCTGTAATCAGCGAGCGATGAGGCAAGGCAGGAGTACATGAGCGCGCCACTTCCCGGCTTCGAGGGCTTCGGAGAACCAGAACCTGCGGACCCCAGAGGACGTGGTGGGACTGACGGGCCCGGCGGGCATGCCAGGCGGATCGCCCCCGGCGCCGTCCATGTCCCCGGCTGGCTGACCATGACCCAGCAACGCGAGCTCGTCACCGCCTGTCGCGACTGGGCGCGCGGCCCGGCCCCGATCCGGCACACCAAGCTGCCGCGCGGCGGGGTGATGTCCGTGCAGACCGTGTGCATCGGCTGGCACTGGCAGCCGTACGCGTACACCCGTACGGCCGATGACGTGAATGGCGTCCGAGTGGCCGAATTCCCTGACTGGCTGGTCGAGTTGGGCCGCCGGGCACTGATCGAGGCGTATCAGGACGCCGCCGCGGGCAACGGTTACACGCCGGATACCGCACTGATCAACTTCTATGACGGCCAGGCGAAGCTCGGCATGCACCAGGACAAGGAAGAGCGCTCCGGCGCGCCGGTGGTCTCCCTCAGCATCGGCGACACCTGCGTCTTCCGGTTCGGCAATACCGAGACGCGCACCAAGCCGTACACCGACATCGAGCTGGCCTCCGGTGATCTCTTCGTCTTCGGGGGCCCGTCCCGCTTCGCGTACCACGGGGTGCCGAAGGTCAGGCCGGGCACCGGCGACCCCGCGTCCGGCCTGAGTGCCGGGCGCCTCAACATCACCATGCGGGTGACCGGACTCGACGGATAACCGCCGCACCGCGAGGCAGACTGGACTCATGTGCCGCAGCATCAAGACGCTCCGTCCGCCCATCACCCCCGAGGTCACCGACGAGGACGTCCGGGCCGCTGCCTTGCAGTACGTCCGCAAGGTCTCCGGATTCCGCGCCCCGGCCGCACACAACCGCGAGGTGTTCGACCAGGCCGTGGACGCCGTGGCCGCCGCGACCCGGGAACTCCTCGACGGCCTGCAGATCCGCGGCTCCGCCGCCCGCCGGCCCTCCCGTCCCTGAACCACCGCTCGACCACCAGCTGGCCACCTGGCCACCCGCCTGAATCACCGGCCCCATCACCGGCGACAGCACCATCGCCAGCCCTCGGCATGACGCCTCGTACCGCTGGGCGATCACACGGACACCGACCGTACGCAAAGGGTAGGGATAGGGGTTCCAACCCCCCGCGTACGCAATGCCCGCCCCCGAGCCACTCCCCTCCCCCGCTCCTGCGGGGCTCCCCCGCCCCGTTCCCTCCTGGGTCGTCCCCCGCGCTCCCCGGCCCTTAGCGTGCGCCGGCGGGCCCCTGCCAGTCCGCATGCCGGATACGGGAGATCTCCCGCACCCCGCCGACCGTGCCCCATTCGTCCTTGCCCAGTCGCGACAGGGGCTTCAGCCGGGCGATCTCGGGATGCCCGTCGACCAGCACGTCCTGCGAGACGGCCGCATGCACCACACGCCCGAACACAACGGTGGAATCTCCGATGCCCAGCGTGCTGTGCACCTCGCACTCCAGCGCCACCGGCGAGGCCGCCACCCGCCGAGGCTTGACTCGCAGGCTCGGCTCGACATCGATCCCTGCCGCCTCGAACTCGCTCACCCCGTGCGGGAAGTCGGTGCCCGTGTCGTTGACCTGCTCGAAGTACCCCTCCGGCGCAAGGTTGACGACGAACTCCCCGGTCGCCTCAATATTGCGCAGGGTGTCCTTGCGTCCGACGGAGCTGAACTGCACAACGGGCGGCGCAACGCTGGCGATCGTGAAGAAGGAATGGGGTGCGAGGTTGTGCGTCCCGTCCGCCGACATGGTCGACACCCAAGCGATGGGCCGCGGCACGACGACCGCGGTCAGCAGCTTGTAGAACTCGTTGCGGGACATGGCAGCGGGATCGAAGTCAGTGCGCATGCTGATCAGTATCCAGGTGCGTGGCCCCGGACCGTACAGCGGATCCACAAAATCACCAAACCCCTGAGTTCGGCGGAAAGTGCCCGGTATCGGAGCCACCCGAGCACCAGGAGCCGACACCGTGCCCACAGCAGCCCCCACCGTCTGGGAGGACTTCGAGGTCCCCGCCCATGCCCGCGGCGGACAAGTCACCCTCAACCTCCACGACCACACCTGCCGGCATACGCACCCAAACGCCCAGGTGCCTACCTGCGCATCTCCTCCGACCGCTTCGACCTCGAAGCCGGCGTCGACCGCCAGCTCGAAGACGCCCAAGACACCCGGGCCCGACTGCAATGGGGCCCCTTCGCCAAGATCTACCGAGAAAACGACACCTCGGCCTTCAAGAAGCGCAAGGTCGTCAAGCCGGACGGCTCCATCGACTGGACCGTCCTGCGCCCTGAGTTCCGCCAGCTCCTGGCCGACCTGGCCGACCTGGCCGACCTGGCCAACGGTGTCGACGGCCTGATCTTCTACGACCTCGGCCGGCCGGTGCACCAGCCCCGGGACCTCGAAGACCTCATCGACAACGTCGAGTACGTCAAGCACCCGGTCACCGGAGCCACCGGCGGCCGCATGAACCTCATCAACGACAGCGACCGCCACATGGCTCGCATGAGATGCGTGATGGCGCTCAAGTCCTCCGAGGACACCGCCCGCCGCGTCGCCCGCCAACACCTCTCCGCCGCCCAGAACGGACTCGCCCAGGGCCGCATCGCATATGGCTGGGTCCGCAAAGGCGAGCGCAAAGGGCAGCTGGTCCCGAACGAGGCCGATGCCGTCGTCCGGATCTTCCAGGACTTCATGTCGGGGGAATCGGCCTACAGCCTCGCCAAATCCTTCAACGTCGAAGGGATACAGCCTCCCGCTGCTCGCACCTGGCCCTCCACCATGGTCGCCAAAATGCTCCGTAATCCACGCTACGCAGGCATGGTCTCCTACTCCGGCAAACACCGGAGCCAGGCCGGAGCAGGGCCGACGCCGGGTGCGAAAGGTCCTTCGGGAAGCCGGTCGACCAACGACTTCAGCGCCTGGACGGCGTCCGACACAGCGGGCGCCGGCAGGTCCTTCGCATCGTCCAGCACCACGCGGTTGAACTCCTCGATCAGATCCCGGGCCTGACGCGCCAACTTCGCCGGATCCGTCTTCGCCGCCATCGCGACCAGAAGGCGCGGCTATCGGCCCGTGTCAGGCTCGGGGGTGGCTCTCATCCCAGCTTGGCCGCCCAGCCCGCAACGTCCCGATGTGGTGGGAACGGTCGACCAGGTGCGCGATGTCCACGTAGGGGTCGGCATCGAGCAACAGTGCATCGGCAGTGGATCCGACGGTGATCGTCCCCGGTGTCGTCGCCTGCTGACCGATCTTCTCGGCCGAATGCCGGGTACCGGCCGCCAGGACCGCGGGCAGCGGCAGGCCTGCCTTTGCCAGCAATTGCAGTTCTCGCAGCAGGGCGATGGGTGGCGAGGGCATCAGGATGGCCACGTCGCTGCCCGCGGTGATCTTCACTCCCGCGTCGTGCATCAGCGCCAGCGTGCGCATCGCATAGTCGAAACGGATGTGGGAGTCCTGCGCGGAATGCCGGGGGAACTGGCGCCCGTAGATCGGGCGGCTGGTGATCTGCGGGATGTCGTCGTGCGTGGCGAAACCATCATCGACCAACTGTTGCAAATAGCCGGCCGCGCCGTTGTGCGCGATCTGCTCCCAGGTGACCAGGGTGGGGCAGTAATAGGTGTTGGTCTCCGCCAGTAGTGCGGCGACGTCGCGGGCCTCTGCGGTACTACCGGGGTCCTGCGGCAGGAAAGCGTGTTCGATGCCGTCCGCGCCGGACGCCACCGCCTCCTCCAGATCGATGCGTTCGTGGACATGCACGAGTACCTTCTTGCCCTTCTCGTGCCCGGCCGCGACGATGGCTTTGAGGGCGTCGAGGGGCAGCTTGTCCGGGGCGCCGGGCTCGCCGTCGTAGATGCACTTGATGAAGTCGACCTGATCGGCCAGCTCCAGTGCTTGACGATAGGCGACGTCGGCATTGTCGGTCTGGTAGGCGATGGGGGCCCGTGCCGGATCGTCCAGGACCGGCCAGCCCTCCACACCGGTGAACACCGGCCCGGCGAAGAACAACCCGGCAGCGGCGTCGGTGGCCTTGTCGCAGTAGTCGCGGGCGGCGAGCTCGATCTCCAGTGGACCGCCGAGGTCGACGACGCTGGTCACCCCGGCATTCAGGAAGTCGGTGAGTAGCTGGGAGACGTACTTCGCCCGCTCGTTCTCGGGCTTGGAGTAGGCGTGTCCACCCAGATGAGTGTGGCTCTCCCACAGGCCCGGCACCAGGTAGCCACCCCGCCCGTCGAGCACGGGAGCGCCACCGGTCGCTGCCCGCGCGTCGACCGCCGGCCGGATGGCGCTGAACCGTCCGTCGGTCACCACCACTTCGGCATCGGCGATGGGGGCGGCCTCCTGCCCGTCGATGACGGTCACGTTGCGAATGATCACGGACATCTCCTTGTTTGACACCCCGACTACATAGGGTCCTATGTATCAGACTGTATAGGCGCCTATGTAGTTGGTCAATAGGGGCCTATACACTTGACGCGTGATGCACTCCAGCTTCGGCTCCGCGCCCGCCGCGTTGATCAACATCGCCTCGCGTGCGCTGTCTCGGCTCAACGACCGGCGACTGCAGCCGCTGGGGTTGACTTTCGCGCAGATGCCCGTACTGGCGGCACTGAGCAAGGCCGACGCGCTCTCCCAGAAGGAATTGGCGGGGCTGGCCCGGATCGAGCAGCCGTCCATGGCCCAGCTGCTCGCCCGGATGGACCGTGACGGCCTCATCCGGCGCACCCCCGCCGAGCATGATCGACGGGTCAGCCTGATCTCACTGACCGAGACCGGACTGGCGAACCTCGCACAAGTGCGCTCGGCGTTGTTCGAGACCAACGATCAGGCTTTGCGAGGCTTCAGCGCCGAAGAAATCGATCTCCTTGTGGACCTGCTGAGAAGGCTTGTCGCCAATCTCGAGGAGAATCCAGCCTGACAGTGCGTCGGATGCCGCAGCAACTGGGCCCGCATGCACCGAGGATCGCGTGCCCGGCCACCGGTGGTGATCGGGCGGCAAGCGAAGTCGACGAGGTCTGGCGTCGACCGCGGCCTGCTGGTCGACCTGAGCGCGAACCCCGGCGGGACGCTGCACCACCCCGACCAGGTCGCGGAGGTCTGCCAGCGGCAGGACCTGGCGGCCCTGGTCGCCGCGGATACCCCGATCGGACCCGAGCAGGCCGCCACACGATGGCGGGTGCGCCGTGCCGACTTCGACCACATGGTGCGGCTCGGCTGGGTCCGCTCTCCCCAGTCAATCGAGGTCCGCATCGGCACCAGCCGGGCCGGGGCCGTCGCCCTCTACACCACAGCGTCCGTCGACGCGCTCGTCCCCGACCACCCCGAAATCGACTGGGAGCAGCTGCGCGCGGTGGCGAGGTGCGCCTTCGGCGTCGATGGCGACGAATGCCAGTCGGCCGGAGGCCACTTCGGCGACCAGGCCGGAGGCGTTCCAGCGTTTACGGTTCCTCAGATCGACGAGCCCGGTTGCGGTTGGCGAAGGGGAGCGTTCCGCGAAGCGCGGTAACCTCCGCGATCAGCTCCGCCTCGGCCTGTCTGTCTGTCTGTCTGTCGGACCGGCCACGGCATGCTAGGAGTTGAGCAGCATGCCACGGACTGAGCGTGCGTAGGGATCACGACTTATGGCAGCCCGTCTCGCAGGTTTTGGCGAAGAGTGCCCGGACTTCCTCCTCTGACAGCAAGGCTGCCTTGGTGCCTTCTCTTACGATCGGGCGCCTTTGCACGTTGTCTGTGCCAGACATCGGTAGCCACTGGCGATCGACATCCGCCGAGGTCGCCCTGATCGCTCAGCGCAAGCCCCGTTGCGGCTCGGCCGCGCCACCAGTCTCGAAGCCGAGGTACGGAACTCACCCTTCGGTTCCATCGCCCGCAGTCGGGCCTCGACGTCGGCAACGACCTGCCCCGATTCCTCGGTCATCCGTCCCTCCGTGTCAATGAGCGGGCAATTCATGACCATGACGGCGAGGCCGTCGAGATCCACGATCGTCGCCACCTCTGCGCGCTGACAAGAGTCGTACTGGGCGAAGTCGTCGCACGCTTCGACCAGCGCGTGTGTCGACGGTCTTCGGAGGCGGTTGGCGATCATGAGGCTCTGAGATGTCGAGCAGAAATGACGGCAGCGCCGGTGGTGGAGTCTGAGGAACATCCACGTCAGGGCGCGTGCCCCCTGGCGGACGCTGGCGGTCACCCCGTTCGATGCGGTGGCTTGTAGAGGTCGTCAAGGCGGAGTGGCGCGGGCTGGGGCAGGGGTGTGCCGTCCGTCGGCAGGCAGGACTGGAGGAAGTAGGCGAGCAGGCGGCGGGATGCGGCCATGGAGGCCGCCGGGGACTCTCGCGCGACGCCGTTGTTGGCCAGGAGCAGGAGGGTGACGTCGCTGGGGTCGAAGTCGTTGCGCAGTTGTCCGGTGTCCTTCGCACGCTGTACCAGCTGGGCGAGGCATGCCTCGGCGCGGGCACGCTCACGATCGACGTCGGGCGCGTCGGGGAATTGGGAGAGGAACGCGGCGCTGAACCCGCGGTCCTGGGCCTGCATCATGCACACCTTGGTGAGGACGTTGCGAAGTCCGCGCCAGGGATCGTCGTCCTGAAGGGCCTCGTCGAGGGCTGCGACGCACTGGCTGAGTTGTTCGGAGAACGCAGCGGCGATCAGCGAGCCGCGTGTCGGGAAGTGCCGGTAGAGAGTGGCGGCGCCCACGCCCGCTCTGCGGGCGATTGCGCTGGAAGATACGTCGGTGCCGTTGAGGGCGTACGCCTCGCGGGCGGCCTGGAGGAGCCGGGCGCGGTTGTGCCGGGCGTCGGCTCTCTGTCCGGGGGCGGGCGGGCCGGAGGCGGAGGGGGGCGAGTTCCGAGACAGTTGGCCAGGCATGTCTCCCACTTAATCACAAACGGAAGGGGTCGACCGTTTAGCGGGTTAGCGTGACTTGGTGCCGCGGTGCCCCGCGGTCACCGCTCTGCCGCAGAGGTGAGCGGCTACGAGTTCTCTTGCTGAACGACGTGCATGTGTACGGAGGTTGTTGTCCGTGTTTGCTGTGCAGTACCACCGCTATGGCGGTTCCGAGGTCCTTGGCGTCGAGGAGGTCGAAGAGCCACACGCCGGGCCAGGTCAGGTCCGCATCACGGTGCGTGCCACCGGAGTCACCCCTGCTGACTGGTACCTGCGCGCAGGGATGCTGCGGGACATCGCCACCGTGGACTTCCCCCACATACCCGGGATGGATGCCGCGGGAATTGTCGACGAGGTGGGAGAGGGGGTGACCGGCACCGCCGCGGGCGACGCGGTCTTCGGCCTCGTCCCCTTCGTGGATCAGGGAGGCGCCGCGGCCCAGTACGCCGTGCTGGAGGCATGGGCACCCAAGCCGCGCTCGTGGTCCTTCGAAGAAGCGGGCGGCGCCGCAGGCAACATCGACACAGCCACGCGCGTACTGGAGGCCCTGGGAGCCTGCGACGGCATGACGTTGCTGATCGAGGGCGCCGCCGGAGGCGTCGGCACCATCACCGCGCAACTCGCCCGGGCCCGCGGCCTCACCGTGATCGGCACCGCGAGCGAAGGCAACCACGGCTTCCTCGACCAGCTCGGCGTCGTACCGGTCGCCTACGGGGCGGAGCTGGCCGATCGCCTTGCCTCACTGGCTCCGCACGGTGTCGATGTGGTTCTGGACGCGGCCGGTAAGGGCTCTCTTGCCGAACTGGTGGCCATCGCCGGCGACCCGCACCGCGTGGTGACCATCGCAGACTTCGACGCCTACCGGCACGGAGTGCGGTACCTCCGCTCCGAAGCCGGCGAGTCGCCGGGCTGGGCAGGACTGCCGCTGGCGGCCGACCTCGCCGACCACGGCCGCCTCACCGTCCCGCTGCACGCCGTGTTCCCGCTGAAGGAGGCCGCCACAGCTCATGACGTCAGCGCCACCGGCCACGCGCGCGGCAAAATCGTCCTCACCGTGCCCTGACATGGCGGACGATTCGGCCCGCAGCAAGGCGGCCACGGCCACACCCGGCAGGCTTCTTTCAGGATGCGGGAGGACAGCTTGCCTTCAGCGAACCACGGGTAGCGCTCGGGATGGACGGCCCGCCATTCCTTCTCCAGCGACGTCACAGACCAGGAACCTTGGTCGGATCGTCTCCGGTGATGCCGTAGGTCTTCTCCACCTCCTGCTGCGCCTTCATCCCCTGCTGCGAGGTGGGGGCACGTTCGAACCGAAGCCCCTGCTGATGACTCGCCCGACCAGCCTATGGACCACCACTGACAACCAGACCGCCAGCAACACCACTTGAGGAACGCAGAGATTCGCTATCGAAACCCCAGCAGATAGCAGCCCCACACCACCTGGGCACACTGACCAACGAACCCGCGTAGAAAAGCCCCACACCGTGGACCTGGACGAGATGTTCGGCGAAGGCTGGTGCGTAACCCTCGCCCCCCACCCACTCACCGAAACCCTCCATCTCATGGGCGTCGCCAACCCCGTCCCCTGCCCCGAGGGCCTGAACCAAGCCGCAGACTTCCTCCAAGAGCACCAGGGCGACGGCGCCTTCATCCTCGGCCGCGAAATGCCCGGCGGCTGGACCCTCACCATCGAATTCGAAAGCTCGATCGGCTTCGCTAACGATGTCCTGCGCACCCTCGCCGCCGACGGCCGCACCGCCATCAGCGCCTACCGCGACCCCGACACGAGGACGGCCACCATCGCCCACAACGGCGCCATCCTCGGCCGCCTCGAACTGTCCGGTCGCTACTTCGACGGCCCCTCCGGCAACGTCGACACCGCCCACCGCGTCGTCCGCTCCCTCACCGCCGTCGGCTTCGACGCCTCCGACGACTGCGAGCCCACCGGTGAAGCCGACACCGAAGAGCCCGAAGGCTGCCTCATCCTCGCCGTACGTGTCCTGACCGGAGTCACCCTCACTGCAGCCGACTTCGAGGGCCCCTGGACCGGCGGCGTCTTCTGACCCGGGGCCTAAAACCATCTTGAGGTCATGGTGGAGATCGGGAACGCTCGATGAGCTGTTAGCCGAACACCGGGGCCGCGGGGGAAACCAGGCCCGACCGGAACCCCGGCAAACACAAGGGGGAAGAACCAACGCGTGTCGTTGCGAGGTATACCACGCGCCGAAGTCCGCTCGCGGCCCTCGTCGCCGGAGCCTTCATCATCCCCACCACCGCAGCCGCTTCTGACAGCGCACCCGAGGCCAAGCCGGCACCGGCCGAGCAGACCACCACCGGCATCAAGGACGCCCCCAACGGCATCCACATCAAGGTCGGCATCGACAAGGACAAGCTCGATGCCATCCGCACGGAAGCCAAGAAGGCCCGCGCCGAAGGGCGGAAGCCCAACTTCGCCAACGAGCCGCTCAAGATGGACAAGATCCTCAAGAACGGCAACAAGAACTGGGACGAATCCCTGGGCGAGGGAGAAAACGACGAATTCTACGTGCGCATCAGGTAACACTGCGCCCGAGCAAGACCGGGGCCCCCTTCACCGCACGGGCGGTGAAGGGGGCCCCTTCGTCCGTACACGCCTGGTGCTCTGACCGGGAAGGTTCACCGGGGCGCGGCTAAGGTCGATGGGACGGGGCCGCAATCTGGCCGGGGTATGCATTAGCCGCTGCGAAAGCCGTTGGACACCTCCTGGACGCGCCACGAAGATTTCAGCTGTGTCAGACAAATCCGAGCGCCGGACCCCAGCCTCCACGAGGGGGGAGTCCGTGCGATTTGTTGAGTTGTCGAGCACGACCATGATCGCCTTACTGAAGGACGATCTGGCTCAAGCCAGTGCCGAAGCAGGTGTCGCTCTCACCGAGTACTTCGTCACCGACACGGCAAGGTGGGTGTGGCAGTACCGGGTCAATCAGCTGACCTCGGGCCCGGGTTGCGCGGGGTGGCTCACGCAGATCGTGGTAGCCGGGCCGGCAGGTGCCGTCGTGGGCTATGCCGGGTTCCATGGGCCGCCGGATGAGGCGGGCATGGTGGAGCTCGGCTATTCGGTGATCCCCGTCTACCGTCGTCAGGGCTACGCTAGAGCGATGCTGAGCGCATTGGTACGTCGGGCCGTTGCAGAAGCCCGAGTCAGGACCGTGCGGGTGACGATCAGTCCTGACAACACGGCATCCCTGGCCACGATTTCTGGACTTGACTTCGTCGAGGTCGGAGAGCAATGGGACGAGGAAGACCGCCTCGAACTCATATGTGAAGTACCTGTCTGTTCAAGCTGCTGCTGGAAGCGGTCGACCTCCCCAGCGGATACCTTTCTCGCTGCGGATGCAGGCGCGTTCCTTGCGCTGGGCGGCGAGCACGTCGGGGTGGCGGGCGTTGGCGTTGCGCCAGCGCAGGTAGGCATGCAGAGCCCGGGTCTGCGCGGGGTGGCTGCGGTGGTGGGAGTCGGCCAGGGTGAACTGCCGCAGCAGGCCGAAGTGGCTGCGCCCGTAAGTACGCCGCCCCGCGCCATACGGGATTCGCCGTATACGACCGGGGCCGCGACCGGCCGACACTGGGAGAGGAGGAGGTGCACCGTGCGGAAGAAGGTCGACTGCCGGGACTACCCGAGCGAGATGACCTGCACCTCGTCATCGCCGGCGAGGAGGAGGAAGTGGTCCGCGCCGCCGGCGAGCACGCCGTCTCCGTCCACGGCCACACGGACAGCCCGGAGCTGCGGGAGCAGATCAGGGCGGCACTGAAGGACGAGATTCCGCAGCACGCCTGAGGCACGGGCACGGACCCGCCGCCCCTGACCCGGGGCGGCGGTTGCGCGGTGCCCGGGCGTCGTCGCGGTGACTGAGCGCTTCAGCCGGCGAGCTTCGCCGGCTGAAGCGCTCGGCGCGGGGCGTGTCCGTTACCGTCTTGGTCCTGCGATGGCGTACACCACGGTGCCGCTCGCGAACAGGGCCCACGCGGTCCCGGTGGACGCCGTCGTGGCAGGGGAATAGATCATCCACATGACCACGTCTCCCGCGGTGCCGCCCGGAGACGGTCCGAAGAGGGTGAACGCGAGCCAGCCGGTCGGCAGGGTCCATGCGAACCGTGCCCCGCACAGCGCCGCCCCGAGCGCGGCCAGGCCGACCAGGCCCGCACTGTCCCGGACGACGACCTCGGCGGGGGCGAGCTGCACTCCCGCCGCCTGGACCGTCAACAGCGCCGCACCGGCGCACGCGCCGGCCAGCAGCACGTGCGCCGCCCGGCGGGGCACCCACCGGATCGCGGCCGTCCTCTCCAGCACGACGTCCCACCCACCGAGCCCGACGGAAGCGGCCGCCACGTTCGCGGTGAGGACCAGGACCGCCATCGCCTGATCCACCGGTCCTGGGCCGTGGAGGGCCCACACCGCCAGCGCGACGAGCGCGACCGCGGCGGCCGAGGCGGGCACCTGCCGTGAACGGGCGTGCAGGATCAGCCACCTCATCGCGTCGCCTTCCCCGCCAGCACCGCAAGCTGGTGGTCCGCCGCGCAGGAGAGGCCGGCGGTGTGCAGTTCGGCGATCCGCGAGCGCTGCTCGGCCGGTGACAGCGCCGTCAGCCTCTGCCAGGCGACGTCGGCGTCCGGCCAGATCGTGCGCAAGTACGCGTCGCTGCCCCTCTCCGCCAGCGGTTGGAGCCGGGAATCGTGCAGGGCCCAGCTCACGGCGACGCTCTGGACAGGGAGGTTGCCTTGCCCCCCGCCCTCCCAGTCGTCGTTCCCGTAACAGCTGGGTGCCAGCCCCTGGGCGATCAGCGCGCGGGTCAGTTTCTCACCTGTCGCATCGGCGAGCAGCCGGTCGTCGAAGTCGACCAGCACCACGTCGCCGGAGGGTTCGCGTTTGTCGGCGATCGCGCGCAGCCTGGTGTCCTCCCGCACCGCGTTCGGCGCCTTGTCGCCCAGGACCTCGTGCAGCACGCGCAGCGCCTCCTTGCCGCGCCGTGCGAGCTCGGGCAGGCGTGAGCGGTTTGCCTGCGTCACGCACACCGGTCCGTCGCAGACCAGGGCGGCGGCGGCCTTGTCGACGACGTAGGTGTCGCGTGCAGCGGCCGGGAGGACCAGCAGGGCCAGGGCCGCACCGGCCAGGACGGGGATCACCGCGAGCAGCCGGGCCCGGCGGGTCACGGCCGACAGCAGTGCGAAGCCGGTGGCGAGCAGGCCGAGCAGCCAGAGCGTCTGACCGAGGTGCACGGAGCCGGACAGGGTCAGCAGCATCTCCCGCGGCTCCGCGGTCACCGGGAGCAGCTGGGCGAGCCGGTTCGGCGCGATGCTCGACGGCAGTGTCTCGTCACTGTTCTGCTGTAGAAGGGCCGTCAGCATGAGGAAGAACAAGACCAGGCCCGGCGGGGTGAGCACGGAGGGCAGGGCTCGCGCGACGCCCATGCCGAACACGGCCCCCGCGACGAGGGCCAGCGCCGCCACGAGTGAGATCGGCAGCCAATCGAGCGGCGTGTAGGTGGTCCGGCCGAGGGCCACCTGGACCCCGCCCACGAGGACCAGGAGGCCGAAGCCCGACGCCAGCGCGAGCGCCATCGCACCGGCCGGCAGCGCCGCACGGCGCCAGGCCGGTCGCGGCACGGTCGTCAGCAGTTCGGCCATCCGCGAGCGGGGTTCGCGCAGCCCGTACACCGCTCCCGTGCCCACCGCGAGCGGCCACAAGAAGGTCAGCAGGGACCGGGTCCACAGGGCCATGGAGGTCCACTGGGCCGTCCACCCCGCGGTGCCCCTCCACCAGAGCCCGTCGTACAGACAGAAGATCGCCAGGCTGCCGCCCAGGACGACGATGCCGGGCCACGGGGCGACGGAGCGCTTCAGCTCGATGCGCAGAACACGTCCGGTCACCAGGCGCCTCCCCGCTGCCCGGAGTTGCGGAGCAGCGCCGAGTAGCCGCGCTCCAGGGGGCTGTCGCCCGGGAAATCGGTGCTGCCCGCCGCGGCCAGGTCCTCCGGCGTGCCCTGGAAGACGAGGCGGCCGTCGGCGAAGAGCACCACGTCGGAGCAGGCGGCCGCGACGTCCTCGACCAGGTGGGTGGAGACGACCACACAGGTGTCGCGGCCCAGTTCCTGGAGCAGCTCGCGAAAGCGCAGTCGCTGCGCCGGGTCCAGGCCGGCCGTCGGCTCGTCCAGCAGCAGCACCGCGGGGTCGTTGACGATGGCCTGGGCGATGCCGGCCCGCCGCACCATGCCGCCGGACAGGGTCTTCATCCGATGGTCGGCGCGGTCCGCCAGGCCCACCCGTTCCACGGCCCGCTGGACGGCCGCGGGGACGTCCGCCTTCGGGACCTCCTTCAACCAGGCCATGTACTCGACGAACTCGCGCACCGTGAAGCGCTTGTAGTAGCCGAATTCCTGCGGCAGGTAGCCGATCCGGCGACGCAGGGCCCGGTGGTCGACCATCCTGCCCAGGGAGGTGCCGAGCAGCTCCAGTTCGCCCTCGGTGGGGCGCAGCACGGTGGCCAGCGTCCGGATCAGGGTGGTCTTTCCCGCACCGTTGGGCCCCAGGAGGCCGTGGGTGCCGATGCCCAGGGAGAGGTCGAGCCCGTCGACGGCCATCTTCTTCCGTCCGACGCGTACTCTTAGGTCACTGGCCCGGATCTGCCAGGCGTAGGTTTTCGGCGCGGTGTCGGCTGCGCTCGTGGTGGGCGTCATGCGGTAGTCCCTTGCGAGGGTCGACGATGGTTTCACAGCGTTGAGTACGCATTTCTGCGGGCGATCACGGCGCCGATGCCGAGCGCCAAGAACAGCGTCCACGCGGGCAGTTGGTCCGGCTGTAGGACACGCTCCAGGTCCACGGGGCCGTGGTCGGTGGCCCACGCGAGTACCACGACGACGCCCCAGGCGCCCACCAGCCCGGTGGCGGCGCGGGTCACGCCGACCACGCTGCCCAGCGCCAGGGCGGTGGAGGTGAAGGCCAGGGAGGGCAGCAGCCACTGCGCGGCCGACATCGTTCCGGTCAGCCATCCCTCCACCACGAGCGCGGGCAGGACCACCAGGAGAACCGCCGCGGTGCGCCGGAGGAGCAGGGGCAGGCCGGCTCGGGCGGTCGAGGCCGTCAGTTCGTGCGCCGGGTCCAGGCCGCGCGACCACGATGCGGCGACACCGCACAGCGGCAGCACGGGTGCGATCGCCAACACGGGAGAGACGCCGCCGAGGAACATGGGCCGCGCCACTGCGTCCAGCAGCAGCGCCATCAGGGTGACGAGGACGGTCATGACCAACCACGGGGCCATGACCGGCGTCAGCCAGGCAGCGACCCCCCTCGGGCGGTGTCGCCGCGAGGGCGCCCTGACGGCCGCGTCCAACTGCGGTTCCAGACCGGCCCGGACGGTGTCGACGAGCGCGGCGATGCCGGGCGCCTCGGTGGCCACACAGGCCGCCAGGTGGCTCCGGCACAACGCGCAGGTCTCCAGATGGGCCTCCAACGCCCATACCGTGTCCGGGGCCATCGTCGCGTCACCACGTGCGTAGTCGTCGATCAACTGCCTCGACGCGTGTTCCCCGCTCATGTCAGCGCCTCCCGCATCGCGATCCGGGCCCGGCGGGCGCGGGTCTTGACCGTGCCTTCGGGCAGTCTGAGCAGGACGGCGGTCTCCCGGATGGAGAGCCCGTCGAGCACTGTGGCCCGTAGCACTTCTCGGAGTTCCGGCGCCAGCCGCCGCAGGGCGTCGCCGACGTCGCCGCCGACGGTCCCGGCGAGTGCCTCTTCCTCCGCCGCGGGCACCACCGCCCGCTCGGCGGCGGCGACCGGCGGTTCGGCGTGGTGGGCACGGCGCCGGAACGCGTCGACGAGGCGACGCGCCGCGATCGTCCACAGCCACCCGACGGCCGTCCCGCCGACCGCGCTCCCGGCGAACGCGCCGGCCGCGCGCCACACCGCCAGATAGGTCTCCTGCATGACCTCGGCGACGATCTGCTCGTCCGCGCAGCGGCGGCGCAACCGCACCGCCAGCCACGGCGAGGTGCGCCGGTACAACTCGTCGAACGCCCCGCGGTCACCTCTGGCCACCAGCCGGACAAGGCGTTCCTCGTCCAGTTCGTCCAGTGCTCTCCTGCGTGATCTCACACCAGCCAGACGCCCGGTGCGGCGCGCAGGTTCTGGATCTACTGTGAACTGAGTCACAGATGCCCGTATGTTCCTGCAGCCTGAGCACCGCGGAGCCTCGCGGGTGCAGGCCGCGTTCCGCGCCGCCTACCTCCTGCCCCCTGTCGCCTCGGTCGCGGTGGGCTCGGACGACGCAGAACACCTGCGTGAGCTGGTCGACGCACTGCACCGCAATGCCAACGAGGCGACAGTGCGCCAGTACCGGAAGCTGCTGCGCGACCACTCGCGTCGTCAACGGGCCTGAAGTTCGCCCACGATCCGTTCAGCCGCGATCCGGGCTGGCGCGAGCTTGGGATCAGCCTCGTCGGCCCAGCGGCCGACGACCTTCGTACAGTAGAACAGCGCCACGCTTTAGTCGGCCTGTGCAGCAGATGCTCACATGCTGCTCTGCCCCGTGGCTCATTCCGGGCCGGCAGCCGGGTGGCTACTGCCGTGCGGTGCCTCGTCCACGTTGCCCCCGAACTTGCACTCTCCGGTGACCTCGCTGATCGTCAGGCGCAGTGCGCGGATTTCCCGCAGCCGGTGGCTGCGTACGGAAGGGTCGGCGAGCTCGCTGTCCGGTTCGATGCGCCGTATCCGGTTGCGGAGCACGTCGAGTTCAACCTGCGGGGAATCGATCACCTCGGCAGTGCAGCAGAGTTGCACGGATGAGTAGTAGACCGTCGGAATCCTTCGCACCGGGTCTTCTTCGCCGATTGCTTTCCCTGGCCCGGGGATGTGTGTCCCAGTCGTCGGTCAGGCTCGGGAGGACATCTGGGTTTCGTGCACTGCGGCGAATACAGGCTGAGGTAACCGGCGATGTCACGTCGGGACTTGCCGTCCTTGATGCAGCGTTCGTAGCGGTCTTGGGTGCGCGGTCGCAACGCGGGCGAGTCTGCACGATCCGGAGCAGAGCGGCGTGGGTGGCCCCGGTGATCCAGTCGTCGCCGTACTTCGGGGCGAGGTCGGTGAGGTCAGAAGTTCGCTGAAGATGTGGGGGGTGTGCTCTCGGACCGCTGGGCCGGGGCCGGACTTGTTGGTTTGCAGGGGAACGAGGCCCGCGAGTACGGGCCGGCTCGGCGGCGGCCGGGAGGGCCGGGCCGAGTCCTGCGGCGACTGGACGGGCAGTTCCCGGCGGTGCACCGGGGGTGCGAGCGGACCGGTGGTTTGCGTCGGGGTCTCATCCTCCGGTGGCGGTGCGGAGGATGAGCAGGCGATCGACCAGTTCGTCGACGTAGGCGGGGGTGAGCGGGCCCGTTCCGAACAGGATGCGGAGGTACAGCGGGGACAGGATGAGGTCGAGCACCTGGAGGACATCTGGCGGGTGTTCGCCTCGGTCGCGGGCCCGGTCGAGCATGACCTGCAGTTGACGGGTGCGTTCGGCGAGGAACGCGTCGCGGGCCTCCAGGCCCGGCTGTCCCGAGTTGGACAGCGAGATGGCCAGGCGCAGTATCGCCGTCCCGTCCGGTCCGGCGACGTCGCGGGCGGCGGTGGCCGCGTAGGTGCGTAGGTCGCCCTCCAGGCTACCGGTGTCAGGGACGGGGGAAGTGGCGGCGAGCCGGGTGGCGGCCACGTCCGAGAGGAGGGCTTCCAGGTTTCCCCAGCGACGGTAGACGCTGGAGTCGGCCACGCCCGCACGGGCGGCGACATCGCCGACCGTGAAGTTCCCGTAGCCGCGATCGCCGACCAGGTCCGCGACTGCCTGATGCACTGTCGCGCGGACCCGGGCCGCACGGCCACCGGGCCGGCGGACCGGCTCCCTTTCCTTCTCCATGCCCTCACCTTAACGCAGCCGCCACTTGCGTTTTTCATCTCGGCGCTCCTACAGTCTCGCTAACGCAGTCAATCACTGCTTTAGGAGTTTCGATGAAGTCCCTGTTCTTCCCGCACAACCCTTCGTTCTGGTTCGAGACGCTGCGGTCCTTCGGCCACATCGCCTACGGCGGCGCCGACTTCGGCGAGGTCGTGGTGACCACCGAACGGATCACCGTCGACGACTACGACAGCTGGCACGACGAGTGGCTCGCCACCGCCGACCGGGTGGCCGATGAGGGACGTACGGCCCTGGCCGGCGGGCACCGCGTCAGCGCCCGCGACGCCTTCCTGCGGGCGTCGAACTACTACCGAAGCGCCGAGTTCTTCCTGCACGGCGACGCCACGGACCCGCGCATCCTGCACGCATACGACGCGTCGGTGAGGTGTTTCCGCCAGGCAGCCGCACTGTTCACCCCGGTTGTCGAGCCGGTGGAGATCCCTTACGAGGACACCACGCTGCCGGGGTACCTGTACCGCGCCGACGACTCGGGCACCGCCCGGCCGACCGTAGTCATGTTCAACGGATTCGACGGTACGGCCGAGGAAATGCACTTCGGCGGCGCCGCCGCGGCCGTCGAGCGCGGCTACCACGTCCTGTCCTTCGACGGCCCCGGCCAGCCGGGTACCCGCCACCACCACGGCCTGGTGTTCCGTCCCGACTGGGAGAACGTGGTCGGCCCCGTCCTCGACCACGCCCTCACCCGTCCCGAGGTCGATCCCGCCCGGATAGCCCTACTGGGCAACAGCATGGGCGGCCTGCTCGCACCGCGTGCCGCGGCCTTCGATCACCGACTCGCCGCCGTCATCGCCCTCGACGGCGTCTACGACCTGGGCGACATGGCCGCCGGCGCCCTGTCCCTCGACCGCGCCGAGGCCGAATGGAGGCTGCGCGCCGACCACGACCCCGAGCTCGACGCCGCCGTGGAGGCGGCCATCGCCGCCAGCCCCAAGATTCGCTGGCTCGTCGACCAGGGCATGTACGTCATGGGCGCCGAGACCCCGCGCGGGGTCTTCAGCACCTTCCTCGAATACCACCTGCGCGACGGCATCGCCCAGAAGATCACCTGCCCCACCCTGGTCTGCTCGGCCTCGGACGACGTGTTCTTCGAGGGCCAGCCCGAACTGCTCCACAAGCACCTGACCTGCCCGAAGACTCTGCTGGAGTTCACCGGCGCACTGGGCGCGGACGCGCACTGCCAGGCCGGCGCCCAGCGCCTGGCTTTCGCCCGTGTGTACGACTGGCTGGACGATGTCATGGCCGAAAACACCTGAGCCCGTCCCGTCGTTCCGGCGCGGGCCGCACCGGCCGAACGAGTCCTCTCAGCCGGGCCGGCCGGACGCTGCCTGCCCTTTGGCCGCCCGCAAACAAGGAATCCCGCACGGGTGGGCTGTTCCCGTCGTCGCCTGCCGCGTCACCACGTTGGAAGGCAAGTGGTCCCCGCGAGTGCGGAACGAACGACAGGCGCAAAGCGGGCGGGCACGGGCCGACCGGAGGACCACCGCGTAATGCGGAGCGAACAGTGAGCACCCCGCCTTCGGTGCTTCGTGCACCACCGCTTCCATCGCATGGTCCCGAACTGGCCCCCGAGGCCGTCGTGCTGGCGGCCGCGTGCCTGGCCTGGTGCGTCTACGCACCGCAGGGATGATGGGACCGATTACCCGGCGGACTGTCAGTGCCTGCGCATAGCCTGCCGACATGTCCTCGCCTAACGGTGAGCTCCGTCACGTCATGCCCGGTTCCATCTTCACGCCCGAGGTTCCCCTGGGACCGACCCGGGATGCCCTCGTCACCTGCCACGTCTCAGCAACGGGCAAGGGAAAGGGAAAGGGAAGGCTCCACGGGAGCCCCGAGTGCCGCACGCTGCGGTCAGCCGCCTCCGTGGACCGGATCGACATCCCGCTCGGCGAAGCCGTGGAGCGGTTCTGTGCGAACTGCCGGTGGCCTCTGCCGCCAGGCAGCCCCGTCCTTCCGCTCGGCGCCGCGGTGAACGAGGTGGAATCGCTCACCATCTGGCTCGACCGGGATTCCAAGGACGAAGAGGACATCGAGGCCGAGCGTGACGCCGCCATCGCCCTCGCCACCGGCGAATACCCACCCCACGCCACCATCTCTAGCGACGAGGAGGAGGAAGAGGGCGACGAGGGCGGGCGCGACGAGGAACGGGAGCGGTACGACCGCGCCCGTAACCTCCGTTCCGGACGCCGTCTGCAGAGCCGGCTCACCGCCGTCCTCGACGCAGAGCGCCGAGCCTTCGCGGCCCTCGCATTCGTTCGGTCCGTCCGGTCCTCGTAGATGTCCGTGTCCCCGACGTCCACGGGCCTTGGCCCTGGGCAGCCAGGCGGGTCAGCTGGCCCGGTCACGCCTTCTTCAGCCCGGCTCCACTTTCTCATCCCACGCCGGGGGGCCATTTCTCAACCCACGCCGGGGGGCCACTGCGCCTTCAAGTGCACGCGCAGTGGGCCCCGCCGGTTCGCGGATAATGTCGACGACAGAGCCGACCGGTTCCCCACCGGGACGGGTGCAGGCGAAGCGAGCCCGCTCCCCCGGGCTGGTAACCATCTCGTGGCCGCCGACTTCACAAACAGGTGGTCGGCGCTTGTCACGCCTCGGGACCGCCTCCTGCATACGTGCGGCTGATCGGCGGGACTCGGGGGGTAGCCGTCGCGGATTTCGACGGCTTGGGGGAGGTCATCCCCACGTCAGGCCGTTGGGCCTTGGCTGCTTACGGCGTCGCACCCGACGGGTCCGCCAGCGCCCGCAGGGGGAGCCTCCCTGCCCCGAGGGGGCGGCCCTCCGTAAGAAGGACCGCCCCCTCGGGCCCGGCCGGGCGAGCTTGCTCGTTTCAGCCGGGCGCTCAGCACGGCGCCCGCTTCCGGAAGTTCAGAGATTCTGAACGAAGAACGTCTCACCGACCGCGCACTTCACCGAAAGCGTGGCGGCCGGGGTGGGCGGGAAAATTATGTGCGTTGCTCCTACCAGTTTTCCCTGCTGGTAGAACGGAGCAGCCAAGGAGATGTAGGACCATTCGGCCTTGTCGTCGGACGAAGATGCGGTGGCGAAGTACGCCCACGCGAGATTGTGGTAATCGCCGGCGTAGGCCCAGCCGCCGGTGCACTTTCCCTCCGTGTCGGCCGCCTGGGCAGGTGCCGCCGTGCCCAGCAGGATGCCGGTCCCCACCGCCGCGGTGGTGAGCAGGGCTCTGATGCGAGTGCGCTTCCTCATGAGTACTCCTTTTCGATGTGCGGTGCCGATGCGGTCGGTCACCCGATCTCGCGTGATCCGTCCGGGACCTGGGCCCGGAGGGGGTGCTGTGATGCACACAGCGAGGAAGAGCGATACGAAAGACAACCCGTCGCTGTCCGGACAGACCAGAGATCATTCACGGATACTGCTCAGACGTGATTGACCGAGTCCCGGGAGTAGATTTCGGCACCCTTGGCACATTTCATGTAGACCCATGCGGAAGGAGTAGGGAGAATGAGCACGTCGCCCCAGGTGTTGAACTCACCGGAATCATGGAACGGAACGGCCAGCGAATTTTCGAACCACTCGGCGTGGTCGTTGCTTCCGCCACGAATCGAATACTCGATCCTGTAGTGCCAGAGGGCATTGTGGAAGACGCTCACGAGCTGGTAGTCGCCAGTGCACGTACCCATATGCTCGTATCCCGGCGCGGCCACCGCCGAGGTGGCGGTTCCGAGTGTTACGCAAAAGGTGGCCGCGGTGACGAATGCGACAACGGCACGTTTCTTGAAAGACATGGAGACCTTCTGTTCTTGAAGCGTCCGCAGAGCACCTCACGTGCAATGTCAGCCGCTTTACGGAATCTTCGCCGATGCCGTCCCGTTGGAGCTGAGTACTTGCTGCTCAACCGCCGGGAAAATGCGGGTCCTTGGGATGATCCGGGGCTGGAATACCTCCCGGCTCCGGTCGATATCCGCATTCCGCCGGGCAGGGCTCCGCCCCCGGCGGCGGCAGGGCCCCGCTCCGGCGGACTGGAGTCCGCCTGGCGGAGCGGTCGCGCGGTCGCCCTGCGGCACATTGGGCGTCGGGGCGCTGCACCACCGGCGTTCGGTAGCTCTACCGGCGAGGCCCGGACTCTTGCATGTTCTCCACGCACCATAAGTTACCGATCGGTAGCTCCGTGATCGGAGCGTCTGCTCGCCGACGTCAGGGAGGCACAGCGGCATGTCCGACGACTCTTTCGCACCCCGTGTGGCTGTCTGCCCCTCGGATTGCCGGGGCGGTGGGCTCATGAGTCCACGCAGGAGCGACAGCCGTGATCGGATGGTTCTCGTCACGGCGGCCCTGTTGCGCGAGTACGGCGCCGGCGCGACCAGCATCGACCGGGTGCTCGCGCACAGCGGCGCGCCCCGCGGTTCGGTCCACCACCACTTCCCCGGCGGGCGCGCTCAGTTGATCGGCGAGGCAGTGGCGGCGGCTGATGCACCACCTACTTGGTCCTCCACGCTACGAACGCAAGGCCGAGCAGTAGTTCCTCGCCTTCGTCGGCACAGCCGCAACCCTCGTCTGTTGCCTCCGACTCGGCGATGAGTGATGCCGCGCTCGCGGAGCCATCGCCTCAGGTGGGATCTGGCTCAGGGGAATCGTCGACGTCAGCTCGTCGATCACCGCAAGGCGGATCATGACTTCGGAGCGATGCGGGGGGGGTGGTTCTCGTCATCGCGGGCGAGGCGGCAGTGGTGCATGAGTCGGCCGAAGGTCCGCTCGACGACCCAGCGCCGCGAGTTGACCTTGAATCCCTTCTGGTCGGGTGACGGGGGGCGATCTCGACGTCGATGCCGAGGGTGGCTCCGTGGTCGATGGCCTTGGGGCGGTAGCCGGTACCGGCCCACGCCTTCGTGACGCGCGGGCTGGCGGCCCACGTCTGAGTACCGCTACTCAGGCGCGGCCGAGCGGTGTGCCGCACCATGGCCGGGCGGCGAGGGCGGACCATCCTTCACGCCGTCCCCGGATCCGGCGCGGCCGCCGCCCGTCACATCGAAAGGTTGCTTGTGGAACGTGCTCTGCAGCTGCGTGCTGCCACTCCGGAGGATGCCGACTGGATCCACGAGGTGCGGCACCGGGTGTACGCGCAGGAACTCGGCCAGCATGCCCCGGTTCCGGAAGGACGGCTGCGCGACGGGCTGGACGGGGAGAACGTCTACCTCGTCGTGGCGCGCGGCGAGGACCGGATCGGCTGTGTCAGCATCACCCCGCCCTGGGTGGGCCGGTACGCGCTGGAGAAGTACCTGACCCGCGAAGAGTTGCCGCTGCTGGCCGAGGAGGACCTGTTCGAGGTTCGTCTCCTCACCGTCGAGCCGCACCGGCGGAACACCATGGCGGCGCCGCTGCTGATGTACGCGGCACTGCGCTGGATCGCCGCCCGGGGTGGCCGCCGGGTGGTGGCCATGGGCCGCACCCAGCTCCTCACCATGTATACGGCCGCCGGCCTTCAGCCGACCGGTCACACCGTGCGGTGCGGCGCGGTGACCTTCGAGGTGCTGACCGGCACCGTGAAAGACCTGACGAGGGCCACTCTGGACCGTTACGGCCCCACGGTGCGACGCATGGGGAGCGATGTGGACTGGCATCTGGACGCGGCGTTCGCTCCGCGGCCGGATGGTTGCGAGCACGGCGGCGCCTCCTTCACCGCCATCGGCGCGGACTTCCGTGATCTGGGCCGGCGCCACAAGATCGTGGCGGCAGACGTCCTGGATGCCTGGTTCCCGCCGGCCCCCGGTGTCCGGGCCCTGCTCGCGGAAGACCTGGCGTGGATGTCGCGGACCTCTCCGCCCACCGGCGCCGAAGGGCTGCTGGCCGAGGTCTCTACGGCCCGCTCCCTCCCGGCAGAGACGCTCGCGGTGGGCGCAGGCTCGTCCGATCTCATCTTCCGGGCATTCGGCCGGTGGCTGACCCCCCGGAGCAGAGTGCTGCTCATCGACCCGGGCTACGGCGAGTACGCGCATGTCACCGAGGACGTGATCGGGTGCCGGGTGGACCGCTTCCGGTTGCGCCGGGAAGACGGCTGGCACATCGATCCGGACCGGCTCGCCGCGTGCACCCGTGCCGGCACCTACGACCTGGTGGTAGTGGTCAACCCGAACAACCCCACCGGAAGGCACCTGCCGGCGGCGGACCTGCGACGGGTGATCGCGGCAACCCCGGGCAGCACCCGGTGGTGGATCGACGAGGCATACCTGGGCTACGTCGACATGGCGGAGTCACTGGCCGAGGTGGCTACCGCCGACCCACGGGTGGTGGTCTGCAGTTCGCTCTCAAAGATGTACGCGCTGTCCGGGGTGCGGGCCGCCTTCCTGGTGGCCGAACCGGACACGGCGGCTCACCTGCGCCGCTGGACACCTCCCTGGGCCGTCAGCCTGCCGGCGCAGATGGCTGCGGTGGCGGCGCTGCGCGACCCCGCCTACTACGCCGGCTGCTGGGACCGCACGCACACCTTGCGCCGCCGACTGGCCGCCGACCTGGCCGGTGCGGACGCCTCGGCCGTGATCGACGAGTCCGTGGCCAACCACCTCACCGTGACCCTGCCCCGCTCCGGGCCGAGCGCCGCCCAGCTGGTCCACGAATGCCGCCGGCGCGACGTCTACCTGCGGGACCTGTCGCCGCTCTCGCCCGGTTATGAAGGGCGCTGCGTCCGGATCGCCGTCAGGGACACCGATGAGAACGCGCGCATCGTGGCCGTGTACGCAGACTCACTCGATGCGCTGCGGCCTCCGGGTCGCATGCCCTGGACACCGCCGTGGGGCGGGTCGGACGCCGGGGGCGGCCGGTGACAACCGTGGCCCGCCTGGCGCCCTTCCTGGGTGGGGGTCTCCTGCTCGGCGGCATCGCGGTGCTCACGTCCCGAAAGCGCGAGCTGTGGATCCGGTGGTGCGCCTGGGTGGTTGGTGTGCCGCTGGTCACCGGTGCGTTCTGGCTGGGCCGCCCGGGCGCCGCGGCCCTTGCCGCGGCAGCGGGCGTGGTGGCGACGGTAGAATTCTGCGCGCTGCTGCGGCTTGGCCGGCCGGACCGGGCCGTGCTGGCCACGGCGGTGGTCTGCGTGGTCCTGGCTGCCTGGCTGATGCCGGGGCAGCTGCCCAGGGTGGTCGGCGCCGGGGCACTCGCGGTCGCCGCGGTGCCCCTGCTGGCCGGCGACGCCGAACAGGGATTGCGCCGGGTCGGTGCCGGGCTGTTGGGGCTCGGCTGGGTCGGGTTGCTGGCCGCTCTGGTGCCGCTCGGGGCCGACGCGCTCGCTCTCTTCGTGGCGGTTTCGGTCGCGGACATCGTGGCGTACTTCGCGGGCCGGCGCCTGGGAGGGCCACGACTGTCACCGCTCTCCCCGGCCAAGCGGTGGAGCGGAACCCTGGCGGGGGCCGCGACCGGTGTGGGCGTGCTCGCCGTACTGTCCGCGTGGAGCCTGCCGATGGCGACGGCGGTGGCGGTCGGCGGTCCGGTCGGCGACCTCTTCGAATCGATGGTCAAACGGGGCACGCAGAGCAAGGACGCCGGCCGCTGGCTGCCCGGCTCCGGAGGCCTGTTGGACCGGATCGACTCCCTGCTGATCGCGTTGGCCGTCCTTTTGGTGCTGCGCTGAACGTCCACAGCGGCGGCAGGGTGCCGTCGGTCGGCGGAAGGGGACAAAAGCGGGTGGGGCATGACGATCGCCGCAGAGCCCGGTGGCGGGGCACGGATGCGACGTCGCCGGCCCGTCACACACCGTCCGGGCTCTCGGACTCCGCCCTGAGCAGGGCTCGGAGCGAAGAGGCGTTGCGGTATCCGACCAACCGGGCGATGTCCGTCATCGTGAGATCGGTCGTCCGACGCAGGTGACCGGCCCGCTCGGCCCGCAGCCTGCGCACCAAGCCGTACGGGGTGGTGCTGAGGCGCTCCCGCACCCGCCGCTCGAGAGTCCGGCGGGTGGTGCCGAGGGCGAGCGCGGCGTCCACCACTGCGATGTCGTGCTGGAGATGGGACCGTACCCAGCTCTCGAAGTCATTGACCAACTGGTCGTTCTCGGCGAGGTGCCCGGTGACCGAGGTGACGCTGCCCGCGGGACGCTCGTCGATGAGCAAGGCAGTCGCCGTGACGTGGGCGAGCTGCGGACTGACCCTCGCCACCAGGCTCATGGCCAGATCGATATGGGCGAAAGCCGCACCGGCGGTGGCGACAGTGCCGTCCCGGACCACCATGCGGGACACGTCCAGTCCGACCCGGGGATAGCGTCGGCGGAAGAGATCCCACAGCCACCAGCTCGTCGTGGCCTGCCGGTCGTCGAGCAGCCCGGCCTCGGCAAGAACAAAGGTGCCCGTGCACGCCGCGGCGAGTTCACGACCGTCGGCGGACCAGTCGAGCAAGGCCGTGCGCAGCGCCCGTACTTCGGTGCGCATCAGAGCATCCACCATCGTGGCGGGGCTCTCCGCGGCGAGCGCGGGTACCAGCAGCAGGTCCAGGTCGGTCGTGGCCACACAGTCGTCCAGGGTGCGGGCGACCGGTACGAGCAGTCCCCCCGCGGTCGGCACCGGGTCGCACCCGGGAGCAACCGTCACCGCGGTGATGGCGGGGATCTCCCGGTCGACCTGCCGGCGGGCGGCGTTCGCCGTCCGCAGGACATCCAGGACGGTGGTCAGCCCCGAGTCCCAGCAACCGGGGAGCGCCACCACTCCGATATGCATGTCGCAAGAGCTCCGTCCGACGTCGCAATCGCTGCCGTTGCCCTTCCTACGGTAAGCCCATGTCCTCGACAAGAAACCCCACTCCCACCGCAGCCGCCCCCACCGAGAAGGTGCTCGTCGGCCAGGAAGGCGCGGTGCTCACGATCACCCTCAACCGGCCGGAGAAGGCCAACGCGATAGACGCCGACATGATCGAGGGTCTGTCTCATGCCTACGCCCGGCTGTCCGACGACCCCACCCTGCGAGTGGCAGTCGTCCGCAGCAATGGCCCTCATTTCACCGGCGGACTCGACCTGGCCTCGCTCGCCCCACGCCTGGCGACCGGCGGCGAGGGACTCATCCCGGACACCGGTCGCGACCCCTGGGGCATGTACGGGGAGCCGGCCACGAAGCCCGTCGTGGTCGCCGTTCACGGGCGCTGTTTCACGGCAGGTCTGGAACTCGTGCTCAACGCCGATCTGTGCGTCGCCGCGGCCGACACCCTCTTCGGCCAGCAGGAGGTCACCCGCGGCATCGTTGCCCTGGGCGGTGCCACGGTCAGGCTGCCGCGCCGTGCCGGCTGGGGCAACGCCATGCGCTACCTGCTCACCGGCGACCGGTTCGACGCTCAAGAAGCGTGGCGTATGGGCGTCGTCCAGGAAGTCGTCGACCCCGGCGAACAGTTCGACCGTGCGACGGCACTCGCCCACCGCATCGCGCAACAGGCACCGCTGGCCGTCCAGGCCACTCTCGCCGATGCCCGCGCGGCCCTTCGCGGACCGATCGCCGCGTCCGCCGCCAGCCTGCGCGGTGAGGTGGGCCCCCGGCTCTTCGCGACTGCCGACGCCACCGAAGGGATCAGCGCCCTGATCGAGCGTCGCACTCCGGTCTACACCGGCGCCTGAACCCCACCTCACCCTCACCGAAGGAACCCGTCATGCACGCCGTCATCGGCAGCCTGCCGCGCCACTACCAGCGGCTGAACCTCACACCTGACGTCATCCAGCCATGGGAGGACGGACTACGCACGGACCCCGCACAGGGAACGTTCGAGTGGTGGTACTGCGACGCCCATCTCGCCGACGGCTCCACCCTGACCGTCGAATTCCACACCAAGCCGCCGTTCGTCTCCCCCCGGGCACCGCTCACTCCGTTCGTCCTGCTGACGCTGACCCGCCCGGACGGTTCCCGGACCGACAGGCAATACACCGGGGAACCCGCGGACTTCACCGCTTCACGGGAAGAGTGCGACGTGGTGATCGGCCCCCACACCTTCCGCTCCGGCCCCGACGGCTACACCATTCATGTCGAGATCGAGGACACCGTCGTTGATCTCACCCTCACCGCGCAGGTACCGCCCTGGCGGCCGGAGACCGGGCACGCCTTCTTCGGCCCTGACGAGGAGCACTACATCGCGTGGCTGCCCGTCGTCGCCCACGGCAAGGTCGAGGCGAGGCTGACCATTGACGGCGAAACCCAAGAGCTCACCGGCTCCGGCTATCACGACCACAACTGGGGAAACATCGCTCCTCGCAAGGTGCTCGATCACTGGTACTGGGGCCGCGCCCGGCTGGGCGAGTACACGGTCGTCACGTTGATGTTCGCCGGCCACGAACGCTACGACAAGGCAGTTCTTCCCGCCGTGCTGGTGGCCAAGTCAGGCCGGATCATCGCCTCCGCGGTCGGCGCGGACGCCGTTGGCTGCACCGAGAAGGAGGTCTTCGTCCACGACGACAGCAAGGTCCAGGTGGCCGATCGCCTCGAGTACCGGTGTGCCGGGGACGATTCCACGTTCACGATCACCTTCCAGCGCGACCAGGACGCCTTCCTGCTGAACTTCGGAACGGCTGGTGCCTACCACCGGTTCCTCGGTGAGGTGACTCTGCAGCGTGCGGCGGCCGACGGGAGCGAAGAAGTGGAGACCGTGCAGGGACGCACACTCTGGGAACTGCTCCACTTCGACAGCAAAACGAACCGCAGTACAGAGGTTGGCTCGGGTGCCGACCCGCACGACACCGGTCATGTCCGGATCCCGGTCATAGGTCACCAGGCCTGACGACTGACAGTCCAGACACCGGGAGACGACAAAGAGTCGCCGCAGCGCAGCCAGTGCGTATCAGTTGGGGGGTGGTCAGTTGCTCGGATGTGGCTGTCCGAGCAACGATCAGTAATGCGATGCGGCATCGGATCGAGCTGTTGATGCCGGCCGATCCGGTGCGGGTGCGGCGGTGGGCGACCACCGCCGCATCCTGGAAGCCATCGCGTGAACCTACCGCTCCTGCTCACACGGGCCTGCCAGGTGCGTGATAGATCACCGTCCTGGCGCTCCGGGGGAAGTGATCTTTACTCAATCATCGGTGGGGTTTCCGGGCGGGCCGCGGACGCAAAGGCGTACGGACGGACGAGATGGTTCGCGCCACGGATCCGGCTGGCGTCGTAGGCCCCCGAACTGCACCGGGAAGGCGAGCTCTCGAACGTAGTCCGCTCGGTGACCTTGACACGGGCTCATCGCGCTCCGTCGGCCCATGTGTCCTTACGATCGACGGTGCCCTGGTAGCGGCTCACGTCCACTCCGGGGCCTGTTCGGTCTCGGCCGTGGTTGCGGTGCCCGTGGCCGGACGCCGCCGCCTGCGCGGGCAACGGGAGACTCCGAAGCGCCGTGGTGGCGGTAACCCTCGGCAAGGTCCGGCGCGCCGCTCCGGGGCGCAGTGGATCACCGGTACCGGTCCATCCAGCGGCGTCCGCAGAACACAGCGCCCATCGCGGCCAAGGCTCCAGCGGGGGTTCGGTGACGGGGCCCACAACCCAACCGACACGGCAGGAGACCGCAAGGAGCAGCGCGAGCAGCAGTCTTTCGCGGCGTCGGGTGGCGCGTTCAGTGACGGCAGGCCGAGGGACGGTCGTCCTGCGCACGCCGTCTCCCGCTCCCGCTCCCGCTCCCGCTCCCGACCAGATGTTGTGCTCATGCATCCTCTCGGTCGGTCCACTGCTCCCTGTGCCGACAGCAATCGGCTTTCCCGAGTGCCTCTCCCCTGAACGCTACCGAGCCGTCCGCGGCCTGCCCGAGTAGGCATTGCTCAGGACACGGTCGTGCTCAACATCCAGGCTGGGAAGTCGGCCTTAGGGGCAGCAGTCCGTACGCGTGGTGCGAGCGGATCGCAGACCGTGCCCGGGTGTGCGTCATCGAACGCCGCGGCCCTGCGAGGAAAGACCAAAGGCACAGGGAAGCGACGCACGATGCTCGCGCGTTCCTCCCAACTCGGTGCGGGTGCCCTGGTCAACGCCTGCACCTCGCGGTCCGGCTCCGGTGGCCGTCGACTGCTCCGCGGCACGTCCGTGGCGCTCGTGTACCGGAAGCCTGCGGGGTGCGACGGACGCGCCGAAGCGGTCAGGGGGTGATCACACTTCCCCTCCAGGAAAGTACTTGCCCAGAAGGAAAGAGGCCAGTAACTTTCTCGTCAGGCAAGGGATTGCTCGTACGGAAAACAAGGAGCTCGAATGACCGATCGACCGAGTCCGGAGCAGGCCGCTCTCGCATTGCAGGGGGCACGAGAGCATCAGGGTGCGGCATTGACGGGGCGCCGGGAGCCAATGCGGGTGAAGGTGGCGTTCGGCGTGGCAGGGCTGGCGTTCGGCACCTGTTACGACGTGTTCAACGACCCCGGTTCGATCCCCGTCCTGGCGGTGGCCGCCGCGACCTGGACACACGGGATCGTTTCCAGAACTCCGCGCGGAGCAGCTCTGCTCGGCTACGGCACTGCCGGGGTCCGCAACCGACCTCCTGCCTACGTCCTGGGAGTGCTCACCGTGGTCGCTCTACTGATGGCCATCGGCTACTTCAGCATCAGCCCCCACACGGCATACCTGGACGACCACGTGCCCTACTGGCACACGATGGGCATGCTGCTTCTGATTGGGGTGATCACCGCCCTGGCTCCGCTCGATGCGCGCTTTCGGATGTGGCTGTTCAAGCTGACCGCGAAGCGGGGGGTGTAGTGGCCGCGACGTCCCTCGACCCTCTTCTGGTCGATCCGACGCGGCTGTCGATCCTGTCCCTGCTGAGCACGGCGCGGTGGGCGGAGTTCGCCTTCGTCCGCGACACGGTCGGCCTGTCCGACTCGGCGTTGTCGAAACAGGTCGCGAAGCTGAGCGACCACGGATACGTAGCGGTTCGGCGCGGATACGTCGGGAATCGGGGCCGCACCTGGGTCAACCTTGCACCGGCCGGACAACAAGTCCTGGAGAGCCACATCTCGGCTCTGCAAGAGATCGTCACCCAGGCCCGAGCGGCCGGCGAGGCACACGCCCCTCCGTCGGCCAGAACCTAGAGGCAGAGCGGAACTCGTCCAGCACCGCGAAACGGATGCTGTCGTACTGACCCATGGTGACCTCGTCGCCGTCCGAAGCCCACAAAACGTGCAGCAAAGTGCGCCCCTCAGTCAGGTACCCCTGCATGGAGCGGGCGGAGCTCCGCTCCGACCTTGCACAGCGGATCACGGCCGTCCACGCACACCAGCGGGCGGCGACGCGCAATGGGCCGCATGCCGAACGGGTCCGGACCTCCCGCCTGTTGGAGATCCGGACCCGTCGTCGTCTACTCCCGCCAACAGCGGGGCCACCCCGGGCCGAGATCCGCGTGACGGCGGACCAGGACATGCCCGTGGCCACCGCCGTGGACCTGGTCGGCCGGTGGGTGGCGTTCGGCCCCGGACGACACACACCCCACCAGCAACGAATCTCCGACCCGGATCACCAGGCGGTTTCGGATGGATCAGCGGGCGGCGCCCGAGCTGTCGCCGACCTTGAGGGAAGCTTCGCCGACGGCTTCGAAGTCGTCGCCGCGCAGCTGCTTGAGCGCGTTCAACTGATCGTTGTCCCACCGCTCGTCCTCGTCGCCGGAGACGAACCAGCTCGAACCGTTGTCCGCGACGAAGGCGCCGTAGCGCTGGAGCGCCTTGGCGATAACGCGTGCCTGCGGCGGCAGGGCTGCGGTGTACACAGAGCTTTCAAGCGCAGCCGGAGGCCCCTCGGCGGCAGGCTGTCGCCGGTCGCGGATCCGGCGTCGTGGCGGGCCGGCCAGAGATGCCAGGTGTCCGACCGGGGCACGGTGATCCGCAGGGCGTGGTCGATCTCCCCGGCTGCCACCTCGTCACAGCGCACGAGTCCCGGCAGGATCGGCAGACCTGCCGCGTCCGCCGAGGTCCAGCCCTCTGGGCGCAGCGCGTTGGCGCGGAGGTCGAAGACCGCCCCGGATCCGGCCGGCCGGGTCGGCTCCTCGTTGAACTTCCCTTACGGGGACGCCTGCTCGTCGGTCCAGTACTCCGCCGCCGTCCGACGGCGGAGTTGGCCGACCACTCGCGCCGGGGGTGTCGTCACCCCTGGGCGAAGGCCTTCAGCTCGTCGTAGGAACCGTGGAAGAGGTCTTGGTCGCCGGGGAACGTACCGGAGTCGGCAAACTGCCAGAAGGTGTGAGCCGACCAGCCGGCCGGGAGGGTGCCGGGGGACGCGGCATACCGGGCGACCCACAGCGGGTTGGTCGCGCCGAAGCTGGTGTCGCCTCCGGTGCATCGGGTCCACCAGTCGCTGGTGGTGTAGAGGACGGGGGCGCGTCCGGTGCGGGCCTTCACCGTGTCGCTGAACTCTCTTATCCAGGACACCATGTCGGCCTGCCCCCTGCCGTAGCAGGCGTCCGGGCCGTACGGGTTGTGTTCCAGGTCGAGAGCCGGTGGCAGCGTGTTGCCGTCCGCCGTCCAGTTCCCGCCGTGGTCGACGAAGTGTGTGGCCTGCTCCGCCGCGCCGGAGGTGTCCGGACGGGCGAAGTGGTACGCGCCGCGGATCATGTCGGCATCGTGGGCGCCCTGGAATTGCTCCGGGAAGGTGGGGCTCTGGAAGGTGGCTCCTTCGGTCGCCTTGACGTAGGCCCAGCGGGCTCCGTCGTCCCAGGCGCCCTGCCAGTCGACCGTGCCCTGGTGGCGGCTCACGTCCATCCCGGGGACCTCTTCGGCACCGGCCGCGGCGGAGATGCCGTGCCCGGACGCCGCGGCCTGCGCGGGCGGTGGGAGGGTCAGGAGCGTCGCGGTGGCGGTGACGGTGGCGAGGGCGGTGAGCAGCGCTGTGCGCAGGGCACTGTGGGGGCGTCGACGTGGAGACAGGGGCATGTGGGGATGCCTTCCGATGGTGTGGTCCGAGGGACCGGGAGTGGTAGGGGGTAACCCGCGGGAGGCGGAGAAGTGCCTGCGCAGCACGGGCCGTTGCGTCCATGACGCGTTGATCTGAAGCGAACATAGGGGGCTTGGGGCGCAGTGACCAGACTCCTGCAGCGATCATGCGCGTCTCCGGCCGAGGATGCGCAATGTCGCTTCAATTCTCTTGCAGTGAGCCGTAGTTGAGTAACAGATACCCATGACAGGTGTCCCCCTCGTGGCCTTAATGAGACCTCGGTGCGGAACGCGGTGTGGGTGTGCGTCCGGGACGGTCACGGCCCACAAGGTGGTGACCGTCCCGCTGCCGCGCCGAATCGTGGACCGAGGCGGACGCGGCATCCGAACGCGCCGCCGCGAGCAATGGAGAGAAAACCATGTACCGGTCTGGACTGATCAGGACGGCGGTGGCAGTGGCCGCGTCGTCCGTGTGCCTGGTGAGCGGAGCTGCGGGGGCGTGGGCACAGCCCGGCGCACGTACCGCGCCGTCCGGGGCACAGCCCACGCGGGCGGACGCCGTGCAGGACGCGAAACAGGCGGCGGCGCGGAGCCTGCGGGAGGCGTACGCCGCCGGCCAGGTCGAGGAGGCGATGTCGGGCCTGTCGGCCTCGGCGGACGAGGTGGGACTCGATCGACTGCCGGTCCGGTCGACCAGCAACTTCCGCGCGTCGGTGAAGTCCTCCAACAACGCGATCCTCGCGGCCAAGGGACTGCCCGCCTCGACCGGCAACGTCCTGCAGGTACGGCTGGCCAACCCCCAGGCGCGCGCCGCACTGGCCAAGGGCGTGCAGCCGCTGATCGCCGCGGAGCCCTCCGACCGTCGGGCCGGTTCACTGACCGCGTACCGGCCCGACGGCACCGCGGTGAAGCTCGGAGCCACGGCGCCCGCCGACGTCCCGGTGCTGATCGTGGGGACCGACGGCGACCGGATCGTGGCTGCCGGCACGAAGGTGATGAGCGAGGGCTTCAAGGCCGCCTGGCCGCAGGCGGGTGCCGACTCCAGCGGCGGCCACTCCGCCCTGAAACCGCGGACCGCGGCCGCGGCCCGGGCCGCCTCACGCACGGCGCCGCTCCCCCGGCCGGCCGGCCGCGAGGTGCCGGCGGCAGACGCGTCCGGCACCGCCACGGCCAAGGCAACCGACCCCTCGCAGGGCAAGGACGTCACCCGCATCAACGACGTCTCGTTGCTCCAGAGCAACGAGGAGCCGTTCTGGAAGGGCGGCGCCGAGGCGTTCGCCGTCGTCGGCGGCTGGGACAAGAACGACAAGGCGTTCGCCGAGCCGACCCTGCAGATGCCCTACCTCGACTCGACGGGCGTCGCCTACCACCCCAACCAGAACCTGATCGACTGGAGCCACTTCGGCTACGACTCCGCCGACCTGGTGTTCCTGGAGGAAGACGACGGGACCAACTACCGGGACCTCACCAAGGCGATCGTCGACGCGCTGCTGACGGTCACCGGCTACGGCACGACCGGCATCCCTCTCGCCAACACCATCATGGACGCCATTCCGGAGACGTGGTGGACCGATGAGACGGATGAGCTGGACCAGGTGTACTCGGTCAGCCACGCTGCCATCGCCAGGGCGCAGAGCTCCGGCGACGCCGGCCTGACGTACTCCGGCGCCGGCGGCAACATCTCCCTCGGGCTGAGCAACGTATTCATCCCCAAGACCTGAGAGGGGTTTCCGGCGCACCCGCCCACCTCTCGATGAAGGCCCGCCGCAGACGCGGCGGCCTTCATCGAGAGGTGGGCGGGTGCATGAGTGGCCACGAGCAGAACGGCACCGCCGCCGGTGCCGACGGGAGCGGTCAGCGGGCGGAGTTGACGGGCCGCTGCGTCATTGCTTCACTACGGAATCCCAGTGGCTGAGCCACTGATTCAGCCACCGGACTCCTGGAGACTTCCCCATGCCTGACGAGACCCTCGCACGTCAGTCGGTGGTCGACCTGCTGGAAGCGCGACTGCGCGACGACATCCTGGACGGTGCACACCAGCCGGGGGCGCTGCTCCCCCCGGAACGCGATCTCGCCGCGCGATACGGCGTCACCCGTACGACGCTCAAGCACGCCCTCACCCGCTTGGAACAGGCCGGCATGCTGCGTACCCGGCACGGCATCGGCACCAAGGTCCGGGACGTCCTGAAGGTAGGCGGCGCCGAGCTGCTGCCGATGCTGGTGGCGCGGGACAGCACCTGGCTCGCGGAAGTCTTCGAGGCCCGCCGGCACATCGGCACCCTCATCGCCCGGCGCGCCGCCGCTCGGCGCACCGCTGCCCAGGGGCGACGGCTGTCCGCACTGCTGGCGACAGTGGCCGAGGCGGCGGACGGTGACGCCGCGCAGCTCGCCGACGTCGAAGTGCACCGGGAACTCGCCCGGGCCACCGGCAACAGGGTCTATCTGCTGCTCACCAACACCTTGTTCAATGCCTATCTGCCCGTGCGGCTCGCCCTGCGTGCGCCCTTCGAGCAGCCCGCCGAGGCCGCCGCGCGACTCGCCCCGCTCGTGGAGGCGGTGCGCGACGGCCGGCCGGAGGACGCCGAGCGCGCAGCGGAGCGCTATCTGCGGGCCACGGAGAAGCAGATGCTCCGTTCCCTGGAGACCTCACGCTGATCGGCAGGCCGGTCCCGCCGGGCCCCTGCCAGGCGGGACCGGCGGGCGGTCTTCGGCTCGCCGGTCAGGTGGCACCCACCTTGAGCAGTGCCTTGCGGCTCACGGCGAGGGCTGTGGCCATGATGGAGAGTTGGGGATTCACCTCCGGGCAGCTGGGCAGGGCGGACCCGTCTGCGATGAGCACGCCGGAGATCCCTCGGAGCCAACCGTCCTCGTCCGCGGGGCATACCTGCGCGTCGGTGCCGATCGCGACCGTTCCGGTGGGATGGAAGGCGGAGAGGTGAAGCTGCCGGGCGGAGAGCGTGCGCACCGTCTCGTCGAGTTCGTCCGCGGACCGGGCCCGCGGGGCGGTGGTGACGCCCGTGAGGACCTCCTCCGCGCCCGCGGCGAACAGCAGCCGTCCCATGGCGCGGACCGCCCTCAGCAGGCGGTCCCCGTCACGCGGGTGGAGTGCGTACCGGATCAGTCCGCGGCCGCCCACCCGTCCGGAGGGGCGGTCGGCGACCATCGCGCCGAGGGTCGCCAGAGAGCCCGCGTCCGCCAACTCCGCGCGGAGTTCTCGTCCGAGGCCGGGGAGGATGAACGAGCTCATGCCCGGCGGCCCTCCGGTCGCCTCGATGAGGATCCCGTCGCTGTGCAGTTCCTCCACGCCGACGCTCTGGAGCACCCCCCGCCATGACTCGACGGGCTCCGGAAACCGACCGGCGACGCTGGTTGCGGGGTGGATCGCCAGATTCCGTCCCAGCCGCGGATGGCGGGCGAGTCCGGATCGCCACAGCAGGGGCGGGGACTGCATCGCACCTGCCGCCACCACCACCAGCGGGGCGAGGATCTCGCATTCGCTGCCGTCCGTCCGCCGGACGACCACACCGCAGGCTCGCGGCCCGCCCGGACGATCCGGCTCCGTCAGGATGCGCAGCGCCCTGGCCCCGGTGACGATCCGGGCGCCGGCCCGGCACGCGTCGGGGAGCACGGAGAGCTGGACGCTCTGCTTGGCGCCGGTCGGGCAGCCGACCACGCATTGGCACGAGCCCTTGCAGCCGGTCGCGTTGCGCCGCAGCGGCGCTGCCTGCCACCCGAGGCGCTCGGCGCCGCGCAGGGCGGTACGGCCGTTTCGGCCCAGGAGGTCGACGGGTGGGGTCGTCACCCTCAGGGTGCGTTCCACGTCATCGAGGCAGGCGCCGAACGCGGCCGTGTCAGCGATGCCCAGTCCGTAGACGTCGCGCCAGCGGGCCAGTACATGGTCGGGTGTGCGGAAGCACGTCCCGGAGTTGACGACGGTGGTGCCGCCCACTGCGCGCCCCACGGGAATCAGTACAGGCGGATTCCCGACGGCGAAGGTGGCCCCTCCGTCGCGGTACAACTCCCCGAACCTGTCGAGGGGCACCCGCCGGGCGAATTCCGCGGTGGTGTGCTGCCGCCCCTCCTCCAGCACGAGCACCCGCAAGCCGGCCTGGGCGAGCGTGCGCGCGGCCATCGCCCCGCCGGCACCTGACCCGACCACCACGGCGTCGGCGGTCGAGCGGTCCGGCCACGCGCCCGAAGGCACGCAGTCCAGCGGCGGGTCCTCCGGTGTCGTGGCGGCGGAGTCGGCGGCAGGGGTCTGGTGGAGCATGCGTGCCGTGCCCGCGGCCAGGAGTACCGGCATCTTCAGCACGTCGAACTGCGCCAGCAGTCCGGGCCGCCGACTGATCGCGGCGAGCAGGTCCTCCCGCTCGGCGGGCAGCAGTTCGCCGAGCCGGCGGCCGGTCCGCAGGGCGGCGTAGGCATCGACGGCCGATGCGGCGCCGTGGACCGCCGCACGCGCCGCGACCGGCATCCTGCCGAGCAGGGTCGTGAGCCGCGCAGGCACCGAAGCCGCCCAGGGCGAGTGCTCGTCCTCCGCCAGCAACGTGGCGACCAAGCCCTCCAGTGCGCGGCTCATCGCTCCCCCACTTCGGCGTGCGCGGTGCCGCTCAGGCTCCACGTGGCTTCGGTGCGCCAACGGCCCCACCAGCGCTCCCACTCGATTCGTGCGTCCGACGTCTCGCTGTTGCGGCACACCGCCGTGCTGCCGTCGGGGTCGGTGTACTCAAGGGCCAGGGTCCGGTCCACCGGCTGGGTCACCCGGACCCGGATGCGATGCAGGCCGGACCGCCCGGTGACCGTCCACGACGGCAGTCCGATCCGGGCGCGGAAACGGCCGGCCCCCAGCCAGCCGACGGCGCTGCGCTCCGCCGTCCGCGGCCAGGTGCCCCCATTCCTGCGCAGCCGGAGGAACACGGTCGGCGGCAGCCTGCGCAGTCCCGCCTTCTTCGAGACCGCGGCCACTATTTCCAGAATGTCCCCCGCTCCGAGGTCCGCGTGCAGCCAGGCCCATCGCAGGGCGTTGCCCTCGCCGTAGATCCGGGCGTCGGCGCCCGGTGCCGCTTCGAGGGGCAGCCGTCGTCCCTCGTGCGTGACGCTGCCGGTGTAGGTGGCGGACGGTGCGCTGACGAGGTGGGCGGCGGGAAGCAGCCCGCGCCGCCAGGCCCAGCGGGGAAAGGTGTACAGCGCGGCGCTTCGGGAGTGCCTGGTGAGGTCCCAGGCGAACGCCCCTGCCGTGCCCCGCAGCCTGTCCGGGCCGGCTTCGACCCTTTCGGCCGCGAAGGACTGCGGTACGGGTCCTGCCGATGGCGCCACCGGATCCGGTCCGAACCGGGCGTGTTGCGGGGGTGCGTCCGGCGGGAAGAGCCCGACCCATCCGTGCGCGTAGGCGGACGATCCGTCGGAGGGTGCGGTCAGTTCGTGGTGCAGCCACAGGCCGGTACCGGTCACCGGGTCCGTCACGGTCGTGTACCAGACCTCGGTCCGGCCGGGCTCACCCTCCCAGCGGCGGGCGTGCAGGGAGGCCGGTTCATCGCTCAGGCGGGGCCATCGGAAGCTCGTCACGAACGGCACCAGGGAGCGCGCCACTTCGAACCGCAGCTGACCGTGTCCGGCCTCCTGCCCGCCGTCGAGCAGGACGAACGGAAGGACCGTCAAGGAGGCCAGCGGTCGTCGGGGGGAGACGGATTTCCAGCCGTCGAGCGTGTAGTGGCGTCCCCTCACGGTGAACCGCATGCGGTAGCGAATGCGGCGCCGGGCGAGGGGCGATATCTCCATCTCCCCGCACACCGGCACGTCCACGGCGAGGCCCTCGATCCGCACCCGCCCTTTGATCCGGCCTTCCGTCGTGCGATGCGGCAGCAACATCCGGTCGGTGCGCACCGCGAGGTCGAACCGCATCCGTCGCCCGGCGGATTCTCCTGCAAGTCGCACCGAGCCCCTCATGGTTTCCCTGAATTCCGTCGACCGGCCACCCATCGCTTCTGCCTCCGATTGATCCGTGTACCGGGGGTCCGACGCACACACCGCCGCTCGCCGAAGACCTCACCCAGTGGTTAGTGGCTCAGCCACTCAACCACTATCGAATGCCCCTGACAAGACGCTCCCGCCCTTCCCCGCCCTTGCGTTCGGCGCGGACGAACCGCTTGACGCGGAGCCGCCGTTGCCCGCTTCGCACGCATCCCCGCCCACCCGTCGCGGCCCCACGGGCCACAGCCGGGAGCCTCCGGCGGCAGGTGCCGCTTCACCCTCGTGGCAATCGGCCGACCCGCCGCCCCCCCTCCCCATTAGCACAACCACATTTGCGCAACCAGAGTTGTCGAATACACAATGGCGCTGTGCCCGAACCTTCCTCACATGCCCTTGCCAGCGACGATCTGGACACCGGCAGCCTCGCGCTCTTCGTCGGCTTCGCCTCCTCCCAGCTGGTTCAGGAGCAGCTCGCCGAACAGGGCTTCGGCGATCTCCGCTTCTCGCACGGCTACGTCTTCCAGCACCTCGTCGACGACGCCCGGCCCACCGTCGGGGAACTGGCCGCCAAACTGGACATGACCCAGCAGGGCGCCTCCAAGGCCGTCGTCGAACTGGAACGCCTCGGGTACGTCGAGCGGGTCGCCGATCCGCAGGATGCCCGCGCCCGCCGTGTGGCGCTGACCGCCCACGGGCGCGCAGCGGTCGCCGCGGCGCGACGCGCCCGGAGCGCCGTCGATGAACGCCTGGCCGCCCGGTTCGGCGCGGATCGGCTGGCCGAACACCGCGCTCTGCTGGCCCAGTTGCTGGACGAACTCGGCGGCACGACCGACGTCCGGCGTCGCAGCGTCCGCCCGCCCGCCTAGGGACGCCCTCGCTCGTGTTCGGCGTGCCGACCGCGGAACAGGGGCCGGAGGGCAGAGCGCGGGCGCGGCACAGTTGACATGTACGTCTCCTGAGCAGGGGGGCCGGCGAGGAGCACGGCAGGTCTCGGTACCGCACTCCTCGCCTACGTCACGGAGGAGTGGTGAGCCGCGGTGCGGGGCTCACGGGCCGGGGCACGGAACGGCAGGCAGGACTTGCGCCCGGTCCGGAGGTCCCGGCCGGGCGCCTGCTCCGGCGGACCGTTCGTCAGTGATCGAGCTTGCCGAGCAGCTCGACGGGATTCTTGTGGTCCCGGACGATGCTCTGGTTGAGCTGCGACTGGATGCGGGTCAGGTCGGCCTTGTCGCTCGCGCTCGGGTCGGCGACGACGACCGCGTAGTGCCAGGTGTCGTCGGTCTCGCCGGTTTCCGGGTCGTCCCAGACCATGAGCCGGTGGCCTCGTGCGGTCGAGGCATCCGTTCCGGAGTCCTGCGTGATCATCACCTCGTCCGGGAGATTCCCGGGCGTCTCGTCCTGCACACCGAAGCCGAACCGGGTGGTCTTCTCGGTGATCACCGCAGTCGACGCGGGGTGGAACTGCGGCGGCAGAGTGATTTCGGTCGGGGCGCTGGAGTGCCGGCTCCGCCAGGTGACGAGGGCGAACCTCTTGCCCTTGAAGTAGTGGGCGTCGGTGCCCTGCGGAGCGATTCCGTACCAGTCGAGCGGGGCCTGCCAGCCGTCCTTCGCCATGTCGTTGTAGGTGAAGTTCATCAGGTCGCCCTGCACGGCACGGGGGTAGACCCGCTCGGCGCTGGCCGGGTCGATGGTGAACGACACCGGTCCGCTGCCCTTGTTCACGACGGAGAAGTTCTCGTCGTTCCAGCCGTCGCCCTTGGTGATGACCTTGTCCGGATTGCCGTTCATGATCTCGTGGTGCTTGTCGTGGTAGATGTCCCAGTGCCACTGGGTACCGGAGATCAGCGGGGTGTACGGGTCGATGCGGTTCGGGCCGTTGGCGGCCTTCCACTGGTCGCTCTGTTCCATGCCCTGATAAGTGGCCTTGATGATCCGGTCGGTGTCCTTGGCGCCGATGCCGTTGAGCCACATCCCGTACTCGGAGAGGAACATCGGAATGCCCAGATACCGGGCCTCGTTGCGGACGTCCTGAAGCTGGGGCAGGTAGGTGTTGTTGTCGACCCCGTCGGGATTCGGCCCCATGCGGCCGGAGTCGTAGAAGTGGCTGTTGAAGACGAAGCCGGGGCCGGGCTTCTGCTTGAGGTAGTGACCGCCGGTCGCCGGGGCGAAGACGCCGGCCTGGGAGTTCCAGAAGACCAGAGGTTCGGCGAAGACCTGCTGGGTGCTGAATCCGGTGTCGTCCATGACCTTGCGGACCCGCTTGTAGAACGGCCACAGGAAGTCGTTGTCGAACTTCGACCAGTCGCTGCCGACGACACCGCCGTCGGCCGGCTCGTTGAACGGGTCCACGCCGAGGAAGTGATCACGATCCTCGGCGTGCAGTTGGGACCCGAGGTACTCCAGCGCCTGGGACACCTGCCACACGAAGGCGTCCTGGACCCGCGTCTGCTCCACCGGGGTGCCCGCGGGGAGCGGCCCGGCCGGGCCGCCGAGGTCCTTGACAGGAGAGTTCTTCCAGAAGCTGCGGTAGGCACTCCGGATCAGATCGTTGGTCTGCAGGTTCATCGCCCAGTGCGGACACACGACCCCGCAGTACTCCTTTCCCCCGGGCACCGCCCACCGCGGCGCGCCGTTTCCCGTGAACCAGGAGTCCTTGTGCCACAGGTGCCGGGAGTACAGATCCTGGTGCCAGTCCAGCAGGACGTACAGTCCGCGACCGGTGGCCTCCTTGATCTGTGCGGCGACCTTGTCCAGGTAGTCGTGGTCGATGACGCCCGGCTTCGGGTTGACGCCCTCCCAGGAGATCAGGAAGCGGACGACGTTGGTTCCCGTGAGGTTGCGCATCTGCTGGAAGGCGGCCGCGGCCTCCTCGGTGGTCTTGAACGGCTTGAAGCCCGCCTCGGCGGTCTTCGTCTCACCGGAGGCGTTCCAGCCGCGCAGGGACACTTCCCGGCCGGTGCCGTCCCGGAAGACCTTGTCGGTCACGGAGACCTTGCCGGCGGGGCCGAGATCCCGGACGACGGTCTTGTCGCCGATGCTGATCCGGGAGAATCCCGGCTGCCACTCGTAGTCCAGGCTGTGGTGTACCTCGCCCGCACGGGCGGGCGACGCGCTCATCGTGGCGACCACGCCCAGCAGAGCGGTGAGGAGGACGGGAGTACGCCGTATTCGGGAGGCGGCGCGGGCCTTGTGATGCATGCTGTTGCCTTGTCTTGTGTGGGGGATCGAGAACGCGGGACGAGGGAGTGGGGAACGGCTTCAGCCGGCAGTCAGGTACATGGCGTCATGGCCTTGGCCAGGAGTGTTGCGGCACTTCCACATGCCGCCTCCGGCGTTCCAGATGCGGCCCAGGCAGCGGCCCAGCGCGATCTGTCCGTAGGCGTTGGGATGCAGGGATTCCTTGAGCTCGCCCTGCAGCGCTCCGGTGTTGAAGTAGCGGGCCCAGTCACTGCCGGCGGCGGAGGGCGGGTGTGCCGCGTCGGCCATGTGCGTGCGCTGGGAGCAGGCCTCGCGTCCCTGCAGTGCGTCGCTCAGGTCGAGGAAGTCGGTGCCGTTGGCCTGGGCCACGGACCGGAGTCCGTCGGTGATGCGTGGCATCAGGGTGTCGCGGGCCCAGTCGAGGTCGGCGTTGAACATCGGGCAGCCCTCGTATGTCCGCGCCCCGGACTCCGGATAGCGCATCTCCGCCCCGCGCGGCAGCGGGGACGGGTAGGACTGCACGACCAGGTGGTAGTCCGCGGGGGCGTATCCCGCCCCGGCCATCGCCGCCCGGATTTCCTTGACCGACCTGTCGACCGCCGCCATGGCGGTGGCGAACCGCGCCTGCACCCGGGCCTGCTGGGCGGTGCGACAGCTGCCGGAGCCGGTCAGGTAGCCGGTCATGCACGCCTGGAGAATGTCGCCGAATCCGACGTCGTTGCCGCCGACCGACAGCACCACCATCTGCACACGGTGCGCACGCGCGACCTCGGCCAGGGCATCCGCCTGGGGCCGCTCGCCCTCAAGAGACTGCCCGCCGTGCGAGAGCCGCCAGATGTTCGGGGACTCGGCACCGGAACAGGCGAGGTTGACGGCCTGGTCCACCGGGATACCCGTGCTCTTGATCTCGGCGACGTCCGAACGGAAGCAGCCCCCGTCGGTGGTCCCGTAGACCTTGCCCGGGTCGTATCCGTTGGGCACCGCCGCGCGGTCGGTACCGCTGCGGTCGCCGAAGGGGTCGTCGCTGTTGCCGCGCCACCGGCCGGCGTTGCCCGCGATGTAACTGTCGCCCAGTGAGACGACGGTGGTCGGCCCGGTCGGCGCCGCCTCGGCCCGGGCGGGTGTCACACAGGTCGCGGCCGCGATGCACAGCAGGGCAAGGACATGGGACATGGCGAGGGGGCGGGGTCTGGCTCGGCGCATGGGATTCGGTGCCTTCGGATCGAGAGGTGTGGGGGCGCACGTCGCCCGGGGACACCGAGGCCGGACGCACCCGCGCCGGGCCCGGCGGTTCGGACCGGGGGCCTCTGCGTCCGCCGGGACGCCGCCGTGGTGCTGCCGACAGGTCCCCGGCAGGTGCGGTGGCCCCAGGGTCGGCCCGGAAAGCGGTCCCCGATGGAGCAACGGCTACTCAAAGGCGTGCGTCCGGCGGGCATTTCGTCGCCGGAACCCCGCCCGGGGCGGCGCGGCCCGGCATTCCGCCGGGTCCGGGGCCCGAGGTACTGGCCGAGGGGCTGCCGGGCGCCACAATGCCGCGGGTACGGGCAGTTCCGCCGCCCGTACCCGGAGTATTCGTACGGAGTTGAGTAATCGCTCCCCTGGTCGGTGCCGGGACGGATACCGAGACTGGCCGGGACCATTGATCACTTGGCGCCGCCCCGTACCACCCGCGCGGCCGCCCCGGACCCGAGGAGGAGGTGGGGACATGTCCGCACCAGCACGCCACCGAATCCGGCGCACCCCACCGACGCCGGGACGGGCGGTCGGTGGGCCGCCGCGGGGTCGGCGCCATCGTCTCCGCATCCGTCCGTCACCGCGCTGAGCTTCCGGTTCGCCGCCCGGTCACGCACACCCCGGCGCCCGACCGCTGCGGCGCGTACGCCCCGGCAGCCGCTGCGCGCCCCTGCTCCGTACCCGGCCCCGAAGCGTCCCGTCACCCCGGTGGCCTGCTCCCGTCTTCCGCACGCGTCGTGCTGCCCGGCCGTCGACGGGCCGGTCCTGATTCTCAGCACAGGAACTCATGAATACTCTTCCGCTGCCCCCTCACTCCCCGGTCGCCCGCCCGCAGCCGGTGCTCGCCACCGGCTCGCCCTTCGTCGGCAGGGTCGGCGAACTGGAGCAGATCCGTCGCGTGTTGTCGTCCCGGCAGGGTCCGCGCGGCGTTCTGGTCGCCGGCCCGGCCGGCATCGGCAAGTCCCGGTTGCTGCACGAGGCCCGGGCCTTGGCCCCGCGCCGGCAGCTCGTCAGCCTGCACCCGCGCGCCGATGCCACGGTCTCCGGCCACGACACGGGCCGGCGCCCCTCCCCCGCTGCCCGGGTCCTGGCCGATCTGGTCCGGGCCACGGGGCGGGACCCGGCGTGCGCCTGGCTGCTGAGCATCGACGACGCGGACCTGCTGGGGTCCGCGGTGTGGCCCCTGGTGTACGAGGCGGCGCGTCATCCGGCGGGCAAGGTGCTGCTCTCGGTGACGGGCGACGGGCAGCCCCTCCCACCGGAGATCCAGGCACTGTGGAGCGACCACGCGCTGGTGCGCATGGACCTGCAACCGCTCGACGCGACGACCGTCAAGGAACTGACGGATTCACTGCTCGAAGACGGGCTGGGGCAGACCAGCGCGGCCCGACTGGCCCAGTTGTGTGCCGGCAACCCGCGGCTCCTGCGGGAGGTTACCCGCACGGCCGTCGAGCAGCGCTTGCTGGTGCGGTCGGAGGGCTGCTGGCATTTCCTCCATGAACGACTGCCCGTACCGCCGTCCGTACTGGAGCTCGTGGACCCTCGGTTGCAGCAGCTCGGGCCGGTGGGCCAGGAGGTCCTGGAGCTGGTGGCCCTGGCCGGGGAACCGCTCCTGGCGGCGATCGAGCGCTTCTGCGATGCCGAACAGCTGGAGGAACTGGAGCAGCGCGATCTGCTGCGCACCGTCGACGGCTCCCCTGCCGGCTGCGGTGAACCGCGCGTACGCATCACCCACCCGCTGGTCCGCTACGCGCTGTCCTGCGGCCTTCCGCCGCTGCGCCGACGGCGCCGGCTGCGGGACTGGCTCGCGGCGCACGGCGGACCGGCGGAGATGATGCGGCACGACGACTGCCTGCGCCTGGCCGAATGGCATCTGGACGCCCTCGAACGGCCGCCCAGGGCGCTGCTGGACCGGGCGGTCGAGCAGAGTCTGCGCGAGCAGGTGCTGCCGAGCGCGATCCGGCTCACGAAGGCGGGCTGGCAGCACTACCCGGGTGAGGACACCGCCGAACTCCACGCCCGGGCGCTGACCGCCGGCGCCGAGTTCGCGCAGCTGACGGAGTTCGTCGCGACAGTCCACAGCAGTGCTCCCCAATACGCCCGTGCCCTGGAGCGGGCCGAGGCCCGCGCACTGCTGCTCCAGGCCCGGTACGCGGAGCTGGACGCCGTGCTCCCGCTCCTGCCGGAGGGCGAACAGGACTACTACCGCATGGCCGCCCGGTACTTCCAGGGCCGCTTCGGCGAGGCGCACGCGCGGGCGGAGGCCCTGCGCCGCAACGGGCCCGACGTCCACGCCCTGGAGGCCGGGCTCATCATGATGGGCTCGCTGTGTCACATGGGGCTGCCGGACCAGGCGCTGTGCCTGTACCGCACGCTCCGCTCGGAGCTGGACCGCACGCCCGGCGGCCCCGCCAAATTCCACGCCGACTCCCTGGAGGAGCTGCACGCCTCCGCTCTTCACTACTGCGGCAGGTTCGACGAGGCGGAACAGATCTACTGGCGCGAGTACGCGCAGGCCGTGGAGAACCACCACGTGCGCATCGATGCACAGCGTGGCCTGGCGCTGGGACACCTGCTGCACGATCGCGGCAACATCGAGGGAGCCCTGAAGTGCTTCACGTTCACCTCCAGTTACCGGGTGGGATGGCGGCAGTGGCACGTCAAGGCGGGGATCCACGCCGCCCTCGCGATCAGCTCACTGCCGCTGGACCGGCGGGTGGCGGACCGGCTGCCCGACGACCTGACCGCGGACGAGGCCGGTCACTGCGCGATGTTCCTGGCGGTGGTGCGGGCCCGGCGGCACCACGAGCGAGGGGAGACGGCCCTCGCCGAGCGGGTCCTGCACGACGCGGTGGCGCGGGCGCTGGAGGACGCGGCACATGCCGACGCGGCCATCGGACTGCACGAGTGCGCGCGGCTGTCCCTGCCGACCCCGGCGCCCCCGGCTACCGAGCTGCACTTGGAGGGAGCCTTTCTGCAGACGCGGGCGGCATACGCGGAGGCGTACGCCGCCCGTGAGCCCAAGTTGATGGGACGGGTGGCGCGGGCCTTCGCGGAGATGGGTGCCGGCCTGTTCGCGGCCGAGGCGTACGCCGAACTGGCCCGCTTCCACCAGCGTTGCGGGGGCGTCAAGGCGGCCACCGCGGCCACCGCGCGGGCCCGGGAGCTGCTGCGCGACTGCGGACCGGTGGACACTCCACCGCTACGCTTCCTCGGCCGTTCGGCGCTCCTGTCGGACCGCGAGCGATTGATCGCCGGGCTGGCGGCCCGCGGGTTGCCGGACAAGGAGATCGCGGGGCAGCTGTGCCTGTCCGTGCGTACGGTCAGCAACACCCTTTACCGGGTCTACCAGAAGGTCGGGGCGGTGAACCGCCGGGACCTTCGCGTGCTGATGACGCAGCGGGACGGTGGGTGATCCATGCCCGCTGAGCCGTCGTCCGGGCCCCGTGGGCCGCGGGCGGCCCGGCGCGCGGCGGGTGGCCCGGCCGCGGCGCATGGCATTGACGGCCGACAGGTGTGCGGGGTACCCATGCTCGTGGCAGGTCTTCGGGCCCGGCCGTTGCCCCCACGATGAGCCGCAGCCTGCGGTGCCACCGGCCGACCGCCGCGGTGTCCTGGCATCGCCGATGGCAGGAAGCACCGATGAAGACGACGACTCCCGACCGCCCCCGGCACGAGCAGTGCTGGCCGCTGCTCGGCCGCGACGCGGAGCTGGCCGAGGCGGGCCGCGTCATCGAGGACACCCACCACGGTGGGGTGTTGGTGACCGGGCCCTCCGGCACCGGCCGCAGCAGACTGGCTCGGGAGTGCTGGCAGCGGGCCGGGCACCGAGGACACCCCCGGCTCCGCGTCACGGCGACCGCCGCCGCGCGCTCGGTGCCCCTCGGTGCTCTGGCCCCGCTGCTCCGGCGCGGCTCCGACGGTGCGCCCGCCCTCGACACCGACGGGTTGCCGGGACGGGGACGGCCCGTGCTGCTTCTGGACGACGCACATCATCTCGACGACGCGTCGGCCCGGCTGCTCGCTTCCTGGCTGCGTGGTGGGCGGATCGCCCTGGTCGCCACGACCGACGCACGGGGTGCCGCCGCTCCGTGGCCGGAGCACGCCCTGCACGCCGTCCGCCTGGCGGCTCTACCGCAGGCCGTGGTGGGAGAACTCCTGGAACGGGTGCTGGACGGCTCGGTCGAACGCAGGGCGGTGCGTCTGTTCCACGAGGCCAGCGGGGGGCGACCGCGCGACCTGCGGGAACTGGTGGACGACGCGGTGCGGCGACGGGCGCTGGTGCCGGAAGGGCCGCTGTGGCGGCTGGTGGGCCCGCTCACCGCCACCCCGAGGCTCCACGCCCTGGTCGAGAGCCGCCTGCGTCGCCTCGACCCGCCGCACAGCGCGTTCCTCCAGCGGTTGGCGGTGTGCGGGCGCCTCGCGCTGGACTCCGCGGAACGGGCCTCTGCGGAGGTACTGGCGGACGAGGGCTGGCTCCGCGTCGTGGCGGAGGGGTCGCAGCAGTGCGCCGAGCCGACCGGTCCGCTGTACCCGGAGGTGCTGCGCGCGGGGCTTCCCGCGCAGCGAATCCGTCGCATCCTGCGGGACCAGGCCGCACGCCCGCGGGCGCTGGACCCCGGTCCCGCCGGACTGCTGCGCTCGGTGTGCTGGCGCCTCGAAGCTGCCGACGCCGTGGACCCGGGCGAGCTTGAACGGGCGGTCGTACTGGCCCGCCGGGCCCAGGACCATGCGGTCACGCTGCGGCTGGCCCGGGAGCTGGCCCACGTGCGCCCGGAGCCCCGCACACTGCTGCTGCTGGCCGAGGAACTGTACGAGGGCGGCCATCCCCGGGAGGCCGAGCGCACGGTGCGACGGGCGCTCGAAGAGGCCACTCAGGACGACGACCGGTTGCTCGCCGTGGTGGTGCACGTCCAGAGTCTGGCGTTCGGCCTGCTGCGGGTGGACGAGGCGCTCGCGGTCAACTCCGCGGCCCGGCGGGCGTTCGCCGGTCACCCGGACGTGGCCGTTCTGGAGGCGAACGAGGCCGCGCTGTGGAGCCTGTTGGGAGACGTACGGCGCGCCGAGCGGTCCCTGCGGAACGTCCCTGCGGCGCCCGGAACCCCCGCTTCCGCACTCGCGGCGGTGCCGCGCGTGTACAGCCTGACGGAGTCGGGCCGCACGGGCGACGCGGTGCGGGCCGCCCGGCAGACGCGGGCCCACGGCCGGGCGGAGGGAGGTGCCGACGACGGGGCACACCCGGCGCTGTTGATCGGCGCCGAGGCCCGTGCGCTGGCAGAGGCCGGGGCACTGTCAGCGGCGGAGGAACTGGCTCGGCAGGCTTACGACCAGGCGGTCGATGCCGGCGCGGGGCTCGCCCAGACCTGGTTGTCGGAACACCTGGGCTGGATCTGCTACCTCGGAGGCAGGCTGGGCGAGTCCCGGGTCTGGTACAGCAGCGTGCTCGCGCACGCTCGCGAGGTGGGGCTGCGCTCCGGTGAGTGGGTGGGTCTGTGCGGACAGGCGCTGACCGCGGCGGTGTGCGGCGAGGTCGACCGCGCGGAACTGTGGTGGGAGCAGGCGCGGTCGCTGCGCCCGGGCCGCTGGTGGCGTCCGGAGGCGGCGATGGTCAGCGCCTGGCTCGCGGCAGCGACCGGCCGGCCGGCCCGTGCCCGGGCCGAGCTCGTCGAGGCCGCCGGGGACGCCTCTCGGCGGGGGGTGCGCACCGCGGAGTCCCACCTGTGGTGTGACGCGGCCCGGCTGGGCGCGGCGCGGGAGGCGGTGGCCCCGCTGGCGGAGTTGGCGGCCGGCTCGGACAGTGCGCTGGCCGCCGCACGCGCGGACCTGGCGCGGGCGCTGGCCACCGGGCAGTCCGGTCAACTGGAGTGGTGTGCCGGCCGGCTGTCCTCGCTGGGGGCCGGGCTGCTCGCCGCGGAAGCCTGGAACACCGCCGCCACCGTGCACACCAGGGCCGGCGCCGCAGCGTCGGCACGCGCCGCCCGGGAGCGCGCGCTGGCGCTCACGGGCCCCGGTGGCGCCCGTACTCCCGGACTGGTACCGCCGGCGGTGCGCTGCCGGCTGACCGGACGTGAGCTGGACGTGGCGCTGGCTGCGGCGAGCGGTCTGAGCAGTGAGGAGATCGCCCGGCGGCTGTCCCTGGCGGTCCGCACCGTCGTCAATCACGTCCAGCGGATCTGCGCCAAGCTGGAGATCAACGACCGGACGATGCTGCGGACCGCGATGCACCGCACGCCCGGGGAGCCTGCCGCGGGCTGACGCGGCGTCGTCAGGCGCGCGGCCGCGGGGCCGGAGCAGGCCGCCCGTCGCCGTGACGCTGACGGGCCCCCACCCGCTCCGCCGCAACCGGGGCGGTTCCAGGGCGCCCTGCGGTCATTCCCACCATCGCAGCACGCGGTCGAGTTCACCTCGCGAGCTCACTCCGAGCTTTGCGTAGGCCCGTTGCAGATGGTTGTCGACGGTGCGCACCGACAGCACGAGCCGAGCGGCGATCTCCTGGCTGGTCAGCCCGCCCGCCGCCAGGTGCGCGACGTCCCGCTCGCGGTCGGTGAGCGGGACGGCCTCGATCCGGTGCGGCAGTGGCGCGCTCACACGGTCCGTACCGCAGCGCTCCAGCAGCCTCCGGGACAACACCGCGGCGGCCGCGGCGGTACGCGACTCCCCCGCCCGGGCCGCGAGCGCCGCCGCCCCGGCGGCGGCCTCGGCTCCCGTCATGTCGGAACCCAGCCGAGCGCATCGTTCGGCGGCCGCGTGCAGCATCCGGTGGTCCTCGTCGGCGAGCCCCGCGGCCAGCTCCGCCCTGGACCCGGCGAGCGGGCTGTCGCCGGCCGCGGCCAGTTCCGCGAGCCGGGTGCGCACCTCGCGGGCGGCGCCCAGCCGCGCGGCGTCCGCCAGAAGCCACCCCTCGTACGAGGCCATGCCCGTCGCTCGGGCACCGGCGGCAGCCTCCAGCAACAGCCGCTGTGCCGCCGGGCGGGCTCCTCGGGCCGCGTTCTGCCAGGCCGTCGCGAGCTGCCGGATGAGCCGGGACGCCTGTTGGCGTTCGCCCTCCGGGCCGCTGGTGGCGGCAAGTTCGCGCTCGACCAGGTCGGCACGCCCGGTCTGGGCGTGCACCGCGGCCAGCCCGGCGCCCGCGAACACCACGGCCCGCCGGAAGCCGTGGCCCCGCGCCAGGCTCAACGACTCGGTGAACCAGTCGTGCGCGGCACCGAGGTGACCGGCGATCAGTTCGCAGCGCCCCAGGTGCGCGGCGATCCAGATCTGCGGTGCCAGGGCCCGGGCCGCCACCGCTTGGGCGAAGGCCGCTCGGCCCACCGCCCGCGCCTCCCCGCCTCGCCCGGCATCGGTCAGCGCCGCGACGCGATAGATGGCCGGCCCACTGGCGTGCGACGAGGGGCTGCCCGGCCGCTGTTCGCGCTCGGCCGCGACGAGTTCGTCGTGCACGTCGCGGGCCAGGTCCACGGCCTCACCGGTGCGGCCGGCGTAGCCGAGGGCGAGGGAGCGTTGCAGCTGTGCCCACAGCCGCAGCCGCGGGACGGTGATGTCCTCGGCGTCGGCCAACAGCCGCAGTGCGTCGGGAACCGCGCCCGCGTTGAGCCGATAGGCGGCCTCGTTGACGCGCAGCACCCGCCGTCCGCCGGCGTCCAGCCGGGTGGCGGCACGGGCGTTGACCTCCAGGGTGCGAGCGGTGTCGCCCAGCCCCCAGTAGAGGTTCTGGGTGCGTTCCATGGCGACGGTGAGTACGTCCTCGTGGCACTCCGCGAGGCGTTCGGCGGCACTCAGGGCCTCCTCGGCAGCCACCCATCGGCCGGTGTGGTGGTATGCCTCCCCGCGCAGCAGCCAGACCTCCAGGACCGCGTCGCTCCGCGGGACACCTGCGAGGAGTTCGACCACCTTGGGGTAGTCGCGTACGTGGCGCGCCATGCGGGCCGCGGGGAGCAGCGTCTCCAGGCCGACGGGAAGTCCGGCGGCCAGCCGCCAGGAGGCGAGGCGCAGTGCGTCCTCACGCCGGCGGGCGCCCATTTCGACAAGGTGGGCGGCCTGGTCGCGGTAGATCGCCCGGCGGCGCGCGGCGGAGATGCCGCGGCGCAGCACCTGGCCGTAGAGCGGGTGGTCCAGCACGCACACGACGCGCCTGCGGTCCATCCGGACGCGGATCAGCCCGTCCTCCTCCAACACCTCGACGTCCTCCGCCCGGTGGCCTCCGTGCGCCAGGGCGTCGGGTGAGAGAGGTTCGCACAGGGCGAGGAGCTCCAGCACCCGGCGCCGGCGTCCGTCGAGGCCGGCCAGTCGGCTGTGGACGATTTCGGTGAGCCGGCGCGTACCGGTCAGCGGGCCGGTGAGGTGCCACAGCCCGTTCTCGCGCACCAGCCCGGCCGAGTCGAGGGCACCGGCGACCAGTTCGCGCAGGACCAGCGCGTTGCCGCGTGAGGCGTGGCTCAGGGTGCGGAGCGTGGCGTGCTCCACCGCCCCGCCGAGCACTCCGCGGACGAGTTCGGCCGTTTCCGTCGCGTCGAACGCGGCCAGGTCCAGGCGGTGACTTCCCTCTTCGTGCTCGAAGGACTCCACCACGTCCGACGGTGGCACCGGAGTGCGCACCGTGCCCACCAGGAGGACGGCTCCGGTCCGCACCAGGTGCCCCAGCAGCACGGCGGAGGCGTTGTCCAGCAGGGGGAGGTCGTCGACCAGGACCACGGTGCGCCGGGAGCCTCCGTCCGCGGGGTGCGAGGCGAAGGCTTCCGCCGCGGCGTGGAAGGTCCGCACCGGGTCGTGGACAGGCGCGTCGGGCGGCAGCAGATGCCCGAGCGCCCCGAGCGGCAGCGCGGCATCCGCGGTGGTGGCCACCACTCGCTCGGTGCGATGACCGGACCGTTGCGCGTCGCGCAGAAACTCCTCCGCGAGCCGGCTCTTGCCCACACCGGCCGGGCCGTACAGCAACAGGACACCGGCCTCGGCGCTGTCGAGGTGGGTCCGGAAGGCGGCCAGCTCTTCGGCGCGGCACGCGAACGGCCAGCGGTGGCGCCGAGCGGCCGCGGCGGGGAGCGCCCCGTCACGGGCACCGGCCGCCGGGCCCTCATGTGCGTTGTCGTTCGGTCCCGAGGATGACCGGGGGGACGCCACCTCATGCTCCCTGCTCGTCGTGGCCCTGCGCTGGTGAGCGACCGGCCGCCCCGCGGGGGCGGACCTCGGCCGGCCCACCCCCTAGCTTGTCCGCTGCCGGCCATCAGCACATGAGTAAGGGTTGCTCCCGTGGTGCCGGATCCACGACGCCGGCAGCGCGATGCGCCTCTCTCCCCGGCTCCGCTGTCCACACGGATGGGCCCCGGGACGGCCCATGCGGTCCACGAGAGCCGGCTACGGGAGACCGTCCCGGCCCCCGTGGCAAAGAGGCGATCACGTAGCCTTCTGGCACACACTCGGCATCCTCGCCCTGATCGTCGTGGCCACCGTGCTCAGCCCGGAGGACCGGCGGTTGCGGGCCCGGCTGCTGGCACGCACACAGAAACAGGCAGCCAGGTGACCGACACTCCCGAGGATCCGACGCAGGTGGATCCCGCGCTGGTGGATCCCACCCGTCTATCGATCGTGTCCGTGCTGTCCTCGGCACAGTGGGCAGAGTTCGCCTTCGTGCGCGACACCGTCGGGCTCTCCGACTCCGCCCTGTCCAAACAGGTCAGCAAGCTGGAGGACCGCGGGTACGTCGAGGTGAAGCGTGGCCATGTCGGCAATCGGCCCCGAACCTGGCTCAACCTCTCGGACGCGGGACGACGCGCCCTGGAGGGTCATCTCATAGCCCTCCAGAACATCGTGTCCGCCTCACGCCGGGCCGGGGAACAGCACACCGGCGCATTCCCACCCCCAGAGCAGAGCCGCGACTCCGCTCCGGTCAGCCCCGTCCTGGCAGGTCGCCGCGCGCAGCGGACAGTCGGGGACCGCGTCCGGCGGAGGTAACCGGGACGGTGGTCCCACCGGACCCGGGGCCGCACTCAAGCGTCCCCCCGCCGGGGCTCCTTCAGAGCAGCGCCTTGGCGTTCCGCTCAAGGTCCTCGATGCCGCCGCACAGGAAGAACGCCTGCTCCGGGAAGTGGTCGTAGGCCCCGTCGGCGATGGCGTTGAAGGCATGAATCGACTCGTTCAGCGGTACGGTCGAGCCGTCCATGCCGGTGAACTGCTTGGCAACGTAGGTGTTCTGCGACAGGAAGCGCTCGATCCGACGCGCTCGGTGGACAGTGGTCCTGTCCTCCTCGCCGAGCTCTTCGATACCCAGAATCGCGATGATGTCCTGAAGGTCCGTGTACTTCTGCAGGATGCTTTTGACGCGTGAGGCGCAGTCGTAGTGCTCCTGCGAGATGTAGCGCGGGTCCAGGATGCGGGACGTGGAGTCCAGTGGGTCGACCGCCGGGTAGATGCCCTTCTCCGAGATCGGACGGGACAGGACCGTCGTGGCGTCGAGGTGGGCGAAGGCGGTGGCCGGAGCCGGATCGGTCAAGTCGTCAGCGGGGACGAAGATCGCCTGCATCGAGGTGATCGAGTGACCGCGGGTCGAGGTGATGCGCTCCTGCAGCAGGCCCATCTCGTCCGCCAGATTCGGCTGATAGCCCACCGCGGAGGGCATGCGGCCGAGCAGGGTGGAGACCTCGGAACCGGCCTGGGTGAAGCGGAAGATGTTGTCGACGAAGAACAGCACGTCCTGCTTCTGCACATCGCGGAAGTACTCGGCCATGGTCAGACCGGCCAGGGCGACGCGCAGGCGGGTGCCCGGCGGCTCGTCCATCTGACCGAAGACCAGCGCGGTCTTGTCGATGACGCCGGAGTCCGTCATTTCCTCGATGAGGTCGTTGCCCTCACGGGTGCGCTCGCCCACTCCGGCGAACACCGAGACGCCGTCGTGGTCGGTGGCGACGCGGTAGATCATCTCCTGGATGAGCACGGTCTTGCCGACACCGGCACCACCGAACAGACCGATCTTGCCGCCCTTGACGTACGGGGTCAGCAGGTCGATGACCTTGACGCCGGTCTCGAACATCTCCGTTTTCGACTCGAGTTCATCGAAACGGGGCGGATGGCGGTGAATCGGCCGGCGCTCGACAGTGCCTGCGTGCTCCTCCGCCCCGTTCAGGACGTCGCCGAGAAGATTGAACACCTTGCCCTTGGTGAAATCGCCGACCGGGACCGTGATCGGGGCGCCGGTATCGGTCACCGGGGCCCGGCGGACCAAACCGTCGGTGATCTGCATGGCAATGCATCGCACCAGGCCGTCCGCCAAATGATGGGCCACCTCAAGGGTCAAAGTGCGCCGCTCGCCCGCGAAATCCACATCCACATGCAGCGCATGGTGAATCTCCGGAAGTCCGTCCTGGGGGAATTGCACGTCCACGACCGGCCCGAAAACGCGGGCAACCCTGCCGGTGGCATCGGTGGCGGTAGCCATGAGGGGGCACTCCTTGCCTTCGCGGATGGGGCTCGCCCCATCTCGTATTACACACAACCATAGTTGCACAACCTTAGATTCTCAACCTTGGTTGCATATATCTGGGGGGCGCCCCCGTAGCGGCCCCGTCACCGCACCCCGCCGTCACAAGGACCACCCGGCCGCGCCCGACCGCCACCCCGTCACTCCACGCGGTATGCGCACCGGCCCGGCTCCGGCCGGCCCGACCCGGAGGCCAGGGCCTCCACGATGGCCAGCCCTCGACCGCGCTCATCGGCCCCGCAGCCGGCAACCCCTTCGCCGCGGGTGAGCGCGGGGCCGCCGTCGGCCACCGAGATACGGACCGCCCCCTGCGCCGCGGCGCCCCCGACGGGGTCAAGACACAGATGAACCGGGGGTGTCGCGTGCTCCACCGCGTTGGTCACCAGCTCGGATATGACCACCAGGACGTCATGTCCCCCACCACGGGCCGAGGCCGACACCGCAGGCGGTGGCGTCGCGGCCAAGCACGTTCTCCCGATGCCCGGCCGGAGCCGGAAAGCTATTGTTGGGCCAGGTCGCGGCGTCGCGATGCGGTGGCTGAGAGTGACGCGCGTGGACGCTGCGTTTTGTCCCTCGCACCCGGCGGAGGCACTACGCGATCCCCTGCCACGTGGAGACGACATGGAAATTCCGGACGTTGCCCGAGAATGGCCGCTCGTGGCGAGGTCGGATGAATTGCGCAGCTTTCGACGTATTCTGCGGGCAACGGACTCGGAAGGCTGTGTCATACACGGCATGTCCGGGGTCGGGAAATCTCGGCTCGCCGCTGAATTCTGGCGGATCGCCCAAAATTCCGGAACGCCCACCCGGAAGGCGATAGCCACCGTCGGTGCCGCTCAAGTGCCGTTCGGAGCCCTGGCCCATCTGCTTCCCGCGGACCTGGACCCGGAGCAGCCGGTTCGGGCCTTTCAGTCGGCCGCGCGGTCCTTCGCCGGTTCGAAGGGCGGAAAGCCGGTGCTCTGGCTCGACGACCTGGACCTCTTGGACACGACCTCCGTCGTGCTCCTGCGGCAGCTGCTGGATGCCGGAACGGTGTTCCTCGTCGCGACGGTCCGGAGCGAGACCGCCCCCGGCGAAGCCATCAGCGGCCTTGCGGCGAATCTTCACCGCTTCGATCTCGACGAACTCTCCGCGTCGGAGACCGCCACTCTGCTCGAAGCCGCTCTCGGGGCCCCGGTGTCCCTCTCGACCCAGCACCACCTCTTCTCCGCCAGCCGCGGAAACCCGCTCTATCTCAGGGAGTTGGTCCACGGCACCCTCGGCACCGGAGCGCTCTCCTTCGACGGGGAGGTCTGGCATCTCGCCGAGACACATACCGGCGTGACGCGGCGTCTGCGCGATCTGGTCCAGGGCCGCCTGCTCCACCTGCCGCCGGCCGCCCGCCACCTGCTGGAGGCACTCGCGCTCTGCGAGCAGGTGTCCGAGGCCGATGCGGTCGACATGACCTCCCGCGACATGCTGCAGAGCCTCGAAGGCTCCGGTCTCCTCGTCGCCACCGCGGAGGGGCGCCGCACCACCGTGGCTCTGGCTCACCCCGTCTACGGCGAAGTGCTGCGAGATGCCCTGCCGACGATGCGCCGACGGACCCTGCTGCAGGAGCAGATCGCGCGCACCCGCGGATACGGAAGCCGCCGCCGCGGTGACGCCATCCGGCTCGCGTCCTGGGAACTCTCCGTCAACGGAACCACCGATCCGGCGCTGCTGGTCAAGGCAGCCGCCTTCGCGGCCTTCGGCAACGACAACCAGCAGGTCGTCACCCTGCTCGAAAAGCTTCCGGCACGCAGCAGGAATCTGCGGTCGGACCTTCTGCTGGGCAACGCCCAACGAAATCTGGGTGCGTGGGAGGAGGCCGAGACCGCGTATGCGCGGGCGAACCGGCATGCGCGCAGTGAGCGGGAACTGCTCATGACGGCGGGTGCACGCACCTTCAATCTCTTCTGGTCGGGCGCTCAGGTCGACCGGGCACTGGCCGTGAACGACGAGGCCCTGACGCGCCTGTCCGGCTCCGGGAGCACCACGATGCTGCTCACCAACAAGGGCCATATGCTCGCCGCTTCGGGAGACCCGGTCCGTGGTCTCGCTCTGCTGTCCGAGCTGCCCGACCGCATCGACGACGCCGCGGACCCCGTGCTCTGGCTCCTCTGCGCCACGTGGAAGGCCGCCGCCTCCGCCGCCGTCGGCAGGACCGCTCGCGCCATCGAGTTCGCTGAGCACGCGGTGAAGCAGGCCAAGGCCGCCCAGGGGACCGGAGATCTGCCGCATCCGGGATCGCAGGCACTCACCCTGGTCATGGCCCTGTCGGAGGCGGGCCGCTTCGACGAGGCGGCAGCGGTCGGTGCGGCTACGCACGAGGACGTGGTGCGCTCCGCTGAACCCATGCAATACCTGTGGCTCTGCCTGCACATGGGCAGGTCGGCCTGGATGGCCGGCCGTCCGGGTACAGCTCGCCGACTGTTCGCGGAGGCTCTCGCGATGGCCCGCGCGCGCCGCCACACCAAGGCACTGCAGATCGTCCTCTCCGGACTGGCGGCCTCGGCCGCTGTGCAGGGCGACACGGAAAGCGCGGCGGCGGCTCTCAGGGACATCGCCGACCAACCCCCCATGGGGTTCTTCGCCGGTCAGGAACATCTGGGTGAGGCGTGGCTGCTCGCCGCCCAGGGGCGGTTGAGTCAGGCACGGTCCGTACTGATGTCGGCGGCCCGCTCGGCGCGCGACGCAGGGCAGCTGATGTCCGAAGGGCTGCTGCTCACCGATGTCGCGCGGCTTGGCGCGCCCCGGGAGGTGAGCGGACGCCTGGGTGAACTCGCGGACCTGTGCGACGGTCGCCTGGCACCGGCTCGTGCGCGTCTCGCCGCAGCGCTGGCGGACCAGTCCCCCGGTGCTCTCAGCGAGGTGTCGGACGAGTGTGACGCCATGGGCGCACCGCTACTGGCCGCCGAGGCGATGGCCCAGGCCGGTACGGCCTGGCAACTGGCGGGCGAACCACGGCGGTCGACCTCCGCGGCCCACCGAGCCCTCGCACTGGCCGGGAAGTGCGAGGGCGCGCAGACTCCCGCCCTCGTGCTCTCCGCTTCCGCAGCGGCGCTCACCAAACGGGAGGCCGAGATCGCCCACCTCGCGGCAGCCACTCTGCGCAGCCGCGAGATCGCCGAGCTCCTGACCATCTCGGTCCGGACGGTCGACAACCATCTGCAGAGCATCTACGCCAAGCTCGGGGTGACCAACAGGCGCGAACTCGCCCGGAAGCTCGGGGAAACAACGCCCCGCTCCTCTGCTCATCCCTGATCGGCGCCCCGGGGAACGTTCCTCGTCGAGGACCCCGCCCTTGCCTCGGCCGGCGCGCACAGCCAGTCGACGACCTTGTCGTTCTGCCGGAAGAACGCGGCGTTCGTGTGCGGCCGCGACAGCGACCCCAGCGCGCCCGAGGCCGCATGATCGCCGAGAGCGACGATCCGCTCGTCCCGCGTCCCGTGGCGGTCGAGGACGTGGAACGTCTTCCCGCAGGTGGCAAGCTTCGCCCCGTGGGCGGGCGAGGCCGGTGTGGTCACCCGGACAAGTCCGTCTCCTGCCAAACGGCGCAGCAGCCCCGAGGCGTCCGCGATGGCGTCGGAATCAGGCAGCCAGGCGTCCACGAGGCGTGCCGCCCGGAACTCCTCACCCGGCAGTGTGCGGGTGCGCAGGACGAAGGTCCCGGTGGTCGGCTCGGTCGCCACGGCCGGCTCCCCTCCGGCGAAGCGGACCAGGCCGCATCCTGCCAGCGCGGTGAGCTGCTCGATCCGCAGTGCGGGCGCGCCGGCGGCGGCGCGCCGAGCGAGTCCGGTCAGCGTCGCGACGAGCAGGCGCGCTTGCGTGTCCACCGCGGCCCGCTCCCTCATCAGCACGCCGATGATGGTCTCGACCGCTCGCACCATGGCCTGTTGGGCTGCGCCGTCGGTGGTGCGCCGGGGGTCGTCGGCCCGTCGTACCGCGGCGTGAAGGTGCCGCTGCATCCAGGTCGTGAGCCGGTCGGCGGAGGGCATGACCGGCAACACGGCCGGGGCGAGGCCGGGTTCGACGAACCGGTCGGCGGGGTCGGTGATGTGCCGGGCGAGGAGGGACCAGGCGGGGCTCTCGACGGGGGTGGCCCGCAGTACGGCCGCGAACGCCTCCCACCCCATGTGTCCGGCCCGCGGATCCCTGGTGAAGAGCTCCTCGTAGTGGGCCCAGGCCATCTCCCGCACCACGGCCTGCCACAGCTCCGCCAGGGCGGCCCGCCGCCCGGCCTCGCCACCGCTCGTCATGCGCTCCGCAGCTGCTCGGATCTCTGCGTCGGCCAGCAGGACGGGCGCGGTCCGCTCCGGCGTGAGCGGTGGCACGGCGGGGCGGGCGCGAGGTGGCAGCCCCCGGCGCGAGGCGATGACGAACGTCGGTTCGCGGCCGGACGGCTCGTAGGCCAGTACTCCGGACGCGTCCCGGCGGAAGACGCCTCCTCGCCCCTCTGTCAGCAGGATCAGCAGGTCCAGGAACGCCAGGCCAAGCCCTCGTACGAGGAGCGGGTCCCGGGCCGGTATACCGGACAGGTCGAGGTCCGCGGTGTAGGAGGGCGGGAAGTACCGGCCTCCGTACTGTTCGGCGAAGGTCCCCAGCGCCCGCTGCTCGGGCGAGGGAGCGCCGTCGAGGTTGCCCAGGGCGAGGACCACACGGTCCGCCGTCAGGCGGCGGCCGCCCTCCAGGTGGACGTCGAGCGCACCGTCGGATCGTTCGCGGACGTGCCGTGCGCGCACGGCGTGTGTCACCACCGTCCACCCGGAGGACAGCGTGTCCAGTGACGTCCGCAGGCACCAGGACAGATACGCGCCGCACAGGCGGCGGCTCGCGTAGCTGTGGGGCGTCAGGAGCCCCGCCTCGGCGAGCAGCGCGGGATCGGTGCACCACCGGGGTGCGATGCGCGACGCCCATGCGTACAGCGTCGGCCCCACTGCCAGGGGGCCGGTGGTCCGGACGCTCTCGTCGGGGAGGAGCGTGACGTCGCCGCAGCGCGAGTTCATCCACAGCAGCGAGGACTGGTCCTGCCGCCAGACCCTGCCGCCGTCGGGGTGGGGGTCCACCAGGTGCAGGATTCCCGGCCCCTGCGGGTGTCGTGCCGCCAGGCGTTCGACGATGCCGATGCCTCGCGGGCCCGCGCCGATGACGACGACACGCGGGGAGGCGCTGCTCGGGGAGGTACCCGCCCTCATGCGGTGACCGCCCGGGTGGGGGCGAGTCCGGTGTGATGCCCGGCGAAGGACAACACGTCGCAGCTCATCCGGTGGCGTGCGCTGCGGGCCATCGAGGTGTGCCCGCTGTCGCCGTAGGAGCGCAGGAGGTACGGGCCGTTGCCGCTCGACGCGCTCTGCAGCCGGGCACAGAACTTCCGGGCGTGCAGCGGGTCGACGCGGGTGTCCCCGTGCAGGGTGATGAGCAGCGTCGGCGGGTACGGCCGCCCGTGCTCGATGCGGTGGTACGGCGAGTAGGAGAGCAGGTGCCGGAACTGATCGGGATCGGCGGCGGATCCGAACTCGTGCCGCCAGGAGCGCCCCAGTCCGCTCTGCTCGTAGCGCACCATGTCGGTGAGCGGAGCGATGGCGACCACCGCGGCGTACCGGCCGGGATCGCGCACCATGGCAGCGGCCATCGTCAGCCCGCCGTTGCTCATCCCGAGGAGTGCCAGCCGGTCGGGGGCACTGAGCCCCCGCCGGCGGAGGTGGTCGGCCGCCCCCTCCAGGTCCTCGAAGGTGCTGTGCTTGCCCGCCCTCGCGGTGGGCCCCCGCAGATCGGGGACCGCGACGAGTCCGCCCGCCCGCACCCAGGCCAGGACCAGCGACTCGTACGACGAGGTCAGTGCGTGGCCGAAGCCGCCGTAGCCCAGCAGGAGGGTGGGCAGCGGCCCGGAGGGCCGGCCGCGTCGGGCGAGCAGGGTCAGCGGAACGCCGGTCCCGTCGGCGGAGGGCGCGAACTCCCGCCACTCTTCCAGGGGCTCCGGTCCGGCGTCCGGGAACGTCACGGCGGGCGAGGAGTCCGGGTCGAGGGGGACCGCGATCGGCGGTGTCGTCCAGCTCGTCCAGCCCAGTCGTGCCCCGCCGTGCGGTGCGGACTCCAGGGAGAGCACGGTGCCGGAGGAAGGGAGAGGCAGCGTGCGCGGCGGGACGTTCCCACCGAGTAGGTGCACGGAGAGCACAGGTTTCCCGGCTCGTGTGCGGGCGACCAGCAGCCGGGTCGGGCGGCGCTCCTGGGCGCCGTCCAGCAGACACAGGTGTGTCAGCGGGGCCCCCGGTTCCTCCGGGACCACGGTCGTCCGGTGCTCCGGGCCCGGCCGGTTCGGGTCCACCACCACGACCTGCCCGTCCGACGCCCCGTGCGTGGTGGCGAGGAAGACGACTCCGCTTCGTGCGACATGGGCCGTGGAGACGGCGTCGGCCGATTCCTGCAACGGCGTCCAGAGGGGACGGGCCGGTTCCTCGCCCAGTTCGGCGAGCCACAGCCGGTTGCGGGTCTCGCTGCCGCGGCGGATCTCCACCGTCAGCCACCGCCCGTGCCACACCCGGGCCCGGAAGCGGTCCAGATCGTCGGTACCGCGCAACACCCGCCGGTCCCGGCCGTGTCGATGCAGCCAGAGGTCCTGACTCCCGCCGTCTTCATCGGTGCCGGCGTAGAAGAAGCCGCTCCCGTCCGGCAGCCACGCGACCGGGCTGTGACGCGTACGCGGGATCCGGTTGCGCCGGTGTCCGGTCGTCGCGTCCAGGAGCAGCAGCGGAGTGCGGTCCTCCCGTCCGCCCTCCAGGATCTGGCAGGCGACGGTGCGGCCGTCGGGAGAGGGTTCCCATGACGCCAGGGCCGACTGCCGCCACAGGACGACGGCATCGACCTCGCGCGCCGCCTCGAACACGCCCAGGACCGGGTGTTCCTCCTCGGCGTCGATCACTTCCCGGAAGACCCGGGTACCGACGACGCGTTCCGGGCTCCGCGCCCCTTGGGCCATGAGATGCGTCAGGGTCCGCTCCACGGCATCCCTGCCGGGAAGAGCGGTCAACACGGCGTGAGAGACATGCTGTTGGCGATCCAGCCAGTCGCGGGTGGCATGCGAGGCGCCGTCTTCCAGCCACCGGAACGGGTCGTCCACGGTATGACCGTGGAGGACCTCACGGAACGCTGCAGGCGGGCTCACGGGGGGCGCGGCGCCGTCGGGGCCGCCCCGGCTCTCGGTCCTGTCGGTGCCGTGCCGGTGTGCGCGACGGTGCGAGTCGTCCGGGTGGTCGGGCGCGTACGGAACGCTGTCCGGGCGTGCCGGCCCGGGCCGAGGCGTGGGGGTCATGACACCGCCTTCTCCGTGAGTGTTGTGGGGGCAGGATCCGGGCCCTTGCCGATGGGGGTGCGTACGACCCTGATCAGCCAGGGGAGAGTGAGCAGCGGAAGGGCCGCGGCACACCACAGGGTTGTCCGGGTGCCGATGACGGAGGCCAGCAGTCCGGCGCCGAGTGCGCCCCCCACTTGGCACGCGGTCGAGGCGCTGCGCAGGAGGGCAACGGTGCGGCCCAGGCTGCCGGGAGCGCTGTCGGCCAGGACCACGGTGGAGAGGCAGATGTTGGCGATCGCCCCGGAGAACTTCGCCGTGGCGAGGCCGCATCCGGCCGTGGCGACGGCCAGCGGAAGGGGCCCGCCGGCGGTGGCGAGCACTGCGGACGCCAGCAGCTGTGCGGCGTTCGCCAGGAGGAACCAACGAGGGGTGCCGCCCCTCCGGGTCAGGCGTGGCCCGGCCCATGAGCCGAGCATGCCCGCCAGGCCGGTCGCCACGAAGGCGAGGCCGAACAGGGAGGCCGGGACGTGCAGATCGCGCAGCAGGAAGGGGCCCAGCAGTGCGGCGCCTGCGGCGGTCGCGGCCGACTGCAGCATGAGCAGGCCGAAGACCGCTTTCAGGAACGAACCCTGGCGGAGCAGGCCGTGGAGCCTTGTCCCACGGCGAGAGGGCGAGCCTTCCGACGTCGCCCGGTCTTCGAAGACAGGGGCGTCGGGCCGGCGGATGCTCAGCAGCAGCACGGCGCTGAGCGCATAGGTGAGGGCGTCGAGGCCGTAGGCGGCGGCGCCGCCCAGTGCGGCGACGGTGAGGCCGGCCAGCGCGTTGCCCGCAAGCCTGGCCCCGTACTCTCCGCTCTGCAGCGTGGCCCGCGCTCGGGGCAGTTCTCCGGCCGGCACCACACTCTGGAGGTGCAGGAAGTACAGGGTCTCCGCCGATACGGCGATGCCGCCCAGCAGCAGGGTGAGGCCGACCAGCCAGAGGACCGAGAGGTGGCCCGTCGCGGCCACAAGAGCTGTGGCCGCCAGCAGACTTCCGGCGACGACATCACAGCGGACGAGCTGCCTGCGAGGCCGCCGGGTCCGGTCCGCGGCGCCGCCCACCCAGGGGCCGAAGAGGGCTGCGGGAAGATATCCCGCCGCGGTCAGCAACCCGGTCTGCGTGGTCGAGGCGTTGAGGGACTCCACCGCGATCGTGGTGCCGGCGACGAAGGTGAGGACCGTCCCGAACTGCGAGGCCACCTCGGCCCACCAGTATCTGCGGAAGTCCGTGCTGCTCATCGGGGCGGTCTCCGTCCTTGGTTCTCCGAGGGCCATGGGCCGGGCGCACTGTCATGGGGCGCCCGGCCCACGGCCGGGCATCAGCAGGCGACGGAGAGCGTGCTCTTCTCCGGCGGCATCGGAGCGTCGTCGGTCTCGGTGGCCAGCTGCTGCAGCTCAATGACGTTGATCATGATCGTTATCCTTCTTCTCGAACGAACGACGGTCGGATGGACCGCCTCTCCCGGAGAGATCACCCCGGGAAGTCTGAGGGGAGGGAACACGCCAGTACCGGGTCGCGCTCGACGTGTGCGTCGAGGGTGAACAGCGGGTCGGCGGTGCCTCGTAGAAGGTGGTCGAGGAAGAGCAGCACGCCCGCGGAGCCGCTGCCGAGGTCGCAGCTCAGCCGTATCCCCGGGTCCCCGTGCAGGTACGTGCCGTCTTCGGTGGGGACGAGGTGCACGAACAAGCGCGCCGCCACGTCCTCGGCCATCGCGCGGGCCGACTCGTCGCCGGTGCGCCGGGCGGCGTCGGACCAGTAGGCCCCCAGTCCCGCAAGCCCCTGGAACAGACCGCCGGCTCGGGTGAACAGGCAGCTCGCGGCCGTTCGGATCCCGGCTGCGGCGCGGGACAGTTCCTCGTCGTCCCCGAGCGAGCGGTAGCGTTCGACCACCATGCCGATCCCGGCGCTCCCGCTCCAGAGATACGGCATGAGCCTGCGGTCCTTCGCCGATACCGGGAACAGCAGACCGCTATGGTCGTACGTGCCCCGCGCGAGGTCGCGGTCCAGCAGTCCTCTCCCCCGCGCACGAGCCGGTTCGTCACCGGTGAGCCGGTACAGGTAGGAGAGGGCCAGGGCGAGGCCCGCGGGTCCGGTGGCCAGCCCGGTGGTCGCCAGGTCGCCGGGGGTCCCGTCGCGCGAGGGTGCGAGCAACTCGTCGGCTCGTTCCAGGTAGCCGCACTCGCCCGTCGCCGCATGGAGCCGCAGACACGCCATCGCCACTCCGGCACGCCCATGGGCGAAGTCGGGGCAGTCGCGCAGCACCGGGTGGTCCACGGCGCACCCCAGCAGCGCCGCCGCCTCGTCGAGACGGCCGGCTTCGGCGAGGACCCAACTCAGGCCCGCCGAACCGCTGAAGAGTCCCGGGGGCAGGACGGCCCGGGACGCGAGGGCATCCCTGGTGAAACGGGCGAGGATCGCGTCCGGAACCTCCGTCCCGGACCGCTGCAGCGCGTGCAGCACGCCTGCCGAACCGTGCCGAACCGCCAACGTGTTGGTCGCGAAGCCATCGGGAACGGTGGGGAAGAGCGTGACCCCGTTCTCGGTATCCGCCGCGCTCAGGATGCCCCGCACCAGATCGTCCCTGACGACGCTCAGCTGCCCCGCGGGGGCGGCCGCCAGCCGCTCCGGGGACACGAACGGCGTGGGTGCGGACAGCCGCAGGGGCGCCCGTCGGCGCAGGACCTGGTCCCATAGCGCGTTCGGGGGCGGGTTCACCCGTTCCAGCAGGGCCCGCAGATGCCCGAGCACGGCGGGGTTGCGGTCCGCGGTCGCCTGGACCGGGGCCAGCAGGTACAGCGCCACGGAGGACAGGGCGTGCTCGTCCTGCGCGAAAGGGTCGGTTCTGGCGAGGTCCGGATCGAAGAATCCGACCGCGCCGATCAGCGCCGGAAGCCGGTCGACGGGGGCGACGGTCTCGAAGTCCACCAGCCGTGGCACGCCGCCGTCCTGGACCAGGATGTTGTCCGGACCGAGGTCGATGAAGGCGTGGCCCGCAGCGTGGAGGTGCCTGAGATCTTCGCGCAGTGCGTCGATCAGTTTCTCGCAGGCCGCGAAATACTGCGCGAACTCCGCTGCGGTGACGGTGCTGTTGACAACGGGATTGTTCCGCACCGTCCATCCATGGAGGGTCTCCCCCTCGACGAACTCCGTCACCAGGAATTCGTGTCCACCCTCGGTGAAGTAGTCGACGGGCTCGGGACACAGTCCCGGATGCATGGAGTGCAGTGCCGTCAAAGTCCGGAATTCTGATTGCAGCCGCCGGCGTGCGTCGCTTTCCAGGCTGACCAGGCCGACGTACGGCCGGGCCTCTTTCAGGAACACCCGCCGCCCGGTGGATTGCCGGATGCCCTGGTACGTTCCGCCGCTGTTACTGAACCGCACCACGCGCTCGATCGTGCAGCCCCCCACCGACACCTCGCCGGCCCGGGGGGTCCGGGCCGCCATCGGCTCCTGGAACGGGTCGGCGATGCCGGGTGGAAGTCCGAATCCGATGCCTCGGCCGTCCACGACGGCGTGTCCGTTCGCATCGATGACCGTTCCCTCAAAGGAACCGTCCGGTCGTATACGGCCCTGCGAAGTGAAGGCACCGTAGCGGTAGTACACGCAGGCCGAGCCCTCGAATGCACGATCGGTCAGAACGTACGGGCCCTCTTCGCCGGCCAGCGCCTCCTTGAGATCGCGCATCAGCCCCAAGGCGGTCCGTGGGTCGCCGGGATACGCGGCGATGAACTTGCCCGCCTGCGACCGCGCGGCGTGCTTGTGGTGCATCACCACGAAGTCGAGCGGTGTGGCCAGGTGTTTGAACACCACTCCGTGCTCCGCGCAGAGCGGCGCCACTATGTCGAGCACCTGCTGCGCCCGATGGGCGCGGGCGCTGATGTGCACCTTCCAACCCTGCGCCTCGACGTGCGGGCCGCCGCCCGGATGCCATTGCCGCCACATTCCGGAGAGGGTGTTTCGCCAGTCGGTCGGCAGGCCCTGGGGAGGATAAGGGACTTCGTTCCCGGACACCGTTCCGGCCGGGACGTAGAAAGGACCAGCTCCCAGAACATGAGCCAATTCATTCATGGTCGCCCCTTCGGGTGGAGTGGTCCGACGGGGAGCCGCTCTCCGACTCACCGTTCTTGCAGGAATGACAATTCCATCGCCGAAAATGCGCTTGGAGAGTAATCACGACTCCATGCGTATCGCTCAATCGAATGACAGCTCGCTCACTTGCTCAAACAAGATGAGATGAGATCGCTGAGCGCCCTAAATATGGATGCTTCGCCCCATGACGCATATGCCGTACTTGTACGAGCGGCAGGCAGGCGAACGCGCGCAGTCCCGCGAACCGGCACCCCGCGGTCCAGACGACGGCTGGGCCTCCGCCGGGGCGACAGGCTGGTCGTACGCCGACGTGCTGCCGTATTTCCGGCGTTCGGAGGAGAACGAGCGGGGCGCGGGCCTCTACCACGGGGTGGGCGGGCCGCTGACGGTCAGCGACGGCAGGTCCGGGCACCCGCGCTCCTCGGCGTTCGTGCGGGCCGCCGAACAGGCCGGACACAAGGCCAACGAGGATTTCAGGGGCGATACGCAGTTCGGCGTCGGCCGCTACCAGTTGACGCAGCGCGGCGCTCTTCGCTGCAGCGCCGCTGTCGCCTACCTGCACCCCGCCCTCGACCGGCCCAACCTCACCGTGCTGTCCTCGTCCCGCGCCAACCGCGTGGAGATCGAGGGCGGTCGGGCAGCGGGTGTCGAGGTCGAGCGGGGCGGCGGTGTGGAGGTCGTGCGGGCCGAGCGCGAGGTGATCCTCTCCGCGGGGGCCTACGAGTCCCCGAAGCTGCTGATGCCGTCCGGCATCGGTCCCGCCCCGCCCTGTCGGCCTTCGGCATCGAGGTCGTCCGCGATCCGCCGGCGGGGCAGGGCCTCCAGGACCACTACATGACGCTGCTCAACTTCCGCACCGACGCCGAGTCGCTCATGAGCGCTGCGAACTGTGTCGTTGAGCTTCTCCTGCTCCCCGCACTGCTCGCCCTTCTTCTTCCCCGCGATCCGGTGGTCGTGCTGGTGCACGAGGTAGGGGCCGATCAGCGAGGCCGTCCGGGCGGGGTGCTGGAGCACACCGTCCAAGAAGAGCCCCCTTCGGTAGGCCCCCCTTGGCGGCTGCGAGCAGGCTGGTTACTGCCATGACGAGCATGCAACGGCTGCAGAGGGTGGTGAGCGGTATGCACGAGCCATGGGGACTTCCATCGGAGGTACAGCGCTTGCAAAGGCATGCGGAGCGTGCCTTTGTCGAGGTGCAGCGGGCAGATACGAAGGGGTCATTCCGTTGCGCGGAGGGTTACTCCCCGCGCATCCAGTCGGGCGATTTCACGCCCCAGAACTCGTTGAGTGCCAGGCAGAAAGAACGGGATTCCCGGCCCAGTTCCCCCCAGATCAGGTGAAGATCAAAGCCTCTGTCCCAAGCCATCAGCAGCGGCTCAAGGAATCCGGTTCCCACCGCGGTGCGGTCCGCGTGACCTTCGGTGGCCATAATGCGTTCCAGGACTCCGAGGGCTTCCCTGCGCTCCTCTGCGGGCATCGTGGGAACATTTCTACGGAATGCGCCGGCGAGCAAACCCAGGCGTGCGGTCAGTGGCGGAACGTCCTCCTCGTCCCGCTCCGTGGGACTAACCGGGTCTTCATTATCAGGTTCGTTCTGCCACTCGCGGACTTCCTCGCGGTCGCTCTCGGCGAGCACCTCGCTCGCGCCGAGCAGTTCACTCCACCAGGCAGGTGTGGACATCAGGGCTTGCCCTCCCGTGAATTCGGCGGCTCGCTCGCGGATCACGTTCCACGGCAAAAGTGGGATGCTACCGCGCGGGCAACACCCCACTCCCCGAGCCCGCTCGCGACTCTCCTACTTCCTGTTCATCCAGTCCGGAGTTTTCACTCCGTGAAACTCATTCAACGAAATGCAGTACGTGCGCGATTCGAGGCCCATGTCTTCCCATATGGCCCGGAGGTCGAAGCCCTCGTCCCAGGCCCCGAGTACCGCTTCGAAGAAGCCGGTCGCCACGGCCGTACCTTCCTGTTCGCTTCCAGAGGCCTGCACATCCTCCAATATCGAGAGAATGCGGCGCCGCTGGTCGGGAGAAATGCTCGCGAAATTCGTGACGAACGCCTGCCCGAGGTCGCCCAGTCGGATGGTGAGCGGTTGTTCTTCCTCCTGATGCGAGGCGAGGCGTCGCCATCTGGCCTGGCTCTGCACGTCCTCCGCTGCGAGCTCCGGACTGATGTCCAGCAGGGAGGTCCACCATTGGGGTTCGGGCATCACAGTCACGGCTTTCCCTCTAGAGCGTTTTCCAGGTCCCGAAGCAGGTCGGTAGCGACCTTGTAGTCGGGCAACTTTTCGTCTGGGTTGGCGCGCATCCACTTCCGCAGAAAGTTGATGTTGTCCTGGGCCTTTTGCAGATGCCCTCGACCGCCCACCTTACCATTGGTGAGAATCTCCCAACGTGCAGCGGCCGCAGTGCTTCCATTTCCCACTACGGCGTTCGGCCGGAACATTTTATCCACCTGGCGTGCCAAATCAGGATCGGAAACGAGCGGCTTGGACATTTCAGAACGGAGGATCGCCTTGTACTGCTCGTGCAGGAATCGGTTGTGCGCCAGCTGGTCCATGGGGCGCAACTCGCCGGCGAGCCACTTCCAACCAAACTTCCTGCCGAGCGGCTTGAAAAGTTTGGCCAGCCCGGACCCGATACCGCCTTCCAGGTACGGCTCGACGGCCGGGGTGTTCTGGAGCTGCTTCATCAGCTCCGGGCCGCATTTGTCGCTGTTGCCCGCGTCGGAGAAGATGCTGTTGCTCGTCCACGAGCAGTACCCGGCCAGGAGCATCGCGGCCGCGTCGTCGCGGTCCTTGAAGGTGTCGATCCTGAGGTGGTCGGCGTTGTCCCCCATCCACCTGTCGAAGTCCGCGGCCAGCGCCTCGCAGGAGCCGATGCCCAGCTTGTCGGGGAGCGGGACGCCGTTGAGGTAACAGGTGCCGTCGAAGGACAGCAGAGCCGAGCCGTTCTCATAGCCCTTGAGGGCGTCCACGGTTCCGGCACCCTTGCCGCCGGAAGGCTCGGAGGTGTCCTTGCGCCGTTCCGCGTCTTCCTTACGCCACTTCTCGGCCGCGATTTCGACGGCTTCAGTGGCGGCCTTGGCCGCTTCGGCGGCGTCCTTGTTCGCGTCGCGGGCGGACTTGCGGGCCGACTCCGCCGAGGCGTAGGCCAGGTCCGCGTAGGTGCGGGCCTGAGCCGCGGACGACGACGCCCGGTTGGCGGACGCAGTGGCGGCAACTGCCGCCCTGCCCGCGGATGCGGCGGCCTGCTTGGCCTTGCGGGCGGAGTCGGCGGCGCTTTCGGCGGACACATCGGCGTCGTGCGCCGACTTCTTCGCGTCGTCGGCATACCCCTGGGCCTCGGTGGCCGAGTCCCGTGCCTGCTTGGCGTACTTGTCCGCCTCGTCCGCCACATGCCGGGCCCTGGCTTCGGCTTCGGCTGCCTGCGCGGCATTCCGCTTGGCCGTGGCGGCGGAACGCTGCGCGTTGGCGACCAGGCGGTTGACCTCCGCCAAGTGGACCGCGGCGTCGAAATCCTGCTTGGCCGCCTTGAAGTGGGCGACGCCGACGAAGTCCCGAAGCATGGACGGCGGACCGGCCAGCGCGACCTCGGCCGCTGCCTTCACATGGGCGCCGCCCTGGTTCATGATCGTTAAGGTTTCGGCGCGGTCGTCCACCTCGCGAGCGGCGTACTGGCCCACTTCGAGGAAGTCCCGCAGCCGGTCGGTGGTCCCGGCCTCGATGGCCGCGCTGCCCTGCCTGTTGACCGACGACCCACCGTCCTGCATGAGCCGCAGGACCTCGACACGGTAGTCGTCGGCCTGTGCCGTGTGCTGACCGGTGGTGAGGAACTCCTCGATCTCGGCGGGCGATCCGGACAGGGCAGCCAGTGCCGCCTTCTTCAGCTTCGGCCTGTCGGAGTCCGCCAGGTGACCGACCCGGGCACGATCGTCCTGCTCGGCCGCGGTCCTGCGGCCGGTGAGTAACCACTGCTGGACGTCGGCGCCGGCACCGGACAGCGCATCGGCCGCGGCCTGCTGCGTCCAGGGGCCGCCGGCGACCATCAGCCGCATGGCGGCCCGGCGGCCCTTGGCGACGGCTGTACCGGTGTCCGTGTCCTTCGCTGTCGCCTCGGTGAGGAGCTGTTCGGTCTCCTTGTCCCGCCGGGCCGATTCGGCCCGCTCCCAGGAGAGGTCCTCGTCCTGCTCCTTGTCCTTGTCCTTGAGGTCCTCGGCGGACTGGACGGCCTCTTCCTTGTCGGCGGCCAGCTGGGCGGCTTCAGCCTTGCGCGCGGTCTGCTCGACGGTACGAGCCTGCTGCGCCGCCTTGACGGCGTCGTTGGCCGCGCCGATCGCCGCGGTGGCGCACTTCTTGGCCTTGTCCGCCCAGCGGTCGGCCTGACCGGCGTGTTGTGCGGCGTCCTCGGCCGCGTCGGCGGCCGCGTCGGCGTGCTTGGCGGCGCTGTCCGCGGCGCTGTGGGCTTCCTTCGCCGCAGCGGCGGCTGTATTGGCCAGCGTTTCGGCCGCGTTGGCGGCCCGGGTCGCGGTGGCCGCTGCCCGGCGGGCTCTGGCCGCGGCCGCCGCTGCGCGGTGTGCCTCCGCACCGGCCGTCGCCGAATAGGTCCCTGCCTCGGCCGCCGCCGTCGCTGCCGCTGCCGCGTGGGTGCCGGCGCTGGCCGCCGACTGCGCGGAGTTGACGGCGTTGAAGACGGCCTTCATCGCGTTGAGCGCGGCATCCGCGGCGGTGCGTGCGCCGGAGGCGGCGGCACGGGCTTCCTGGGCCGCCTTCCGGGCGGTCGACGCCTGGCTCGCGTACTGGGCCGCGGCGTTCGCCGACTGGTAGGCGCGCGACGCCGCCTGCCCGGCGGCGGCTGCTGCCGAGGCCGCCGCGGAAGCGGCGTTCGCGGCTGTGCGGGCCGCGGAAGTGGCGGTGTTGGCCGCCTGAATGGCGGTGCGTGAGGCATTCGCGGCCGCGTCCGCCGCATCCGCCGCCCGGCCCGCGGCTCCCGCCGCGCGCTGGGAATCGTCCTTGGCCGCGGCGGTTTCCCTGGCCGCGCGCTGTGCGGCCTCCTTGGCCTGGCGCGCGGCGTCCTCAGCGCGGGAGGCGGCCTCCTTGGCGGCATCGGTTTCCCGCTTGGCCCGCTTCCCGGCTTCCGCCGCCGCTTCCGCGAGCTGAGCCACGGTCAGTGTCTCCTGATCGCGGGAGCGCGCCACGTGCTGGCCGTTGTCCAGGAACTCCTTGATGTCCTCGGCCGAGCCGTCCAGTGCCGCCTGGGCGGCCTTCTTCACCTCGGGTCCGCCGTCGTGCAGGATCTTCAGAGTCTCGACACGGTCGTCCTCGCGCTGAGCCTTGTACTGCCCGGAGGCCAGGAACCCCGCGAGCGCATTTGCGGAACCGTCGTCGAGGGCCTTCTGCCCGGCCTCGTTCACCGCCTTGGCGCCGTCGTTCATGGCTTGCAGCACGGCGACCCGCTGGTCGTCGGTGAAAGGCTTCCGAATCCCCGAGGCCAGAAACTCCCGGGTGGCTTCAGGCGTCTTCAGCGCCTCCTGCGCGGCGTCGCGCACCCCCTTGCCGCTGGAGTTCAGCATGCGCAGCACCGTCAGCCGGTCGTCCTCCTCGGCTGCGAGCCGCCGGCCTTCGCCGAGAAACGCCGTGATGTCCGCGTCGGAGCCGGTCAGGGCCCGCTCCGCGGCCTCCCTGGTGGCCCGGCCGCCCGTCCGCCATGCCTCGACCGCTCGGCCTCGTTCGCTGAGGGGAGGCTGGTCCTCGGCGGCCGCCGCCGAGGGCGGCGCCGCAATGGCCGTGGACGTGCCCAACGCCCCTGTACAGAGGGCCAGAACCGTGGCGATCACCACCGCGGATCGCGTACCGCCCGCTCTGAGTAATCGAGCTCTCTGTCTTCGCATATCCCCTCAAGACTGTGCAGGGCCCATCGACGGGCCCGTCTTCCGACGCCAAGCGTCGCGGTCGCGTATGTTCCCACAGCTAATGGGACGAGAGGAATCATCTGCGGATGATCCAGCCAAGTAAGACGACTCATCACGAGTAGGCAACGAAGCGGCGTCGGCAATGTAATCAGCAGGAGTCGGATATTGGAGCAGATCGGAATACTTCGGACCCGAAATCAGCAACACGGTCGCAATGTGTGGCCCATGCCACACTTGGCAGGCGTCATGGAGAGTAGATCCGGGTGATATCAATAGGCCGAATTAGCCTGATTGGTCGAGGAGTTCGCCTTCCGTCACTTGGTCGGCGACGCGGGAGCGTGCTCCTGAGTTCCCGGCGTCGGGCCCCGCATACGTGTCTCGTGTGCGGCATCTCCATGCACTGTGTGATGAGGGCGAGGAACCATGAAGCGATCTTCCCGACTGCTGGCCGCCGGCATTGTGGCCGCTGCCGCGGTGCTGCACGGCGCAGCCGTGGCGACGGCCGCAGACCAGCCAGACGACCCGGGAACCACGGCGGAACCTTCGGCGGTCGAGGACTTCGCCTATCCGCAGGCCGACAAGATCTTCAAGGAGAAGGGCATCCTCCTCAAGCGCGGCGACGGGCACATCGTGCTCGCCACCTGCGACAGCCGTCCCGGTCTGGTCGAGGTGTTCTCCCGCGACTCGGGGAGATTCTGCTTCCGCGTCACCGGGAAGAAGGGCTATCTGAGCATGGAGCTTCCGCGGGTCTACGGCGTCAAGGGCAACGGCTACAAGCTCCGCGCCAACATGACGGTGAACAACCGCGAGGCGTCCTTCGACATCACGAAGAACGCCTGGACCCCGGTGGGCGAGACCGCGGACCCCACCCACCGTGACCACATCTTGCTGGAACTCGTCGCCACCAGGTGAGTGACGCCCCGCAGTACCGATCCGACGGAAACAGGCACGGTTCGCCGCTGCCTGCCCGGCAGTTTTCGCTGCAACCCCACAACTCCCGAGGGAGACAGAGATGTTCGGCACGAAGCCACGCTCGGCGTGGTTAACCGGGGTCCTCACCACCGGCATCGCGGCAGGTCTGCTCACCGCGGCACCGGCCCACGCCGTGGTCGGCCCGGCGGCCAAGGACGGTGAGTACGCCTTTACCGCGCAGCTCGACATCGGTGGCCAGCGCAGCTGCACCGGAGCACTGGTCGACCCGCAATGGGTGATAACCGCCGCCCGGTGTTTCGCCGACCGGCCCGATCAGAGCACCGAAGTCGAGCCCGGCGCCCCGAAGTTGAAGACCGTCGCCACCATCGGCCGTACCGACATGAGCGGTGACGAGGGGCAGACCGCGGACATCGTGGAACTCGTGCCCCGCGCGGACCGGGATGTCGTCATGGCCAGGCTGGCCAAGCCGGTCACCGGGATCACACCCGTGACGGTCGCGACCAATGCCGCCGCGCAGGGCGAGACGTTGCGGGTCACGGGCTACGGTCGCACCGAGGACGAATGGGCACCCGAGCGCCTGCACTCCGCCGAGTTCACGGTGAAGGCGGCGGACACCACCTTGCTGAAGATTGGCGGGGCGGATCCCGCCAATGCCGCCATCTGCGCGGGCGACACCGGCGGCCCCGCTTTCCGGACGGTGTCAGGACGGCCGGAACTGGTCGCCCTCAACAGCACCTCCTGGCAGGCGGGCTGCTTCGGTGCCGACGCGGCCGAGACACGCAGGGACGCGACCAGCACTCGCGTGGACAACCTGAATCTCTGGGTGCAGAACGTCCGCTACCGTCCGGTCTTCGCCGCCGCGCCGTGGGAGAAGGCCACTCACATCGCGTCGGGCTACTTCACCGGCGGCTCGGCCGGCGGTTCCCGGCACATGGACATGATCGTGCGCTGGAACGACGCGGAAGTCACCCTCTACCAGGGCTCCGACGACAAGGACCCCCGCCACCCCTTCGCCGCCGAGTACCAGCTGGCCGAGCCGCCGAAGCCGGGCAAGACCACCATCTGGCAGCACGCCAAGCAGATCACCGGCGCAAGTTTCGGCGGCGGTACGGACGGGCTGGTGGTGCGCTGGGGCGACGGTGAGCTGACGCAGTACACCCACGTCGACGCCAAGGGCTTCCACGGGGAGAAGATGCTCGCCAAGGCCAAGAACACCCTCTGGCCGCATGCCCAGCAGATCACCGCCGGCCGGTACTCGGCCAACCAGCAGCGTGACGACCTGCTCGTGACCTGGGACGACGGCCGAGTCACCCTCCACCCCGACATCGACACCAACGGCGTGGCGGACAAGGCCCAGAAGGTGATCGTCAACAAGAACACCACCTGGACGCACGCCACCCATATCAGCGCCGGGGAGTTCACCGGCACGAAGACCATGGACCTGCTGGTGCGGTGGTCGGACGGCGAGGCCACCCTCTACCCGGGTGTCGACACCGCGGGCTTCCACGGCGAGACCAACGTACGCCCGAAGAAGTCCTACTGGACGAACACGAACGCGATGGCCGGCGGCGCCTACGCCGCCAACGACCGGGCCAACGATGTCATCATCCCTTGGGCCAACGGGTCGGTCAGCCTCTACCCGGGTGTGGACGCCTCGGGAACACACGAAGAAATCAAGATCGTCAATTGACCCGAGGCCGCGTGGTGCGACGGGAGCGGCAGCTCCCCGCCGCGTCACGCGGCACCGCGGCACGCGGCCGGCCCGGCCCGGCCGCCCCTCCTCCCCCGTCCCGACACCGCAACGGAAAGCTCCATGAGACGCATACCGTGGATGCGCACCACCCTTATTGCTCTGTGCGCATCACTGGCCGTCACCGCCCCGGCGGCCGCTCTCCCCCACGAGGGACCGGGTTCACCCGGAACCGGGCCCGGCCCCGCGAGCCCCACCACCCTTCCACCAGGTACCGGCCACGCCCCTGCACACGGTGTGAGCAAGGAGCAGGTCGACACGGCGCGGGAGGCACAGCGGTACTGGACGCCGGAGCGCATTCGCGCTGCCGTACCGGTGAACGCCGCGCAGTCCGGTAAGACGGATACGCCATCGCGGCCGGGCTCTGGACAGCGGCGGAATCGCTCACTGGTGAACGAGCCATCCCGCCAGGTGCCCGGGGGGATCGCCACGGTCGGTGTATTCCTGATTCGTACCACCGACGGCTCTGCCACCCCGGACCAGTTCTGCACCGCCAGTGCAGTGGCCTCGCCGACCAAGAGCCTCGTCATCACGGCGGGGCACTGCCTCCAGGGCAACCACCACCGGAACTTCGCGTTCGTGCCCGGCTACCACACCGGTACATCGACGACCGGACGAGCAGGGGAAGCTCCCTACGGCATCTTCCCGGCCCAGGAGGGGAAAACCTGGATCGATGCCCGCTACCGAGCATCGACTCCCGATGACGATGTCGACTTCGCCTTCCTCAGCGTCGGCCCGAACGCCCGCGGACAGCTCCTGGAGGATGCCGTCGGACGCGGTAACGAACTCACCTCCGTACCCACGGCGAAGCTCGCGAGCAAAGCCGTCACGCTCGTCGGCTACCCCGGGCAGAAGATCCCTCTGCAGTGCACCAATGACACCACCGCCTTCCAAGGCCGGTTCATGGAAATCCGATGCGAGGGCTTCCGCACCGGCGTCAGCGGTGGCCCGTTCCTGGAGAACTTCGACGGCCGACGGGGCGACCTCATCGGCATCATCGGCGGTTACAAGACCGGCGGCCCCTACGATCACACCAGCTACACCTCTCAATTCGACGAGGACGTCTTCCGGCTCTACCGGCAGGCCGTCACGGGCATGCCGTCGGATCCGGGCCCGGGCAAAACCGGGGCGTCCATGGGCTCCGCCGACACCTGGACTCATGCCAGGGCCATGACGACCGGCCGCTTTCATACCGCCTCTGTGCGCGACGACGTCAGTGACCTGATCGTGCGCTGGTCCGACGGCGAGCTCTCCCTCTACCCGGGTAACGGCGCATACGGGTTCGGCAAGGACATCCAGCTCGTCAAGGACAAGGCATGGCAGCAGGCCGCGGTCATCACCGCCGGCGACTTCACCGGTGACGCGAACTACGACCTCCTGGTCCGCTGGACCGACGGCAGGCTGACCCTCTACAAGGACGTCAACGAAAGCACCAAGCTGAGGCACAAGGTGGAGCTCAAAGGCCCCAACGACACCTGGACCCACGCGAGCACCATGACCGCCGGACGCTTCGGCGGCGGAAACACGCGCAGCGACGACCTCATCGTCACCAGGACCGACGGTGAAGTGACGCTCTACACCAACGTCGACGCCAAGGGCCTGCACGCCCAGAAGCAGCTCGTCAAACCACCCAACATCACCTGGCCGCACGCCCGGGGCATCGCAGCCGGCGACTTCCGCCCCGCAACGGGAGACCAGGACCTCTTCGTCCGCTGGAGCGACGGCGAGGTCACGGCCTACGAGAACATCACCGCAGAAACCTTCGGACGCGAACACCGGCTGCTGCCTGCCAAGTCCCCCTGGCGCGAAGTGCTGCTGGCCACCACCGGCACCTTTGGTGGTCCCGCCCGCCAGAACGACCTCGTCGCACTCTGGCCCGGAGGAAAACTCACCCTCCACCCCGACACCACCAGCACCTCCTTGGCCGCCGAACACGTGTTGGTACCTCAGCAGTGACGGAGCGCACCTGATCAGGGAGTGCGCGTGCCGACGATGCTCGGTCGTCCTCACCGAAAGGGAGACGTCGACGTGGGGCACGAGGGAGTGGACTCGGGACGGTGAAGCAGGCAGAGCGCCCTGCCGCTGCTCGGAGGGTTCGATCACCGCGGCTGCGAAGGCCGATGCCGGCTGGAGGACAGCGTGCGGCAGCGAGAAAGAAGGATGCTGACGGGGGCTGGCCTCTGGCGAGTTTTGGGCGCTGCGAACTGCAGAAACGTCAATCTTCGCGGTCATGGCCGTTCGAGCAACTCGTGGATGGCGCGCAGGACCGCGTCCGGGCGGTCCACGTGCATCCAGTTGTGGCCGGCCTCGTCGAGTACGCGGTGCAGTCCGTCCGGGGCCGAGTCGGCCAGCTCGGCGTGCAGGGCGAGCTTGACCTCGTTGATGGCGCGTTCGAGGTCTGCGGGCACCTGCGCCGCGCGGGCGGGGTCGTGGCCCGATGCGGAGAGCACGATCAGGGGCGCATCGGGGGCGTCGGGGGCATGGGGCGCGTCCGCCGCGTGGCGGAGCCCGTTACCGACCTCGTCGAGGTTCTCCATCTCCCGCATGCCGGTCCGCCAGTGCGCGAGGTGGTGCTCGATGAGCGGCTCGCGCACCGCCTGCGGCTACTCCGCCAGTTCCTGCGCGCACAGTGCGCGGAACATCTCGATGGCCTCCTCGCTCGGCTCCGGCACCGGCTGAGACAAGGCGGTGTCGGTTTACGGGGAGGAAACGGCCGACGGTGCGGCCGTCATCCAGTACGTGTTCCAGACGCGGGACAACCAGAAGTGGAACCTGCAGGCGACCAGCGGCGCGTACTACGTCGTGCGGGCCGTACACAGCGGCAAGGTGCTGTCAGTCAATGCGGAGAGCACGGCTGACGGCGCGAAGATCGTGCAGTGGGACTACGTCAGCAGGCCGCACCAGGAATGGAAGCTGGTCCAGTCCACGACTTGTTCCCCGGCCTGCCACGACAGAAGCGGAAGCGCCGTTCGTGCAGCGAGGGGGCACATGGCCCGCGGATCTATGACTGGGCCCGCGTCGAGGTCCGCCCTGGCATCGCGAAGACCGTCGGCACTGGGGCATCGCTCGCCGCAGTGTCAGCCGGCCCGAAGAGATCTCCTACTACGTCGCCTACTGTCCCGCCGAGACCACCCTGGACCAGCTGATCTCGATTGCGGGTAGCCGGTGGGCTGTTGAGGAGTGCTTCCAGACCGCGAAGCAGGAGTGCGGCCTGGACGACTACCAGGTCCGTCGCTTTCCCGGCCGGCACCGCCACATGACCCTGGCCATGGCCGTCCACGCCTGCCCCGACATCTTCCTCATCAGCTCTTTCTCGGCAGAGCCTGATCGAGGAGGACTTCCGCCGCCGCCCGCGCGTGCCGGCCGTAGTCCGCCTCGTCCAGCACCATGGCGCGGCTGGCCGCCCCGTCCGCGAGGGTGGCCAGTTGCTCGGCAAGTGAGAGGGGTTCGCGGCAGCCCAGCTCCGCCACCAAGGCAACGATCAGTTGCACCATGCGCAGCTTCTGCTCCCGGGCGTAGGAGTGCACCGCGCTCTCCGGGTCGGGGAACTCAGCGGCAGCATCGATGAACGGACATCCGCGCACCGGAGCGCCGTCCGCCACCGGCTGGTCGAACAACTTGAGAATCCGGTCACGGGGAGGGATGTCCTCGCGGGTCAGTACGCCTTCCAGGGTGGCCCCCGACAGTGCGAGGCCCTGCAAGTGGGCGATGACCAGATCGTTCTTGGTGCGAAAGTGCGCGTAGAGCGTCCGCTTGGACGCCGGAGCTTCCTCCGCGACCTGTTCCATGCCGGTTGCGGTGATGCCCTGGGTCGCGAACAGTCGGGCGGCGGCAGCCAGAATACGCTCCCGCCCGCCACGCCCCCGCCGCTGGGAGGCCGTGGCCGCCGTACTCACCGTTGCATCCATGAAGAAAGTATACGCAATCGTTTACTTCATTCGCCATGCCGCGCTAGGGTGACCTCCACATGTAAACGCTACCGTTTACATGACCTCTCCGTCACCAAGGAGTCCCATGAGCAGGTTCGTTCCCGCTGAGCTGAGCGGCTGCGCGGAGAAGCTGATACGCGGCCGGCACGCGACCCGCGCGTTCCGTCCGGAACGCGTACCCGAGGACACGATGCGCACGATCTTCTCGCTGGCCGGCACCGCGCCGTCCAACTCCAACGCACAACCGTGGCAGGTGGAGGTGGTGAGCGGCGCGGCACGTCAGCGCCTGGCCGATGCCCTGCTGACGGCCCGCGCCGAGAGGCGTACCTCGGTGGACTTCCCGTATTCCGAGGGGATGTATGCGCAGGTGCACCAGACACGTCGGGCCGCGTTCGGCGCCGAACTGTACGGGGTGCTGGGCATCGGCCCCGACGATCACACGGCACGTGCGGCCTACGACGCGGAAAGCCTGCGCTTCTACGGCGCGCCACACGCGGCTTTCCTCTTCGTCCACGGTGACGGAGAGGCGCGGCTGGCTGCGGATGCCGGCGCCTACATGCAGACGCTGCTCCTGGCGATGACCGCGTACGGCGTGGACAGTTGCCCGCAGGGGCTGTTGAGCTTCTATGCCGACACCGTCCGCGCCGAACTCGGCGTCACCGGAGGGAAGTTGCTCGTCGGCATCTCCTTCGGCTATGCCGACGAGACCGCGCCGGTCAATCGAGTCAAGACCGAACGCGCTCCACTCGAGTCGACTACGGCCTTCCACGGCTAGGCCGTTTCGTCTGGGTCATCGTGCGGACAGAGGAAGATGCCGGCGGACGGATTCACCAGTGGGCGGACCAGCTCACCGAGGCCGACCGGCGGGCGCCGTCCCCGCTGTTCCGAGCGCACGTCAACCCCTACGGCGGGTTCGAGCTGGATATGAACACCCTCCTCGACCTCCGCTGGGCGACATCGCATCGCGGCGACGGGGTCAGACGGTGCGGGGAGTCGCTGGTGAGCGACCTATTTGATCTTCTCCGTCCGCGTGGGGAGGGGTCAGTGGGCGGTGAGGCCGCCGTCGACCACCAGCTCGGTACCGGTGACGAACGAGGACTCGTCGCCGGCGAGGAAGAGCATGGCCGAGGCGATCTCGTCGGCGCGGCCCGCGCGGCGCATCGGGGTACGCACGATGTCCGGCTGCTGGTCGCCCTGCTCGTCCAGGAGTTCCTGGATCATCGGCGTGGCGATGACTCCGGGGTGGATGGAGTTGACCCGTACTCCCTGGCGGGCGTACTCGACCGCCGCGGTTTTGCTGAGCAGGCGCACCGCGCCCTTGGATGCCTGGTAGGCCGCGGCTGCTCCGCTCCCCACCAGTCCCAGGACGGACGAGGTATTGATCACCGAGGCATTGCCGGTGGCGCGCAGCAGGGGTAGGGCAGCCTTCATCCCCAGCCAAGTGCCTTTCTGGTTCACGTCGATGACGCGGTTCCACGCGTCTTCCCGGGTGTCTTCGATGCCCGGCCAGTCCAGGATGCCCGCGAGGTTGACGAGGGTGTCCAGAGTGCCGAACCGCTCGCGGACGGTGGTGATCACCCCGTCCCATTGCTGGGCGGAGGAGACATCCAGGCAAGCGGAGACGATTTCCGCGCCGGTCTCCTCAATCTCCTCCGTGAGTGCTGTGAGGCGCTCCTGGCGGACATCGGTAACGACCAGCCGCGCGCCTTCGCGGGCGAACAGCTTGGCGGTCGCTGCGCCGATTCCTCCCGTCGCACCGGTGATCAGTGCGACCTTGCCGTCAAGTCGTTGGCCAGTCATGGCGCTGTCGTCCTCTCTCTCGGTCGTGGTTCGCCGGGGCAGTACCGCCCCGCGCTCGAACGGGGCGGGCGGTGTGTGGGGTCAGGCGGCAGTGAAGCCGCCGTCGGCGGCGACGACGGCGCCGGTCATGAAGCTGGAGCGCGCCGAGGCGAGGAATCCGATGATCTCGGCGATCTCCTCCGGCTGGGCCACGCGGCCCAGCGGGTGCGCGCCGGCGAAGGAGCGCAGGTAGGCGCGGCTGTCGTCACGGATGTTGTCGAGCATGTCGGTCTCGATCACGCCCGGTGCCACGACGTTGGCCCGGATGTTGTGGGGGCCGCCCTCCAGCGCGATGACCTTGGTCAGCTGTGCCAGGGCTCCTTTGGACGCGGTGTAGGCCGACCCCGCTGGCAGCGCGACCGTGCAGGTGTAGGAGCCGACGTTGACGATCGCCCCGCCTCGTCCGTGCTCACGCATGGCGCGGAACGCCTCCCGGGCATGGAGGAACGCGCCGCGGGCGTTGACGGCCATCAGGGTGTCCCAGTCTTCTGCCGTGGTCTCGGTGAAGGGTTTGTTCAGCGTCCGCCCCGCGTTGTTGACCAGAATGTCCAGGCCACCGAAACGCTCCTGCGCCAGCTCTACCGCACGCAGGGCCGTCTCCTCCCGGGAGACGTCGCCGACCAGGGTGGTCACACCGTCGAACTCCGCGGTCAGGTCCTCCACCTCGGGCCGGATGTCCTCGGCCAGGACGCGTACTCCACGGGCGTGCAACCACGCCACGGTTGCCCTGCCCACGCCGCGCGCGGCGCCGGTCACCACCGCAACCGTGCCACGCAGGGCGTCACCATCCCGCGTGGGGCGTCGGTCGGTGTCTGTCGTCATCTTCGTTCTCCCGCTCAAGGGCCTGTACTGGCGTCCATGGGCGCACGCGTACTGTCCGCCGTGCCCAAGGTCGCTGCTGCTGCGCACTGGCGACGGGGCCGGCCCCGATCTCGTCGATGTCGCCCCTGCCGGCCGGCTGTCTGAGCGGGCCACGGCCTTCGCGACCGCCGGCTGCCGATGCCCCTCATGACTGGTGCTCCTCCTTGCGGTGGAGCACCAGGTGCTCGTGGTAGAGCACGCCATCACGCACCTCACCGGTCGCGGTGAATCCGGAGTCATCGACGTACTGCAGACGGTTGCCGGTCACTGTGTAGCGGCCCGTGTACGCGCTCGGTCGCTTCCCGCGGGCTTCGTCGTAGCGACCGTCCGCCCGTAGCTCCTGATGGATGTCACCGTCCACGGTCACCCACCACCCGACCACGTCAACGCTGTCCTCACTCGCCTGCGGCACGAGGCCCTCCTCCCGTCCGATGTCGTCCCTCTCGCCACCGAGTCTGGACGCCCCAGAAGCCGCTAACCAGAACGTTTGCCGCCTGGGTGCCACACACCCAGGCAGCGCAACCATCGCCTGCTCAACCTGGGGGTATGTCCGACAACGCCCTGGGAGACTTCCTGCGCGCCCGACGCTCCAGGCTGCGGCCCGACGACGTCGGCATGGCGAGCTACGGCGTACGGAGAGTCGCCGGGCTACGTCGTGAGGAAGTCGCCGTTCTGGCCGGAGTGAACGTCGACTACTACACCCGCCTTGAACAAGGCCGCGAACGCCGCCCCTCGCCCCAGGTCCTTGACGCCCTCAGCCGTGCCCTCCACCTCGACACCGACGCCCGTGCCCACCTCCACCGGCTGGCCGGCGCCGCACCGCATCACCGCCCAGTGCAGCAGCGGAACGTGGTCAGCCCGGCACTGCGCCAGCTCATGGACGGCCACCCCAATACCCCGGCCTTCGTCCTCAACCGCACCTTGGACATCCTGGCCACCAACGCCCTGGCCGACGCTTTGTACTCGCCCTTCAACCCAGCGGACAATCTCGCCTGCATGACTTTCCTCGACCCTGCTGGCCGGGACTTCTACACCCGCTGGGACTGGACCGCACAGGCCACCGTGGCCACCCTTCGTCATGCGGCCGGCATCGATCCCGACAACCCCCGGCTGAACGCGCTCATCGGCACATTGACCGAGCGGAGCGCCGCCTTCTCGACTCTGTGGCAGGCCCACACCGTGCGCGGCAAGACCCAGGACGCCAAACAGCTCAACCACCCCGACGTCGGTCCGCTCACTCTCACCTACCAAGCCTTCGACGTCCGCGACGCACCCGGCCGACAACTCGTCATCGACCACGCCGAACCCGGCAGCCCCAACGCCGAAGCACTGTCCCTGCTCGGCGCCATCAACGCCATCCGACGGCAGACAGCACGAGACCCGCACCCATAGAACAAACGACCTCGTTCTCGCTCAAAAGGTGGGGGTCCGCCAACAGTTCAAGGCCGTCCCTCACTCCCGCGAGGGAGCAGGGCCCACGCACCGCACTGCCGAGTGATCTTCACAGCCGACGATCGCCGGTTTGGGTAACCGGCGACCGTCGCGACCATTGAAGCTCACCCCGCACCCCGAGCTTCCCGCGGAGAACATGGAAAGCGCACCCTTCTTGATACCCGACGGCCCCGACACCAGGGCCCGCTACCGGCGGTGACTATCGCTCAGAACCTGGCAGGCGATTCTGCCCGTGATCAGCCAACACGTGCGCCGCTCACCGCATGCGGATTCCGGTGTTTCCGCAGGAGTCAGTGCTCACAAAGCCGCGCTCCCTACAAGGACGCTGCTTCGTTCGGCGAGACCGCGTAGCGCCATCGAGGTGGACCCCGAAATCGGCAAGCTGAAGATCAGCGAATTCGTCGCCGGAAGGGCACGAGAGAGCGCATCTCTCCGCAGGAGGGAACGGACGCAGTAGCTGCGGAGGCCGATGCGGTCAGGTTGCTGAACGGCTAAATGTCACCTCAATGGCAGCTTCAACACCCGCCTCCGCAATGAACGCCAGCCCACCCTTAACGGACCTCGGCGGGCTGGGCGTTGGCGCGGGCGTCGTATTCCGCGCGGGCGTCGTCGATATGCGCCAGGTGCTCGATGGTCCACTTCCGGAGGGGCGCGGTGGCTTCGTAGAGCATTCTGCCCATCGGAGTGAGCTCGTAGGTGACGTGAGGCGGCATGACGTTGTGGACGGTGCGGATCAGGATGCCGTCCCGTTCCAGGCTCCGCAGGGTCACGGTGAGCATGCGCTGGCTGATTCCGTCGACGGTTCGCTTTAGTTCGGTGAAACGGCGCGGCCCCGGATCGAGGCGGCACACGACCAGGAGCGACCACTTGTCCCCGACCATGCCGAGGACGACGCGGGCCCGGCCCGCGTCCTGCTGCGACTGGCTATCAGCCGGGGTCATCGTTACCTCCAGAGAACCGGGACACCAAAAAGTGCCTTATTGATCGGGATGCGGCTGGTACACGACGCTGGTCACGGTTCTTAAAGAGTACCGAGGCGCGAGAAGTAACCGTGCCGTTCCATCCTGTTGCCCCATCCCAGGAGCCCCCCCATGCGTGCTATGCACATCACCACCCTCAAGGGTCCCGACGCCATAGAGCTCGTCGAAGTCGATGAACCGACGGTCGATGCCGAGTCGGTCGTCATCGACGTGCACGTCGCCGGCGTGACCTTTCCGGAGGTTTCGCAGAGCCGCGGTGAGTACCACCTGCGGCGGACCCTTCCCTTCATCCCGGGCACCGAGGTCGCCGGAGTCGTCAGGTCCGCCCCCTCGGACAGCGGCCTGACAGCCGGGCAGCGGGTCGCGGCCTTCCCCGGGGTCGGCGGATACGCCGAGACGGTGACCGCCCCGCCGACGGCGGTCTTCCCGCTCCCCGACAATGTGTCCTTCGACGCGGGCGCGGCCCTGCCCATGAACTATCTGACCATGCACTTCGGCCTGGTGCGCCGGGCGCAGCTGAAGCCGGGTGAGACGGTTTTGGTGCACGGAGCAGCCGGCGGCGTCGGCACCGCCGCGGTGCAGCTGGCCGCCGCACTGGATACCAGGGTGATCGCGGTCGTGTCCGCACCGGGAAAGATCGATACGGCGAAGGCTGCCGGCGCCGATGAGGTCGTCTTGGCCGACGCCTTCGAGGACGCGGTGCTGGAACTGACCGGAAATCGCGGCGTTGACATCGTCGTGGACCCGGTCGGAGCCGGCCGGGTCTCCGGCTCGCTGCGCATCCTCGCGCGCGAGGGCCGCCTTCTGGTCGTCGGCTCAACGGGCGGCGACGTTGCCCAGATCAAGGTCGACAGCCTTATGCGCAACAACCTCAACCTCTCAGGAGTCGGCTGGGGCGCGTTCTGGGTGGAGCAGCCTTCCTATCTGCAAGAGCAGTGGGCCGCGCTACTGCCCCTCCTGCGGGCCGGCAAGCTTCAGCCCGTGATGGGGCGGCGCTTCCCGCTTGAGCAGGCATCGCAGGCTCTGCTCGAACTCGACGAGCGCCGCGCGCAAGGGAAGGTGCTGCTGGACGTCCAGTGAGAGACCACCATCGTGGTCTTTGCTGGTCAGCGGGGCTGGTGTGATGTTCGGGTGGCGGTGCTCGTGCTGATCGGGAGCGTGATCGTGGACGCGTGATCGTCCGTCATCGCTGGACTTCGTTGGTCGCAAAGACGAGAGCCCGGCACTCATCGACCACCTGTCCGGCCAGAACATCGAACACCGCGGGCACGCTCGCAATGCTCCTCGATTCGATGCGGGCTGGTCGCGTGATGACGACGTCTTCACGCCGAGGAGAAGAGCTTGACCGGCGCAAGTGAGGATCAGCAGATTCGACTGGGGATCGGACAGGTCCTCGACTATGCCCATCAGCTCCAACTGGCAAAGAAGTTCGGTCGAGTACGTCCTGTTCTGGTGCTGGAGAAGCAGCCAGCCGACCCCAGGTGGACCTCACTCGCTGAGGCCAGCGGGATCCTCCTCACCTGGGCCCCCGCTTTCACAGGGTGCTGAAGCCTCGGAGTCATCCCGCTGGACGAGTGGCAGGGCCGACGCCAGCGGCTGGCCGATGACCGTGCGGAGGCGCACCGTCGGATCATGTTCGGAGCCAGATCATGAGGGTCGCGACCGTGACGGTTCCGAGGTAGACGTAGGCGCGTTTCTCGTAGCGGGTGGCCACGGCCCGGAAGCCCTTGAGGCGGTTGATGGCTCGCTCGACAGTGTTGCGTTTCTTGTAGCGTTCGCTGTCGAATCCGGTGGGCCGGCCGCCGTCGGAGCCGCGGTTGTGCCGGTGTCGTTGCTGGTCGAGGCGTTCGGGGATGGTGTGCCGGATTCCGCGTCGTCGCAGGTAACGGCGGTTCTTGCGGGAGGTGTAGGCCTTGTCCGCCAGGACGTGGTCGGGTCGGCTGCGGGGCCGTCCGACGCCGATGCGGGGCACGGAAACCTGCTCCAGCACCCGCTCGAGCTGGGGCCGTCACCGTAGTGCCCGGGTGTCAGAACGAGCCCGAGGGGCCGGCATCGTCCCTCGGCGGCGAGGTGGATTTTGGTGGTGAAGCCGCCGCGGGAGCGTCCCAGGCATTCGCCGATCTGATCACCTCCTCCAATCGGACGACCAGTTTCCGCAGCACCGGTTCGACCCGGTTCGTCCCCTGCCCGGCCCCCTTTTGAGGAACCGCGGCCGGGGCACCTTCCGCGCGCCGGCGGCGTGCTGGTGAGCCCGCACCGCGGTGGAGTCCACTGACACGTCCCAGTCGATTCGACCCTGAGCGTCCTCGGCAGCCTGGACAAGGGACAGCAGCCTCTCCCACGTGCCGTCCGCTGACCAGCGGCGATGACGTTTGTAAACCGTCTCCCACGGCCCGAACCGCTCGGGAAGATCCCGCCACTGCACACCCGTCCGCACCCGGTACAGCACCCCGTTAATCACCCGCCGATGATCACTCCACCGACCCCCACGCGCACCACCACGAGGCAAGAACGACTCCAGTCGATGCCACTCCGCATTCGTTAAATCCCCACGACCCATGGAACCAGCCTGACCCCAACACCCCACCCACGTCCGGAGATCCGAGAAACACCGCCTAGTCGTCGGTGGCGTCCAGGGCGCGCAGGGGCCGCAGCCCGCCTGGGGCCGCAGGCCGCCTGGGGCCCGAAGTGGGAGCCGTTGCTGCTGTCTGATGACGAGCGGGCTGAGTGGGAGCGGTGGACGCGTCGGGCGACATCGGCCCAGGCCCTGGCTCTGCGAGCGCCGGATCGTGCTGGCGTGTGCGGGGCCGGAAGTACCGCCGAGTGTCGCGGTTACCCGGGATCTGCGGGTGACCGCGAACACCGTCCGCAAGTGGCGGCGACGTCCCTTGCCGAGCGGCTGGACGGACTGGTCGACGAGCCCCGGCCGGGCGGCCGCCCACCATCAGCGTTGATCAGGTGGAGGTGGTGGTAGTCACCACGCTGGAACATCTGCCGAAAAACGCCACCTACTGGGTGCGAACGTCGATGGCGCAGCACAGTGGCCTGTCGAAGTCGACCGTGGGCCGGATCTGACGGCAGCTCCAGCTCAAGCCGCATCTGGCGGACTCGGCGCTACCCCCCTTACGGTCGGGTGAGAATTTCGGCTCCGCTGTCGGTGATGGCGATGGTGTGCTCGCTGTGCGCGGTCCGGCAGCCTGTCGCGCTGCGCAGCGTCCAACCGTCGGCGTCGGTGACGAGTGTGGCGGTGTCGGCCATGACCCAGGGCTCCAGGGCGAGCAGCAGTCCGGGGCGCAGCTTGTATCCGCGGCCTGGCCGTCCGGTGTTCGCGATGTGTGGGTCCTGGTGCATGGTCGAGCCGATGCCGTGGCCTCCGAACTCGGTGTTGATCGGGTAGCCCGCCTTGCTGAGGACCGTGCCGATGGCGTGGGAGAGGTCGCCGATGCGCGCCCCAGGCTTGGCGGCGGCGATGCCGGCGGCGAGTGCACGTTCGGTCGTCTCGATCATCGCGACGCTCTCCGCCGGCCTGGCCTTGCCCACCAGAAAGCTGATCGCGGCGTCCGCGGCCACCCCGCCCCTGGCTACGGCGAGGTCGAGAGTCAGCAGATCCCCGTCTGCCAGCGTGTAGTTGTGAGGCCGCCCATGGAGCACTCCGTCGTTGACGGCCGTGCAGATGTAGTGCCCGAACGGGCCGCGCCCGAAGGAAGGCGCGTAGTCGACGTAGCAGGACTGCGCTCCCGCCTCGGTGATCATCTCCTTGGCCCACTGGTCGATGTCCAGCAGGTTCGTCCCGACCGTGCTGCGCTGCTTCAGCGTGTGCAGGATGTTTCCGACCAGGGCGCCGGTGTCCCTCGCCCGCTCAAGCCGCGCGGAGTTCAGGATCTCAATCATGGGGGACCTCTCATGTATGTCCAATAACTATCCCGGTCTAACTATACCGGTATTAGAATGGGGTCATGGTCAGGTTGCCGCTCACCCCCGCCGAGGTAGAACGCGGACAGCGCCTTGGCGCCCTGCTCCGCCGAGCCCGGGGCTGCCGCTCGATGCTGGACGTGGCGCTCGCTTCGCACATCTCGCCGGAAACTCTTCGGAAGATCGAATCCGGCCGTGTGGCTACCCCCGCCTTCCCGACCATCGCAGCGATCGCCGACACCCTCGGCCTGTCTCTCGACGCCGTCTGGGCCGAGATCAGCCAGGCGGAGCGAACCGTCGAGGATCAGTCGGTCCTGCCTGTCACACGGCATCCATCGCTGGTTTCGTAACGCCGCACTCAGAGAGTCGGCGGTTCACTGACCGCGCAGTGCCGGTACGCCTGCGCGCACGCTGATGCGTCCTCACCCAAGACGCAGCGCAGTACATGGACAGGTTCCGGTCGCCGCTCGGTCGCCCGCGGGTCGCCGAGACCCGCCGGATGGTCAGTCGGTCTGGTCGGGTGAGCCGGTGAGGTGGACCATCTTCTTGAGCTGGTGGCTGGGGGCGAGTCTGGGGGAGCGTTGGATCGCCACTGCGGCCGCGTCGTCGTTGAGCTGCCCTCCGACGTGGGCTATAAGGTCGCCGCGGATGTGGCGCAGCAGCGCTTCGGGTCCGCTGTCGGTCCATTGGGCGACGCGCTCGGCGAGCGGGTAGAACGAACCGTCGGAGGAGCGGGCCTCGATGATCCCGTCGGTGTAGAGCAGGAGCGTGTCATCGCCCTCGAAGGTGAACGGGTCGACGGTCAGGCCGGTTCCGGGCAGATCGCACATGCCCAGCGGGGGCGCTGCGCGGCGCGGGTAGAGGGCGGTGACGTGATGATGGTGCAGCAACAGGGGCGGCGGGTGCCCGCAATTGATCATCTGAGCCAGAGGATCTTCGTCGGGGATATCGAGCATCAGGATGGTGACGAACTGCTCGTACAGTTCGTCCGCCTCGGGGTGCGGGGCATGCTCGGCCAAGTGCCGGCAGATGCTCTCCTCGAGAGCGGCGGCCAGGTCCGCGAGGGTGGCGGCCCGGTGGGCGGCGTCGCGGAAGGACCCCATGATCACGGAGGCGTCGCTGATGGCGGTCATACCTTTGCCGCGGACGTCACCGATGATCAGACGTGCGCCGTTGCCGGTCCGGGTCGCCGCGTACAGGTCCCCGCCGATCAGCGCCTCGTCATCGGCTGCTCGGTAGGCCGAGGCGATCCGCAGTGGACCCAGGCGATGGGGCAGCGGCGGCAGGACCACCCGTTGTGTGGCTTCGGACACCGACCGTACTTGTTCCAGCTGGCGTAGGCGGCGCTCGCGCTGGCGGCTGAAGACCACGATGACGAGGGAGAGCACCGCGAGGGCGGCTATCTGTACCTGGTGGTTGGTCGAGAACAGTTCGTTCGGGTCGCGCAGGACCCCGATGGTCGCCTGGGCCACCACGGCGAGCGCGCCGACCAGTCCGGTCAGCCAGGGGCCGGCGAACCAGGGAGTGATGGCGGGGGCGACGATCAGGAGCGGCCCCAGATGGATGTCACCCGGGATCAGAACGTCCACGACCGTGATCGCAACGATCAGCCCGAGCGGTATCGCCAAGAGCGCGTGACCCGTCTGCCATGGCTGCCACAGATCCGCAACGCGGCGCCGCAAGCCCATACCCCCACTCTGCACCGCCCACGGACAGGCCGCAGGCCGTATCCCGGCCTTTCACGTGCAGACGTGCCGAGCCCGACGAGGCGGGGACGGCGCCGGACGCGCCTACCTCTGTTGACACCTGCAAGGTGTCGAAGAGGAGACATGGGGGGCCGCGCCAGCCGGTCCGGGCCCCAGCGGGGAGGCGGGGCCCGGACCGGCTGGCGCGGCCTACGGTCGCCCTACACCTTGAAGTAGTCGTTCCAGGCGTCGACGAGCATCTGCCGGACGGATTGATCAGCGTGTTGGGCGGCTTGATTGAACGTGCCGGTCACGCCGTAGTAATAGTAGGCGCCGTCATTCGTCGCCATATGGTCATCGCTCGGATTGTCCACGTGGCGACTGAAATGGACATTCGCAAACGCCGCGACGGCGGTGCACACGTAGTACACCCAGTTTCCCGTCAAATTCTCCATGGCGTTTGTGATACGCCAATTCTGCATGGGCACGATGATCCCCCTCTTTCGGTCCGTTCCTCGATCAGACCTCGGACAGCGTGATGTCACCCGTGATACTGACCGTCATCTGGTAGTCCTGCGGGCTGTGCCGGACGGAGGCGAGGATGAACTCGCCCTTGCCGTCGTCCCACTCCCCTTTCACCTTCCAGTCGTCGTCCCAGATGATGCACCGGCCCCGTCCGGTCTGAACGCTCAGCGGCCTGTCCTTGTGCTGCGAGATCCACGCGTAGGCAGAACTGTGCGACCTCGGACTCACGGACTCGCTGTCCCCGGAATGTTCTTCATTGACAAAAGAAACGTAGGAGTTCGACTGATTGTCGCAGCCCCTGATTCCCGTGGTCATGCAGATTCCTTCCCTGGAGCCAAGCTCCCCCGGGCCGAACAGACACAAATGTTCTGCGCGGCGAAACTCTCCACCGAACTTCATGAAAATGACTGCCCTTCGGCCTCCCGCAGAAACACGAGGATCAGTCGCTGAAATGTTCGCCATGGCTGAATAGGCACCCTTGAAGGGGGGCGCGGGCCCATGCACGAATTCCGCCGCGGGGGCGCGAGCCGCCAACGAGCGGCCCGGGTGCGAATGACGCCGGCGGCATACCGGGGCCGTCATCGGCCCAGGAGGGCTTGAATGCACGGTGCGGGCTGAGAACTCCGAGAGGCATGCGAGTTCACTTTGCCCCGGGGTGACAAGTCTTTCGCAGAGGTCAGGCCGTTTCCTTCGGGGCACCTCACTGACCAGATGAAGCTGGCAGCGTTCCGAAAGAACGACCTAGCCAGACCTCGCCTCGGTCGTCCGTGGTGGAAGTGCAACCCAGCGGCGGCATATGAAGGGCCGAGTGCTTGTCAGACGTGTGCTGCCGTGAGAGTGGCGAACACGCCGAAGGCGAGCGCCGTTCCCCTCCGCCGAGAACGGCGCTCGCGATCGGTGCCTGTCGAGGGACCCGGTGACCGTGTCAGTCCTGCTGCGGATGGTCGAGTTCGGACCGGAAGGCGGCCTCACGGGACACATGGCGTGGGCGACGGCGGAGCGCCGCCCACGCGATGCCGAGGATGACGAACCACACCGGGGTCACCAGCAAGGCCCGCAGCGTGTCGGGCTCCTGGGTCAATGCCCAGATGAGGAACACGAAGAACGCGAGCACGACGTAACACATGACGACGCCGCCGGGCATCTTGAACTTCGACGCCTCGTGCAGGTGCGGACGGCGCTTGCGATACACGAGGTAGCTGATCAGGATGATCGACCAGACGAAGATGAAGAGTACGGCGGACACCGTGGTCACCAAGGTGAACGCCTCGATGATCGAGTTGTCCGTGGCGACCATGACCACACCGGCGAGCAGAAACACCCCGGAGAGGAGTAGGGCGTTGGCCGGTACCCTCCTGGAGGTGAGTCTGCCGAAGCGCGCCGGGGCGTCGCCCTCCCGGGCCAACCCGTACACCATCCGTGAGGTGGAGTAGATGCCCGAGTTCGCGGACGAGGTGGCGGAGGTCAGCACCACGAAGTTGATGACCGAGGCGGCGATCCCCAGACCGGCAAGAGTGAACATCACGACGAACGGGCTGTGGCCCGGACTGATCTCGCGCCAGGGCGTCACCGAAATGATCACGATCAGTGCGACGACATAGAACAACATCACGCGTACCGGGATCGAGTTGATCGCCTTGGGCAGGTTCCGTTCCGGGTTCTCCGCCTCGGCCGCGGTGGTGCCGACCAGTTCGATGCCGACGAAGGCGAAGGTCGCGATCTGGAATCCCGCGACGAACCCCATGGGGCCGGTGGGGAAGAACCCTCCGTCGTTCCAGAGGTTGGAGAAGCTTGCCGCCGCTCCCCCGGGCGCCTGGAAATGACCGAACACCATGACCAGCCCGACGACGATCAGCGCCACGATGGCGACGATCTTGATGAGGGCGAACCAGAACTCGGTCTCGCCGAACGCCTTCACGGTGGGCAGGTTCAAGGCGATCAACAGGATGACAGCGGCCAGCGCCGGTATCCACAGCGGTAGGTCGTGCCACCAGTAGGACACATATCCGGAGATCGCGATGACGTCGGCGATGCCGGTGACGATCCAGCAGAACCAGTAGGTCCAGCCGGTGAAGAAGCCGGCCCACGGCCCCAGCAGGTCGGCCGCGAAGTCGGCGAAGGACTTGTAGCGCAGGTTGGAGAGCAGCAGCTCACCCATCGCCCGCATCACGAAGAAGAGCATCACTCCGATGATCATGTAGACGAAGATCACCGAGGGCCCGGCCAGCGAGATCGTCTTGCCGGAGCCCATGAACAGGCCGGTTCCGATCGCACCACCGATCGCGATGAGTTGGATGTGCCGGTTGGACAATTGGCGGGAGAGGTGTTGCTCATCCTCGGGCGAGGGCGTCGATCCGGCCTCCGGTCGGGTCGACGCGGTGGTCGAGCCGGTGTCACTGCGTTCAGGCATGGGCAAACCTCGCGGATCTCACGTCCCGTGTGGGCACGGGACAGGGGGTATCTCGGAGAATGACCACGCGCCCACAGGGGGGGCGAGCGGCAGGGTGGGGCTGCGCGCGGACTTGCGGCAGCCGACCGGAGCGGTGTCGGTACGCTGAACGGGCCCGCAGAGAAGACCGAAGATCAGCCCGAAAGCCGGCAGGCGGATTGCGGTCAGGGGAGAGGCGGCGGGAGGGCCATCAGGGGGGCTCCTCGAATGTCGAGCACGGGCAGGAGCCCGCGCGGCCGAGTGAGCCTCCCCCTCTGTCATGAGCCTGAGAGCTTCGCCGCGCTCAGCGCGCGGCTTGCACCGTGGGCGAGGCGCGTCAGCGCCTGCTTTCCAGAGTTGCCTGCCCGAGCGGTAGGGATGCCTGAGAGTTTCCGGGGAGGATTTGCTCCTTCGGCGACTGGGTCTGGCTGATCCAGTGCTCTCCCGCTCCGGGGTGAACGGCAATGTGCGGTGAGGTTAGGTCCACATCGGCGACCGGTCAAGGGACCGACCGAACGCTGGACATTACCCTTCAGTAGTACGGCACTCGCCCGCGGGGGACAGTGTTTGTGCAGCTCACGGCGTGCTTCATGGGCCGATCCGTTACCGGCGCGTACACCGAGCGGACTCTTGACGGCTGTGTTCCGAGGCCCGTACGTTGCCTCCGGAAAGATCCGCCAGCACCTACACCGCTGACGATTCTGCGCGGGAGAGCCCACGTCATGTGACGACGTGGCGCCGAAGGAGCCGATCCTCCCCGGAAACACCCCCGGCCTTACGGTCGGGCCCCACAACTCCACATCGCGCTGTTCGAACCGAAGCGGGAGAGCCCTCGCCCACCCTTGGCGGGGCGCCGAAGGAGCAACTCTCCCCAGAATCTCTCAGGCCCAACTACCGCTTCGGCTAGGCGACTCTGGAAAGACGGGACGTCATGTCCTGCGCCCACGGTGCAAACCGCCGGACCCGGTGGTGAAGCTCTCAGGTACCGATGACAGAGCGGGGAGGCCACCCATCCACGGTGCCGCGTTCGCGGTGCCCCCACAGGGAGCCTCCCACCATGACCTTCCCCGAGTCCTCCGCGTCGGGTGAGTTCGCCACCCGCCACATCGGCGTCGGCGGCGCCGACCGCGCCAGGATGCTGGCCGAAGTCGGTTACCCGACGCTGGCCGCCCTCATCGACGCCGCCGTCCCGGGCGGTATCCGAAGCACTTCCGACCTGAACCTGCCTGCCGCCGCCACCGAGGCCGAGGCCCGCGCCGAGCTGCAGGAGCTCGCGAGCAGGAACACCGTGGCCGTTCCGATGAGCGGCCTTGGATACCACGCGACCACCACGCCCGCGGTGATCCGGCGCAATGTGCTGGAAGACCCGTCGTGGTACACCGCCTACACGCCCTACCAGCCGGAGATCAGCCAGGGCCGGCTCGAGGCATTGATCAACTTCCAGACCATGGTCGGAGACCTCACCGGACTGCCGACCGCCAACGCGTCGCTGCTCGACGAGGCTACGGCGGTCGCCGAGGCCGTCACGGTCATGCGCCGCGTCGCCGGCAAGAGCCGCCCCCGCGTCCTGGTCGACCGCGACACCCTGCCGCAGACCCTCGACGTCCTGCGCACGCGTACAGCCGCGGTCGGCATCGAGGTCGTCGAGATCGACGTCGCCGAGCCGCTGCCGGAGGACGACTTCTTCGGGGTGGTGCTGTCCTACCCCGGCTGCTCGGGAGCCGTCCGCGACCTGCGCGAGGTGACCGCCGCGGCGCGAGCGCGCGGGGCGCTGGTCACGGTGACCGCCGACCTGTTGGCGCTCACGCTGCTCGTGCCACCGGGTGAGTACGGCGCCGATATCGTCGTGGGCTCGTCCCAGCGGTTCGGTGTCCCCCTGTTCTACGGCGGGCCGCACGCCGGCTACATCGCGGTCCGCGAAGGGCTCGAACGTCACCTGCCCGGCCGGCTCGTGGGCGTCTCCGTGGACAACGCCGGCCGGCCGGCGTACCGCCTCGCACTACAGACCCGCGAGCAGCACATCCGACGCGACAAGGCGACCTCCAACATCTGCACGGCGCAGGTCCTGCTCGCCGTGGTCGCGTCGATGTACGCCGTCTACCACGGCCCCGACGGTCTGACCGAGATCGCCCAACGGACGCACCGGCACGCCACGCTCATCGCCACGGGTCTGCGGAACAGCGGGGTCACGGTGGTGCACCGCGAGTTCTTCGACACCCTGCTGGTGCGGGTCCCCGGCCGTGCCGAGGAGGTCGTCGCGACCGCGCACGACAAGGGGCTGCTCCTACGGCTGGTGGACGGTGACCACGTCGGCATCTCCTGCTCCGAGGTCACCTCGCCAGACCACGTCCGTCTCGTGCTCGATGCCTTCGGCCGGACGGAGCACGACCTGGACGGGCCAACTGCGGGCGCTTCGGCGGCGCTTCCGCCGGGCCTGCGGCGCACGTCCCCCTTCCTCACCCACCCGGTCTTCCACCGGCACCGGTCGGAGACCGCGATGCTGCGTTACCTGCGCAGGCTCTCCGACCGTGACTTCGCGCTGGACCGCGGGATGATCCCGCTCGGGTCCTGCACGATGAAGCTCAACGCGACCACGGAGATGGAGCCGGTCAGTTGGCCCGGCTTCGCCGACCTGCACCCCTTCGCGCCCCTCACGGACGCTGCCGGGTACCTGGCCCTGGTCGAGCAGCTCGAAACGTGGCTGGCAGAGGTCACCGGGTACGCCAAGGTCTCCCTCCAGCCGAACGCCGGATCGCAGGGCGAGCTCGCCGGCCTGCTGGCGATCCGCCGTTACCACCAGAGCAACGGACAGGCCGGACGCGACGTGTGCCTGATCCCGGCAAGCGCGCACGGCACCAACGCGGCCTCGGCCGCCATGGCCGGGATGCGCGTCGTCGTGGTGGCATCGCGGCCCGATGGCACGGTCGATCTCGTGGACCTGGAGGCGAAGTGCGCGCAGCACTCCGACCACCTGGCCGCGATCATGGTGACCTATCCCTCCACGCACGGCGTCTACGAGGCCGGCATCACCCGGCTGTGCGAGCTGGTGCACGAGCACGGCGGACAGGTGTACGTCGACGGCGCCAACCTCAACGCGCTGCTCGGAGTTGCCAAGCCCGGCGAGTTCGGTGGCGATGTGTCACACCTCAATCTGCACAAGACGTTCTGCATCCCGCACGGCGGCGGCGGGCCGGGGGTCGGCCCGGTCGCGGTGGCCGCACACCTCGCGCCGTACCTGCCCACCCACACGCTGCACCCCGACACCGGGCGCCGCGACGGCATCGGGGCGGTGAGCGCCGCACCGTTCGGCAGCGCCGGCATCCTGCCGATCCCGTGGGCCTACATCCGGATGATGGGCGCGGAGGGGCTGACCGAGGCAACCCGGGTGGCCGTGCTGAGCGCCAACTACGTGGCACGTCGCCTCGCGCCATACTTCCCCGTCCTGTACGCCGGGGAGTCGGGCCTCGTCGCGCACGAGTGCATCCTTGACGTACGCCCCCTCACCGCCGCCACGGGTGTGACGGTCGATGACATCGCCAAGCGGCTCATCGACTACGGCTTCCACGCGCCGACGATGAGCTTTCCGGTCCCCGGCACGCTGATGGTCGAGCCGACGGAGAGCGAAAACGTCGCTGAACTGGACCGCTTCTGCGAGGCGATGGTCGCGATTCGGGTGGAGATCGACCTGGTGGACAAGGGCGTCTGGGGCCTTGAGGACAGCCCGCTGCGACAGGCGCCGCACACCGCCGCCGCGATCGCCGGCAAGTGGAACCGGGCCTACTCGCGCCAGCAGGCCGCCTTCCCGGCGGGCGTCACGCCCGACAAGTACTGGCCACCGGTCGGCCGGATCGACCAGGCGCACGGCGACCGGAACCTGGTCTGCTCCTGCCCGCCTCCCGAAGCGTTCGTGTCCTGACGCCCGACCGGTCGCGGTCCGAAGAGGAACCACCATGTTGAAGAAAACACCCCTGCACGACCTTCACACAAAGCTCGGTGCGTCGTTCACCGCCTTCGCCGGCTGGTCCATGCCCCTGCGCTACACCTCCGAGTCGGCCGAGCACCACGCGGTACGGACCACCGCCGGTATCTTCGACCTCACCCACATGGGAGAGCTCGAGCTTTCCGGCCACGAGGCGGGGCGAGCCCTCGACTACGCCCTGGCCGGACAGCCGTCGAAGATCCCCGTCGGCCGCGCGCGCTACTCCATGCTGGTCCACGAGACCGGCGGCGTCCTCGACGACCTCGTCGTCCACCGTCTGGCCGAGGCGAGATACCTCATCGTGGCCAACGCCGGAAACGCGCTGGTCGTGCTCTCCCAACTGCGTGACCGGATCGACGGCTACGCCGCCACGATCCGGGACGCGTCCGGCCAGTGGGCCCTGATCGCGGTCCAGGGCCCGACGTCCCCGGCGATCGTCGGTGAAGTGGCCGACATCGACGTGGTGTCGCTGAAGTACGAGGCGATCGACCCGGCGCGGTTGGCGGGCCGCGAGGTGTTGCTCGCTCGTACCGGCTCCACCGGTGAGGACGGCTTCGAGATCTACTGCCGTCCCACGGACGCCGTGGCCGTCTGGCAGGCCCTCAGCGCGGCGGGTATCGGACACGGACTCCTCCCCTGCGGCCTGGCCTGCCGTGACACGCTGCGCCTGGAGGCCGGGATGCCGTTGTACGGGAAGGAGCTCACCGCCCGCACCACGCCGTTCGAAGCGGGACTGGGCCGAGTCGTGGCGTTCGGGAAGCCCGGCGGGTTCGTCGGCGAGGCCGCTCTTGCCGCCCGACGTGACCAGGGCTCGTCCCACGTGCTGGTCGGCCTGGCCTCGACGGGTCGACGAGCCCCGCGCACCGGCTGTGGCGTACTCGCCCCGGACACCGAAGAACGCATCGGCGAGGTCACCTCGGGCGCTCTGTCGCCCACCCTCGGCCACCCCGTGGCCATGGCCTACCTGCCGACCGGCCGGAGCGCACCCGGCACCGAGGTGCTCGTCGACATCCGGGGCAGCCAGGAGCTCGCCCGGGTCGTCGAGCTGCCCTTCTACCGCCGCCGAGCCTGACCACCACAGGAGATACAGATCATGAGCCTGCCCCCCGACCTGATGTACACCGGCGACCACGAATGGATCGCGAGCGAGGGCGACCTGTCGACCGTCGGCGTCACCGCACACGCCTCCGACGCGCTCGGCGACGTCGTCTACCTCGACCTGCCTGCCGTCGGCACGACGATCAAGGCCGGCGACACGTGCGGAGAGATCGAGTCGACCAAGTCCGTGAGCGACCTGTTCGCTCCCGCGGACGGCGAGGTCGTCGAGATCAACGAAGCCGCCCTGGCCGACCCCGGTCTGGTCAACACCGACCCGTTCGGGGCCGGTTGGTTGTTCCGGATGCGGATCGCCGGTACGCCGGACCTGCTGGACGCCGCCGCCTACGCGGCACTCACGGCAGGAGCGTGACATGTCGATACTCGACCGTCGGCTCGCCGACTTCGACCCGGAAGTGCACACTGCCGTACGTGCCGAACTGGAGCGGCAGCAGAGCACGCTGGAGATGATCGCGAGCGAGAACTTCGCACCGGTCTCGGTCATGGAGGCGCAGGGCTCGGTCCTGACGAACAAGTACGCCGAGGGCTACCCGGGCCGCCGCTACTACGGAGGATGTGAGCATGTCGACGTCATCGAGCGGCTCGCCCTCACCCGGATCAAGGCGTTGTTCGGTGCGTCCTTCGCCAATGTGCAGCCGCATTCGGGCGCCCAGGCGAACGCCGCCGCGATGACGGCGCTCCTCCAACCGGGAGACACCATCCTGGGCCTGGACCTCGCGCACGGCGGGCACCTCACCCACGGCATGCGGATCAACTTCTCCGGCAAGCTCTACAACACCGTCGCTTACCACGTCTCCGCGGAGGACAACCGCGTCGACATGGCCGAGGTCGAGCGGCTGGCCATGGAGCACCGGCCGCAGCTGATCATCGCGGGCTGGTCGGCCTACCCCCGACAACTGGACTTCGCCGCCTTCCGGCGGATCGCGGACCAGGCCGGCGCGTACCTGATGGTCGACATGGCGCACTTCGCCGGTCTGGTCGCCGCGGGCCTGCACCCCAACCCCGTACCGCACGCCGACGTGGTCACCACGACCACGCACAAGACGCTCGGCGGGCCGCGCGGCGGAGTGGTGCTGACCAACCGTGCGGACGTGGCGAAGAAGGTCAACAGTGCGGTCTTCCCCGGACAGCAGGGCGGGCCGCTGGAGCATGTGATCGCGGCCAAGGCGGTCGCGTTCAAGATGGCGTCCGAGCCGGCGTTCCGCCGTCGCCAGGAGCGCACCCTCGCGGGTGCCCGGTTTCTCGCCGAACGGCTGCGGGAACCCGATGTCGCGGACGCGGGCGTGTCCGTGCTGTCCGGTGGCACCGACGTCCATCTGGTCCTGGTCGACCTGCGGAGTTCGGAGCTCGACGGGCAGCAGGCGAGGACCGCCTGCACGACATCGGCATCACGGTCAACCGCAACGCCGTACCGTTCGACCCCCGCCCGCCGATGGTGACCTCGGGACTGCGGATCGGCACGCCGGCGCTGGCCGCCCGCGGCTTCGCGGAGGCCGCGTTCGCGGCGGTCGCCGACATCATCGCCGAGGCCCTCAAGCCGGGGTACACCCCGAGCCTCGCCGCCGGGCTGCGGGCTCGCGTGGCCGCGCTCGCCGACGCCCATCCGCTGTACCCGGAGCTGTGACATGAGCGACGCCCTTACCTCGTCCGCCTCGCCCGACGGCCGCCGGCTGCTGCGGCTGGAGGTGCGCAACAGCCGGACGCCGGTCGAGCGCAAGCCCGAGTGGATGAGGACACGGGTACGCATGGGACCGGAGTACAACGCGTTGCGGTCGCAGGTGGAGGCCGAAGGGTTGCACACCGTATGTCAGGAGGCGGGCTGCCCGAACATCTTCGAGTGCTGGGAGGACCGCGAAGCCACCTTCCTCATCGGCGGTGACCAGTGCACCCGGCGCTGTGACTTCTGCCAGATCGACACCGGCAAGCCTCAGACGCTGGACCGGGAGGAACCGCGCCGGGTGGCGGAGTCGGTGGCCAAAATGAAACTGCGGTACGCCACGATCACCGGAGTGGCCCGCGACGACCTGCCCGACGGTGGTGCCTGGCTCTACGCCGAAACGGTCCGACAGATCCACGCGCTGAACCCGGGCACCGGGGTGGAGAACCTGGTCCCGGACTTCAACGGTGTCCCCGAGCTGTTGGCCCAGGTATTCGAGTCGCGTCCGGAAGTGCTGGCCCACAACGTGGAGACGGTGCCGCGGATCTTCAAACGGATCCGGCCCGCGTTCCGCTACGACCGGTCGCTCGGAGTGCTCACCGCCGCGCGGGAGTTCGGCCTGGTCACCAAGTCGAACCTGATCCTGGGCCTGGGCGAGACCCGGGCGGAGATCTCCGCCGCGCTGGCCGACCTGCACGCCGCCGGCTGCGACCTGGTCACCATCACCCAGTACCTGCGCCCCTCGGCGCGGCACCACCCGGTGGACCGGTGGGTCCGGCCCGAGGAGTTCATCGAACTCGAGGAAGAAGCAGAGGAGATCGGTTTCGCCGGAGTGCTGTCCGGACCTCTGGTCCGGTCCTCCTACCGCGCCGGAAGGCTGTACCAGCAAGCACTCGACAGGAGGCCCCGGCAAGGACCACACAACTGAAGACACCGCTGACGATTCCGCGCGGGAGAGTCCACACCCCCGAGGTGCGGCGCCGAAGGAGCACATCCTCCCCGGAGACCCTCAGGCCTCGTGACCGCGCGGCGGAGGCGGACTCTGGAAAGCAGGCGGGCACGCGCCTGGCCCACGGGGTCCCTTCCGTCCGCACATCATCGTGCCGGGAGGGACGGAAGGTCATGTCCCGCTGGAGTCCGGCCTCTTGAATACAGAGGTGGGAGCAGCATTCACCGCCCGGAGAAAACCCCTGATCCACACGCGGGGAGCACCAGGTCTCGGGGCGGGAACTGCCGGCCGATCCCGCGGAGGTCGCCCACGCCCGGGCCGCGGCCCCCGAGCGGCTCAGGTGTGGCGCCTGGAGGAGCTGTCGTTCACCACCGAGCTGATCGTCAGCGAACTGGTCACCAACGCCATCCGCTACGCCGGCGGCGCGGTCCAGCTGCGACTCATCCCCGACCCCACCCTCGTCTGCGAGGTCTCCGACACCGGACACGCCTCCCCCCATCTGCGGCATGCCGCGACCGACGACGAAGGCGGCCGCGGCCTCTTCCTCATCGCCCGGATGGCAGACATATGAGGGACGCGCTCCACGCCTACCGGCAAGACCAGCTGGGTCGAACAAGCCCTGGCGTCCGCCGAGTTCCCCGCCTCGCGCGTCTCATGACGGCAAATGCCGGAGGCTCCCGTGCGCGTTCCACGTTGGCCACCGAAGAACCCTTCGGGTGGCCATACGAGGTGCGCCGGCTCCGACTGGTACCCGTGCTCGGTGGCGGCTACGGCCCTGCGCCGGCCGTACCCGAGGCCATCGCGCACCGGCGTCGCCCCCGGTACCGGTACCGGCGGAATCGCACGGCCGCGCCCGGTGGCAGTTGCCCGACGAGTGACAGGTCTTCCGCGTGCACGACGCCGATCACCGGATAGCCACCGGTCACCGGATGGTCAGCGAGGAACAGCACCGGTTGGCCGTTGGGCGGAACCTGAAGAGCCCCGCGCATCATGCCCTCGGCCGGGATCTCGCCGGCCTTGCGCCGTTCCAGGACGGGTCCGGAGAGCCGGACACCCACCCGGTTGCTGCGGCTGTCGGCTTCCCAGCGCTCGCTGTAGAGCGCCGCGACCGACGCCTCGTCGAACCAGTCGTCTCGCGGCCCCGGCACCACTCTGAGGACGAAGGTGCGCGGCGGCGCGGTGCATGGCGCGAGGTCCACGCCCGGTATCTGGCCCACCGGGGGCGCCACCGGTAGGACATCGCCGGTGGTCAGCGGCGGCGGCCCGAGCTTGGACAGCACATCCGTCGATCGGGAGCCCAGTGCGTCGGGCACGTCCAGTCCTCCGCGTACCGCGAGGTACGTGCGCAACCCCGAAGTCGGCACGCCGAGTTCGAGGCGCTGCCCGTCGAGCGCCGGGACGGGGGCGTTCATCGCGATGGGCCTACCGTCAAGGCGGGCCGGGCAGGGCGCCCCCGTGAGGACGGTGTAGAGAATTGACCCGGTGCCGTCCGGGCGGCAGCGACCAATTCCCCTGCACCGCACGGGGTCCGCTGCTGCATCGCCGCACGCAGTGCGAGCACGTCGTCGAGGCTGGCCAGTTCCGCGAGCAGCGCCGTGCTGCCCACCCTGCGGATGTCGCAGGCCGTGGGCCGTGCGGGGGCCGGGCTCATCGGAGGGCGAGCGTACCGGGGCCGAAACCGCGGCCCGGGTCGCCGGTCAGGGCTGCCGCCATGATCAGGCCTTCCAGGCGGGGAGGTGCATCCCGTGCAGATTGCGGTAGGCGGCGCGCTGCGGGGGTGCCCAGTCGTCGAGGAGTTCGTTGTCGACCTCGTAGACCTCGATGCCGATCGGGTGGCACACCTCCAGCGGGTCCCCCGCGTCCGGTCCCCACAGCGGCACGGACAGATCGCCGCCCGGGCAGGTGGACAGCGCGCACAGCAGGTCGAGTTCGGCGAAGAACTCGAAGTGGTCGCCGGGCCGGGCCGGGCAGGCCTTCATGAAGTACTGGTCGTCCGCGTTGAGTCCGGTGCACTGGAAGACGTTGAGGACGTCGTGTACGTCGAACTCCGTGAGCCCGTACGGCAGGACGGCACGGACCAGGTTCGAGTGGCAGTGGTAGTCGAAGTCCTCGCCGGTGAGCATGCGGTTGACGTACGGGTCGCAGCGGGTGCCCAGCAGGTCGTGGACCCTGCCGCCCGCATCGTCGGTGCCGTAGTCGGCGAGCGTGTCGCCGGTGACGGTCAGCAGCGGGCGCAGGAAGGGAAGGGTGGACCACAGGCGGTCGTAGGTGCTGACGTGGGCGCGCTGCAGCTGACGGGTACGGGCCGCCCAGAGGCGTTCGCGCGGGTCGTGGCGGTTCCATACGTTGAAGTCACCGACCTGCGGCCCGTCCACGGTGACGATGCGGCACAGGTGGCCGGCGGGCACTTCCCAGGCACGGCCGGAGCGGATCGGGATGGTGAAGCTGTCGACCAGCCGGCGGCCGCCTGAGCTGCCGGCGACCCGGTCGTAGAAGGCCTTGTCGACGTCGAGGGGGCCGCCTTTGGTGGCCTGGTACGCGGCTTCGGTGCTGACCATCTGTGCGCTCTCTTTCCTGGCATGTCCGCTGTTTCGCGGAGGGTCGGAGGGACCGGCCGGGCGGCCGGGGGCGAGTGTCGGTCTTACGAGGTCGTCAGGCGTTGTGGACCGCGCGCACGATGTCGACGACCTGGCGCTCGGAGTCGTCGAGGTAGCGGGCCAGCCCTTCGGCGGCCTCGGTGCGCCGGCCCGAGCGGAGCAGATCGCACAGCTCGCGGTCGCGCGGCACCCACTGGCTCTGGAAATCCGCTTCGATCGGCACCTCGGAGAAGGCGAGGCGCAGCTGGGCGACGGTGGTGCGGAAGAAGCGGTCGAGCCGGTCACTGCCGATCAGGTGCACCACACCGCGGTGGAAATCCAGGGAACAGGTGGCCGCCTCGTTCCATTGACCGGCCTCGGCCGCCCGTTCGGCGGCCGAGACATGCAGGTCAAGGCCGTCGAGCGCCTGCTGCGGGGCGGTGAAGCTCTGCTCTGCCGCCCGGAGCTCAAGAGCGCGGCGGGCGGCGTAGATGTCATGGACGTCCGCGACGTCGAGGCCTTTGACGGCAGCGCCCTTGTAGAGCTGGTGGACCGCCAGGCCTTCGTGCACCAGCAGGCGCACGGCTTCGCGCAGGGTATTGCGCGAGACGCCGAACTCCTCGGCGAGGGCCGCGTCGCGCAGCGGGTTTCCGGGAGCGAGCGCACCGGAGGTGATCCCCTCGCGCAACCGGTCGGCGATCGCCTCGGCAGCGAGGTAGGGAGGCGGCGCGGCGACGTCGTTCTCTTCATCGGACATGAGAGGAAGCTACCTCAGGATTGTTCATCAATCCATAGTGAGGCCAGAAGCTCCGCCGGACCATTTATGGATGTTCGTCCAGGTAAAAGGCGAAAGATCGAGCGTCCACTGCCGGAATTTTCGCCTCACCCTTGACAGGATCGTTCAATCATTTCTAGCTTCATCGCCACTGCTGGCCTGAGTGCCGTCGAGATCCGCCACCTGCAATCCGCCCTCTCTCGACCCCACCAGTCCCGGCCCCTCTCGACTCCCCGAGGTGGCTCATGCCCTCTTCCCCGCTCGCCCCGGAGGCCGCGCCCCGTAGCGGCCGCGACCTGCTCGAAGACAGCAAACTCAGCGGATTCCATCGCCGGCTCACGATCTACTCCGCCGGCGGCCCCTTCCTCGACGGCCTGATCCTCAGCGTGATCGGCGTCGCCCTCACCCAGCTGGGCCCCCAATGGGGCCTCGGCGGCGCCTGGGAAGGGCTGCTCGCGGCCGCCGCCCTGGTCGGACTACTGGTCGGCGGCACGGTCTTCGGCTGGGTCACCGACCGCTACGGCCGTCACCTCATGTACACCATCGATCTGGCCGCGATCGTCGTCTTCTCCATCGCCCAGGCCTTCGTCACCGGCCCGGAGCAGCTCCTGATACTGCGGTTCCTGATCGGCGTGGCCGTGGGCGCGGACTATCCGATCGCCACCTCGCTGCTGGCGGAGTTCTCCCCGCGCAAGCACCGCGGCGCCATGCTCGGCCTGCTCACCGTGATGTGGTCGGTCGGCAGCGCAGCCGCCTACCTCGCCGGCGACTGGATGCTGGGCTTCGGCGACGAGGGGTGGCGCTGGCTGCTCGCCTGCCCCGCAGTCCCCGCAGCGATCCTGGTGCTCCTGCGCTTCGGCACCCCCGAGTCCCCGCGCTGGCTGCTGTCCCAAGGCCGCCGGGCCGAGGCGGACGCCGTGATGAAGAAGGTGTTCGGTCCGTCCGCGAGCGCCGAGGACCTGGGCGCACCGACGCAGCCCGCGAAATTCTCCGCCGTCTTCCGCGGCGCGTACGGCAGGCGAACCTTCTTCGTCTCCCTGTTCTGGGCCTGCTCGATCATGCCGATCTACGCCATCTACGCCTTCGCCCCTCAGCTGCTGACCGCGCTCGGTCTGGCCGGAGAGGGCAGCAGCAACCTCGGCTCGGCCGCGATCGCCCTGGTCTTCATGGTCGGCTGCGTGGCGTTCCTGCCGGTACTCGGCACATTCGGCCGCCGCCCCCTGCTGATCGCCTCGTTCGCCACCGCCACCGTGCCGCTGTTGCTCCTGGGACTCCTGCCGGGTCTGCCCCCGGTCGCCAGCGGCCTGCTCTTCGCGGTGTACGCGATCGCCATCGGAGGCCCCACCCTGCTGCAGTGGATCTATCCGAACGAGCTCTTCCCCACCGAAATCCGGGCCACAGCCGTCGGCGTGGGCACAGGCTTCAGCCGAATCGCGGCAGCCGTGGGCACCTTCCTCACCCCCATCGCCCTCGACAACTGGGGTATCGGACCCACCATGTTGCTGGCCGCAGCGGTGTCCGCGGTCGGCGTGACGGTCTCGGTCGCCATGGCACCGGAAACCCTCGGCCGCTCCCTGGAGAGCTGCAGCGCCACCTGAACCGTACGACAGACGAGGCCGGGGCAGCATCCTGCCCCGGCCTCGTTGCGGTCCTTACCTCAGGGGACCACCGCCGCTCATCCTCTGCGGCGAACGGGCGCGGTATGAAGCGGGAGGCCGAGGGCCCCCATGGCCGCCTCCATGGTGGCCTCGCCAAGGGTCGGGTGCGCGTGGATGGTGTCGGCCAGGCCCGTCAGCGTCACACCGTGCGTCACGGCGAGCGCCGCCTCGGCTATCAGGTCGCTCGCGCCGGGACCGATGATGTGGGCCCCCAGGACCGTGCCGCTCGACCGCTCGGCGACCACCTTGACCATGCCGTCCGTAGCGCCGTATGCGTGTGCCCGCCCGAGAGCGGCGAACGGGAAACGGGCAGTGGCGATCTCATGGCCCTCGTCCCGTGCTTGAGCCTCCGTCAGGCCGACGCTCGCCACCTCCGGGCGGGTGAAGGTGGCTGCCGGTACGGCCCGGTAGTCGATGCGTTCATCGTGGCCGCTCACCACGGACGCCGCCACCAGGGCCTGATGGGAGGCGACATGGGCGAGCTGGAGGCGGCCCGTCACATCACCGATCGCCGAGATATGCGGGACGTTGGTGCGCAACTGGTCGGTGACCGGGACGTAGCCCCGGTCGTCGGTGTGCACTCCGGCCTTCTCCAGATCGAGGCCGGCAGTGTTGGGGCGGCGTCCGACACCGAAGAGGACGATGTCGGCGGGGAAGCTCTCTGCCGGTTGGCCGTCGGCGTCGGCCACCAGAGCCCGGAGATGAACGCCGTTGCCCTCTCCCTCCCCTTCGATGGCCGTGACGGTGTGCCGGGTCAGAACCTTGATCCCCTGCTTGGTGAAGGACCGGGTGAGCGCGCGTCCGATCTCCACGTCCTCGGCCGGCAGGAGCGTCGGCATCATCTCGACGAGGGTGACCTCGGCGCCGAACGTGCGGAACAGGCTCGCCCATTCCGCGCCGACCGCGCTGCCTCCGACCACGACGGCCCGCGCCGGGACCTCCGGTAGCAGGAACGCGCCGTCGGAGGTGATGACACCGGGAAGGTCGGAGCCCGGGAGATCCGGCATGACCGGCTGAGACCCGGTGGCAATGATGATGTCTTCCGCGGAGAGGGTCTGCCGCGCCGGCTGCGACGTCGGGGGTGCGGCGTAGAGCGGGCCGTCTCCGCCAAGGGGTGAGGGGCCCGTTTCGTGGACGGCGACGGTATGCGGATCGGTGAACCGTGCATGGCCGTTCACCACGGTCACGCCGTTGGCCTTGAGGAGATGCGCGATGCCCTCCGTCAGCCGGGTGACGATCCCGTCCTTGCGCTTCAGAACGGCGGAGTAGTCCAGCTGCACACCATCGGTCAGCACGCCGAACTCCTCGGCGCTGCGGACGGTCTCCAGGACTTCCGCCGATCGCAGCATGGCCTTGGTCGGGATGCAGCCCCAGTTGAGACATACGCCGCCGGGGCGCTCCTTGTCGACGAGGGCAACCGTGCGGCCGAGCTGGGCGGCGCGGATGGCGGCGACGTAGCCGCCGGGTCCGCCGCCGATGACGAGGACGTCGAAGTGCTTCTTCATATGGGTTCCTCTTCCGGGCGGGCATTTGCGGGTGTTCCGGGATGACGGGTCGCCAGATTGGTGACTCGACCCCTTAGCTCGGCCACTGCGGTGGCGTGGGGTTCGTGCGTGAGGGCGCGGGCGATCACATCGGCGACCTCGCGGAAGGCCGCGTCACCGAATCCACGGGCGGCCAGTGCCGTGGTGCCGAGGCACAGGCCGTGCTCCCCCGCGCTGTTCGGCCTGATGCCGAGCGAGCGCAGACGCTTCCCGGCCCGGCCGGCGTCCTGCACGGAATGCACGAAATCGATCAGCACGAGGGGCGTCTCGGTCGAGCCGGTGACGACCCGGGCCCCGGTCTCGGCCACGTCATCGGCGAGGAGCCGCCCGGCGAGGATTCGGGCGCCGCGGAGCGCGCGCTCCTGCCGGTCCCGGAACGCCGACGAGCCGGCCCCGCGGAGGGCGACCGCTGAGGCCGCGAGCAACTGCCCGGGAAGCCCGCCCACCCGGCGTGCGGCAGGGATCGAGGTCAGCCGGGTGGCGAGATGTCTGTCGTCGGTGAGCAGCACCCCCACCCCGGAACCGTCCACGATCCCGCGCAGGTCGGCGGTGACGACGTGGGCACCGGACACCGGACTCGGCTGCAGCCCGGCGGCCACCAAGCCCGCGAAGCATGTCATGTCGACCATCAGCAGGGCGCCGACCTCGTTCGCGACCCGTCGGAAGCGCGCCAGATCCGGGATGCGGGGGTGGACTGCCCCGCCCGCGACGATCACCGTGGGTAGGTGGGCCCGGGCAAGGCGGGCCACTTCCGCCATGTCGACCAGACCGTCGGATGCCCGGAGCGGGTACGGGACGACGTCGTACGGACGCCCGGGCAGGTCGACGAGTGTGCGGTGCACGCCATAGCCGCCAACGGCGTGGTCCAGGCAGAGGACGGTGTCTCCGGGGGCCAACAGGGCGATCAGAGCGACCTCGTGAGCCGGGACTCCCGTCGTCGGCAGCACATGGGCGAATTTCCCCCCGAAGAGGGCCTTCGACCGGCCGACGGCGATGCGTTCGACGGTCGCCTGTGCCGGGGACGTGGAGAAATTGCTCTCTCCCACAGCAACCATCGCCAAGGACTGCTGTCGTTCCGTCAGTTCCGTCGCGATGGCCGCCGCGACCTCGGGATCCACGTCGGTGAGCGGGGGCAGGTCTCCGGGATTGTCCGTGACCGTGGGTGGTGGGGCGCCACAAAGACGGGTGGAAGCAGGGGACGGCATGGGCGTGTGGTTCCTCTCGGAAGGAATCGTCAGGAGCGGAGGGGGGACGAAACGGCAACGGCTGGAGCGGAACGAGCGGTGAGGTCCGCCGGGTCAGCATTCGATGACGTTGACGGCGAGTCCGCCGCGAGCGGTCTCCTTGTACTTGACCTTCATGTCGGCGCCGGTGTCCTTCATGGTCTTGATGACCTTGTCGAGGGAGACGTGGTGGCGGCCGTCGCCGCGCAGGGCCATGCGGGCGGCGGTGACGGCCTTGACGGCGGCCATGCCGTTGCGCTCGATGCACGGGATCTGGACGAGGCCGCCGACGGGGTCGCAGGTCAGGCCCAGGTTGTGCTCCATACCGATCTCGGCGGCGTTCTCGACCTGCTCCACCGAGCCGCCCAGCACCTCCGCCAGACCGCCGGCGGCCATGGAACAGGCGGAGCCGACTTCGCCCTGGCAGCCGACCTCGGCGCCGGAGATGGAGGCGTTCTCCTTGAAGAGCATGCCGATGGCGCCGGCCGCGAGCAGGAAGCGGACGACGCCGTCCTCATCCGCGCCCGGCACAAAGTTGAGGTAGTAGTGCAGGACCGCCGGGATGATGCCGGCCGCGCCGTTGGTGGGGGCGGTCACCACCCGTCCGCCGGCCGCATTCTCCTCGTTCACAGCCATGGCGTAGAGGGTGGTCCACTCCATGGCGCGCGCGGCCGCGTCACCCTCGGAGCGCAGGGTCCGGGCGGCGGTGGCGGCCCGCCGCCGCACCTTCAGACCACCGGGCAGGATCCCCTCACGGGACATGCCCCGGGTCACACACGCCTGCATGACGTGCCAGATCTCCAGCAGCCCGGCCCGGATCTCCTCCTCGGTGCGCCAGGCCTTCTCGTTCTCCAGCATCAGCGCGGAGATGGACAGGCCGGTCTCCGCGGACAGGCGCAGCAGCTCGTCGCCGGTACGGAAGGGGTACTTCAGCACGGTGTCGTCGAGCTTGATGCGGTCCTCGCCGAGCGCGTCCTCGTCCACGACGAAGCCGCCGCCCACCGAGTAGTACGTCTTCTCCAGCAGCGGGGCGCCCGCGGTGTCGTAGGCGAAGAGGGTCATGCCGTTGGCGTGGTGGGGCAGGGCCCGGCGCCGGTGCAGGATCAGCTCGGTCGACTCATTGAAGTCGATCTCGTGATCGGTGCCCGTCTCCGTGCCCAGCAGTCGCAGCCGCTTGGTGGTGCGGATGCGCTCCACCTCGTCATCGGCACGTTCCACCTCCACGCTGCGCGGGGAGTGCCCTTCCAGCCCCAGCAGGACGGCCTTCGGCGTGCCGTGTCCGTGCCCTGTTGCGCCCAGCGAACCGAAGAGTTCGGCGCGTACGCAGGCAGTGCGCGGGAGGAGGCCGTCGCGTTCGAGACCGAGCACGAACATCCGGGCGGCGCGCATCGGGCCGACCGTATGGGAACTGGACGGTCCGATACCGATGGAGAAGAGGTCGAATACGCTGATGGCCACGCCATCCTCCGTGGGTCGTTGGGCGTGCCGGACAGTTCGGCTCCGGTGCCGCTCAGGCAGGTGTGGGGACTGGGGCAGGGAAGCAGGGCGGTGGTCGCGGAGCGACTCACCGCTGACCTTGCACGGCGCTCAGCCCTCGTAGGCTTCGATCAACGGGCCGGTGCATACGAGACTGCGGTCGCCGTGCGCGCCGTCGACACGGCGGACGCGGGGCCAGTGCTTCTTGTGGTCGGCCGCCGTCAGCGGGTACGGCGCCGTGTTCCGGCTGTAGGAGCGCCCTCCGTCGCGTGCCGGCCTCTGGGCCGTGCGGGGCGCGTTGAGCGGCGGGCTGTCGCCCCCGAACGTCCAGTGCGAGTTGGGGCGACTGAGGTCGCCGCCGCACTCCCCCGGCTTGGCCGGACCCGGCAGCGCGTTGAGGACGGGTGCAGTTGAGCGCACCGCGGCCAGGTGAAGGGCGGCTGCTCTGTGCGGGCGTTGAGCTTCATGGTGCCCGCCCCGAGCGGGATCGTGCAGTGGTGCCCCAGCCCGATCATGGAGAGGGTCTGCCGGTTGCGTTCGGACAGGGCGCGCAGCTCGGCTTCGGTCCGGGACTCGGACGCCGTGGCGGGAAGCCGCAGCCCATGGCGGTCGCACTGTGAACCGGGCACCGCGGCGTCGATCAGTTCGTCCCGCGCACCGAAGCCGCGGTGGGAGAGCAGCTCCGACAGCTCATCGGCGTCCGGTCCGATGTGGTGTACGGAGAAGGGCGCGGTCCGCTCCAGTGCGGCGAGCGACTGGTAGGACGCGGTGTCGGGGGGAGGGGCGGGGTTCGCCATGGAGGCTCCTCGGGCCTGGCGCGCACCGTCGAACGGGGCACGCGATCGAGTGAGCCTCCCCCTCTGTCATTGGCCTGAGAGCTTCACCGCGCGCTGCGCGGCTTGCACCGTGGGCGAGACGCATCAGCGCCTGCTTTCCAGAGTCCACCTCCACTGCGCGGTAACGAGGCCTGAGAGTTTCCGGGGAGGATTTGCTCCTTCGGCGCCACACCACTGGGGTGTGAGCTCTCCCGCGCAGAATCGTCGGTGGATTTTTCAATTGTGGTTCGCCGCACCGTACGGTGATCGACGCAAAGCCGTCAAGAGCTGTCCGCAGCCGGACCGCCGCAGGCACCGAGCTCGCGCGACGCGGCCCTGACCTGGGAAAATGGCACCTTGTACGCCGCCAGCGGACGCCGCTGTCCGCGTACCGGTGAGTATCGATCAGTGCTAGGGCCTCCCTGACATGCTGCGGCAGCGGCGCCGTCACCGGATTCCAGTACTTCGCATACCACTTGCCGTCGAGTTCGCCGACCTGCATGCCCAAGTGGGGCCGGCGCACCGGCACTGCGCTGATGACTGATCAAGCACACGATGCCCGAGCCCGAAACGAGCGGGTGTCCGGTGTCGCCGCGGCAGCGCCGGCGCCGCCATGATCGCCGGCGCCGGCCCCACGAACGGCGGCACCGGCAAGGAGTGCCAGGCCGGATACGGGGTTCAAGGACATCGCCACACACCTCACGGAGCACGACATCACGGCGGTACCGGTCGTCGACGACCAGGGCCGCCCGATCGGCGTGGTGTCGGAGCCGGGCCTGCTGCGCAAACAGGAGAGCCAGACGGATCCGGGCGGACATCTGACCACCGCGCATCTGCGGCTCGCGGACGCTCCAACGCTCACGCGCTCACGCGCTCACCGCCGAAGACTTGACGACCAGCCCGGCCGTCACGGCACGACCGCAGTGGTCTCTCGTTGAGGCGGCCCGCACCGTGCCCCACCACCACGTAAAACGGCTGCCTGTCGTGGACGACGCCGACCGGCTGGGGGCCATCGTCAGCCGTGCCGACCTGCTGCACGTCTTCCTGCGGCGAGCCGTCACGATCCGCGAGGAGAGCACGACGGACGTCCTGACCCGATCCCTCGGCCTGTCCCCCGGCGAGATCACCGTGCCAGTCACCGAAGGACGGGTGACGTCCGCGGGACCGTGCCGCAAGAAAGCCCCATCCCCATCGCGGTACGGATGTCCGAAAGCGTCGACGGTGTCGTCGACGTCACGAATCGCCTCCGCGCCGCGACCGCCGGTACACCACGGCGGTGACCGCATCCGTGTCCCGGACGAGGGCACTGATCGGTCACCACCTTCGAGAGGAAGGTTCATGACCGGCACCGACTCCTACCGGATCAGTGCCACCGAGGCCGAACGTCGGACGAACAGGCACCGGTGATGCCGGAGAACCAGAACAGCCCCGATCCGTCGACGGACCTGGAGAGACGACACCACCATCGCCAACCACGAATCCCTGGCACTGCGCGTGGAGTTCACCCGCGAGTCCGAACCACAGGAAACCACCTGGACCATCGCCGCCTACGAATCTTCCGTAGGCCCAGGCTCTGGCACACGCGGTGCTTGGACAGGCTGTCGCGCGGCACGGTGTCCGATCGAAGCCGGCTCCGGGATGCCGCCGAGGATGCCTGGGACGCGCTGATCAGGACGCTCCGCAACAAGGTGGAGACCGGGTTCCACCAGTACGGGACTTTCTTCATCCCGTCCGAGACGAGGAAGGCATGGGAGGCGTTGCTGACGGAGGCGATCACCAACCCCGGTGGACCGCCGTACCGGGACGCGATCGCGCAGTTGAACATGCCGCGCACTGTATGCCGGGCCAAGATCGACACCATGGCGTGAAGGGTCGCGAAGGCATCGGAGCCTCCGCTCGCCACTCCTGCGGCGCGGAGGCAGGTGAGGCCCTCGACGACAGGGACGGAAACGAGATGGCGTGGCTGGCCACGACGCTACTGAAGCCCGGCCGCCGGCACCGGTGGTGCACGGCGCGGGACTGACGAGTGGCGGAAGACGTGGAACGAGCGGAATGGCCTCTGGACCAGTCAGCGGCCACTCGCATCTGGTGACGTGCCCGCGGCCGGCGCTGGCTGATTTTTATCGGCGCGCCGATGCGCGAGCGCGGCGCGCGACGGTGAACTCACCAGGGCCGTTACCCCCGGGCGCCGTCTTCGCGGTCTGTCCCTGGCGAGGCCCGCGCTACAGACTTCGTGTGCTCCACCAGTACGCCCACCCTTTTCACCTGGAGGAACTCATGGTGGCCTTACGCGCATGCGTCACAACCGTTGCCGCTGCCGGCCTGCTGGCTCTCATGCCCGGTACCGCGCTGGCGGCCCCGGTCGCGCTCGATGACGGCAGCTTCGAATACCCGACCGCGCCGGCGAACTCCTTCAGTGCGTTGACGGCGGGGCAGTCCATCGGCCCCTGGACGGTCGACAGCGGTTCGGTGGACCTGATCGGCAGCGGTTTTTGGCAAGCGGCTGACGGAGCGCAGTCCGTCGACCTCAACGGCCAGGGCCCGGGCAAGGTGTCGCAGACCTTCGCGACGACAGCGGGCAAGACGTACACGGTCTCCTACGCGCTGGCCGGCAACCCGGCGGGCAATCAGGGCGTGAAGACGGGTCAGGTTCTCATTGACGGACAGGACTTCCAGAACTTCTCGTTCGACACCACTGGCAAGACCTTTGCCCGGATGGGTTACGTGGGACGTCAGGTGACGTTCGTGGCCACCGGTGCCTCCACGACCTTGTCGTTCGCCAGCACCACTGCCAGCGGCGCCTACGGTCCGGTGATCGACAACGTGAGGGTCGGGTCCTGCTGCTCCTGTTCTTCCTGCTCTTCGTGTTCCGGCTGACCGAAGCCACGACAGCTCGTCCGCGGGCGAGCCGCCGATCACGGCGGGCTGACAGGAGACCGAACTCGATGACGCGACGCCGTACGCGAAGGTGAACTGCGGTGCGGCGTGCTGTTCTGGTCCACGCCCGAACAGCACCGAGCCCCGGCCTCCGAGGATGGAGGCCGGGGCCAACACCCCATCGTCGGCTTCACACCGGGATCCCACACCATCGCCGTGGGGCTGCCAGACGCGAGCAACGATCACTGACACACGACCGGCTGCCCTCGCAAAGGACGACACCCTCATTCTGTTGGTAGTTCCTGGCACCGGTGGTGGTCGAGGCGCCGTGGCCGGTGACGGCCCTCACCATCGCGGTGAAGGGCAAGGCCGTCCTCTCGGTGAAACGGGTGCGGCCCGGAGATGTTGAACGTGCCGGTCACGGTGGCGTGCCGTCGTAGCCCGCCGGGTGCAAAGGCCCCCGCCGGAGCACTCCGCGGCGAGGCCTGCTCCTCTCGTGCGCTCTCACACAGCTCGTCGGGCTGTGCGGACTCCCCCTGCGCACGGTGATGACGGCAACCGCGAGGCCGACAAAGGCATTGATGGCGTTGGTGCGGTGTTCGTAAGCAGCGTGCGCGCCGGTAGAGGGCGTTCTGACGGGCGTGGGTGCGCTCTACGTGGCAGCGATGGGTGGCCTGGAGAGGGACTTTCTCGCCTTGGTGTGCGATCCGGCCTCCGGGTGGGCCGCATGGTCGAGAGTGCTGCGGATCGTGCCCGCGTCGTAGCCGACGTCCACGCCGCGAAGGTGTTCGGCCGCACCGAAGAACGCACCGGCATCGTCCCGTTCATGAACCTGGCTACCCAGGTCATGAACCAGGAACCCTGCGCAAGCGCCAAGCGCGTGTTCTGGATCGTTCGACAACGGCTCCTCCCATCGCGGTCAGAGGGCGGCCGACCGACTCACCGCGGCGTTCCCGAACACGGTCATGGTCCACACCCCCGTGCACGCCTCCTTGCTCAACCAAGTCGAGAGCTACCTCTCTGCCGTCCAGCGCAAGGCCCTCTCGCCCAACGACTTCACCGACCTCACCGAGGTCAGGGACCGGCTCCGAGCCCTCGAAGACCGTTACAACGCCACGGCACAGCCGTTCCAGTGGAGGTTCACCACCTCCGACCTGGACGATCTGCTGGCCAGGCTCGACCGGCACACCGCCGATCACCACGAAGAATCCTCTGTCGCACCGGCAGCGTGCCCCCCCCCGAAGGATTTACGGCGCCGACCACTTAGGGGGAGCGCGCGGCTGGTGTGAGCCCTATGGGGACTCAGGCGTATTTCCTCTTGTCGGACATTGCCTTCTTTGCTACTTGCAGCCCTTCTTGCGCCGTTCGAGAACGTGCGGTCGCGGAGACGATCCCTGTATGCCGGGATCCCGGCAGTCTCCACCGCCCCTTGGGGCCCGGCTGATGGCAGGTGCATGGTGAGCGAACTGAATACCTCCGGCGCAAAAGGGCCAGTCCTGGACGCTGTGTCTCCCACTGCTGTGATCCCGCGGTCAGTGCTCACGGTTCCGGTGGGGACCAAGCCGCTGGCATTGATGGTCGGTGTCCTCGGACTGCACGTCTACGTGGCCAACAGCGTTTCAGGGACGATCAGCGTTGTGGACGTGGGAACACAGACTGCGAGCACCGCCATCGCCCCTTTCACCACTCCCAGCGGGGTAGCCGTCACCCCGGACAACACCCGTCTGTTCGTGGCGAACAGTGGCACACGCGCTGTCAGTACCGCGCTGAGAGACATCCTCGACGTCACCGGCACGATCGCCGTGGGAAGCACTCCCTATGGCATCGCTGTGGATCCCAGCGGCCTGCGCGTCTACGTCACCAACCAGGGTTCGAACACCCTCAGCGTGATCGACACGATCTCCAGCACGGTACTGGCGACGATTGCGGTCGGTGCCGCACCTACCGGGGTCGCGGTCGCCCCCACCGGGCTGGAGGTGTACGTGACGAACAGGGACAGCAACACCCTCAGCGTGATCAACACTGCCACCAACACCGTGGTGGCGACCCTTTCCGGACTGTCTGCTCCGATCGGAGTGGCGGTCACCCGCGACGGCGGTCGCCTCTACGTCGCCAACAGCAGTGCGAACACCGTCAAGGTCGTCGACACCACCACTCGAACGGTCACCGCCACCATCGCGGTCGGCGCCGCCCCCTGGGGAGTGGCTGCCACCACCGACGGCCGCCAGGTCTATACGGCCAACAACAGCTCCAACACCGTCAGCGTCATCGACACCACCACCAACACGGTCAGCGACACCATCGCAGTGGGCACCGCGCCGGCCGGGATCGCGGTCACCCCCAACGATCTGAGCGTCTACGTGGCCAACAGCGGTTCCAACAGCGTCAGCGTCATCCAGACACTCAATGCGATGGCCCCCACCCTCGGTCCCCAATCCGGCGGAACCAAGGTCACGATCACCGGCACCAATCTCACCGGGATCACCGCGGTGAAATTTGGCAGCATCCCCGCCACCGTCATCGCCAACACAGCCAACCAGGTCATCGCCGTCTCCCCACCCGGCTCCGGCGTCGCCGCGGTCACCGTCACCACCGCAGGCGGCACCAGCAACCCCAAACCCTTCAGTTACTACCCCAGCGGCAACGCCCACTCCCTCAACCCCACCGCCGGCCCGACCCTGGGCAGAAACCTCATCACCATCCAAGGCGCCCAACTCGCCACAGCCAGCCAAGTACTCTTCGGCGCCGTACCGGCCCTGCCCCTCATCGTCTCCGACCAGCAGATCACCGTCGCCGCCCCACCCGCCATCACCCCCGGCCCGGTGCATATCACCGTCACCACCGCAGGCGGCCACAACACAGAGACACTCACCTACACCTACATCAACCCACCACAGCTCACCGGCCTGAGCACCGTCACCGGCACTTCCTTCGGCGGGAACACCATCGACCTGACCGGCCAGAACCTGGCCACCACCACCAAGGTCACCATCAACGGCATCATCGCCCAGTACAGCATCGGCTCCGACACCGTCCTGGCCGCCATCGTCCCGCCCAGCCCCACCACCGGCCCCGCAGACGTCACCGTCACCACCGCCGGCGGCAGCACCACCCTCACCGGCGCCTACATCTACACCTGACAGAACCCGGATAGCGGCCCAACGGGGGCGCCCACGCAGTACAGGTGCACATGCATGCGCGCCCCTCGACCATTCTGTCCAAGGGGCCCCGTAAGAAGGGCATCGCGTAGGCATCCAGGAACCCATGGTGCGGTAGTGGTCGCGCTTCGGCCGCTGCCCCGCTGCCCGACTTCGTCCAAGGCCAGTTCATGCAACCCGAACTCCGTGCCGACCGCGGTGAATTCTCCTGCACCGGGCCGAAGTAGGTTCAGCCAGACCACCGAGTCCGGAACGGGGAGGTGCTCGGAGACTTCACGGAGCAAAGCCTTCGAGGTCATACTGCCGACGCAGTACAGCCGGGTGCGCGCCATGGTGTGAGACGAGTCAGCCGCCGGCCGGGCGGCTGAGGCATGCAGGTGACGGCTGCCGTCCGCCAGTCACACCTTCCCGAGCCTTTTGCGATCGGCCATTTAGGAGGCCTTGCAGAGGGTCTCCGCATGGCACGGTGGAGGAGTAGGTGACCTCGTGCCTCGGGGTGAGGGCGGCCCGGCTGCGATGGAGAGCCAGTGACGAACTGTGAGCGCTGATCGAGTCGTTGGTGCCCGGGCATGAGCCTCGCTACTGGCACCGGGCCGCAAGCGGATCGACGACCGCAAGACGCTGCAAGGCGTGTTTTTCGTACTCCAAACCAGGTCCAGCGGGGGGTCCTGCCGCAGGAGTTGGCCTTCGGATCAGGCTCGACGCGCCGGCGGCGTCTTACGGAGTACCAGGAGGCCGGCGTGTGCACCGAACCCAGCAGGTCCTGTGGGCCGGTTGCGGGCGGCGGACCGAGTGGACGTCTCCCACGCCACGATCGGTGCCTCCCGCGTACAGGCCAAGCGGCGGCGAAGCTCCCCAAAGGTCGGCCCGAGTCCGGTCGACCGGGGACGGCCGGGCTCAAGCCCCAGCGGCGGCATCCAGCTGCGGAAGTCACTCCCACGGACCACGCCGCTTGCGAGTCCGTGGAGGTAGGCAGTGGCTGAGGCGGCTCCCCAGCGCACGCGGTCCAAGCCGGGCCGCGGGGCGGACCGAGGTGCACAATTTTGTGGTGATGCTCCGTTCGCAGGCGGTGGTGCTAGATGTCGCGGTCGTAGCCGCAGTCGGCACACAGGGCCCGGGGCCGTCGGGGCCGCCCCGACGGCCCCGCACTGCGCACTGAGCCTCGAAGTCCGGCAGTAGTTGGGTGGCCGTTGCAATGGACGCCGGTCAGCGACCCGCAGCGGGAGACCGCCGCCGTCGGTCAGCCCCTGGTGCTTGGAGCCCGGCCGTCCCCGGTCACCGGCCAACCCGGTGTTCAGACCCCGGGGGAGGCGACTCGGGTGTAGGTCTTGGGGGCGCTGGTGCCGCCGGGAGTGGTGACGGTGACGTTGACCGTCCCTGGGGCTCCGGGTGGGGCGTCGACGACGATGTGGGTGTCGGAGACGACCGTGAACCCGGCAGGGGGGCCGCCGACGAGCACCGTGGTCGTCTGGGCGAGGTCGGTGCCGATGAGAGTGAAGGTGATGCCGCCGGAGGCCGGCCCCTGACTTGGGGTCAGGACCGTGACGACGGGTGCCGGCAGGTAGGTGTAGGAAACCGCGTTGCTCGTCCCGCCGACGGTACTGACGGTGACATCAGCCAGACCCGCTGCTCCGGCAGGAACCACGGCGGTGATCTGGCTGTCCGAGACCACCGTGAACCCCGACGCTGCGGTGGTACCGAAGCGCACCGCGGTGGCTTCGATGAGGTGGACACCGGTGAGGGTGACGGTGTTCCCTCCCGAGAGCGGGCCCGAGGGCGGCGCGACGCCGGTGAGGACCGGGGTGCTGACGTAGAAGTAGGCGCTCTGGAGGGTGCTGCTGCCACCTGGGGTGGTGACGGTGACACCGACCGGACCGGCCGTCGCCGCGGGGACCACAGCGGTGATCTGCGTCGGGGAGACGACCGTAAAGGACGTCGCCGGAGTGGCACCGAAGATGACCGCGGTGGCTCCGGTGAAGTTGACGCCGGTGAGGATCACGGTGTTCCCGCCCAAGGCGGGCCCCTGGTTGGGGCTGACACCGCTCAAGGTGGGAGCCAGGGAGTAGGTGTAGGAGACGCCGTTGCTGGTGCCGCCGGGGGTGGTGACGGTGACCGGTACCGTGCCGGTCCCGGCGGGGGCGACGGCAGTGATGTGGGTGTCGGATACGACGGTAAACGAGGTTGCCGGCGTGGCCCCGAACCGTACCGCTCCGGCGGTTGCCAGACCCGTGCCGGTCAACGTGACCGTGGTGCCCCCAGCCGCCGGACCCGACGAAGGGACCACCGAAGTCAGGACCGGCACCGAAACCGTCGTGTACGTGAACGGCACACCGTTACTCGTCCCCCCAGGCCCCGTCACCGTGACCTGCACCGTGCCAGAACCCGCAGGCGCCGTCGCCGTAATCTGCGTAGCCGAATTGACCACAAACGACGCCGACACACCACCGAACCGCACAGCGGTCGCACCCGTGAACCCCGTACCGGTCAACGTAACCGTCGTGCCCCCAGCCGCCGGACCCGACGAAGGGACCACCGAAGTCAGGACCGGCACCGAAACCGTCGTGTACGTGAACGGCACACCGTTACTCGTCCCC